>JAJFHG010000026.1 GCA_021775735.1 Hyphomicrobiaceae bacterium
TTTATTATCGGCGAAATTCTGATCTTCATCGGCTTGTTTGCAAGCTATTGGACGATGCGAATTGGTTACGGCACTTCGGGAGGGGTATGGCCGCCCGAAGGGACGCCTCATATCAACCTCGTCTTGCCTTTGATCATGACAGTCATTCTGGTGGCCTCCAGCATGACGTATCACTACGCGGAACATCTCCTCGATCTGGGCCGCAAGGCTTCATTCCAGTTGTGGCTCATCATCTCTATCGTGCTCGGCTCGGCGTTTCTGGCGTGCACGGCTTATGAGTATGCCCATCTCGTCAACGAAGGGTTCTTGCCAAGCACAAACCTCTATGGCTCAGCTTTTTATTCATTGACCGGCTTTCACGGGTCACACGTCCTCGTCGGTCTGCTGTCTTTTCTTGCAATCTTCATCTCCATGCTGTTCGGCAACGTCCACAGCATGTTTGTCAAGGTGGCGGGTATCTACTGGCACTTTGTCGACGTTATCTGGTTCTTCGTCGCATCTCAGGTCTACTTCTGGTGAGCTTCACGGGTCAGAGTTGGGGGAAGACGCAAATGAAACAGTATAGTCTTGCATTTCTAAGCGTGGTGCTGTTCACGAGCGCAATATCGACCTCTGCTTACGCCCAATATTTCCGCAGACCGACATCGAATATTGATCCTCAGATCATGATAATCGATGAAACGAAAGTGTTGGGAGAAAAGATCACTCCAGATGTAATGCTTATTGATCAGAATGGCCGGGAGTTTCAATGGCGGGAGATGCTAGGCAAGCCAACTATTCTCGTGCTCGCATATTACTCCTGTGATGGTGCATGTTCGCTCATCAATTCGATGCTGCAGGAACGTTTGAGCGATCTCACGCGCGTGAAGGCAGGTGATGACTATCAAATCGTTACGCTTTCGTTTGACCGCCATGACAACTTGAAAACAACCGGCGCCTTCAAAAGGCATTTGGACTTAACAGGGCCGCTTTCTAAGCATTGGACGTTTGCAACGTTTAAAAGTGAACAGGATCTGAAGCGGGAAACTGAGAAGATTGGTTTTAAGTTTTTCTGGGTGCCGGAAGATCGTCTATTTTTGCACCCGGGCGCCTTTTTGTTTTTTTCACCGCAAGGACGGCTTGTTCGCATTCTCTATCAGCAGGACGTCGACGCTGGCGATGTGGAATTGGCAATATTGGACGCAAAACAGGGCCAGTTTCGCCCCGCAGAAGTTATAAATTTCGCGATAAGTCTTTGTTATAGTTACAATTATAAGGACGGCAAATACGCGCTTAATATCCCATTATTCGTTGGCTTGGGTGCATTGATTTTTGGTTTATCTACTTTTTTTGGCTCGATCATTTTGTTTCGCATCAAAAAGGGAAAACAAAAAATAAGGGATCGCTACAATGCGGAAACGGCTTAGAGGCGTTGGTGTTCTGATGATTGGATTGTTCTGTCTGATCGAGAACGCGTTGGCAGAAACGACAAAAGGAAAAATCCAAAGTCCGACGGACGCATGGAATCATACTTGGACGGAGGTCCTGTGGGATCTTTGGATTATTGGCGGCGTTTTTGCTGTTGTCGCTGTTTACCTCCTCATCAAGTACAGGGCAAAGTCGCCTGACGCTGTCGGAACGGCGGTACCATTGAACCTGGACAAGATGCTCGCTTGGGCACTGGTCCCGTTGGCTTTGTTCATGGCAGATGACTTTCTTCTGGCCGCCAAAGGCTGGACGCTTTGGAACATCCAACGCACGGTGCCGGAAAATGCGATGGAAGTGAAAGTCACTGGCAATCAGTGGTTCTTCGAATACGAATACGAAAATGGAGTTGAATCAGAGGAACTTGTTGTCCCGGTCGGCAAGCCAGTTGTTCTGCGCATGACGTCGAATGACGTCATCCATTCTTTCGGGCTCTCCGACTACCGTCTGAAAGAAGACATCATTCCTGGACGCATCACCTATATGTGGTTCTACCCTGACAAACCGCACAAGTCGCATGTCTTATGTGTTGAATTTTGTGGCACCAATCATTCGCAGATGTATTCCGAAGTACGAGCCATCCCGCAGGCCGAGTTCGACACCTGGCTCGCCAAGCAAGCCGAGTGATGCGTCTCGCGATGCAAATGACAAACAAGCTAGGAACCATAAGTTCCTCGACAAAATACCAAGGGCACAAGATCCGCCGGATTGCCCCGATTACCGGTTAAGGGAGAACGTTCGATGACGACCGCAACGGAAATTGCAGACCATCAATCCGGATTCAGCCTCCGGGAATGGATTTTCACAACCGATCACAAGAAGGTTGGTGTCCTCTATCTTATCGGTGCGATGGCGGCATTCGTTGTCGCTGGTCTGATGGCCGTCGGTATACGCCTGGAGCAGATGTCTCCTGGTGAATCGGGCCTCATCAACTACTTCGTACTTGATTTCGCCGGCGCAATGTCGACCGGTGATGCCTACAACGTCGCGCTCTATTTTCATGGCGCGGCAATGATTTTGGCATTCCTCATTCCGGGGCTCACCGGGTTTGCCGCAAACTATTTGGTTCCGCTGATGATCGGTGCGCCTGACGTTGCATTTCCACGCGTTAACGCGCTGTCGCTGTGGTTGTTCTGGGGTGGCATCGTGTTGGCCCTGCTGACGTTTGTTATTCCCGATAAACCAGACATCATGTGGACGGGGTATCCGCCCTATTCCATCACCACGACGTCAAATACGGCTCTATATGTCTTTACCGTTCACCTCATTGGCTTTTCGTCGATTCTAGGTGCCGTTAACTTCCTGACGACGATCATCTATATGCGTGCGCCCGGCATGGGCTGGAACCAGATGAACATGTTTGTTTGGACAACCTTTGCCGCTTTCATGATTCAGATTGTATTCGTGCCGGTACTGGCCGCGGCCGTGACGCTGCTGTTGCTAGACAAGTATATCGGCACCGGCTTTTTTGATGCCGCGCGTGGTGGTGATCCGCTGCTCTACCAGAACCTTTTCTGGTTTTATTCGCATCCCGCCGTTTACGTGATTTTCCTGCCCGCCGTCGGACTTCTGTTTGACATCATCGCCACCCAGGCCAAGAACATGGTCTTCAACTATAAAACGGCTGTTTACGGAGGTGTCATCGGCATTCTTGCGATCACCGGCGAAGTGTGGGTCCATCATCTTTATATCGCCGGCATGCCGGATTGGATCCGGATTGGCATGATGATCTCAACGCTTTTGATCTCTCTTCCCGTTGGTCTCGTGCTGATATCGCTTTGGGGCACGCTTTATAAGGGCGCCATCACCTACAACCTTTCCATGTGGTACGCGGTGGTGTGTCTGTTCCTCATTCTTGTCGGCGGTTTGACCGGGATTCCGCTCGCCATCACGTCAATGACGGTACACCTCTCGGAGACGAGTTTCGTGCATGCGCACTTCCATTTCATCATGGGGCTGATGGCAACGTTTGCCCTGTTCGCAGCCGTTTATCATTGGTTCCCAAAAATCACAGGCCGGTCTGCTGATAGCGGCATGGCCAAGGCCGCATTCTGGTTCAAAGTGATTGGTACCCAGGTGACGTTCTGGCCGCTGTTTATCATTGGCGTTCGCGGAATGCCGCGGCGCTATTGGGATTACCAGATGTTCCCTGAGTTCGAGCCTTACCATCAGGTTGCGACCTTTGGTGCCGCATTGATTGGCATTGGTGTGATCTTGATGATTGTGGGTTGGATCTATTCTGCAATTCGAGGTCCACGCGTTGGCTCCAACCCCTGGGGTTCGCGGTCGCTTGAATGGACCCATACAGATAGTCCTCCAGGGCACGGAAACTTTTCAAAGCCGATTGAAATCGACGAGAAATGGATGCCATATAACTACCGCTAACTTACGATATGGCGGCAATGCGGTTGGGGCTCACATGCCCCAGCCGCATTGATCAGACTATCGTTCGAGAAGGATTTCGAACATGCCAACCACAACGATCAAATTGAATGATCAAGACGCGGGCGAAAAGCGGCGCAAGCGCAGAACTGCTCTGTTGATTCTTTTCGCAATTTCGGCGCTGTTTTATGTGACGATCATGTACAAGATCATCAATTTTGGCCCATGAGGCAGTATGTTAGGTGATGTTCACCTGCCAAGTTTGTTGGCGGTCATCAATTTGGCGACCATCATCGTGCTCGCGGTTGGCTACGTGATGATCCGTCGTGGCAACAAGGGTGCTCATCGCAAAGTTATGATCTGCGCCGCGGTTTTGGGCGTGGCGTTTATGGTTATTTACCTAACCTACCATCTTGCAGCGGGCTTGGCGAAATTTGGCGGCCAAGGTTTCATCCGGCCTATCTACTTTACACTGCTAACAGCGCACATTATCGCCGCGACCATTGCCGCCCCACTGGTTCCCTACACAATCTTTCGTGGTCTTGCTGGTCACTATGAACAGCATCGCCGTGCTGCGCGCTGGGCGTGGCCGATTTGGTTCTTCGTCGCAAGCTCCGGGATCATCATCTATGTTATGGTTATGCTTATTTGGCCGGACAAGGGTCCCTAACCTTGAGGAAGTGACAAGCCAGATATGACGGCTGCCACAAGTACTGAGAGGGTTGAACAAGGCCACGCGATGCCCATAAGGCAAGCGATGGCAAGCAGCGAACTTCGCGCCTGGGCCACTTTGGCCATTGCCTCACTGGCGATCGCTGGCGTGTTTGCTCTTATGCTAGCAGTCTCACGCATTCCAGGCGTCGAGACGATTATATCCTGGCCGATTGATTTCTTTGCCAAGGGGCTGGTGATCCATGTTGTATTTTCGTTGGTTGTCTGGTTGTTGACCGTATTCGCTATGCTGGTGTCGCTAGCAACCATTGAGCATGTAGACGGCGACGCGATACGGTTTGCAGTCCTCGGGCGCATTGGCGCACGGTGTGTTGTTTGCGCGTTTCCGCTTCTTTTCATACCAGCATTTTTAGATGGCAGCGAAGCCTCTCTGAATAACTACATTCCAGTCATTGTTCACCCGTATTACTACATTGGTCTTTTATTGTTTGCGCTTGGCATTGTTCTCCCAGTTATTCGGATGTTTCTTAATCTGCGATCTGGATGGATGAGATCGGAACCGCTGACGCTGGCAATGACTGCAGGTGGCGTTTTATATGTTATCGCGCTTTTCTGCATTGCGCTGGCGCTGTCTCAGATTTGGGGGGCCGCGCCGACACGGGCCTTCAATTCGGATCTTTTTTGGGGTGGCGGACACATATTGCAGTTCTTGAATTGCCTGATGATGGTTACAGGTTGGTTTATTCTGTTTCAAAGCTGCTTTGGTAAAAACGCTCTCGACGCTGACCTGTTTCGCTTAGCCATTATTCTTATGGTCTTATTTGCACTGCCAGCACCGCTGATTTATCTAGCTTTTGATCCCTATTCGATGGTTCAGCAGGAAGCCTTCCGCAGATTGCTTTTTGTGCTCGGGTTTCCAACGCTGCTTGTAGCATTATCCGGCGTTTCCGCGGTCCTGAAGACTCGTGCATCAAAGCCGTTGCCATGGAAGAAACCTGCATTTGTTGCTGTTGCCTTGTCGGTCATCGTCTTCACCGCGGGCGGCGTCATGGGGTTGATGATTAGCGGATCAGATACGCGTATACCGGCCCACTATCATGGTGTAATCGCTGCAGTGAATCTTGCCCTTATGGGACTTATTGTTTGCCGCTGCTTGCCAGCAATTGCCAGACCAGTGAAATCAGCCACTGCATTTCGCCGCCAGCTGCTGCTGTTTGGCGTGGGGCAGTTCGTGGCCTGCATCGGCTTGTTTCTAGCAGGAGGTTACGGTGCGCCGCGAAAGGTACCTTCCGGTGATGTTGTGCTCTTCGATGGCGCGGTCGTCGGCCTTTACATGAACGGGATTGGGGCCTTTTTTGCCGTCATAGGCGGAGTCCTATTCATCGTTGCAGTCGCCCGTGCCCTGAACTCCAGCGCAACACCGACAATCTCTGGTTAGCCACAAAGCGTATCAAAATTGCGTTGACTTGCAGCGCTACCAGCATAGTAATGAGCTTGATGCGTTACTTGTGTTGGTTTGTGGTGTGGATAGAGCTTCAGTCATGATATCGCACAATTCCTGCCGCAAATGTGAGATTCGTGAACAGGCGCTGTGCAGTGCATTAAAAGGTCATGATGCAAATAAGCTGCATCAGATATCCTATCGCCAACAGCTTACAAAGGGCAAAGTGATCCTCCAAGGTCACAAGGAGCCCAAATGGCTTGCGGTTATTGTCTCTGGCGTTGTTAAACTTGTTTGCACCAAGTGTGACGGACGCCAACAAATTGTCGGATTGCAGTTTCCGGGAGATTTTGTTGGCCGACCGTTTGGAAATCTTGGCTCGCTGCGAGTTGAAGCGGTTACCGATGTCAGCTTGTGCTGCTTCTCGCGGCAGCCTTTCGAAGAGATTCTGAGAGCATATCCCGATCTGGAACACAGCCTTTTGCATCGGATATACGATGAGCTGGAGGTTGCACGCCAATGGATATTTACGCTGGGCTGTCTGCCGGCACGCGCAAAGGTGGCTACCTTTCTCCAGCTTTTTGTTGAGCGTGTACATAAGAGTACGGGAATTAAGAACGCTAAGTTTAGTGTTGACAGACAATATGACCTGCCATTGTCGCGCACCGAAATTGCCGAATTTCTCGGTATGACAATTGAGACCGTTAGTCGTGAGATCGGCTACCTTAAATCTGAAAGTGTCATTGAGACCATCGGTTTGCGTGGCCTCCGCGTGCAAGATTTTGATCGATTGAAGGCGCTGGCTGAGTGCGAGGAAACCTGAATCGTGTGATCCACCGCCTTAACATCGAGAACACGTTCGAGATTATCGACTTAGTGGTCGACATTGCCGCCGACTTGATCAGCGATTGAAGTCTCGAGTGATTGGCCGCTTGGGGTCATTGGCTGACAAGTTATCTCTGAAACCGGATCGGTTTAACACATGAACAGTAGTCAAAGCCGTTTTCTGGCAGTTATTGCAGACGTAGATAAAGTCAATTCAGAAGATCCTCGTGTCGAAGTCGTCAATGGACAGCGTGTGAGCAAAGAGCAGCTCTATTCACGACGCATGACGGAATGTCTTGGCAAGTTATATCCATCGGCTTCAGAGACGCTCAAAATTGCGGCGCGTGCTCAACATATTCGCAGGTGGTCAATACCGCGCGACGAATACCCGGCGGGTCGATCTGGTTATAACGCTTGGAGGCTAGCGTGTCGCAAACTCCATGCTTCGTTGACCGCAGATATTATGTCTAAGCACGGTTACTCAGATCTGGCGATACGGCAAGTGGGTAGATTGATTGCAAAGAAAGATCTTAAATCAGACGCTGATAGCCAACGGCTTGAGAATGTCGTCGGGGTCGTTTTTGTTGAATACTACCTAGGGGAGTTCAGTAAAAAACACGACCAGGAGAAACTCATCAGCATTCTAAAAAAGACAACACGTAAAATGAGCGAGGATGGATTGCAGGCTGTGAGAGCATTAGAGTTGTCTCCATCGCTCGACGAGCTCTTAAAAGAAACGCTGTCCTAAGTGGAATTCAAATTCCTAACAACACCCTATCATGCGGCCTTAGGCCAACGCCTGACAAAGTGTGAACAAAACGTGTGAACAAGGTGACACCCTGTTCGTCCAAGGCGACCCTGCATTGTCATCAATCAGTGACTCAAGCAGTGCAATCACATTCGCACGCATCAGGCGTTAAATATGCGTCCACCGGTGCCCGACACTCTACAAAGAACTGGCACATGAAACTGGGGCTGGACACGGTAAATGAATTTTGCTCAGCATTTAGTTGCTACAGTTCGCGTTCATAGTGGCCGCTAACCGCATGGTGCCAACCTATTGCAGCCCAATGAAAAAATGCGATATATGCTTCTATATCGAATGACGGCTTACCTGTGGTCAGCGGACAGCTCATCAGGTATTGTTTATTCGGAGAGGCCTGTTGTTTGGGCCGTCTAGGAAGCTGGGATGTGAACTTGGACCACTGCAGTGCAGCGGCCTCGTCCCAGAAGGGTCGTTAAGTCTTACTGTCGTTTTGTTTCAGCGGGCACACACATGCACAAGGATCTTGATCTGGCGACAGTCAAAGAAGCGGCTCTCTTTGCCAGCTTGCCTGACGATTTGGTGGAAACCCTATTTCAACGTGCAACTATAAAGACTTACGAATCAGGTGAAATGCTGTTCGTGCAAGGTGATGCGGCACAATCCGTCTACGTAGTTCTTGACGGATGGGTGAAGCTCTCTCGCGTGACCACAACTGGTGCAGAAGTTGTCGTTGGAGTTTTTACCCGCGGCCGAAGCTTTGGAGAGGCGGTCGTATTGCAAGAGGATGCCTATCCCGTTTCTGCCGCCGCCGTGACAAAATGCAAACTACTCCAGGTTCGAGCCAGTGTCCTGTTGGGCATGATGAGAGACCGTCCAGAACTCTGTTTAGCAATGCTAAGCTCCACATTTCGGCACCTGCATTCGCTTTTGACACAGGTGGAACAGCTTAAAGCCCATACGGGCGCGCAACGGGTGGCCGAGTTTCTGCTCGAATTTTGCGTTGATAAGTCTGGCTCTTGTGCGGTGACGCTGCCCTACGACAAGACACTAATCGCAGGTCGTCTTGGTATGCAACCGCAGAGCCTTTCGCGGTCTTTCCAACGTCTGCGGGGGATCGGCGTCTGCATTCTGCACGATAAGGCCTCGATTGAGGATGTTGCCCTCCTGAGGGACTATGTTCTGAAAGATCGAAGCGCCCCGTGGACTGATGGCGAACAAAAACGAAGATAAAAAAGATTGATGCGTGTAGAGCTTAGGTTGTCTCACGGGCATTCTCCGTCGGCGAAGGTCAGCCTTCGATCGTGAAACCCGGCCCTCGATAGTGATGTGCCCGAACCGCCGTGCAGGACGCATTTAAGCGGCAAATACTAACTTTCAGCATCAGTTATTAGTCGAGGCGAGCAACGGAGCTTGCCATGCATCACGTATCAAGTCGTTGATCGCAGCAATCGACCATGCCAATTGGGTCACTCCCTACCTGTTGCGACAGTTATCACCGATGTGTAGCTGGCTTGACTTTCGTTAAGTGCAAAGCACGACAAGTCACGCATCATGGGGTCAACGCAATGGTTTTCACTAGGGCAGGGAGACGCGGCTATGACTGATGCCACTGAGCAAGCGGATGATGTGCCGACGCCTGAGCGCAGCTTACGAATTCCGGTGATGCAACGTGTTCTCGACAATCCGTTCTTGCTGCTCTTCATAGGCGTTACCGTTCCAACAGTTTTTTATATTCTGTGGGGTTTGATTGAGCTTACTCAGATACCGATCGCCAACTAGGGGGCAACAATCATGGCAATACATCCTCCGGAAGAGCGCATTTGGTGGAATCAGAAAGTTGGAAAAGACGAACTTATTTGGATCGTGATTGCGTTCCTATGGGGCGTCATTATGTTTTCGATGATGATCTACTGGCATGTTGTTGGAAAGCAGAACCTTTCCACCACAGCATACAGGATTGATCCCGCGGCATTCGAGGAGAAGACCGAGGCGTTTGCTGATCAATTCAAAGTTCGTGAAGAAGGTGACACCGGGATCCCTGTTGTGCGACCGCCTGCCGGTGGTGACGTCTACATGCTGGCGCGGCTTTGGCAATTCTGGCCTGTGCTTGAGTTGGAAAAAGGTGAGAGCTACCAACTCCACTTGTCGTCAATGGACTATCAGCACGGCTTTTCTTTACAGCCAGTGAATATCAATATTCAGGTTCACCCTTTAATAGAGCATGTGCTCACGGTGACACCTACGGAAACCGGAACCTTCAGCGTTGTTTGCAACGAGTTTTGCGGCATCGGCCATCACACTATGATTGGCCGAATTCATGTCGTTGAGAAGGGTACACAACGTTAACGAGGGGGCGTAGCAATGGCTATTGCAGAAGCTGAAACACAAATCATTGGTGGGATCGCGGCCAAGTTCCGTACCTGTCCTGCTTCCGGTCTAAAAATTGATCTTGCTGCTGAGAGGCTCATCAAAGCCAATGCAGTCGCCTCCATCGTGTTTCTGGCCATTGGTGGGCTGTTTGGTTTGTTGGTGGCTCTAACGCGCTGGCAGACGGTACACATATTGCCAGCAGACATGTTCTACCTCGCTCTGACCGCGCACGGTCTCGATGTACTGCTCGTTTGGATTATTTTCTTCGAAATGGCGGTGCTCTATTTTTGTTCTGCCGTTCTTTTGAATTGTCGGTTGGCGACGCCCAAACTTGGTTGGGTTGCTTTCGTCCTGATGATCGCTGGTGCCGTGCTCGCAAATGTTGCGGTGCTGCAAGGTAATTCGAGTGTTATGTTCACGAGCTATGTGCCGATGAAAGCCGACCCGAATTTCTATTTGGGCATCATCTTGTTTGCAGTCGGCGCTCTCATTGGCTGCTTTATGTTCCTTGGTACATTGGTCATCGCAAAAGATGAAAAAACCTATGAAGGGTCAATACCGTTGGTCACGTTCGGTGCGTTGACCGCATGCATCATCGCAATTTTTTCGATTGCAGCAGGTGCGATTATCTTGCTTCCGACGTGGCTCTGGTCACTCGGCTACATCTCACATATCGACACGGTGATGTACAAACTCGTATGGTGGGCGATGGGCCACGGCACGCAGCAGGTCAATGTTGCTGCTCACGTGGCCATTTGGTATGCGGTCGCGGCGATACTCCTTGGTGCGAAGCCGTTGTCAGAAAAAGTTAGCCGCACCGCGTTTCTACTTTACATCCTGTTTTTGCAACTCGCGAGTGCGCACCATCTGCTTGTTGAGCCGGGGCTCTCAGAGGAATGGCAGATCTTCAATACGTCCTACGCGATTTACCTCGCCGTCCTCGGTTCGATGATCCACGGCATGACCGTGACGGGTGCAGTGGAAGCAGCACAGCGTCGCAATGGCTATACGCGTGGGGCGTTTGAATGGCTGCGTAAAGCGCCTTGGGGCAACCCAGCCTTTGCCGGTATGTTCCTTTCACTTATAATGTTTGGTTTCCTTGGCGGTATCTCAGGCGTGGTTCTCGGCACTGAACAACTCAACATTATGCTCCACAACACAATCTATGTTCCAGGGCATTTCCATGCGACCGTGGTGGCTGGAACGACGCTTGCCTTCATGGCGCTCACATATCTCGTTTTGCCTCTCATCTTCCAGAAGCAGGTTGTGTGGCCTAAGCTTGCCAGGCTCCAGCCTTACATTTTCGCAGTTGGTGTCGCCGGTATATCGTTGTTTATGATGGGAGCTGGGACACTTGGCGTTGCACGCCGTCACTGGGATATCGGTTTCGCTGATGCGCCGATGTCGTTCAGTTACCCTGCTGCGGCGCACTTGATGCTTGCACTCAATGGAATTTTTGCGGTGATCGCCTCCATTGGTGGCATTCTGTTTGTTCTTATTGCAGTCGGGACGGTGCTTTGGGGTAAGCCAGTTACCGCAGAGAACATCGTTGAGAGTCTGGGACCAATGCCTAAAAAGCAAGTGACCGACGCTGTCTCAACTTACGGCAATGCGGGAACGTGGCATCTTCCAGGAACCTATATTTTGGTTGCTGTGTTCTTCTTGTCCTTCGTGCTCTATTACTTCGTGAATTGGAAGTATCTGTCTGAGATCTGGCCATTGAGCTGAACCTCCGGCAGTTAGGCGCAACTATATGCCTTATTAGGTCTGCAGGAGATGAGGGTCGTAATGACAACGGCGCCTATCGAGAAGACAACAGCCGGCGCGGCAGTCACCGCCAAAGAGTACGTTGGCATCTTCAAGCCACGTATCGCGGTGGCTATCATGCTGAGCGCCCTTGGTGGGATGGCAATCTCGCCAGGTGTGTTGCCTGGGCCGGAGAACATGTTGATCCTCGCTGCGGCGGTATTCCTTGCCTCCGGTGCCGCAGGTGCTTTCAACCAGTGGGCCGAGGTTGATCTCGACGCAGCGATGCCGCGCACGGCGGGGCGGCCCTTTGCCAGCGGTCGCTTGCAACCCGACATGGCGTGGCTTGCCGGTATTTTGTGCCTTCTTGGTTGTTCAGTTGCAATGGCAGCAGTGGCGGCGAACGGCTGGGCGGCGTTCTATACGTTTCTCGGCGCTTTTACGTACGCCATCATCTACACGTTATGGCTGAAACGAAAGACGTGGCTCAATATTGTATTTGGCGGCCTTGCGGGTAGCTTTGCTGTCCTGGCTGGTGCGGCGAGTGTCAACCCGTCTTTGACCCCTGAATCGATCCTATTGGCGATCGTTCTGTTCCTTTGGACGCCGCCCCACTTCTGGAGTCTCGCGATCGCCGCACATAACGACTATAAAGCAAATAAGGTTCCAATGCTGCCGGTGATTGTTGGGGATCAGGTGGCCGCACGCATTGTTTTGGCACACACAATTGCACTGGCGCTGATCGCGTTATTGCCCGCACTTTATGGGATGGGTGCAATTTATCTTGCCTTCGCGGTGGTGGGTGGCGTAATTTTTGTGTGTACAAGCGTTCGTCTGGTGCTTGCACCCACGCGGCGCCGGGCAATTGAGAACTTTCTCGCTTCTCTTGTTCAATTGCTGCTGCTGCTGGCAGGCATCATGCTCGACAGATTCATAGCGCAGGGGGCTTAATGCATACCCTTGTGGCCTTTTTGATCAGCGTTAGCGTCGTTGTGATAGGCAACCCTTGCAGTGCAGAAGCCCCGCTAAGCGAGAAACAGCGTGAATTGGTAGAGCTCTCGGAGGACGCGAAAGGCCGGGCGTTACCAAACATAAGTCTTACCGACGTCGATGGTAACGCTATTCTCTTGTCAAGCTACAAAGGCAGGCCGCTGCTCGTAACACTTGTCTACACTGGTTGTATTGATGTCTGCCCAACGCTCATTGAAAATCTTCACCCAGCAGTCGAAGCGGCGAGTGCTGCACTCGGTGAAGATAGTTTCTCGGTCATCACGGTCGGGTTCGACATTCAACAGGACACGCCGAAAAAACTAAAGGCGTTTGCTCAGGCGCGTGGTGTAAGCATGCCGAACTGGAAGTTCCTGTCTGCCGATTCAGATAGCCTCGATGCCTTGGCGCGTGCTGTCGGATTTGGCTTTTACAGTCGACCTGGCGGCTTCGATCACTTCTCCCAAGTGAGCCTGGTTAATTCCAACGGGCGTTTGCATGGGCAAGTTTATGGAGCTGTTTTTAGTCCACCGGTTATTGTTGAGCCGCTCAAAAAGTTAGTATTTGGTGTTGATGCGCCGTTGAAGTCCTTTGACGACATCATCAATCGATTCAAATTCTTTTGTACCGTCTATGATCCGCGCGCCGAACGTTATTACTTCAACTATTCGTTGTTTGTCGGTTTGGGGATCGGTTTTGCTTGTCTTTGTCTAATTGCCTTTGCAATTGTGCGTGAGTGGCGCCGGGCCAGCGAGAGCGAGGCCGGGCACCCATAATGACCGCCGTCCGTTCGATCCTCTGTTTTTTCTTTGACGTGTTAGAAAGCAGCCTTGCGCGCTTTTTTCCGGCGCAGTGGAATCCGCTTCTCAATCTCGGCGCGCTTGGTTTCTTTTTTTACTGGATTATCGCAGTAAGCGGCGTCTATCTGTTTATCTTTTTTGATACCGGCGTGCAGGACGCTTATGCGTCAGTTGAATACATGACCAATGATCAGTGGTACGCCGCCGGTGTCATGCGCAGCCTGCACCGTTATGCATCGGATGGATTGGTTGTTGTGATGTTTCTCCATTTGTTGCGACAATTTGGGCTGGATCATTACCGTGGCGTGCGTTGGTTTAGCTGGGTGACCGGCGTGGTCATAATAGGCATGGTCTATGTTTCTGGGATAACTGGGTATTGGCTTGTTTGGGATAGACTCGCGCAGTACGTGGCGATTGTATCGACGGAGTGGTTGGACCGTCTTAGTTTGTTCGGCGAGCCGATTGCGCGGAACTTTCTGCACCCCGGCGCGATCGAAGATCGTTTCTTTACTTTGATGGTTTTTATTCACATTGCTGTTCCGCTGATTCTGTTGATCTTTCTCTGGATCCATCTGCAACGTGTCACCAGGCCACGGATTAATCCGCCACGCGGATTGGCGGCCGGTGTTTTTGCTTCGATGCTTGTGTTGTCCCTCGTTCATCCAGCTGTCAGTCAGGGGCCGGCAAATCTTGCACAAGTCCCTGAGTCACTCGGATTGGATTGGTTTTATCTTCCGTTGTTCCCACTATTGGAACGCATGCCGACGGCGGTCACCTGGGGAGGGGCGGCGATTCTGACACTTCTATTTGTTGCCATTCCCTGGTTGCCACCGATGTGCCGCTTACAACCCGCAACTGTCGATCTAGATAACTGCAACGGATGCATTCGCTGCTTTAACGATTGCCCTTATGATGCAATTACGATGGTTGAGCGTACGGATGGGCTCCCTTTTGAGAGACAGCCTATTGTCGACCCGTCGTTGTGCACATCATGTGGCATTTGTGCGGGTTCCTGCCCGACATCAATGCCCTTTCGTGTTGGTTCGAAATTATCTGCGGGTATTGATCTTCCAGATGCTTCAATGGCAGAGTTGCGTACCTCGTTACATGCCGCTGCCGCGCATCTCAAAGGGGATCGCAGAGTCATCATTTTTGGATGTGAACCCTGCCTGCCACAACTCTTAGTCACCAATGAAACAGTTGCGACGGTTCCAGTGCGCTGTATCGGCCAGCTACCGCCAGCGTTTATTGACTATGCGCTTACGAAAGGCTTTGCGGATTGTATTGTCGTGGCTGGGTGCGCAGAAAATAGCTGCTATTATCGCTTCGGCGTCCAATGGACTAATGGTCGGCTGGGGCGTACCCGAGATCCGTATCTGCGCAAACGTGTGTCTGACGACCAGGTAAGGGTAATTTGGGCTGGTCGGCATGGACGACGTAACCTACAACACTTGCTCTTGAAGATTGATGCTGACCTTGAAGAGCAAAAGAACAGAAAAGCTCGAAAGAACGACCGTGTAGTTGCAGAGCGGAGCAAGTCCCATGCTTAGAGCTGCCATGCAATGGGTTGGGCAGGTGATTGTCTATGTTATCCTTTGCGCTGGTGTCGGGGCATTGGCGAGCTGGCCCCATTATCAGCAGATCGAACCAAACCAAGCGCAAATCAAACTTAGCCTTGCGCACAGCGGACAGCGGAGCAAGAAGTGCCGCCGCCTGACCCCGCAAGAGATTGCCAAGATGCCGGCCAACGAACGCCGGCCAAATACGTGTGCGCGTCAGCGCGTGGCGGTTCGAATCCAACTCCTGGTCGATGGGAACCAACTTTATGACGCCGTTGTTGAGCCGGCTGGCTTATCCCGCGATGGGCCGGCACGCATCTACGAAAAATTTGTCGTTTCAGCATGCAATCATTCTGTGACGGTTCGACTGAAAGATACGCCAGGATTGGGCGACTTTGACTATGAGACGACGAAGCAGGTCGCGTTTGCGCCTTATCAAAGTCTCGCCATTGATTTTAGTACTGATAAAGGCGGCTTCGTCTTCTTTTGAGGAGGAGAGAAGAATTTTGAGGAGGAGAGAAGAATGGCACTTATAGATTGGCGCAAGGAATTCGAAACAGGTGTCGAGGAGGTTGATCATGAGCACAAGGAGCTTATTGATCTACTGAATACGCTCCATGAAAAACTTGGTACAGATGTCTCCCGAGAGGAGGTGCGCGGGTTCTTAGGTGATGTCTTTACAAATATTTCGTCGCACTTTGCGCTCGAAGAAACAGTGATGAGAAAACACAAGTATGACGAGTATCAAGCACATAAAAGTGAGCATGAACAACTTTTGGATGATCTTAGAGACATCATGGACGCCTTCGAGGCGAATGAGGCTTTAGACTATAAGTCGACCCTGGCAGATGCTGTGCGGGACTGGTTCGTAAACCACTTCAAGACAAAGGATGCGCGTCTGCATCGATTGTTAGGGGTGTAAGATTGTTGGCGCATTGAAATAGGCTCACGCAACAGACGATTGCGGCCAGCTACGTCGGTGGCGCGGGCGAATAGCAATATTTCTCTGATCTGGTTTGCGGTGCGACCCTTCCGCGCGGCGGCCGCGAATACTTCATCTTTTAACAGATGTTAAGGCGCGCGCCGCGCGATGCGCGAACCTCTTTACATCCAGTTTGGAAGTAGGGAGAGATATTGAAATGGGTACGCAAACTTTAAGGCTGCCACGCAGCATTGCGCTCTGGGTCGGCACCATGTTTTTGTTTTCTCTGGCTGCCGGTACTGGTAGTGCTGAAGAACAAAAGAAAGAGCACGGCGGCACGCCAACTGCCGCGTATAGCCCGAGCCTCACGACGCTCGGTCAAATCAAAGTTACTATTCCGGGTCGAAAACCAGATGATCCGGTAATCTCACCTGAAGAATTCCAAAAGGCTACACAGATCTATTTCCAGCGCTGTGCGGGGTGCCATGGCGTTCTGCGGAAAGGTGCAACCGGAAAACCGCTGACCACCGACATCACACGCGAGCGTGGCTATAAGCACTTACATACGTTTATTACTTATGGGTCGCCTGCCGGGATGCCGAACTGGGGCACGTCTGGTGATTTGAGCAAAGATGATGTCGATCTGATGGTTCGCTACCTCCTGATCGAACCGCCTCAGCCACCCGAGTTTGGTATGGCTGACATACGCAAAAGCTGGAAAGTAGCTGTTCCTGTTGACAAGCGTCCCACGAAAAAAATGAACACTCTTGATCTAGACAACCTGTTCTCGGTCACGTTGCGTGATGCAGGACAGATCGCTTTGATCGATGGTGAATCAAAGAAAATTGTTACCGTTATCGATACTGGATATGCGGTGCATATCAGCCGGATTTCAGCGTCTGGTCGTTACCTGTTCGTTATTGGTCGTGACGCAAAGGTCAATATGATTGATCTTTGGATGAAAACGCCTGCGACAGTCGCCGAAGTGAAAATAGGTGCTGAGGCGCGGTCGGTTGAGACATCCAAGATGAAAGGTTGGGAAGATAAATTTGCAATTGCGGGAGCTTACTGGCCACCACAATATGTGATCATGGATGGTGCCACACTGGAACCACAGAAGGTCGTCTCGACACGTGGTATGACCTACGACACGCAGGAGTACCATCCAGAGCCACGTGTTGCAGCCATCGTTGCCTCGCACTATCGCCCGGAATTTATCGTCAACGTGAAGGAAACCGGCAAGATTCTGCTGGTCGATTATTCCGACATCAAGAATCTGAAGGTCACGACGATCGAAGCTGAACGGTTCTTGCACGACGGCGGATTTGACAGCACCAAGCGTTATTTCCTGACCGCTGCCAATGCGCGTGGCAAGGTTGTCGTCGTTGATACCAAGAAGGGCACTTTAACGTCGATCTTAGAAACAGGCGGTGAGACGCCTCATCCTGGTCGTGGTGCGAACCTCAAACACCCCGTTCATGGTCCGGTATGGGCAACATCACATCTGGGAGACGAGACCGTTGCACTTATAGGCACAGACCCAAAAGGGCATCCGGACAAGGCCTGGAAAGTTGTGCAAACGCTTGAGGCATTGGGTGGCGGTTCTCTATTCGTCAAGTCGCATCCCAAGTCTAACAACCTCTACGTCGATGCCGTCCTTAACCCAGAAGCTGAAATTTCAGCATCAGTGGCAGTATTCAAGGTGAGTGAGCTCAACAAAGACGAGCCTGAATTCGTCACGCTGCCAATTGGCGAGTGGGCAAAGATCTCAGGCGGAGGACAACCTCGTGTTGTTCAAGGTGAATACAACACGGCTGGCGATGAAGTCTGGTTCTCAGTCTGGAATGCCAAAGACAAAGAATCCGCAATCGTCATTGTTGATGACAAGACACTGAAGTTGAAACATGTGATCAAAGACAAGAGGCTTATTACGCCAACTGGAAAGTTCAATGTCTTCAACACTCGTGCCGACGTGTACTGACATCAGGGGTTCAGGACGCGATCATTCGGTCGCGTCCTGAGCTTTATTGTAAGTTCTCTAAAGACCTGTGAGGTCACCATGAACAAACCAGGACATGTTTTTCTGGTTGGAGCAGGACCTGGCGATCCTGATTTGCTTACAGTCAAGGCAGTGCGAACCCTCGCGCAGGCTGATGTCGTTGTTCACGATCGCTTGGTGTCCGATGAAGTACTTGAACTCGTCCCGAAGACGACGCGACTCATCTCTGTCGGCAAGTCGCCGAACTGCCACCCCATCCCACAATCAGAGATCAATCGCATCCTGGTTCACGAAGCTAGGCAAGGTCACACTGTTGCGAGACTAAAAGGTGGTGATCCCTTTATCTTCGGACGTGGGTCAGAGGAAGCCATGGAGCTTGCTGCAGCAGGGCTGAAAGTTGAGGTGATCCCTGGCATTACAGCGGCGCAGGGGTGTTCAGCCGTTACAGGTGTTCCACTTACCCATCGAGGACTTGCCACAGGTGTGCGCTTTGTTACGGGGCATTGTCGTGGGGACTTGCCGCTTGAACTGGATTGGGATGGCCTAGCGGATCGCAATACGACGCTGGTCATCTACATGGGGAGTGCAAATATCGCTCAAATTGCGGATCAGTTGGCATCATCTGGTTTGTCGCAGAAGACGCCTGTTCTGGCCATTAACAACGGGACGACACCACGCGAGAAGCGCCTCATATCTGACCTTGCATCGATTGCGTTGGATATCAGACGTGCGGAGTTTTCTGGTCCCGTACTTTTCATCGTTGGTCATGTTGTTAGCCTCATTGAGCAAACTCGTCCGCAACGCCTTGCCAAAGCCATTGAGATGCTGGCAACCGATCGGATCTATGTTCATGGCTAGAAGAGAACTCCTTGCACTGCTAGCTGCAATGAGTGCAGGTGCAGCGGACTGTCTCGGCGGAACAATCAACCCTGAGCGGGCCCGCGAACTGGAAAGATTGGTGCTCCACGATTGTGGCTCGTGTCATGGTATGACTCTTAAAGGTGGTCTGGGGCCAGATATACGCGCACCAACCTTGGCTGGCCGCTTGCCTCAATCTTTGGCCAAGACGATCCTTGATGGCGTTCCTGGCACCGCAATGCCCGCATGGCGGCCGTTGTTAACGGAGCGCGAAGCGCGTTGGATCGCCGACTACCTATTAGACGGAGATCGGCAATGATGCGGTGTGGCGCACTATTCGCAAGTATGATCTGTTTGTTCTTGTGGTCAGGGCTTGGCGTGGCGCATCCCGGCCAGGAGCCCCTCCGGGGAACAGGAAACCTGGGGTTAGTCATTGAACGATCAACGGCCTCTGTGTTGATTATCGATACAACCAAACGCGCGTCTGTCGCCCGGGTCGAAGGTTTGGGCGATCTTTCACACGCGTCTGTTGTGTTTTCATCAGATCAGAGATTTGCGTTTGTGTTCGGTCGTGATGGTGGGTTGTCAAAAATTGATCTCCTTTTGGGCAAGGTGACCAAGCGCATCGTTCAGGCTGGAAATTCAATAGGCGGCGCTATTTCTGACGACGGGACGTTGGTCGCCTGCTCGAATTATGAACCAGGTGGTGTTCGTGTTTTTGATTCTAAAACGCTCAAGATGGTGGCCGACATCCCAGCGAAGTGGACGAACGGAGTTTCAAAGACGATCGGGCTCGTAGATGCTCCAGGGCGACGCTTTGTGTTTTCGCTATGGGATGCTGGTGAGACGTGGATTGCTGACTTTTCGTCCGGTGCAACGCCTGTTCTCACAAAGATCAAGGGTGTTGGAAAGCAACCCTACGATGGTTTGATTACATCCGACGGGCGTTACTACATGGTGGGCCTGTTCGGTGAAGACGGGATGTCCGTATTTGATCTTTGGCAAAAGCCTATCTCACCGCGCAGGATTTTATCCGGCTATGGACGCGGTGAAACGCGACTACCGGTCTATAAGATGCCCCATCTTGAGGGCTGGGCACTTGCTGGAGACCGGTTTGTCTTGCCGGCCGTCGGTCGGTCCGAAATTCTGTGGGTCGACAAGCGGTCGTTAGAGGAAGTGGGCCGGACAAAAGTTCACGGCCAGCCAGTGTTTGCCGTCGCGCGACCCGATGGTCGTCATGTATGGGTGAACTTCGCCCACCCCAACAACGACACGATCCAGGTGATTGACACGCTGACTGCAGCGGTTGTGCATCAGTTGAAGCCAGGACCTGCGGTCCTGCATATGGAGTTTCTGCCGCGCGGAAATGAAGTTTGGGTTTCCGTTCGAGATTCAAACCTTGTTCAAGTTTACAATACGCGTGATTTCACAAAGCTTGCAGAAATACCGGCAAAAACGCCAAGCGGGATTTTTCTCGCATCTCGAGCCAACCGAACGGGGCTTTGAGCATGGAACAAAGTGTGCGTGATCCCATCGACATGCGGCTGCTGAGCGACTGGCAGCGTGAACTGCCCTTGGTTTCACGTCCATTTTCGGTATTGGCACGCGACTTAGGGATATCTGAATCCGATGTCATTACACGCCTGAAGTCCCTTACCAAATTGGGTGTCGTTTCACGTGTTGGAGGCGTCATCCGTCCCAACATCATTGGCGCCAGCACACTTGCTGCAATTGCTGTCCCGGCTCTCCAAGTTGATGAGGCTGCCTCTGTTATCGGTAATGAAGCAGGTGTGAATCATTTGTATTTGCGCGAGAACAAACTGAACCTTTGGTTTGTTGCCACAGGCCCTGACCGCGATCACGTTTCGTCGACACTCGCGCGCATCGAAAGGCGGGTGGGCGCCCGCGTCTTTGACCTCAACTTGGAGCAGTCCTACCATATTGACCTCGGGTTTCCTCTCGACAAGCGCGGCACCAAAGTATGCGAAGCCCTCGATGCGCATGAGAAAAGCGCTGCATTTGAACTCAAGGATGGAGATTCCCACCTTGTGCAGACGTTGACGCGGGGTTTGCAACTCGAAGAACAACCCTTCCAGTCGATTGCGACCAAGCTTGGCCGATCCGAGGCAGACGTACTTTTGCGCTTAGAGCAACTTTGCGCAGCCAAGATTATCAAGCGTATTGGTGTCATCGTGCGCCATCGCGCTCTCGGGTGGAGATCCAATGCGATGGTGGTGTGGGACGTTGCCGAAGACGTTGTCGATCGCGCGGGTACTGCTATGGCGACGTTCGCGGGTATAACCTTGTGCTACCGGCGCAGACGTGTTGAGCCCGATTGGCCGTATAATCTTTACTGTATGGTGCATGCAAAGGCACGGTCTGAGGCCTTGGACATTATTGCGGCAGCTACTGAAACCACAGGGTTGAATACATGCCCGCGTCGAATCCTCTTCAGCACCCGTTGCTTCAAGCAGACGGGAGCAATGCTGATTTCTTCCATGGAGGCAGCATGACAGGCCGCAATTCTGCGCTTTCAAAGATCAATATGGATAAGCACGACGCTGCACTCATCAACCTTCTTCAGGACGGGTTGCCACTTGTGGCGCGACCGTTTGCGGACGTCGGTGAAAAGCTCGGCATAAGTGAGCGTAACGTCGTTGAACGCGTTGATCGACTTCGAAGATCTGGAATTTTTACGCGCTTTGGACCGTTTTTTGACGCAAGCGCAATGGGAGGTGCATTCTGCCTGTGCGCGATGGCCGTGCCGCAAGACCATTTTGACGAAGTCGCCAATTTGGTCAACGCACACATAGAAGTCGCGCACAATTACGAACGTGCACATCGTTTGAACATGTGGTTCGTCCTGGCAACACAGACCAATGCGAGGATTGATGAAGTGGTACGTGACATAGAACGAGAAACCGGCGTGAAAGTTCTATGTTTCCCCAAGCTTGAGGAGTTTTTTATTGGCTTCAAGGTGGCAGCATGATGACTCTCGACCCTCTCGATCTGCAATTGATTGAAGCCACGCAAGCTGGGCTGCCAATCGTTGAAGCACCATATGAGAAGATTGCTAGTGAGATCGGCATCAGTGAAGCAGATGTGATTAACCGGCTCGGTCGACTGATAGAGTCGGGTGTGATCCGGCGGATTGGTGCTGCACCAAATCACTACGCCTTGGGGATGACGTCTAATGGCATGACGGTTTGGGATATTGAGGATAAATCCGCCAGTTCCAAAGGCGCAGAAGTCGGTGCGCTTGACTACGTCAGCCACTGCTACCTTCGACCACGGGCATTGCCGGACTGGCCCTACAATTTGTTCGCGATGGTCCACGGATCCTCCCGCGATGAAGTTGAGGGCAAGCGTGCGGCCATCGCCAAACTTTTAGGGCCCTCGTGTCGCTCAAACGACATCCTTTATTCGAAGCGCATTCTAAAAAAAACGGGGCTTCGACTGTCCCGCAAGGGGGTCTAGGTTCATGTTCCGACTGTCCCATTACATGAAGCAGTTGATTAATCCATCGCCAGTGCGCGCCCGCAAGGGGCGGGTCCGACCTGTGGTGATTTGGAATTTGACACGGCGCTGTAATCTTAAATGCCGTCACTGTTATGCGGTGGCGGCAGATCACGACTTCCCAGGTGAGTTGACCACACGGGAAGCGTATCAAGTTCTCGACGACCTGGCCGCCTATAAGATCCCTGCTTTGATCCTGTCCGGCGGCGAACCGCTTTCAAGGGCTGACACCCTAGAACTTGCGCATCGATCGAAGTCCTATGGGCTTTACACCGCGTTATCAACGAACGGTACACCGATTGTTGGTGATATAGCTGACAAAGTTGCAGACATTGGCTTCGACTACGTTGGTATCAGTCTTGATGGTATCGGTAAGACAAACGACTGGTTCCGCGGTAAGGCTGGTGCGTTTGACGAAGCTCTTGCAGGCGTGCGGGCGTGCAAAGAGCGCGGTATTAAAGTGGGCCTACGGTTCACATTGACAAGCGACAATGCCGCAGAGCTACCTGATCTGTTGTCGTTGGCCGAAAGTGAAGGTGTAGAGAAGTTTTACCTTTCCCATCTTGTCTACGCCGGCCGGGGAAATAAACATCGCGGCGACGATACCGACTGGTCGGTGACACGGTCTGCGGTCGACATGCTTATTGATCGCGCCTGGGTGGCCGCCAAAAGAGGCGAACCGTTAGAAATTGTTACGGGCAACAACGATGCGGATGCAGTGGCGTTTTTGCGCTGGGCGTCAAGTGT
Source organism: Hyphomicrobiaceae bacterium (assembly GCA_021775735.1). GTDB lineage: Bacteria > Pseudomonadota > Alphaproteobacteria > Rhizobiales > Hyphomicrobiaceae > JAHZKN01. Next base: position 23,055 of record JAJFHG010000026.1, read on the forward strand.
TGCTTCACCTGAGCGCGTTGCACATGTGCGCAGGCATTTGGAGGCCTGGGGTGGAAACTCGTCGGGGTTGGGCGTTGCCAATATTGATACGCAAGGCATTGTTCATCCCGACACATATTGGTCTGATTATGAGATTGATAGTGTGCGCAAACGGCCGTTCAGAGAGATCTGGGATGATGTATCCGATCCAATGCTGGCGGCGTTGCGAACCCGCCCACGGCCATTGAAGGGCCGCTGCGGTGCATGCGCCTACAAGTCAGTATGTGGTGGCAACACGCGGATTCGCGCACTGCAACTGACGGGAGATCCTTGGGCTGCCGACCCTGCCTGCTATTTGGGTGATGCCGAGATTGGGCTTGAGGCTAAGAGTGAAGACTCGGAGCGACTTGTCGTGACACCGTTTAGAGGCAAGAGCCATGATCCTGCGCATCGTTTCAGCTAGTCTGGCTATCGGATTGACATGGGCAACGTGTGCGGGGGCAGATGTTGCCGGTACCTATGCTCGATACTGTGCGCAATGCCATGGCGTTGACCGTCTCGGTGGAACAGGTCCTGCCCTGATCCCCGAAACTTTAAAAAGAATGCGTGGTCCAAAAGTCGAGCGAGTCATTTCCCGTGGGCGAGATGCAACGCAAATGCCAGCTTTTGCAGGTACGTTATCACCAGATGACATTGCGTCTCTGGCGAATTTCCTCAAAACACCGCTCGCCAAAATTCCACGATGGACCGTCGAAGATATTCGCGGAAGCAAGCGCTTGAACGATGGCTACAAGCCGGTTGAAAAGCCACGTTTTGAATCAGATCCTCTCAATCTCTTTTTGGTTGTTGAAACTGGCGATCACTATGTCAGCGTTCTGGATGGAGATAACTTTAAGACGCTCGACAGGTTTGCAACCCCGTTTGCAGTGCATGGTGGGCCAAAATTTACACCAGACGGCCGTTATGTCTTCATCATGTCACGTGACGGTTGGGTCCAAAAATATGATCTTTGGAGCCTTGCTGAAGTCGGTCGCATTCGTGCGGGGATCAATTCGCGCAATATTGCGATTTCAAAAGACGGCCGCTGGCTCGCCGTTGCCAACTATTTGCCAAATATGCTGACAATCTTAGCCACAAATGACCTCTCGGTGGCTCGGACATTTGAGATTTCCGATGCCAACGGCGCAGCTTCGCGCGTGTCTGCTGTCTATCAAGCGCCGCCACGCGACAGTTTTATTCTTGCGTTGAAAGACGTGCCGGAGATCTGGGAAATTGCCACGGACCCCGATGCAGACCCTGTCTTTGAAGGTTATGTGCATAGCCATGAACAAGGTATGGTTGAAGGTCTTGCATCATCACAGGGGCTGTTTGCGCGTCGTCGTATCCGTCTGTCAGAACCAATTGATGATTTTTTCTTTGATCCACAATACACCAACCTTGTTGGTGCGGCACGTGACGGAGCGCATGCCGTAGTTGTTAATCTGATTGTTGGTCGGGAGATTGCTCAACTTCCGTTGGCTGGGTTGCCTCACCTTGGATCGGGGATCAGCTGGTTACGAAATGGTCGCCGTGTTATGGCGACACCACACCTTAAAGTTGGCAAGCTCAGCGTTATTGATGTTACCGATTGGTCTATCGTCGAAACGATCAAGACCGGTGGTCCTGGCTTCTTTTTGCGTAGCCATGACAAAACACCCTTCATGTGGGCCGATGTATTCTTCGGGCCCAATAAAGATCAAGTGCACGTTATCGACAAGCAGACACTTGAGATCAAAAAAACACTTCGACCGGTTCCTGGCGCAACCGTCGCTCATGTGGAATTTGACCGCTATGGCCGCTACGCACTGGTATCGGTCTGGGAGAACGATGGAGCGATCATTGTTTATGATGCACAAACACTAAAAGAAGTAAGACGATTGCCGATGCGTAAACCATCGGGGAAGTATAATGTCTGGAATAAAATCACGTTTTCCGACGGGACGAGCCACTAAACTGTCTGGTGCTCAGTGATTAACAGCTTTCACACCTCCATCTTGGAGCTGCGAGTGGTGACGCTGGGCCAGCCTTCTCAAACAAGTTGCGTAATTCGTTAGGCCATATTGACACTTGACCTTTCGTGAGGCCGATCATTCGAACAGAATGTTATGCTTTCCCTCAAATTGCAAAATGCTCTAGTTTAAAAAAAATATGAGGAAGCCTGCCAATGTCTGAAGTCTCTCTCTATGCACGACTTGGTGGATACGACGCCATCGCTGCGGTATGTTCAGATCTTTTACCTCGCCTTCAGAGCGATGCACTGCTCGGGCGTTTTTGGGAGCACCGTGGTGACGATGGTCTCGCGCGTGAACAGCAATTACTGATTGATTTTCTTTGTGCTCAAGCTGGCGGTCCAATGGTTTATACGGGCCGCGACATGAAGATCTCTCACATTGGAATGAGGATTAGCGCTGCAGACTGGGCGGCCTTCATTGGACATCTAGAAGCAACGCTTGACAAGTTCTCTTTACCCGAAACAGAGCGGAACGACGTTCTTGCTTTTATCGACAGCACGAAAACAGATATTGTTGAAGTGTAAATCACATAGGTTTCGCAATTGACGGCGATGGCTACTTGTAAAGCCCATCCCTCAGTTTGATTCAGTTTGATGTAGGGCTTCAGGGTAGGAGCGGGGACTCGGAATGCTTGATGTGACCGGATGCAATTTATCCTGCTCCCTTAGGTTCAAGGATTGAGCCTCTTAAAATTTTTGCTAAGCGACCGATATCGCCGCCAATGCCGACCAGCGCAGGCACCAAAACGAGCACCAGGATCGTCGCAGCTGCAAGCCCAAAGACAAGCGTGACGGCCATAGGAATCAAAAACTGGGCTTGGCGGCTGGTCTCAAACAACAATGGCAGAAGACCACCTATTGTGGTGAGTGATGTCAACAGTACGGCACGCAAGCGGTCTTGTGACCCGCCAATCACGGCCAGATCAAATTGCTCTCCGGTTGCCAGTCGTTCTTTGATGCGTGATACCAGCACGATGGAATCATTGACCAGAATGCCGGATAGGCCAAGCAAACCAATCATGGAAATAATAGTGAGGCTGTAGCCCATTACATAATGGCCAAGCACGGCACCAACAAAGCCAAATGGGATGATGAGCATTACCGCAAAAGGTTTCCAGTAACTGCCAAAGACCCAGGCGAGCGTAATGTAAATCAGACAAAGTGCTAACAGCGCGCCTTGTTTTAAATCGCGGAACGAGCTTTCTGTTTCATCGGCGCGGCCTTTGTAGGTGTAGTCAATGCTATATTTCCGCACTAGGTCAGGCATTACATCCTTTTCAAGCAGAGCAATGGCATCTTGCACCGTGTTAACATCAGGATCGATGTCGCCTGTGACTGCAACTGTGCGCACACCATCTTTGCGTTGCACAATGGAGAACGTACGCCGTTCGCTCATCGATACGACTTCTTTAAGAGGCACCCGCGTACCAGACGGGCTGACCAGATATAACTGATCCAAATCTTGTTTGCCGGGGTGTTCCTGGGCGCGCATGACACGGACCGTGATTTCTTCTTCCCCACGCGCAAAACGGATTCCAATGGCACCTTCAAATGCGTTCCGCACTTGGCTGCCAACGCTTGCACCTGTAAAGCCGAGGGCCTGTCCCCGCGGTGTCAGTTCAAATACGTATTCCTGTTTGCCATAGGGGATATCATCAGAAATGGCAGACACACCGGGTATGCTCGCGAGTGCCTGTTTAAGGTCTTCAGATGCTTGTTTGAGAATTTCAATTGGAGCATTTTGGAGCCGTACATCAACATCGCGCCCAGGCGGTCCACCACGGCGCCCTGCGATCGCAACACGCTCAACGCCTGCAATCTTTGGCAACGCTTTGCGCCATGCTTGGATGATTGTTTTGGTGCGTACATCGCGTTCTTCACTCGGCGTAAGCTGGACATTGACCTCACCAAGGTTTTCACCCTGCGCGCGTCCGGCCCGGCCAATCACGCTGACGGCAGCGTCAACTAGGCGTGTTTCGTTTGCGCCAGCATTTGCAGGTCCAAAAAACGCGGCAATGGGTTCTGGTAGTGTGGACTGCAGTTTGTCGGAAACCGTGTTCGTATTTTTGGGTTTTTGTGCGCGAAGAAGAATTTTCTCCTGCGCATAAAGTGCTTTGGTGAGCTGTGTGAGGGCGTCTTGTCTGTCTTTGCGAGGCATGCCAGCAGCAAAATCCACCTTCGCTGAGACGTTTTCGCTTTCAGGAGAGGGGAAGAACTGAAAGACGACGCGTTTGCCAACCAGCGCTCCGACAGCGACGATGAAACAAGCGACAAGCACCGCCACTGTTGTGTAACGCCAGGCGTACGCCACAGTCACCATGCGTCTAAACGGCCCGTCGCGAAAGCGCGCGAATAACGCGTCAAAGCGTTGTCGCAAACGACTTGGTTCGTGGGCTTTCTTGCCGCCGTGACGAAGGTGGCCTGGTAAGATGAGAAAGCACTCGATTAAAGACGCGATAATGACAGATAGGACGACCAACGGGATCGCCACCATGATGTCGCCGATACGATCGCCGATGAATAAGATGGGCATGAATGCCGCCATGGTGGTCAAGCTGGCAGCAGTTACAGGCGGGAGCATTGTTTCGGCACCCTTTTGGGCCGCTTCAATACTCGAATAGCCTTGCGACTCTAAGGTCGCGGCTTGTTCACCAACCACAATAGCATCGTCAACAATAATACCGAGCATCATGATCAGTGCGAACATGGAAATCATGTTGATGGATTGGCCTGTGGCCAGCATCACCCCAAGGGCAGCCAACAATGCGACGGGAATGCCCACAGCTGTCCAAAAAGCAATTCGTGCGTTGAGAAAAATAAACAGCATCGCCAACACAAGGACCAGCCCTTGCAGGCCATTTTTCATTAATATGCCAAGGCGCTGGGCGACGAATTTACCGCGGATGTCATAGACTTTGACGTTGAGAGACTTCGGCAATGTCGGCAGCGTTTTTTCGAGGTAGCCTTGCATGATGCCCATCATCTCGATGGTATCGCCAGATAGCGACCGTTTGACGGTCAGCTCGATTGCTGTTTCGCCCTTGTTATAAGCTGTGTTTCCCTCGCGTTCGAAGCGGGTTTCGATGGTCGCGATGTCTTTGAGGAATACTTTTTCGCCTGTCTCAAGAGATTTGATCTCAATTTCGCGGATGGTCTCTGGTGTCTTGCGATCTGACTTGGCGCGCAATTGTATTTCGACATCGCCTTCCAGTCGACCTGCAGGAAGATCTTGTGTGCTTTGGCGTACGCGCTGAGAAATTTGATCGAGTGTCAGATCCAAACGACGCAGATCACGTTCTTTCACCTGCACCCATATCTCTTCATCGCGCGCGCCATCTAACGTAACGCGATCGATGCCAGCCGCGAGCAGTCCATCACGCAATTGTTTGGCAAATTTTTTCAGGGACTGCTCGCTGAAAGGGCCTGAAATAGCAATACGTGCGACACGATCAAAGATCGTTGCACGAGAGACGATTGGGCGCTCAGAGTCCTCCGGTAGCGTCACCACCTGTCCAATAGCCTGCTCAACATCGCTTTGTGCTTTTTGCAAATCCGCACCAGAGGTAAATTCGAGCACGATTGTCGCGGCACCTTCGCGCGCAATGGATGTGACCTCGTGAACTCCATCAAGAAACCTTAGTTCAGGTTCCAAGGTGTCTAGAATATTGGTCTCTACGTCTTCGGCGCTGGAACCTGGCCATGGCACGGAGACGCTAATGGTGGGAAGTTCAAAATCTGGAAAAAACTGGCGATTGAGTTTTGCGATTGAAAAAACGCCGACCAAAATCATCATGAGCATCAAAAGGTTGGCAGCGGTTGGATGGCGCACAAAAACGCCAATTACGCCGCTGCCGAATGCTGGTCTTTTTTGTTTTGAAGACGCCATCAATTCGTTTGCTCAATTTCTTGGACCCGCACGCCGCTACCTGGCGTGGATACCCGTGTTGCCAAAATGCGCGCTCCTGATTTTATGGGGCCTTCAATGAGAAGATCATTTTGGACGGCGCCCACAACTTTGATTGAACGTTCCGATAGACGACCATCTTCAATCACATAAATTGTATTGCTGGCATAAAGTGCGGTCGGCGGTACGCGAAACACATCTACAAATTTTTTGTCTGGCACCATCACTTCGACAAATGCACCTGACCTTAGCGCAATGGGTTGGTTGGGGTTTAAGAGGCGAGCTAAGACCTCAACGCCGCCTGTTGTCGCGTTGACCTGAGCTCCAACACGTTCAACAGTGGCAGGGTAAACAATCTTTTTTTCACCAAGCACCCAGACCACTTCAACCTCGCGACCTTCAAGTGCCTGACTGCCGCCAAGGATACGGCCAAACTGTTCATCGCTGAGCGTGAACTTTGCTTCAATCCAGTCACGGTCGATCAAAGTTGCAATTTTGTCGTTGGCGCCCACCATACGCCCGACTTGACTGGTCACATCAGCTACATAAGCGTTGAACGGTGCTTTAAGCGAAGTTTCTTCTAGGCGCCGTTGCGCCAGCGCTAACGAGGAGGTCAATCGCGCAATGATAGCTTTTTGCTGGGCGACCTTTGCCTTCCAAACTTTGATCGAATTTGAAAGTTGGTCGGTGGTCTGTTCGCGCTGCAGAAAAATTTGCTTGCGTTCATCGAGAGTGCGTTTTGAAACCGTGCCGCGGCGGGCAAGCGGTTCGGCACGTTCCAAATCTGTACGTGCCAGTTCCATTTGTTTCTTGGCAGATTTAAGTGATGTCGTGTCGCTTGCAATTGAAGCGTCTAGTTCGAGGACACGGGCTTTGGCTTCTGCCAGCAAGGCTTTGGATTCTTGAACAGCACTTTCGTAACTGAAGGGATCAATGCGCAGTAGCATGTCACCGTTGTTAATACGGCCTCCCTCTTTGAGTGCGCTGCTTGCCTCAACAACCCGTCCGGCAACGAGCGCGCGAATATCAACGCGGCGACCTGCAACGGTAGATCCATAGAGTTTTAGTTTTGGCTGGATGGTTTCAGCGCGGGCTGGAATGCTCTTGACGGAAAAGGTCCGTTCTTGAGCTGGGCGCTTGTTTTTTTCAGGCCGCGTTTGCTTCAGATAGGAGTAGGTGGCATAGCCGAGCGCGATGACGAGTATGGGAAAAATAGCTTGAAGGAGGCGACGCACTACTTTGCTAGGCGGTGGGACCGCCGGTCGCGCCTGGGGAGTGCTTTTGCCAGCATCTAGGTCGCCTGCACTTTGAGGTGTGGCGGTTATGTTTGGTGGCGATATGCCAACTTTTTTCTCATGCACATTCATATGTCTTATGCCGCTTGGCTCAATGGGTACCTCTCAAACGGTTGAGCTGAGTACGATCCGTCGAAGCCTTATATTTTCTTAGGCCGTGGAATAGCAGAGGGCCCGGGCCACCATAAGGCAAGCTAAATCATCATAAGCCAGAATGGCCTGGAACTGGCCGTTCTGCGGCTTACAAGGCTTAATTTTAGCCACGAGCTCACCGAATGCAGGCCCAAATCCGATTTTTCGACGCCTACTCCATTGCTAACTACGGCGCGCAGCACGCCGCGGTTTACTCAATGTCTTATCTGCCCCCGGGCTAGAACCGATCAACGGGAAGACGATCTGACTGTGTCTTCCAAAAAAAACGGGCCGGATTACTACCGGCCCGCTCTCATTGCGTAATGTGTGTTTTGTATGTCGTGTTGTTCAGGATCAGAGGTTACGGGTCCACTTGTCGAGTAAGCGCCCCGCCACATCTTTACCACCCCAGCCAATGGCAATTGCGGTACCGACAGCGAGCGCGCCGATTAACGCTGTAAAGCCTGTGGTGATGATCTCATTTGCAAGACCCATTTGACGCAAGCCCATGGCCGCTGCCAGGACAATGATTGCAATTTTAAGTGGCGTGGCAATCACTTTAGCATCTTTCGATTTGGCGACTAGAGACGCAATAAAATCCGCAGCTATGACACCAAAACCGATAATGACGCTACCAAGGAGAACCCGTCCGCCAAGACCTAAGATTTCCGACAGCATTTTTGAGACGATTTCAAAGTCCAATAGCTTTGCGGCTTCGACGAGGCCGAAGATCATAATCGCTGCAAATGCCAACATGCCAGCAACACGTGACATTGATGTTCCGCCGAGCACTTCATCGGTTAGGCCAAGTCGTTTGCCCACATGATCAAAGCCAACAGTTGGCAAGAGTGTGGACAGCGTGTCAGAGGCAAATTTGGCGATAACGTACGCCAGCAAAGCAACGATAGCTGCTGCAAAGACTCTCGGTATCGCATCAAGGAAGCTCTGTAGCATTTGTTTTGCAGGGGTGGAAATTGACTCCATGCCAAGTGCATCAAGTGCTGCAATTGCGATAGGAACGATAATGAGTGCGAACACAAGAGTTCCAACAAAACTGGAAATACCCGTGCTTCCGGTTACGGATTTTAAACCTGCGCTTTCAGCCCAATCGTCAACCTGAGCTGCTTTCAACACGCTGGTGAGTGCTTGTTTGGCGACCGTAGCAACAGCATAGCCAAGGCCGAAGATTAGGCCGGCACCAACAACATTTGGAATAAATCCAAGGAACTTTTGGGCCATCGCCTGCATAGGTTCCATAAGGCTCTGCATGCCGACTGCACCCAAGATAGCGGGGGTTGCAATCAACATCGTGACCCAAAACAGCGCCTTTCCGATTGCTGAACCCATATCAGAGCGCGCGCTCGCATCGTCGCCAAAATTGGATTTGGTGATGAGATAGTTCGCCGCCTTAGATAACAAGGTGCCGATAATCCAAGCGATAATGAGGATTGCGATCGCCGCAAGTACCTTGGGTGCGAATGCCACGACCAAGTCCTGAAATGCTGTCCAGTGTTTTTGAACATCCATGATTTTATCTCCTTTCGTTGACACGGAAATCCAACATTTGCTGTGCTTTCAGTGCCTTACAGATAGCCTTTAATGGAGCAGGTTCAGGCCATAGTATCTAGGCCCGTGATCTGATGATTTGAACAATCTGTTGTGCCTATCCGTTGATGGTTGAGCCCTGTGCACGCGATGGAGTGCTGACCAACGGGAGATCAAGACGCGCACGCTTAGTTGAGTGAAGGAGGGTCTGTGGCTGGAAAAATTGAGCCATTCCGCGTTTCAAAATAATACACTTTAAAGTATAGCTTTAATATTAAATACACGCTATAGTTGTAATTTTAATCGTAGCGTTTTGAGAGCGTACCTGCAATGGATCGAAATTCTTTTTCTGCACAGCACAACGGGCTCACTTCCAACAGCAGAGGCCCAATGCCTGGCCTTTCCGACAATGTCGTTGTCGGCAATCAACCTGCACTGCCTATTGCGAGCCTTGTGACACATCCTTACGAGGAAATTCTGGTTGATCTCGATGCCGAACAACGCACGTTTTGGTGTTGGTTCAAGCCGCGCGGACGGGCGTGTTTTTCTCAACCATTGTTGGATGAGCTGCGCATCATGCAGGCTTTTATCAAAAATCAGTGGCCGGATCATGCGCCGTCAGACGCAGAATTTGACTACATGGTTGTCGCCTCGAAAAGTCCCGGTGCTTTTAATCTCGGTGGAGACTTGAGTCTATTCAATCGCCTTGTACGCGAGAAAAATAGAAATGAATTAAAACGTTATGCCAAGCTGTGTGTTGATGTTGTGCGTGACAATGCAGATAGCTATGGGCGCTCCATCGTGACGATAGCTGCCATTGAAGGAAGCTGTCTGGGTGGAGGATTTGAGGCCGCATTGTCCTGCGATGTGATTATCGCAGAGGATCATGTCAAATTTGGATTTCCAGAAATCCTATTTGGTCTGTTTCCTGGAATGGGCGCAGTGAATTTCTTATCTCGTCGCTTAAGCAAAACCCAAATTGATGAACTTCTTTTAAGCGGGCGTACCTATTCAGCCCATATGATGCATGAAATGGGGTTGGTTGATGAGGTTGTGCCGCCGGGTGGCGCAATCGAGGCAACGCGACGCTACATCTCTCAGCATCAAAAACGCGCGCGACCACAAGCGGCTGTTTGTGAAGCGTTACGCTGTGCACGCCAATTCAGTGTTGGTGAATTTGAGCGGATTACAGATTTGTGGGTTGAGACAGCAATGCGCTTGTCAGACCGCGACCTCAACAAAATGATCAAGCTTGTTGACGCCCAAATGCGCAAAGCACAACCCATATAGGTAGCGCAACAAACTGACATTTCAGATCTAGTGTTGTTATGCACACATAAATAAGAGCAGCTTGCGTTTAACCAACCACAGGCTGCTCTACGCGTTTCTAGTGACTGACTTGCGGCGACAAGTTTCTCGTGGTGTCGCAGTGAGACATAGCGAGGGTAATCAGAGCTGAGCGAACCTCTTCGTAGTCGGTGCGAAGATCAGCAACAGCCGCAGCTGCCGAACTGAGAATATCTTGGCGATCTCCATATTCCAGGAGCTCGCATTTTTGTACAATATTCATCGCGCCAAAATTTATAGCGCTACTTTTTAGTGCATGGGCCAACGTTCGGATGTTTTCGAGGTCGTGTGCATCTGTTGCCATACGCAATTGTGACAGAATTTCCAAGGCTTCGCTGTCAAACTCATTGATCAAGTCGTTGAAGAATTTTGTGTCACCGAGCTTGGCCAGTGTTTTAACACGATCAAGATCAATAGACTTTAGAGAGTCCTGGGATGTTTCGTTAGCCGGGTTTTTGCAGGCTGAGTGCACTGGTTCCGGTTCTTTTTCAAGATCCAACCTTTGAGGCTGTGGGCGGCATGTTTCTGGAACGCTTGATGTAAATTTTTGAATGGTTTGTAATAGAGTGTTGGGATTGTATGGTTTGGTGATGCAGGCATCAAATCCAGCATCGAGACATTTCTTGTTTGTGTCCATACTTGCATCTGCGGTCAACGCGATGATCGGTATATCCTGGTCATGCAATGAAAAATGCATAAATTTAAGGGCCTCAAATCCATTCATGCGTGGCATATTCAGATCAAGAAGAATGACGTCAAAATTCTGCTGTGACAGCTCTTCAAGAGCTTCTTCACCATCATTTGCCATGACTGGATTGTGGCCTGCATGGGTCAGAATCTTACGCACCACCATTTGGTTAGCGTGATTATCTTCTGCAACAAGGATCGAAAGTTTGCGGGTGTCTTTGTTTGGAGCCATCAACGTCCCTTTTTCTTGCCTGATTGCACGATGATAGCCCAGCCATTTGATCATTGCTTCGAGTTCAACATCAATTGCGCGAAGGCGTACCTGGCTAAATGAAGTTGCTTTGATCGTAGGGTTGGGCAACTGCTGTTCGTCTGTCTCTGAGACACAGATGACCTTCACATTCGTCGATTGCTTCGCAAAGGAGTAGATCAAATTGGGGTCGTGGAGCGTATCGTTGACAATGAGAACTGATCCAGTTGAGTTTTTGTGATGGTGGTCTAACCACGATGCGACCTGAGTGGTGTTTTCTAGAATTTCAACGTGATCATAGCCCGTTGCGATCTTAATCGCGTTCCGGTTATGTGCATTGTCAGAAAAAATGGCGATCTTGAGTTGTTGTGGGGGTGTGGGTTTTACGGCATTAACAGCAATTGGCATGTCAAACTCGCACCAAAATGTACTGCCTTCGTCAGGTGTGCTGGTAACGCCAATTTGCCCACCGAGAAGTTCTACCAGCTCTTGCACAATTGCAAGACCAAGACCTGTGCCGCCATATTGATCGACGATACGATTATCTGCTTGCGTGAAGCGTTGAAATATATGTTTTTGAGATGTTGGTGAGATGCCAATACCTGTGTCTGTCACTTCAAATCGAAGACGCACATTGGATCCGTCATTGGACAGTGCGTCTACACCAAGGGAGATTGAGCCACGCTCTGTGAACTTCACCGCGTTGCCAATGAGGTTGGTCAAAATCTGAGCGAGTTTGCCACGGTCACCGATAAGATCAGCCGGCGTTCTCGGTGTTACATGAAGGCCGACAATCAGGTCCTTGTCGCGCGCTTGTGCGTGTCCAATACCATTGAGTTCGGTCATCAGTGAGACAAGACAAAAGGCAGCCTTATTGGTTGGCATTGCGCCAGCTTCAAGTCGTGAATAATCAAGAAAATTATCAACCAGCCCACACAGCGAGCGTCCAGACGCGTTGATAGATGTCGACATTTCGCGCTGGTCCTCATTGAGGTGTGTTGAGGATAATAAATCACTTAGGCCAATGATAGCGTTAAGCGGTGTACGCAACTCATGGCTTACGCTTGCCAGAAACAGTGATTTCATTTCGCTGGCAGTTTCGGCATTTTTTCGAGCATCAGATAAGTCCCTGATCAGTTTGCGCGAATAAAGCGGTACAACAATCAGCGCAATGAGCAGGCCAAAAGACAAGTTGTACAAGGATTGCCAGTAGCTTGTCGTCAATAAGACAACTGCAAAGCATGCCGTTGCTGCGAATGAGGATAGAGTTAGAAAAAGAAGACCAAACCGAAAACCGTTGCCAAATATGATCCATAAATAGATGGGAAACGTGGAGGCAGTGATTTCTGCTCCAATATTGAGGCCAATCGATAGCGTTCCTATGTCTCCACACATGGCGAGGATGCGGCGGCGATAGTTTGCTGCAGGTGATGAGATGATATGAAAAGCGAGCGCGAGGGAAAACAGAAAAAATGACGTGATAACAAACAGTGGAAGCGTGAGGTCGCGCCCGTTCCAGGCGACCTCGAATAAAAAATAGATTAGAATGAGACCGCTGATGACGAGGCGATTGCGCGCCATTTCGCCCTCCCCCGTTTCTGCTAGCGTTTTAAAAAACGATTTTTTTGCGCTAGATTTGGGGGTATCAGACGATGAGTGTGCATGCGTCTCGACGTGATGATGAGCGTCACGATCCGTCTTTGTCAGGATTTGATCCATAAATGGATTGAGCGTTGCGGTCATGCGCAGCGCTCTTTTTGGGTTGTGCCGAGCGTTTTGCCTGAATCTAACATGGTATTGAAGACCCTCAGTGGTGTTGGCGGACTAAAATAGTAGCCTTGCGCAGACTTGCATCCAGCGTTTTCCAGTGAGTTCGCATCTTCAAGCGTTTCAACTCCCTCTGCCACGACATCAAGATTGAGCGTTTTGCCAAGGCCGATGATGGCGCTAACGATGGCAAAGTCATTGCTATCCACGGTGTGATTTTTGACGAAGCTGCGGTCTATTTTCAACTCTGTCAGGGGGAAGTTTTGAACATAGCGCAAAGAGGCGTAGCCAGTACCAAAGTCGTCAAGGGAAAGTTGAATTCCCATTTGACGTAAGGCGTCTAGGTCATCTCGTAAAGTTTGTGTGTTGCGCATGATGCTTTGCTCAGTGAGTTCGATGACCAGGCGGTCAGGACTGAGATGCGAGTGACGCAGGGCGCTTGCTGATAATTCCGAAATAAGTTGTTTGGCAAATTGATTGGGAGAGATGTTGACAGACACACTCACGTCGTGGTGTCCATTTTGACTCCATAAACCAGCATCCTGGCAGGCCTTATGAACAACCCACTCGCCGATCGGCAGGATAAGTCCACTATCTTCAGCAAGAGGTAGGAAGTCAGCCGGAGATACCAGACCCCTATCTGGATGTTGCCAGCGGATCAGCGCCTCAGCACCAATCAACTTGCGGTCACGCAATCGTACTTTGGGTTGGTAGTAGAGGCGTAGTTGATCTCGGCTAATGGCGCGTCGCAGGTCTGATTCAAGGGACGCTTTGCTGCAGGCTCTTTCATGGTCGCGGCGGTTGGCGGTGTGAAATCCATTGCCACCATCAGATTTGGCACGATACATTGCAAGGTCAGCACGCGATAATAGTTCGTCAACCGTTGTTCCGTCGTGAGGATAGCAGGCAATGCCAACGCTGACGCTAATACGGACTTCTTGATTGCCTAAGAAAATAGGCGCGCGTAACTGGTCGCAGATTTCTTGTGCCTGACATGAAACATTATTCTGGTTGTCTATTTTGGAAATGACGACAGCAAACTCATCCCCGCCAAGTCGCGCGACGAAGTTTGGCTTTGCGATAAACTTGTCAAGCCGTCCGGCAACGGTGGACAAGAGGCAATCACCAAAATCGTGACCTAGTGTATCGTTGATGTCCTTAAACCGATCAACATCAATAAACAGCAAAGCAAATGATGTGGTTTTTTGCTTTGCATTAGAAATCTTGCGCTCCATGTGATGGCGCAGGCTTAACCTGTTGGGCAGTTCTGTCAGCGAATCATGTTCTGCAACATGCAACAGGTTTTCTTCAGCCTGCTTGCGTGCGGTAATGTCCACTGAGGTTGTTAAAATGGCGATTGTATTATTTTGATCATCACAAATTGGTTTCTTGGTTGTTAGCAATACGTGGCGTGTACCCTCGTTGTCCGTCAGGTCTTGTTCAAATTCTTTTTCCGTTTGATGGCTGGAGAGTACCTTTGCATCAATTTCACTATCCAGATAGTTGCGGATATAATCGGGTAGATCGGACAAATACTTGCCTGTTATTTCGGCAGGATCACAATCGAAGAATGCAGCCTGCATGGCGTTTACAAACAAGCATTGTCCCATCGGCGAGACCGCGCTTAACATGACGGGGACATTATCGAGTACGTGCACCAGCTTGAGCCATTCTGGCGTTCCAGGCATGAGACCTTGTTGGCGTGACCAACGACGGACTTGTTGGACTTCGAGGGCGCGTTCTCTAACGTCAAGTGATTTGCGCCGCAAATGCAGCAAGTGCCCAATGCGGGCAACGAAATCGTCTTGATTAACCGGGCTGTTTAGGAATTCTGTGGCGCCAGCGCGCATCGCTTCGAGACAAACCTTTCGGCGTCGGGCAGACGTCACCATAACAATGGGGATGTCTTTGCCATTTGGTGTTGCCCGGCACTGACGCGTGAACTCAATGCCATTGATATCAGGCATGTTGTAATCAGCGATAATGAGGTCAGGTTTGTTGCCGCTCAACCAACGCAACGCTTTGTCAACATGGTCTGTTGCTTCAACAACAATGTCATCATCAACATGCTGAGTTAAATGCGATAGGAGCGCTAGATTGGTGCGACTGTCATCAACAATCAGGACTTGAGACATCTTTATTCTTCTTAGGTTGACAGATGCAGGGGTTGTACTGCACTAGAGGCCTTAAACCTAAGGTAGATAGTCTATCCTTTTTTATCGCTAAGCGTGCAATGATGATTAATCTAAATTTGTCATTAAACTTTGTGTAAATCGCATCGCATTTATCGAGTTAAGCGTGCTGCAAGACAAGCGTAGAGGATGTACAGCGTCACCAGAGACACGGCTGTCGCAACTGCGGCACCCGGGCCGGCGAATGTTGGAATGAGTATAAGATTTAAAACAATGTTGAGGGTGATCGCTATGACGTTGGCATAGGCGGCATACTTTGCATTTCCGCTCATGGTGAGCAGCGGCAAGGCCGGGCTCAGGAACGCAATACAGGTAAATGCAATTAGGAAAATTGTGAGGACTGGACCTGCGTTAGAAAAGTCTGCGCCAATCCACGGCAAGACAACATAAAAAGCGAAATATACAAGGGTTGATAAAAGACCAGCGAGAAGGAACAACGTAGCGCATAGCATTGGCAGGCGTGCCAAAAGCCTTTCCAGCTGATTCTCATGGCTGAGTTTAGATATCTTCGGGCTTAGAACCGCTTGTGAGACAGTGGTGATCATCAATACGATAGCTGCAATCTGAGCGGCCAAACGATACTGACCAATGGTTTCCGCCTCCGTCAGGGCCGCCAACATCATGATGTCGACTCGTCCAGCGAGCAGAGTCGTCAGTCCAACGAAGAGAAACGGCAGGGCGTCCTTGATGAGGTTGGGCTCAAAAGAAAACTTCCCAGAGTTTTCCAGTGCCGTTTTCGGTGCTGTTTTGGCAACCAGATAAAAGGCACCGGCAATGGAAACGGCATACGCTATTCCCTGTGCTCCAATTGCATGGGTGGCTGCAAGGTCCGTACCGAAAAACAACGCCAACGAGAGGACGGCAATAAGCATTGTTGTTGGCCGAAAGAGGCGTTCGGGTAACAAAGACAGGATGGGCTGATGACGGCCAAGTAGGATGGCTTCACGTAAACGTTGGCTTGCCATCGGTACCACCATAGCCATCGCGATCACAAATGCCCACCCGGTCGACACATTGGACGAGGGGAGCAGCCAACCTGACATCGTCAGTCCCAAAAGAGCCAAAGCGCTGCCGGCAACGATTGCGGTCAGCATGGCCATCTTTTGCACGGTTCGTGATTGAGTTTGCGTTTCAGAAGTGGTCGCCCGCGCTTGTGTGCGGACAATCAATTGCGGAAAACCAAGACAGGCAATAAAGGCAAATACGTTCGCATAAACGATCGCGACGGCATAAATGCCGTAGTTGGCCGCGCCAACCAGGCGCGCCAAAATCAACGTTGAAATCAAGCTGACGGCGGCTGAGAAAATGTTTAGCGAAAACGAGGCGATTGCATCGCGGCTGAAAGATGCGGTCCCGACCCAATTTTTGGCAAAGGCAACACTATGGTCGACCAAAGAGGCAGACGCTGGGCGCAAAGGGTTCTCAGTATCATCTGATGTCTGGCTCGTTTGCGCCACGATATTGGGGTCCGTTCAAGGTTGCCGTGAGGCGCATTCAACGCGTCAGGCCGTCAGAGTGCGAGGTGTTTGGTGGAACGGTACCGTTAGAGCCTTAACAAGCTCACAAGCTCGCAGCATCTCAGCGGAAAATTAGGGTTTTGGTAACGGACTGAACTAGCTTGGTTCAGAAACGCGGTTTGAAGGTGATGTTTGAGACTTACCATGATCGTTGTTGTCGAGGCGGGCATGGGTCCAGCGATATGCGCTGTCGATGAGTTCTTGGTATCTGTGCCAATCAAGTGGTCCGATATCGGTTGAGATGGGCGGTACCAACAACCTGTCGGTTGTGTGCAAATGGCGCTTAAAGTCGTGTCGGTTGGCCATCATAGCGCGCATGAGGACTGCAAAAAGACCAGGCGCGTCAGGGAGTTTTCTTCGCTGTAATGGATTGAGTAGAGCTTTTATTAGGTCTGCGCGCGCAGGCAGGCCGTCATAGTCAACATCGAAGCGCTCCATTTCGGGCACTAAGAAACTGACAACCGTGTTTGGTCCACTCTTCAATTGGTGCATCACGCGGATTGGCACGTTGTCAAGCAAGCATCCGTCGACCAGCATTTGCCCATCGTCAGTGTATATAGGTGGTAGCAACATTGGGATTGAGGCGGAAGCGCGAATGGCTGTGAACAGATCGCCACTCCGATGAACGTGCAACTTATAGCTTGAGAGATTGGTCGAAACCGCAAATGTCGGTAGCCACAAATCTTCTATATCGAGGCCTGCAAAGTAGCGCTTTAGCTGTGCATCAAAATTTGCATGGTCCAGTATTGAGTAGCGTGGATAGGTATAGCGGCGCATGGCTTTGTGAGAGACGAACATGTCCTCAATGGTTTCGGCCATCTGGTCGGGGCTGTGTCCTAGGGCAAAGGCTGCGACCATGGCACTACCAGCAGATGTGCCGCCAAGAATGTCGTAGCTGTTGCCCTGTTCTTGAAGCGCTTTGATGACGCCAATGTGAGCTGAGCACAGTGCTCCACCACCGCACGCTACAAAACCACGTGCTGTACCTTCAATAAATCGACGCAGACGTTCAAAATCTTCCATGTCATCAAGCGCTACATGGTGATGCATGATGACATTACGATCTTCCAGCCATGCTTGCGTGCCTTTTACCTTTGTTCGAGTTTCGTGAACAAGAACGAGGCGCCTCTGGTCGGCTGCAACATATCCAGACGCAAATCCTTCAAGAACATTGGCGTTTGGATCTTTGGCGTGGTGGCCAACGAGTAAGAGCAAATCCGCATGGCGGACGACTTTTTCTGTCCATGGCGTTAGGTTGTGATCTGCAAGTAGAAGAATGAAATCATAATTTGTTTCAAGGGCGTTGAGGGCGCGGGTGGCACTTGTTGAGTGAATATCCTTACCGCAGTCCAACAAGTCTCCAGCATTGTCTGATGTGACGACCAGAGTCTTGAGATCGCGGCTAAACACATCAATGAAGCGTTCGATGAAGCGCTTGGGTATCGCGCTGTTCCCAGCCCGAAGGATTGCAATGGTATGTGGCCGGGGGTCAGGTGGATCTGGCGTTGCAGCTGTTGTTGCCGCAAGGCGATCTGCCATTGTTGTGGTCAGACTGCGCCAGATGTCCGGATTGTCTTGCGATAGCGTGTCAAAATCCTGCTTATCAAGGCGCAACACGATACTGTCGCGCAGCGCTGTCACGGTTGCTGTACGCTTGCCACCAGTGAGAAAAGCAATTTCACCAATCGGCTGGTTGTGTCCAATTTCTGATACGGGTTCTTTGCGCCCCTCAATCGTGACGGCAAAACGCCCCGAGACGACAAGATAAAATGCCTCTGCCGGACGCCCCTGACGCACCAGGGCTTCACCGCGATGAACAAATCGTGTTTCGAGATGGTCAGAAAGAGCCGCTCGGGCGTTTACTTCAAGGGCCGAGAAAAACTGAGTGGCATTCCATGTTTTGGTTTTGAGGTCTTTGGTCATCGGGGCAGACGGGTCTCCAATTCAATGGAGTATAACCCAATGTTGCCCAAGCCGAGAGACGAATGACGGTTAGCGTCAACTTTCTTTCAGTCGGCCATTACGGCTAGTATGGCGAGTATTGAATGTCCCGCCCATAAGCAACGCGTGGTGCTTAGGCTGCCAGTTGCGTGCCTTCGTGTTGCGACGCACGCATCGCAGGAAGACGGATCTTGGTATCTACTTCGCTCTGAGGTGCTGAGTTCAATTTTTCAAGCAAAGCCATCAGGAACTTTTGGGGGTTAAAGCCCCAGTTGGTGTTGAGACGCTGGTCAGCGGCCACGGCGAAGACTGGGCCAAGAAGCGCAAGACCATGAGCGGTGAATTGATCTCGAAGGCGGCGGCTTGCAAACAACTCAATCAAACACTCAAAGCGCACCATGATCGCTAGGCGATGTTCAGGCTCATCGGCGAACGTGGTCCAGATCGCATCTTCAAGCGCTGTCCGCGTTTCTTCATTGATCCCCTTTAAAAAGATCAGACCATTTTCGGTTGCGATCAGCGTCTGCATGATACGCATCAGATCCTGTGGCGCGACATGGGGTACGTCGTTGAGATCAATCAGGGCGGTCATTGGTTCATTCCTCAAAGGGCGGAGTTTAGATTAGCTGCGTGGTTGCGGACCAAAAGCGGACCACGGCGTGCCTTGCAGAAGAAAGATTTCAGTGGAACGGCGTGCGTTGATGAGAAAGTCAACTTCGTGACCAACCAGCTTGCCATTGAGGTTTTTGACATCAGTTTTTGCAAACCGATACTTTTCACCATTCTCAGCTTTGATGACACCAAAGCCGATTTTCTCTCTGAACTTGATAATTTCGCCTTTCATCACTTCTCTCCTGTTTTGTGTGGTGCGCATTTGCCTTTGCGCTTCGATCATGAGGAGAGAATGCGAGATGTGCGGCGTTTGTGCTGTTACCGCCGTGACAGGGGAGGCGCTTTCTTTTGCCCCAGGAGAGACATGGTTAATATATTGCTTTTGTTGGATAATATCGGTTTTGCAGCATGCAGGCGAAAGCCTTTGAAGCGCGTTTTTTCAGGCTCCAAAATAAAAAACCAGTCACGACGGTTGCCGTGACTGGTTTTTTTTAAACGCGTTTGCGTCGGCCCTTTGGCGGACGGCGTTGTTGCTGCGACGGTAGCGTCGTTCCAGGTTTAACGAAAAAAGGCGTCCACCCGCATGCCCGGTAAGAGAGGTGTGTTGCCATCAACATTGATGGTCACTTCAAGTACTTCTACATCGTTTGGAAGTCGTGGGCCTCGTGGGTGAATGATTGGGCGTGATAGAGAGGGGGCGATCTTCGCAACGGAGCCAGAAAAATCCTTGCCAGGGTAACTTGTCGAACGAACAAATGCTTTTTGGCCAAGTTTTATTTTTGCAATGTCGCTGGCATCAACTTCTGCTTTCACAGTCAAATTTGACATGTCGCCGACGACAACCAGAGCTAGATCAGGTCTCGGTGCGACCACTTCTCCTGGGTTTGTGTGGACTTGCAATACGGTGCCGGAGATCGGCGAGCGCACGCGGGTCTTATCAAGAAGAGCTTCAGCCATACGAACTTCCGCACGTGCTTTATTAAACGTAGATTCAGCGCGACTTGGTGCTGGTAAGTTCGATTTTGATTGGGCCTTCACATACGCGATGCGTTCGCGTTCCAGGCGATCATTAGCGGTGCGCAGTCGAGACCGTGCATTTGACAGGGCTTGAGCTGAGCCTGTCCCACGGCGTTTTGCAGCCAATGCATAGTCAAGTTCGATACGCGCACCCGTGACAGCGCGTTCTGCAGAATACAGGGCATCTTCAGCCTTGCGTAAATTTTCACGACCTGATGGCAATTGACTTTCACGGACATCACGAGAAGCTTCGGCTGCAACTTCAGCAGAGGCCAGTTTTGCGCGGGCATCAGCATCATCAAGGCGGAACAACAGCTCACCTTTTTCAACTTTGTCTTTAACCTTGACGAGGACTTCTTCAACTCGACCCAATAGTCCTGGACCAATTTTTATTTCGCCTGATTTTGGTTCAACACGGCCAGGCGCGGCAACGGCCCAGTCAACTTGCGAGCCTACCGTTTCTTCTTCGGCACTGTCGTTTTTGTCGTCAAAGACTTCTTTGCTGACGAAATAACCGCCAACACCAACAAGGGCGAGTAGGATGAGAGTAGCGAGGTTCTTAAGCATGGCGGGTCAATTTCCCTTGTTTAATGAGCGTGTGAAGCCGGATCGTGATCGAGGGCCGCTGGATTATCTTTTGGACGTTCATCAGATGAGATGATGCCATCCTCAATGAGAATAATGCGGTCGGCATATTTGAGCGTGCGGTGATCGTGCGTTACGGCGAGCACAGCGCGCGTTGGGTCTTTTGAGACAGTAGCAAGTAGTTCCATCACTGCCTTGCCATTTTCACTGTCAAGCGCTGCGGTCGGCTCGTCAGCGAGAATTACGGCGGGCGCTCCGGCTAACGACCGGGCGATCGCAACGCGTTGTTTTTCACCGCCTGATAACTTTTTAGGGAAGGTGTCGATGCGGTGGGAGAGGCCCACTTCCTCGAGTGCAGTCCGGGCAGAGGCTTTGGGGTCCGGCAGCGGTACACCCCGGACATCCAGCGCAATCAACACGTTCTCATGGGCTGTCATGGTCGGAAATAGGTTGTATTGCTGGAAAACAAAACCGATATTGCGCCGTCTGAGATCAGCAAGACCTTCTGCATCAAGACCAACTGCTTCTTCGCCTGCAATACTGAGCGTGCCGGTCGTTGCCGACAGGATGCAGCCAAGGATCGACAATAGCGTTGTTTTGCCGGAGCCGGATGGTCCCATCAGCAGCGTAAGTTCACCAGGCAGCAGATCAACGTCGACGCCTTTGAGAACGGTAATCTCACCTGCGCCAGTGCCGAACACCTTTTTGATACCCCGCGCTTCGAGCAGCGGTTTGCGACCGCCTGATGCGCTTTGGTTTTGGGCCATGAAGTCGTCTCCTAAATCTTTCTATTGTTCCAGAGGGTGTTTGAAGGACTGTGTTAGCCGCTGAACACGCCTGCTGGATCAATACGGGTGACTTTGAAAATTGCGGAAATGGCAGCGAGGATACACATGCCAAGCGTGAGCAAGAACAAGGCGACCGCGAGCTTTGGTGTCATGACGATCGTCAATGTGGTGTCTTTGGTGAGTGAAATCAGGCCCATACTAAGTGTGAAGCCAAGTGCATAGCCGATGATTGCACTCAAGATGGCCTGCACCAGAATGACGATATGAATGTAGCTTGCTGAAGCACCAAGCGCGCGTAGAGTTGCAAACTCGGCCAAGTGATCTTTTGTGCTGGCGTATAGTGTTTGAGCGACAATCACGATACCAACGATAATACCAAGGGCGGCACCTGCAATCAGGGCAGCGCCAGCACCGGTATTAAACAGCCAATAGTTGACACTGCGATCACGAAACTCCTGCTGAGTGAGCACTTCGGTGTTTGGCAGACGTTTTTCCAGCGCTTGGCGGATATCTTCAATCTGATCTTTGTCTTTTACGCTGACGAGTTGATAGGTCGCCTGATTGATGGAGGCGCCCGCCAGTTTTCTTGCGCGATCAATTGGTGTGAAGGCTAGGGGAAGTGTTGTAAACGAACGGATGCCTTTGGTGACCGCACCAACAGTGACGCGTTGGCCATTGATTTCAGCATGTGACCCGTTACCCTCGATGCCAAGGTCTTTGAAGTAGGACTTGTCAATTGCAACGGTATTTGGTGTTGCAAGCGTATCGATGCTACCTTCCACCAAATTCCATGGTTTAAGTCCGCCGTTCTTCCAATCAAGTCCAACAAGTATAAAAGCTTTCTTGCCACCTTCGGGTTTGCGCCAGCGCGCAAAACTAACCATCATCTCTTCGACACGGGAAACACCAGGCGTCGATAAAGCCACATATTTTTCATGGCCAGTGAGCAGGGCTGGATCATCGAAGCTCTTGGTGCCAAGTGGCACAATCCAAAGATCAGCTGGGGCTTGGTCAAGTACCGCTGCAATCTTCTTTTCCGAACCAATGTAAAGACCACACTGGACGGCAACCAACAGTACTGAAAAGACAATCCCGACCAAGGTAACGAGAAGACTGAGGCGGTCATGGAACAGATTGCGATAGGCGATTCGTGGCGCCATCTTGATAATCTTGCCACCTTGGGCGCCGGCGTTTGCTTGCGAAGCCATTACTGTCTCTTTTGTTGGGACGAATACGTCCTGGGCCCGATTGGGTCCATGTGAGCGGGAACTGTAGTTTGTTCAATTTCGCTTCCCGGCACAACCCGGTTAGCCTTATTTACTAGAGCTACGGCTAACATCTTTTGGGATCGGTGAAACCAAAAGTACGAGTGATAGGCGTCTCCGGGCCATTATGTTGCGTGTCTGGCGGTGATTGTGACTGTTTCTCAAGGGGTTCGGGTTTTGTCAGTGCGCTTTGATCCAGCAACGGAGCAAATCCCTGAGGCAGAGCCTCTGTGGACTTACCATTGAAGTTGTTTCGAGTCCTTGACGCTGGCGTTGATGGCGCAACTTGCGCGTGCTGTGGTTTGGTCAAGAGACCGCCTCGAACACGTGCAGCAGGCGGGCTCTTAACCCTGCCAAAGCTTTGTCGCTCGGCTACCAACTGTTTGGCACTGGAGAAAAGGGATAGTCGCATCTTTTGGTCCTTTAGTTTGATGTGCTTTGTGCACCTCAAACGCTCGCATTAAAGAGTGCGTGGACCATCACACACAGATAAGCCAGCTACTGTCCCGGATGGAACACAGCCTGTCTGGGCGTCAAAAAAATATTACGCATAGAAAATGGAATGGTGGTGGACAACGAGAGGCAAAGAAAAACTGGCAGCTAAGCGTGTTCGTTGCTAGTTTGTTGATGCATTGACATTTATGCGTGTCTGCTAGTCACAGGACACAGAGACGGCGATGCCAACCGCTGGCACAAACTTTTTACAACCACCCTCGCCAATTGATGCTGCTGATGACGACGTATCGGGTTTGCTGTCATCAGATGTTGTTGCGACTGTAACTTTGTCATCTGGTGGCGACCGTTTGTTGGGTGTGCGTGCCTCGACATCAAGGTCTTTTTTGGTCAGCAATGCTGCGGTGGAGGGTACAGCTGTTGAGTTGCTTTCCGTTGCCCGTGCTTTGGCCGCTGCTCTTGCTTTCTTATTTTTCGCTGCAAGCGCACGACGACGTGCTCTTGCACGTGCCCGTGCGCGGGTGTTGACCTTCGCCTTGGGATTGGTGGTGTTGTACGCGTTGCCGCCATGCTGATTATTGTTGAAAGCGCCAGGAGGCCCGCGAAAAAATTGCTTCTTTCCACCCGCTTCAGCTGGGTTTTGCCCGCTTGCCATCAGTGAGGCGAGGCCCAATGCAGCAATGGCAAACAGTGTCTGCAGCTTTTTGGCCCAAGAGGGTATCATGTAGGTCTCCCCGTTTCCGAGTTTCGCCAAGGTTGAGCTTGGCGAAACCTTGATGGCATAGCGTTATTCTCAAACTTACGTTGCGACAAGCTCCCACAGCAAGTTTGTTCATCATGGTGCCATTTGGATCTGGTTGAATTGTTAACTTACTCCATCAGCAGTTCAGTTTTTCAGACCTTGTCTCTGATTTGCAATACAACCCGTTGCGGAATGGAAGAAAAACGGCGCCGAGCTGTCGCTCCGCGCCGTTTTGTCCATCTGGAATATTCAGTTTGTTTATTCGCATTCAAGGGTAACGGTACGTCCAATCGCCGGAATAAAGCGCGTGCAACCAGCATCTCCTGCGACGGCTACAACGGTTTTTGGTTCAACGTCCGCATCAGCAATTTTCTGGTTTGACTCTTCAGTCTTCTTGTCGGTCTTGACATCACCATCGGTCAGCAGAGCGGCGGTCGATTGCGTTGGAACAAAGTTGCTTTCTGTCTTTGCATTAGCGAGACGAAGAGCTTTTGCTTTTGCACGTGCTTTAGCAAGACGGAGGGCCTTGGCTTTAGCCTTAGCTCTAGCAACAGCGCGCGCTTTAGCTTTTGCCCTTGCGCGAGCCCGGGCCCGTGCTTTAGCGCGCTGCTTTGCCTTGTAGCTTGCGTTATAGCTGTAGTTTTTTGAAAATCCGTGCTTGCCGCCGCAGCCAGCTTGAGCCGTAGCTGCGAAGCAGAATGTTGCTGTGAAAATGGCGGTTGCGATAGCTGTCAGGGTTTTGATGGACATTGGTGGTCTCCTAAAGATCTAATTTTCGTTTGTGCGTTTCAAGCGCCGAGCTTGGCGCCGCGCTTGAGGAGACATTCGCAAGTTGGGCAGTTTGTTTCTGTTTCTGTGGGAACAAAGCAAAATTTTTTTGTAAAAAAAATTGAACCTGCGCGTTACCTGTCTTGCGGGCAAGGTCTCACGGTGCGTTTGCACGCGCTTGTTGCTGTAGCCCGGTCCTCAGAAACCCTGGACAAATAGAAAAGAAACCGAAGGCTGTGTCGCCGAATATGCGCTCTGCAAAGGATGCCCTGAACCTCTGAGTGAAATCACGCGAGTCAAAATAGTGGTGGGATGAGATCGATCGGAAATAAAAAAGCTGGGCTTTGTAAAACACAAAGCCCAGCCAATATAGCGTTGTTTGTTTAACTTAGCAGCCTACTGAAACTGTCAGGCCGACTGCTGGGATGAAGCGCTTGCAGTTGCCTTCACCGGCATTGCTGTTTTCAACAACTGGTGCAGTTTCCGTTGCGTCGTTGTCTGTTTCATCAGCAATGGCAACTTCCGTAGCATCGCTTGTGGTGCTGGTTTCGGTGGCATCAGAAGCAACGTCCTGACTTGTCAGCAATGCTGCTGTTGATGGAGCGTTAACAAATGCACCTTCTGTTTTTTCAGCATCAGCTTTGGCTTGAGCTTCTGCTTCAGCCCGTGCATCAGCTTCAGCCGCAGCAACCTTTTGTTGCTTAGCCTTCTTGGCTGCAACAGCGCGCTGTTGAGCGGCTTTTTTCTTGCGAGCTGCAATGGCGCGTTGTTGGGCAGCTTTCTTTTTCTTGGCTGCGTAAGCGTTCTTCTTAGCCGCACGGTGCTTGGCTTTTGCTCGAGCGCGGGCCTTTGCTTTCGCACGAGAGCGGGCTTGTGCTTTGCGTTGGTTGTTCTTGGAAGCATTAGCTGCCGCACCTAGAACAACAGCAGCGCCGAGAATGCCGAGGCCAATTGCTGTTTTTTTGCCAGCTTGTGCCGCTGTCGTAAGTGGCAGACTTGCTGCCATGAAAACGGACATAAAAGTAATCAGTGTTTTGCGGGTCATATCAGTAACTCCCTTGGATCTCGGTTTTGAAAGAACAACCCGTCGGGTAGAGCCGCCGTTTGTTGCTTGAGAACAATTTCGCGTATTTCAGTCAATTCTGCTGTTCCGTTTGGAACAGGTCATAAAAAACACCTCGTCCGCGCCAAAGTCCCTTAAAAACCTTTATTATTTGCGCGCCAAAAGGGGCACACACAGGGAAGATCTCGGCAAAGTTAAGAGCACCCAACTTGCCTAAAGCAGGCCAAATGCTGCTAACGACCATTTGGCCATCGAATCGAGAATTTGTCCACTAAGCGGCGATGTTTATTACTGTTTTTGAGTGAACTTTCTTGGTTTTTGGTTGCACCGCCCCGGTCAGGCGCGCAACAAAGTTTTGTGTGCGCTGCAACACAATATCGCGTTGCCGGTCAATCGTAACAATATGATAGCTGTCTTCAAGCACCACCATGTCGACATGGCCGAGCAGGTTTTTCTGTAAGAAGAAGGCATTGTCCATGCCGGCATAATCATCCTCACGCGGATGAATAATCAGGGTTGGCTGGGTAATAAACTTGGTGATTTGGGATACTTTTTGCGCCAGCCAGCGACGTTCTAAGACAGTGGGTCCTGGTGTTGTCATCGGCATATTAGGTGCGCCGGGTGCCTTGAGGGCCTTTGTAATAAAGGCCCGCAACCTGTCATCTTTGATGCCAAATTTGTGCGGAACTGGAAAATCAAAGAGGTTTGCGAGCGATTTGATTGTGACCAGGTTAAATAATTTGAAGTACCAGGGTACCTGACGTCCGGTTAGCCACAGCGTCGGCGAAAACAGGGTCAGACCTTCTACTTTATCTTTATGTTCATGTGCCAGCAGCACGGCGAGCAGTGCCCCGGTAGAGAGACCACCAACGATGACCTTCTCGCAGCGTTGAGACAGTTCTTTGAGGCCCTGTTCGGCAGAATGATACCAGTCATTCCAGGTTGATGTGCGCAATGGGCCGTCGCCATTGCAATGGCCAGCTAGTTGTGGACATGAAACCGTATAGCCCTGGCGTGCGAGGCCGTTTGCGACATAGCGCAGTTCAGATGGTGAACCACATAAGCCGTGAATTAACAGAACCCCAACCGGTCCACCGTCAAAAAATGTGCTGTGATCGTTATCAGACATTGCCGCAAGGCCTCCTCATTTGGTCTTGTGGCCGAACCTAGGTTTGCGGTTGATGACACGCTGTTCCGATGGGGACACGAGCGGTCGGTTTGTGCCGTCCGCGCTTAAGGAGGTGTTAAGCCGTGTCGTTCTGAGCTGGGATTGGATTAGTGGCGTGCGCGCACGATGCGTGGCGCCCGGTGTGCGTAAGCTGAGTAGCCGCGCACATCATAGAGGACAGGTTTTGCCTCTACGCGTGCTTGAATACGGGGTGCCCGCTTAGGTTCAGCATTAGGCAGCGGTATGTTTGGAATGCCCGCAAGCTGCATGCGTTGTTCTGAAATATCAGCAACAATACGTGGCCGACGCACAATGGTTCTGTCCGACAGCATCAGGCCCCAGACCACAGCAAATAGCAAATAGAAGTGGCGCCAGTGGTCATTGTCGATGATTGCGCCTTCTAGAATGATTGCAAGCAAAGCTGCAAAAGCAACGATGAATAAGGATTGACTCGCTGTGCGCCGAAACGCATGGCGCAGACCAGCGGCAATCGTCACAGCCATCAAAATCAGAAACAGACCACCACCCAACCAACCCGCTTTAAGAAACATCGTCAGATAGACGTTGTGAACTTCTTCTGAGTGGTAAGTTCTCGCAAACTCAAGTGCGCCGATCCCAAATGGATGGGACACGATGAGATCCATCGCTTTAGACTGCCCGCCAAAGCGTCCTTCATGACCCATGTCGTAAGCTTGGACGAGTTGTGCGCGTTCAGCGAGGAGGTTGCCGACGGCATCGGTTTGAGCCGCAGCTGTGATGGCGAGCGTCGCCAGAATGCCGCCAATCAATACCATCGCGACAATGTTCAATTGTTGTCGGTGATATTTTGCGGTCAAGAAGGACAACCCAAGATAGACCATGATGGAGATCATGCTTGCCGCCCAAGCGCCGCGTGAAAAGCTCAACAAGGCGGCCAGGGTCAGCACACCTAGGCTCATGCTCATCGCGATTTTACGCAGACCTGGATCGTTTAGAAAGCTGTGCAAAGCATAGACGATGGCGGGCACAAGGAATGCGCCAAACACGTTTGGATCTTTAAACGGGCCAGTTGCACGTCCAAATTTTGTGAACACTTCGCTGGCGCCTGGAAGGATGCCGAAGTAACCAATTATCCCGGCAATGGCAGCAATCACAGCTGCGGCGGTGTAGGCGGAAAAGATTAGCTGGGCGTGATCTTTGGGGCGACGTGCAACAAATGCGGCAAAGACGGCAGCTGCAACAAAAAGATAAAGACTAACGGCCACGTGAATCAACGAGTCACCGGTATGTTTTGAGACCATAACTGAGACGACATGGCAGGCGGCGATCACCAGCAAAATGGCCAGCAACATTTTTAGCCCGCCATTGAAGTACGTCAAACCAACAACAGGGAGGCCAATGATCAACCCCATGGTCAAGAGATCAACCGGGGCCGGCTCTGCAAACACGAAAGCGCCTGAGATCACGGTCAAATAGACCAGCCACAACGCGGCTTGGTGAACAAAACTTTTTTTTCCGCCAAGGGTCAGCGAAGGGTGCAGCGCCGGGCGCTGAGAAGCTTTGAGACCTGAAGTTACGCTATACACGAGTACTATTTCTTACTTTGCAGACGGTGTGATCAATCGCACCGCGGTTTGAATGTTTGTGCCGCCGCGCTCAATAGGCATTCTCATTGTTGAGCAAGGATGTTGGTGTCTTGACGAGGATATAGAGGTCAAACAGCAGGGACCAATTCTCTATGTAGTAGAGGTCATGGGCAACGCGGTTTTCAATCTTTTCAGTGGTGTCCGTTTCCCCGCGCCACCCATTTATTTGGGCCCAGCCGGTGATGCCTGGTTTTACTTTGTGGCGCGCGAAGTAACCTTCGACAGCCTTGTCGTAGAGTTGGTCGCCTGCTTTTGCTTTCACAGCGTGGGGGCGTGGGCCAACCAGCGATAGCGTGCCAAGTAAAACATTGAACAGCTGTGGCAATTCATCGATGCTTGTTTTGCGAATAAAACGGCCAATAGGCGTGACACGTGGATCATGTTTTGTGACCAGTTGGCTGGCATCTGCATCGCAACGGTCTGTGTACATTGAACGAAACTTGAATACTTCAATCAGCTCATTGTTAAACCCATAACGCTTTTGACAAAACAGAACGGGTCCCTTGCTGGTCGCTTTAATGACAATGGCGATGGCCGCCATCAGAGGTGCCAACAGTATCAATGCTGTCGCCCCAACAACTTTGTCGAATAGCCACTTTGAGACAGTGTCCCAATTGGCAATCGGTTTGTCGTACAAATCGATCATTGCAACAGAGCCAACGTGGGAATACGTGCGTGGTGAAAACCGAACCGCCGTAGCGCGTGCGGGCAGCTTAATGTCGGCAGGCAAGACCGAGATTTTTTCGACAACTTGTGCAAGACGCGCTTCTCCAGCAACAGGAAGCGCAACAATGATAAGGTCAACACGCGTTTCGCGGCAGAATAATTCGAGATCTGTCAGCCCACCACGGCGTGGATAGTCTCTGATTTCTTTTTCTGCGCGGCTATCGCCGCGATCATCAAAGATGCCAGTGATGCGTATATCGCTGTCGCTATCAGATTCAAGGTCGTCGATCACGCTTTTGGTGACATCGCTGACACCATAGAGAACGGCGCGACGGAAAAGGCGACCTTGGCGCGCCCAAGCGCGCACGCACGAAGCCAGCACTGTCCGGCCTGTGAGAAGCAATACGCTGCCGGCGACAAACCAAAGAGCCAGCCAGGCGCGTGAAAATTCAGCGCCAGCTTTGAGGAAGAACACAGCCGCAGCGTAAATCGCCAGCGCTATTGTCCAGCCAAGCAGGACGCGTGGCAGACTGCGCATATAAGATGCGAATGCGCGTGGGGTATAGAGCCCCATCAGCTCAAACGAGATAACGGTGAATGCTGCAACTGCCACAAACGATGTCAGGTAACGTACATCGTAGAGAACAGACGGGACGGAGACATAAGAAACAGCCATGATGAGGCCGCTTAGAGATAACATCAAAAACTCAATGACACGTACAGCGCTGTGCACCATTGTCGGTGAGATGTGACTTGCCCGACCGGTCAGCCTCTTGTCAGCAATTTGAGCCAGCTTTTCTGACAATGGCGCGTCAGTTGTACCAATACCGCTTGTTTTTGCGGTGCAGTTTTCGGGTAAAGTAAAGGTGTCGGACATGCGCTTCGTACTCGGCCCCTGGTCGTGGACATGTGTTTACGTACGAGTAAGCACTTGCCATGCCAACACGACTCAAATGCCGTGCAGGGGTTCAAGTCTCAGCGATGTTAGGGTTAACCGAGGTCGGCTTATCCGCGTACAAGCGCATAAAAATCAGTGATCGCGCCACTCATGCCGGCAACCGTGTAATTGGTTGCAATTTTGGATTTGAAACCTTGTGACACTTTTTGAGCCACATCGGGGTGATCCAAAAACTGCTGCATTGCAGATTTGAGCGCGTTAATATTGTTTGGTTGGATCAGCTTCAAATCCGTTCCGTCCGCCATTTCAGGAATGCCGCCAACGTCTGTTGCGATCAACGGCATGGCCATGGCACCAGCTTCTAAGACAATATAGGGGAAGCTCTCCGCACGAGACGGCACGACAAGACAACGGCCATTTGCAAACATTTCTTGAGCAGGGCCTGGGCCTGGAAAGATGGTCCGGTCGGTAAGACCAAGGCGCTGGGCGAGATCCTTGTACGCTTCTGCATCCGGCCCAGCACCGACAAAGCAAGCGCTCACGCACTGTGTTTGGTTAAGATCAGCCAGGGCATGCAACATGACGTCAACGCCCTTGAGGTTGCGCAATTCTCCGACGAACAAAAAGTCAGAAGCCTCAGGGCCAGGGTGATGGGATCCAAAGTCGTCTGGGCGCAGTCCATTTGGGATGACTTTGACTGCTCGGCGAGGAAGGCCGATGCGTGCTTCAAACGCATCGCGGGCAAAGGTGCTCTCAAAAATCAAGCCGTCCGTAAACCGGGCAAGGAGTTTTTCAAGCGTGAGATAGACACGTCCCTCGATACTTTTGGAATCAAAGTGCAAACTGCCGCCATGGGGTGTGTAGAAGCTGGCCACGCGATGCCGGCGTGCCTTAAGGGTGCGGCTTGCAAGGCGGGCATAAGCACCGCCTTTTGCACCATGTCCATGCAATACATTTGCTTCTTTTTGACGGGCAAGGCGTATCAGAAACCGCGCAGCGGCAAAATCGCCAAGGCCTGGTTTGCGGCTCATGGGGACCAGATGCAGTCCTAGAGCGAGGTGCGGTTCGATGTTTTTGAGGTGCATGCTTGTGAGGTCATCCGCAGCATTGGCATCAGCAACCATGCCAACTTTGTGTCCGGCTTTGGCTTGCGCGCTTGCCAAATCCAAGACATGCCGGAAGAGACCACCAACCGGTGCACGGAGACAATGCAGAATGCTGAATGTCGATTGCACTGGGTTTAGATCCGCTATCAACAGGTAGCTGTCGGACTACAAGAACCGTTCATGGATAAAGACGGTGTCACCAGGGCGCACAACATAATCTGAGGGCGCTTCAATTGTTTCAACATACCCGTTGACGCGGCGGGTGATGCGGAAAGACCGGGTGCTGGCGCGTTCGGAATAGCCACCGGAAATAGCAACCGCAGTTTCCACTGTCATGCCAGAGACATAAGGGAAGGCACCGGCGTTACGAACTTCACCAAGGATGAAGAATGGGCGATTTTGTTGAACATCAACCGTCACTTGTGGGTTGCGGACATATTCTGCGCCAAGGCGGTTGCGAATAGAGCGCTGCAGGTCACGGGTCGTCTTGCCACGCGCTTTGACCCGGCCAATCAGCGGAACTGTAATGGCACCGCTGTGATCAACTGTGTAGCCGCGCGAAAGGTTGGGTTGGCCGTAGACAAAGATGCGCAACCGGTCACCGGTGTCGAGTAAATAGGGACCATCGGTATCTGCAACTGCATGTGGTGCACCAGCCAGTTCTGCTGGGATAACGTCAGGCGCACCCCAGCTGACCGTGCTCATGACATTGCCAACAACCCCGCCAATGCCAAATCCACGTGATGGCGATTCCGTTACCAGTTGTCCCTCAGTCGGGATAACTTCCGTGGTCTGCCAGGCTGGATCCTTGATCGACATGGCGTCATACCCCATCTGGGGCCCGCGGGCACAGCCAGCGAAGGCCACCATGACAAGGCTAAGGCCAAGGAGTGTAAAGCGCGTCAACATGGTACTATCCTGAAAATCGAACTCTGTATGATGCTGATTAAACCCGTCTTTGGTTAACAAAGGCTTGGCGCTCAAATCATTTTGGGACACTTAAGCAATTCATTAACCGCCACTGCTCTAATGTCTGATCAGTTGATCATGCCAAGAGAGAGCTGTAGCTATGCCCGCGCGCACCTATGCGTCCCCAGACGACATCGACATGACCTCCATTTGGCCGGCGCTTAAGCGCAGCCTTGTGAAAGTGTTGCTCGCCTCCGTGCTGGTGGGTGTGCTGACCTTTGCGGTATTTTCTATGGTGGCGCCGAAATATCTCTCAGAAGCGCAGCTTTCTATTGTGGCCCGCGCGGGCGGAAACCCGTTCTCAGCGCCACGTCCGGATGGCTCAAATTCTAGCTCGAACACCTACCGCATGGACAAAGAGGCTATTAACACCCATGTCCGGGCTATCAAATCAACGGGTCTTGCGACGCAAATTGCTAAAGATCTGAAGCTTGAGGAGCGCGCAGAATTCAACAGTGCCCTCGGAAGCGTCGACACGATGGGCTCCGTGTTGCGCATGATCGGCATTGGAGCGCCACCAAAGACACAGTCCGTCGAGGACCGTGTTCTCAATGCCTATTACAAACGCCTCAATGTTTTTGCTCCAAAAGAAAGCCGCTTTATCGTCGTTGGTTTTGAATCTGTTGATCCGCAGCTTGCGGCAACGATCGCCAATACGCTGTCGACGAAATATCGTTCGACGATGGCCAACCTGACTGTCGTTGAAAATGATGAGGTGCTCGAAAAACTGCGCCCAGAGATCGACCGGTTGATGAAGGAAGTCGATACGGCTCAAGCCTTGGTCGAGAAATTTCGTGGAGAAGCTAATATCTTTAAAGGTGGCCGTGATGCTACGGGCCTTAATCAACAGCAGCTTGCGGAGCTCACGGCGGAACATTCAAGGGCCAAGGCTGCCCGCTCCAGTGCTGAAGCACGTACGCGCTCTGCACGTGAGATGTATGAGGGTGGGACGGCTGATGCGCTTGCCGATGTTCAACGATCTCCGATTGTCCAAAACCTTGTTCAACAGCGTGTACGCGTTGAACGTCAAATTTCTGAACTGTCTGCACTACTTTTGCCTGGCCATCCGCGTATGAAGCAGCTTTATGCAGATCTGCGTGGCCTCAAGCGCCAGGTGAAGAACGAAGTGGGTAAAGTCGTAGATAGTCTTGAAAAAGAGGCAAAAGTGGCAGTTTTGCGTGAAGCGTCTATTGCCCGCAGCCTCGCAGAGCTAAAGGCCAAAGTCGTCGATACGGGGCCGGATGAAGTGAAACTGGCGAGTTTGGAAGCGGTTGCAAAATCCAAGCGCTCTGAATTGGCGCGTGTTCGTTCTCAGTTTGAGGCCGCCAAGGCGCGTGCGCAAAGCGGTGCGGTGCCTGTTGAAGCACAAATCATCTCACGTGCGCGCGCGGCAAGTCTGCCAAGCTCACCGAAGAAACTGCAGTATGCAGCGCTTGCGAGTTTTGCAACATTGTTGTTCGGCTTAGCAGGTACGATCCTGGGGCTGCTCTGGGGTGGTGCACGTTCTGGGGCTCCACAGGCGCGATTTGCTGGTGACCCGCCGATGTCTCCATCATCGTCTTCCGGTGGTATGAACCGGGTTCATCCAATCCCCCAGCAACCAGCAACAGAACCACCTTTGGCGGCCGCACCCATTCCATCTGCCCAGCCGCAACCTGTGCCACCAGGGCCGGAGTCTGCGGTTACAAGCACCTTGTCGTTAGCGAGTATTGGTGAACTTGTAAGTCGCATAGAAGCCAATAATGGCGCCAGCGGTTACCGCACTCTCATCACGTCTGATGTCGTGAATCTGGATGCGCGCGATGAAGCTCTTGTTGTCGCCAAGGACCTATCATCGGCACGTAATTCAGTCATTTTGGTGGACTGGGCTCCAGATGGTGAAGGTATGGCTCAAAATATTGGGGCTGCACGTTCACCCGGCTTAAATGACCTGTTTGCAGGTGCGGCAACCTTCCAAGATGTTATCCAAGTTGTGCCTGATAGTGGCGTGCACTTCATCGCAACAGGTGCCAGCAGCTCAGTGCCGCTTGACCCAGATAAGATCAATCTGGTGCTTGACGCCCTTGATGAAGCCTACAGCAACATTATTGTTGTTGCTCATCATGATGCGGCCCGTCACCTGTTTGAGGTCATTGAAGGCCGCTTTGATGCAGGTGTTACCGTCACCGAGCCGAAAGGTAGCGTGGCAATGATCCAGGATCAGCCAGGTACATTCCTTGGATTCCAGGTTGCAGATATCGATTTGATCACCCTTGAGCGCAAATCAGGTGATGGCTTGGCGCCAGGTCGCGCGTTGCTCCGTGGCATGCAGGTGGAAGATCACGATGGAGCCAACGGTGCGTGACCCGGAACGCTCATCTGACACCCCACGCGCATTAAGCTTTTGCTAACCATAACTGACCTCGCGAACCCGTTAACACGGTGCGCCGGGTCAGAATTGCATGATGCTTGCATTGTTTTGTCTGTCGGCAGCCCGATTACGGCTGTCAAAATATGCGAATTTCAACAGACGAAGTCACGACGGTATTATGAGCGAGCCATCCAAGTTCATTTTCAAGTCAGTGCTGAAGGCACTGCACTATTCTGGATTAGCCAAAGCTATGGCACCTGTTGCGCGTGGGCACGGGGTGATTTTTATGCTGCACCGGGTGTGCCCGGTTGAAGACGCGGGTTTTTCGCCGAACCGCATCTTGAAGGTGACACCAAAATTTCTTGAGCACGTGATCACGCTCGTGAAGCGGTCAGGTATTGATATTATCAGCCTGGATGATGTACCAGCCCGCATCAAGGACAAGGATAACAAGCGCCGCTTTGCGTGCTTTACGTTGGACGACGGTTATCGTGACAACATAGATCATGCCTATCCAGTTTTCAAAAAGCACAATGTGCCGTTCACCATCTATCTACCAACAGCTTTTGCTGATGGCGAAGGGGATTTGTGGTGGTTGGTGCTGCAGGAATCTATCCTGAAGGCAGACCGTATTCAGACTACGATTGATGGTGCACGACGCATCTTTACGACGCGTACGCAAAAGCAGAAAGATACAGCCTTCAATGACATCTACTGGTGGTTGAGATCGCAACCTGAACAAGAGGCGCGCAGGATTGTGAGTGGCATTGCCAAAGATGCGGGCTATGACGCATCACCACTGTGTTCCGATCTCGTGATGACCTGGGATCAAGCGCGTGCGTTGGCCAAAGACCCGCTTGTGACATTCGGTGGGCACACCTGTCGCCACCTTGCGTTGGCAAAGCTACCGGCTAACGAGGCCCGTCGTGAGATCGCAGAAAGTATTGTCCGACTTGAGCGTGAACTTGGTCGCCCGTGCCATCACTTTTCCTACCCCTATGGTGATGCGGGGAGTGCAGGCGTGCGCGAGTTTGAATTTGTAACATCCTTGGGGCTCGCAACCGCTGTGACAACCCGCAAAGGCCATGTATACGCTCATCATCAAGACCACATGTCGGCATTGCCGCGCATTTCTCTCAATGGTGACTATCAGGATCTGCGCTATGTCAGTGTGTTTCTGACAGGTGTTCCATTTGTGCTATGGAATGCGCTGGGTCGAGCACGGTCGCTGCTTGTTGGCTTGAAACCCGCGAAAGCGCAGAGCGTGGAAAACGGAAAACTTGCAGCGTAAGCTGCCATGCCTGATCGTTGACTATGAAAAATGCGCGTTCAGACAATTTTTCGCCGCTCACCGACGCCACATGATTGCATACGCTGTAATTGATCCGCCAATCGATCGGCGTGACGTCAGCTATCTCTATGCATCCAGGAAATCACCCAGCAGGCAACTGGCACCCATAACGTGCCGGCCACGATGTAATAGGAAAGCTCAGCGAACCGGGAGCTATTGACCTGCATTGTGATTGCAACAGCCATCGCAGCCAGAACATAAACGATCAAAAAGACGAGCAGTGCGAGCATGCCAATGAGCTTGCGTTTGGCGGGTGTCATGTCGACTTGGCCTCAAGGGTGTCTTTGCGCAGCTCTAAGCGCGCGCTATAGTCGTATTGTGGAGATGATGGGGTGCCATTACCACCGTTTTGAAACAAGAACGAAAATAGAGATAGAGCCGCATCATGCCTGGGACAAAACCCCGCAATCAATTTGCCACGTCAAACCAGCGATCTATTGCCATGTGGTTGCTTGGCGTTGCCGGTCTCGTTGTGTTGATGATCGTAGTGGGTGGCGCTACCAGGCTGACGGATTCAGGTCTCTCGATCACCGAGTGGAAACCCATCCTGGGCGCTATACCCCCGCTCAGTGAGGGTGATTGGTTAGCGGCCTTTGAGAAGTATAAGCAGATCCCTGAGTTCAAGCTGGTAAACAAAAACATCACCATGGATGGTTTTAAGGCCATCTTCTGGTGGGAATGGGGACATCGCTTTTTAGGCCGCTTTATTGGTTTGGCGTTTGGTCTTCCATTTTTGTATTTCCTTGCAACCAGCACACTGACCAAGAGTTTGGCACTGCGCCTCTTTGGCATTCTGTTGCTTGGCGGCCTTCAAGGCGTCATTGGTTGGTATATGGTTATGTCAGGCTTGGTTGATCGCGTTGATGTAAGTCAGTACCGCTTGGCACTCCACCTTACCGTCGCTTTTATCATCCTTGGGCTTTTGATCTGGGTGGCGTTGGATGTGCTAGCGCCTGTCGAAGATTTTGGAGCGCGTCATAAGATGTCGCTCACAAGCTTGTTTGCAGGTTTGATTGTTGGTCTTCTGTTATTGCAAGTTGTGTTGGGTGCGTTTGTGGCGGGTACTAAAGCTGGTCTCGCCTTTACCACGTGGCCAGATATGAACGGCGAATGGATACCGTCAGACATGGCGCAACTCAGTCCCTGGTACAGAAATCTGTTTGAGGACATTGCGACCATTCAATTTAATCACCGTTTGA
Organism: Hyphomicrobiaceae bacterium; assembly: GCA_021775735.1. Classification (GTDB taxonomy): domain Bacteria; phylum Pseudomonadota; class Alphaproteobacteria; order Rhizobiales; family Hyphomicrobiaceae; genus JAHZKN01. The sequence goes on from JAJFHG010000026.1 coordinate 60,286, forward strand.
TGGCTTATGTGATTTCTGTTGTTGTCTTGATCAACTTTTTTGTCGTGCTGCTGACACCTCAACGTCGGGGCGCACTCATCACATCTGCTGTTCTGGTTGTACTCGCAGTTGCAAGCCAAGTTGGGCTTGGCATCTGGACGTTGCTCAATGCGGTGCCGATTGACCTTGGTATTGCCCACCAAGGTTGGGCCGCTATCGTTTTTGCGATTGCCGTGCGCCATTGGCATCTTGCACGACGTCGCGATGCAGTCCAATTGCAAACTGGTTGAGTTTGCGTGCGCCCTAATCCAAGCCCAGCATGAGCTTGATATTTTGAACCGCAGCGCCAGCGGCACCTTTGCCAAGATTGTCGAGCTGCGCGACCAGCAGCATTTGCTTTTGCGCTTCGTTAGCAAAGAGATAAATATGCATAGCATCGTCGTCTTGGGCATCATCGGCAGATAGCGTCGTTGGTGTATCTTCGTGGACGATGACTTGGGCATTATCCGCGCGGCCATAGTAGGTGCGGAACAACTGCACGAGATCAGAGGCTGTTGGTGGCGTGTTGCGCGTTGCGAGCTGTAACGGCACGCAGACCAACATGCCTTGTGCAAAGTTGCCAACAGATGGCACGAACAGAGGGGCTTGGGTAAGTCCCGTGTGGGCTATCACTTCCGGCAGGTGCTTGTGCTGAAGCGTAAGGCCATAGAGATGAAAAGCAGGTGCATCACCCTTTTCAAAGTCTGCAATCATGGATTTGCCGCCGCCGGAATATCCACTGACGGCATTGATTGTGAAGCTTTCATCAGGGTTAAACCATTCTGACTCCAGCAATGGCCGAATGAGTGCAATCGCGCCCGTTGCATAGCAGCCCGGATTGGCCACGCGTTTTGCAGCACGAATAGTATCCGCATGTCCTGGTTTCAGTTCTGAAAACCCATAAACCCAACCTGGCTCGGTGCGATGGGCCGTTGAGGCATCAACAATACGCGGGCTCGTATTGCCCAGAGCATCTGCAAGCGCAACAGCTTCACGTGCCGCGCCATCAGGCAAACACAAGACGGCAATGTCGACCTCAGCCATCATCGCTTGGCGTGCTTTTGGATCTTTGCGGTCTGCATCAGCAATGCTTTTGACGCTAATCTCAGGGATTGCAGCCAAACGCTCGCGAATTTGGAGGCCGGTCGTGCCTGCTTCGCCATCAATAAAGACTGTTCTTTTTTGGCTCATTGTGAAAATTGCTTACACCAAGAGAATGTATGGATGCCCCATTTGTGTCCGTGGAGGAGGCGTTGGACTTGTTAAACAACAGCTGGGTGCATCGAGGCGCTACCCGCCGGCCGGCACGCCCAATCGATGTTTGATGGCTTCCCACAGGCTTTCTGAGCAAGCGAAGTCATATGCTGCACAAACAACCTGTTGCGAGCCGGAATAGATCATATCAAGTGCGACCCAAAGAATGATCAGCAATCCAAGCCATGTGATCCAAGGGTAGCTGACGAGTAGGCGGGCAATAAAGTGTGCGGCAACTGCCATCAAAATGACGGATATGGCAAGGCCAATGACCAGCACGAGGGGTTCGTCTTTTGCAGCGCCTGCAACGGCCAATACATTGTCGAGCGACATTGCGACGTCGGCCAACGTAATTTGCCAAACAGCTCCCCAAAATCCGATTTTGGCACCAGTAGAGGTTGCGTTGGAAGCGGCATCCAAGTCTTGTTCGTCGGTAACGATCTGGCGGTACATTTTCCAGCAGACAAACAACAGCAATAAGCCACCAGCAAGCGTTAACCCGACGATTGCTAACAGTTGTACGGTGATCGAGGCGAACAAGATGCGCAGAACTACGGCTGCGGCAATGCCCCAGAAAATGACTTTAGAGCGAATAGATTTATCGACACGCGAGGCGGCGAGACCAACGACGATGGCATTGTCTCCTGCAAGTACCAAGTCAATGAGCAACACATTGAACAGCGCAACCATGTTGGTGCGGTACCAGTCCAGCGACAATAGGTTTTCGAAAGACGTACCAACCGACCCAAGCATTTGGGCAAAATCGCCGGAAAATGACTCTAGCATATCGGTCCTCTCATAAGCCGCATGTCTGGCTTGCGACCCCCGCGTTTTGTTCCAATTGAATTGGCCATTAACATCATAAGATTAGGTCTGCAAACACCCGGTCGCATTAAAACAGTCATTGTATGTTGCAGATAACGGACAGCAGCCCCACTCGGTTGCCTCTCAATTTCATGCGTTAGATAGGCGTCAGCCCTGCATCGGCAAGGGATACAGGGCTGAAGTATATCGTTTTTTGAGACCCTGATTGGGTCAAACGCCTTAGCGCTTCGAGAACTGGAAGCTACGACGGGCTTTCGCACGACCGTATTTTTTACGTTCCACAGTCCGGCTATCGCGGGTCAGGAAGCCACCTTTTTTCAAAACACCGCGTAGCTCGGGTTCAAAATAGGTTAGTGCCTTCGAGATGCCGTGGCGTACAGCCCCAGCCTGGCCGGAAAGACCACCGCCAGAAACAGACGCCATAATATCGTATTGCGTGCCGCGTTCCGCTGTATCCAAAGGTTGCTTCAACAGCATCTGTAATACCGGGCGCGCAAAATATTCGCTGTAGTCTTTTTTGTTGACCTTGATTTGACCGCTACCGGGTTTGAGCCAAACACGTGCAACGGCATCTTTCCGCTTGCCGGTCGCGTAAGCGCGGCCATACTTATCAAGCTTTTGCTCATACACAGGGGCTTGGTTTTCAGTTGACTCGGTCTTCAATTCACCAAGCTCTTCAAGCGTTTTTGTTTCTTCTGCCATGAGACTTAAGTCCTCACGTTTTTAGAATTGAGTTTGGCAACATCAAGCGTTTCAGGCTTTTGCGCCTCGTGTGGGTGCTCTGTGCCTTTGTAGACTTTGAGATTACCCATCAATTTGCGTTGCAACGGTCCACGCTTCAGCATCCGCTCAACAGCCTTTTCAATGACGCGCTCTGGAAACTTACCTTCCAAAAGACGTTTCGGCGTTGTCGTCTTGATGCCACCAGGATACCCGGTATGACGGTGGTATTCTTTGTCGTTGAATTTGTTGCCGGTGAAGGCAACTTTGGCGGCATTGATGACAACGATGTTGTCGCCACAATCAACGTGCGGAGTATAAATTGCGCGATGTTTACCCTTGAGGCGAAGTGCGATCAGCGATGCTAAGCGGCCAACAACAAGGCCCTCGGCGTCGATCAAGATCCACTTCTTGTCCACCTCTTCAGATTTGGCGGCAAAAGTCTTCATGGGGCAGCACTCCTGCCAGTTTTAGGTTGGGTCGGGCCGCTTAAGCCCAGGAGTGGGCTTGCAGAGCAGCAAAATCATGGGTGAGGTACGTGTTTTGCAGTGGGACGTCAACGAAAACTCGCCTATTGCGTCAAAAAGGCTAAGAGTATCAATTGGCTAGTGTCACGGTATTATAAAACCGTATATTACGGTAATATAATACCGTTTAATGTATATTTTGGAGGATTAAGTGCGTCAGCGTGCGCAACAGACAATCTAGGGGCCCACTTATTTGACATGTTAGGCCATTAGATCCTGGTAACGACTATGGCTGATCGAACTGATGACACCCAATACGGGCACGTCGCGTCATGATTGCTGGGCCTGTTTACAGGAATTGAGATGGCAACCTATGACTAAGGTTGAATGCAGACCCACAGAAGTGGGCTCGAGTGGAGACAAAAATATGATTGCGCAACTGAGACTGCTTGCCAGAGCTCTACCACTTGCACTTGTGACGCTTGTAAGTTTGGCAACGCCCAGTGCAGCTCAAAAAATTACGCAGATAATGCTGACAGAAAAGCAGATTGTTGGTTTGCTTGCGGCCCAAAAGGATTTTGCGCCCCTGGCCAATAAGCTTGCTGAGGCGGCAGATCAACCCTCACCTGACTTGACGAAGCAACTGGATGCCACCGCACAGAAGCATGGCTTTGCGAACTTTGAAGAATATCGCAACGTCGACAATAACATCTTCCTGGTTTTTGAGGGGTTGGATCGCGAAACAGGTGCGTATGTGCCTCCTGAAGAGCGGCTGAACTTGGAGCTGGAAGAAATCAAGAATGATAAAACCATTCCAGACGATGATAAAAAAGCCATCATCACAGAAGTCAAAGAAGAGTTGAGTATGGCCGAAGCCGTGCAGCACCCTGAAAATATAGCGCTTGTAAAAAAGCATCTCGATAAGTTGTCGAAACTTTTGCCAATACCTGAAGATCCAGAATTGAATCGCGGTAGTGGTATGGGTGAAGATGGCGCGCAGTAAGCCGTACATTACACACAAGCAGGATGTCGTATGGCAATTGATACCGCATGTGAAACAGGAAACAATTCTGGGCAAGCACAAGGTGATCTCGTTACCAGTGAGATCACTGATGCTGGTGTTTTAAAACTTGCCCTGAATAATCCCAAAGCGCGTAATGCGTTGTCACAAGCGATGATGCGTGCGTTGCATCAAGCGATTTGTGATGCTGGTACCAATCCGGCCGTACGAGCAATCACACTGTCTGCAAATGGCCCCGCTTTTTGTGCTGGCCACGATTTGAAAGAAATGACCGTGCATCGTGGCGATAACGATGGTGGCACGCAGTTTTTTACCGACACGATGCAGCAGTGTTCACAACTCATGCAGGCAATTGTTGCCTGTCCCAAACCCGTGATCGCAGTCGTGCACGCCATGGCGACAGCAGCCGGGTGTCAGCTGGTCGCAAGTTGTGATCTGGCGGTGAGCGGGCAATCGGCCAAGTATTGCACGCCCGGCGTCAATATTGGTCTGTTTTGCTCAACGCCGATGGTGGCGCTATCGCGCAATGTAAGTCGAAAACGGGCAATGGAAATGCTTCTACTTGGCGAGGTTATCACCGCTGAACAGGCAGCAGACTATGGTCTCGTTAATCGTGTTGTCAGTGACGAAACAGTGCAGGAAGCAGCGCTGGAGCTGGCCAACAAAATTGCGCAAAAGTCTTCTCAGACGGTCTCAATCGGTAAACAGGCTTTTTACGCCCAGGCAGAAATGCCGCTTGCACAAGCTTATGATTTTGCCGCTGACGTGATGGTGCGCAACATGCTGGCTGATGATGCGGAAGAGGGGATTGCGGCATTTCTCGAAAAACGTACTCCCACGTGGCGGAGTTAGTTTAACTATGGTCAAGCAGCGACTGTCACTTGTAACGCTGGGTGTCGCGGATGTTGCCAAGGCACGCGTTTTCTATCAGCGCCTTGGTTTCGTGGCGGAACCGTTTGACAGTGACGATGTGGCGTTCTTTGACATGAACGGTGTGGTGTTTGGCATTTACGGTCGCGATGCGTTGGCTAAGGATGCTCATGTGCCAGGTGACGGTCGTGGGTTTCGAGCAGCTTCCCTGGGAATTAATCTCGAAACAGAAGATGAGGTTGATCAAACGCTAGCCGAAGTCGTGGCCGCTGGTGGTACGCTTACCAAGCCAGCGGAAAAAGTGTTCTGGGGTGGTTATTCGGGGTACTTCAAAGATCCCGATGGACATCTGTGGGAAGTAGCGCACAATCCGTTTTGGACCTTTGACGAGGCTGGTCGTGTTATCTTGCCGTCAAAGCAAGCGGCCGACACCTAGAGAATGACACAGCCAGAACTTCAATATAGCGACGATGAGATTGCAGCCATACTGTCCTCGGTAAGTAGCTTTGCGATCGTTGGCGCGTCGGCGAACACCAATCGCCCAAGCTATTTTGTGCAGAAGTATTTGCTTACAAAAGGCTACAAGGTGGTCCCCATCAATCCAGGTCTTGCAGGCAAGGAGATACTTGCCCAACGTGTCTTTGCAACTCTGGACGACGTGACTGACCCCGTCGATGTCGTTGATATCTTTCGCAACTCTGAGGCTGCTTTAGACATCACGCGCGCTGCCATGGGTTTAAAAGATAAGCTCGCGATTAAAGTTATATGGATGCAGCTTGGCGTTATCAACGAGCAGGCCGAGCAAGAGGCGCAGGCTCGTGGTTTCAAGGTGATTATGAACCGCTGCCCAAAAATTGAATATGGCCGCTTGTCGGGTGAAATTGGCTGGGCTGGGGTGAACTCTGGCAGCCTTTCATCCAGGCGGCCGCAATTGGCGCCAACCGGTGTCCAGGATCATCGCTTGAAAGATTAATGCGTCAGTGAGCAACTTGCATTCTGCCTTTGCCAACCTTAAGTCAGCACTATTAGAGTGCTGCTTTCGCGCTCTGAGCCGGGAACTCTAAAAGCCATCATGGCCCTGACAAGACTCAACATCGATGCTGACTTAACAGCGAGGACGATTTTGCCGATCGCTTTTAACGGTCGCGAAGTTGCTCTTGAGGCACGCGCCTACAAAAGCGCAAACCCAGCATTTGAAGCGTTGGCGTTGGTCAACCGCGCTGGCGAGGCGTCTGAGGGCATCCAGCCCGCACTGGTGCGCGTTCATTCTGGATGTGTGACAGGTGATATCTTTCACTCCTTGCGTTGTGATTGCCAGGCGCAGCTCCATGCTGCCTTGGACAAAATCACACAAATGCCAAACGGGATCTTGGTCTACTTACCGTTCCATGAAGGGCGCGGCATTGGCTTGCTGGAAAAGATTAAAGCCTATGCACTGCAGGACAAGGGCCTTGATACAGTGGACGCGAATTTGCAACTCGGACACCCTGTGGATGCTCGCGACTACACATTGGCAGGCGAAATTTTAGCCGACCTTGGGTTTAAAAAGATCCGCTTGATGACCAACAACCCTGACAAAATTGATGCGCTCAAAGCAGCGGGTATCGAGGTTGTTGAGCAAGTCCCATTGGTCGTAGAGGCGAGCGCGCATAACGCACGCTATCTAGACACCAAACGTGAGCGCATGTCGCATAAGCTCTAGTCCGTTTTTTTTAATCCGACAGAGGCACGTTTCAAACCCTGTTCTACCAAGCGAGTTCGGTTATGGCTGCCAGAGCAGGTGGTGTGCCGGGTGCCATCAGGGTTGCCAGTTTATCCGACTGGGTTGCGCCATCGACGACAACATCTTTACGGTGAATGCCACCGGTCACAAAGAGTGCATCAAGGCGAGCCCGCTTGGCGCCTTCTATGTCGGTGCGCAGCGCGTCACCAATGACTAACATGTCCTTAGGTTTGAGCGTGTCTTTCTGAAATGTCTGAGCCAAAGCCATGGCCGTTTCATAAGCAGAGCTGTGCGGTTTTCCGGCCCAATAAACCGTGCCACCCATTTTCTCATATAAGTCACCTATGGCACCGGCGCAGAAAAAGCGCGCATGACCAACATCGACAACCAGATCGGGGTTAGCACAAACAAAAGGTAGGTCACGCTTTAGTGCGCCCTCTAAAATCCCTTTGTAGTCCTCAGCGGTTTCAGTGCGATCATTATGTAGCCCCGTCGCAACAACCGCCTCGGCTTTTTCCATTGGTACGGAGGCTGCGGAAGACTGGTCAAAAAACGCGGCATCACGATCTTGAGGGCCGATGTAAAAGACAGATTTGTAGCGTTGGTCCTTGATGTGGCGCAACGCGATCTCACCAGACGAGACAATGTCATCTGCAATGCCATCAGGTACGCCGACATAGTCCAACATGTCTTGTACGCGAAATTTTGGCACGGGAGCGTTGGTCAACAAAATGACGGAGCCACCGACTTGGCGAAATCGCATCAATGCGGCGCATGCTTTGTCATGAGGGGCGGTGCCATTGTGGACAACGCCCCAGACATCACAGAGCAACACGCGGTAGCGCTCAAGGAGCGGACCTGCGTGAGTGATGATGTTGGGTGTGATCACGATGCCTGGTGCAGTGTTGGGGTGATGGGATCAGGTGCAAACGAATGCGCGTAGGGGGCGCAGCCCCGTTACGGTCGACGCCGTTTTTAAGTGGCTGACGATGGTCTTGAAAGGACTGGTGCCGGCTACCTGACTTGAACAGGTGACCCCCTGATTACAAATCAGGTGCTCTACCAACTGAGCTAAGCCGGCTTTGGATTGTCAGCCTCAGGACCAAGGTTTTGCAGTAGGAAACATCTGCTGCGGAACGGGCTTATAAACTGATTGCCCTTTATGTACCAGTCCACGGTTAAAGAAATCAAACGGATATCGGTCGCGGGTGTCAGCAGAGCCAAAGCGCTGGGCCCAAGGCAGTTTAAGCGCCCAGGGTCGCCTTCGGGCGCACTTCGGGGCGGGCGCTGGGTGCGGCGAAAAGGTCGATGGTCTCAATCGTTTCGGTGGCTGTCCAAGTGTGCGGTCCAAGGCAGGCATTGGCGGGGGCAAATTGCATGCTGCCGACGGAGTGCTCCACATAGCGGTCCGGAGTGAGCGTCTCAATCCGGCACCAGGTCAGGCCGTGCCCATAACCCGTTGTGCAATTTTGCGCTGGCCGCCACAGCGTGTCGCCAGTTGAAACCAGTGCGCCGGCTGGTCTCGCAGACCGTGCATCGACTTTGATGGGGGGTTCACTGATCGGATGCCAGGGTCCGCGCAATGTAAGCGCGGTGAAGACTTTCAACGCACACCACGACGAACTTCTCAGGAATTGCGTTGCAGCAAACAGCCACCAGCGTGCGCCGTCAAAATGTAGGGTTGCATCGTGCAGAGGTTCGTCGATGAGACGTGTGTCGTGAACCCAGGCATGCGGAAAAACATCGGCCCGGTAAAGGTCAAGCCCCCCAGAAGCCGACGCTTCCGGCAGCATGAAAATGTCACCGGCGTGTTCAAACACCTGCGGGTAGGAGAGGTGGACGTCCGTCTCAAGAACGGGGCGTGGCGTCGTGCTGTACCCTTTTTCATCGATAGTGAATGTGGAGATCAAGCCGCGCTCTGTGGCGTAGGGGAACTCTTCGACAAACACATGGGTTAGCCCGTCCTTATCCAGACAAAAGGGATCTGCGTAATAGCGTGTGCCATCGTCCGGTAGGCCATGGAAGTCGTGCACATTGAGAGTTGTTGTGGCGTTTGGCACAACCATGCTGTGTGGGCGCCATGCGACAGACCATTGCGGCGCTGTTTTTGTCACGTGGTTCAATGCTGAACGCGCTTTATCGCCGACGCGACGGGCCAGAAATTGAGCGGTACTGTGAAAGAAACCATGAGCCGGGGCAGTTTGTGTAAGGTCGGAGGCTGCGCTGGGTGCGTGTCCGGTAGCTGGACAGCGCGTGTTTGTTTTGTCGCCTGCGTGGATTGCAACGCATGCACCAATGAGCTCGATGGCGCGTGAGAAAACTGCGTCAGCGCTCTGGCTCAGAATGTGAGGGACCTCAAGACCAGGGCGGGCTTTGGTTTGCAGTATGCTTGGGTTTTGGTCATCATCTGTGCTTGCACGCAGGCTGAGAATTGGTGCACGCCGCGCAAGCAAGGCGAGCCAAAGGGCATCCTCGTGAGGTTGATCGTCAAAGACCAACGTGAGACGAACTGCGCCAACACTTGCGCCGCCAGTTCCCCCCAAACTCACGACAACATGGGGTTGCCCGTCGGATGTGTCATCGCATGCGCTCAATAGTTCATCTGGCGTGACTGCAGCTGACCCTGTCTCGGCTGCACCTGACCTCGTTAGTGTTTCGAGATTGAGCAGCAGACTAAGTGCGAGCGCCGGTGGTGGTTCGCTATCAGTGAACATAACACTGACGCTGTTCGCTGCGCTGTCGGTTAGGTACTCAATTAGCCACACGTGCCAGCGCCGGAGACGGGCACGGGGAAGCTCAAGTCGAATATGCATCTTTGGGCGAACCGCTCGCTGGCAATCGAAAGTTGGACTCAACTCCTAGCACGAGCGCACGCGGCGCGGGCTGGTCGATGCATCCTTAGCCTAAATGATAATTGCCTGTACGAGTTCATACCGCCGGTTGCTCAAGGTTGGATGTTCATATTTCCGGATGGCTGGGCGAGGGTTTAATGGTGGCGGGCTTGGACATCAGTTAACCATCGCTGTCCGCCCCAAAATAGAATAAAGCATGGTGCAAGAAATTTGGCTTTCTGAGGCTGAGATCGTGCACAGTGGACGAAACCTTCCGCCCCATCATAGCCCTCGTTGGACGCAACACTAACTCATGCTTATTCGGCAAACTTTGCTTTATTTGCCAGCGCAGGTGCTGGGACCACTTGTTCAGCTGGCGGCAATGGTGGTGTGGACGCATTTTCTTGCGCCAACAGAGTTGGGTCTTCTTGCGCTTATAGTGGCGACGCAAGAGCTGATTTATTCGGCAACGCTGTTTTGGTTTTCACTGGCAACAGTACGCTACCACGATCATGAAGGCGTGCCTGAGGACCGTGCCCGTTTCTTAAATACGGAAACGGCAATCCTTATGGTCGCATCTGTTGTGGCAAGTCTCGCCGTTCTCATCCTGCCGATCGCGATTGGTGAAACCTGGAGCCTTTCGCTGATAGCCATTACGATGGTGTACACCGTGACACGAGGCATGGTCGCCCATCTAAGTGACCGAGCACGGGCAGAGCACGACACGCTGTCCTATTCGTTGATGCAAATCTGCTGGCCGGTTCTGGGTCTCATCGCGGGTTTGTTTCTTGTCGTTTATTATGAGGCAACAACGACGTGGGTCTTGGCCGGCTATGTTGTTGCCCAGCTCACCACCCTCGCCATCGCTGCGGCGCGTCTGGACTTTGGCTTCCGGGTGTTGAGCGTAGACCGAGGCGTTGTTGCTCAAGCTTTGCGCTATAGCATTCCGTTGGTCATTGGCTTCATTCTCGTTTGGGTTGCGCAAAACAGTTTGCGCTTCATCGTCGAGTGGCAACAGGGCGCGGCAGCGGTTGGTTTGGTGACGGTCGGCTGGGGACTTGGTCTGCGTGTGTCGGCCTTTGCATCAATGTTGGTAACCGTCGCAGCCTTTCCACTAGCTGTGAAGCGCAGCCGAGACACGACGCTTGATGAAGGGCAAGTTCAGCTCCGACAAAACGGCATTTTGCTGTTGGCCGCACTTGCGCCAGCCTGCGCTGGGCTGTGGCTGGTTAGCGAGACTTTTGTGGCGCTCACAGTTGCCGAGCCGTTCCAGAAAGTAACCGAGGCGGTGTTGCCGTGGGCCATTTTGGCGGGCGCCGTGCGCAGTCTGCGGCTTCATTTTGGCGAACAAGTCTTTTTGTTGCGTGAAAGAACGATGGTTCCGCTAGCGAACGATTTAGTTGATGCCATTTTGGCGACTGTTGGTACCGTGATCGGGCTTAATGTGGGTGGATTAGAGGGGGCAGTGATGGGCGGCGCGGCTGGTGCACTGGCCTCAACCATCGTCACGTTGGTGTGGGCGTGGGGCAGTCATTCATTTACCCTGCCTGTTTGGGATAGTTTGAAGATTGCCGCTGCGACGGCTGTAATGGCGGTTAGTGTCTGGTTGTTGCCTTCAATGCCGACGATGGGTGCCTTGGTATTGGCTATCGTCGTTGGGGGCTTGATGTATGCAGGCGCGCTTGGCACGTTTTATCCCGAGCTGAGACAGGCCGTGTTCAAAATGGTTCGCAGCGTAGGCGCGATCTAAGAAGCGTAGACCCAAACCGAACAGTTAAGAAGAAGACAAAACGAAAATCATTGAGCTCCAACATGCATAAGTCCGAAAAGCTCCATCGCCTCGCTGTCATCCACACCTTCGATCCACGTGGAGCCAAGGTCGGTGGTATTGAGACTTTTGTGCGCGACATGATTGCGTTCCTGCCAGATGATTTTGCATTCCTGATGGTCGGCGTTGACGCGATTGGCGACCTCGAGCTTGGAAAAATTTCGAAGCAAACATTTCGCGGGGTGGCGTTCGATTTTTTACCCGTCCTGCGTTATTCCGATGACCGTGCCAAGACGGCAGCCACAAACGTTGCCAATTCAGTGACGTTTCAATTTATGTCAGGGCTGATCAAACACTTGCCAACGGTTCGCCGAACCTTGAAAGAGGTGCCGACGAGCGTTGATCTGCAACGGGTGGAGTTCGCTCTTTACGTGCGTGGGCTCGGTCTCCCGTTTGTGCAAATGCTCCATGGCGAGGGTGCGCCAAAGCTTCAGATGGACAGCATCCTGAAGAAGTATCGCTATGTGCACAATATCAATGAACGCGCCGCAATGGCAGCTTGCACCAAGTTCTTGTGTGTCAATCCCGTGATCACACAACGCATGCAGCAAACTTATCCGCGCCATGCGGCGAAAATTGATACCCTGTCAACCTGGGTTGATACCAAGATGTTTGCGCCAACACCGTTTTCAAATACGTCTCCGTTTAAGGTTGCGTTTGCCGGACGTCTGGATCTCTTTAAAGTGCCTTCCTTGATGTTTAAAACTATGGCGCGTTTAAACGAAAAGCTTGCCGGTGGTGCGGAGTTCCATTATCTGGGGACGAGTGATCCAACTCGTTTTGTAGAATTTCAAGACATCAAAAATCGGACCGTGTTGCACGGCTTTAAAAATGCTGAAGGCGTTGCTGAGGTGTTGCGTTCGGTGCATGCAGGCATTCTCACCTCCGAATTTGAAGGCATGCCATTTTCGGTGCTTGAAACACTTGGATCTGGTCGTCCCGTTGCGGCAATTCATCTGCCGCAACTGGCATCCGTGATCAAAGATGGCGTTAGCGGTACATTGGTCGCGCGCAGCGAGTGTGCTGATGATATGGCGGATCGTCTCTCCGATGCATTTGTCGACGTGCATGATGCAATTGTTGCTGGCACGATTACGCCCGACGGTGTTGCCAATGAAATCCGCGACTTTCAGCCGGAGGTTCAATTGGCCAAATGTTATGAAAACCACCGTCAACTTCAACGCCTGCATTTTCCAGACATGCGCTGGGACAAGACCGGCACAGAGGGTTAGGCGGACTGCGCATTGTAGACGTGTTACGTTTTTTTAGCCGTGCGGCGATCTGGCATTGCGCGCAGGGCTCCAGCGATCGCATGCCATGCAGGCTTCTTTTTAAAGTTTAGATCATAGGGTAACGGCCGCGACGGTGTTTTGTCTTTACGTAGCCCGTTTTTGAGCCCTGGATCTGCCATCCAACTTGTTGCATCCGACAATTGCCACAGCACGAGAGATGAGACCTCGGGCAGTGATAGGATCTCTTTCAAGAACTGCGCATAAAGGTTTGCGACTTGCGCGTCACGTTTATTTATCGGCCCAGAGAAGGCGCTGTCATTGACATCAAGTTCAGTGATCTGCACCTCAAGGCCAAGGTCAATGATCTCCTGAACAAAGGCGGCAAAGCGCGGAAAATCATATTGGCGTTCTGATTGCAGGTGGCACTGCAAGCCTATGCCATCAATGGGCACACCCTTATCAAGTTGGCGTTTGATAAGCGCGAGAAGGCTTTTTCGGAATGTAGCCCCATTATCATCTTCAGACTCGGTCTGCGCTTCATTGAGCAGTAACTTTGCTTTGGGATCGATCTCGCGGGCGAGGCGAAAAGCATTGCTGATATAGTCTTCGCCAAGGTGCGCGTAGAACGGCCCCTGTCTCAAGTTGCCTGGGTTTTTATCCCATGGCGCAATTGGTTCATTAACGACATCCCAGGTTTCAGCTTTGCCAGCATAGCGTTCCAAGACCGTGAGGATGTGTGCGTTTAGCAGGTGATCAATTTCCACGCCACTCAGCGTCTTGATCCAATTAGGAAGGTAGTCGTCCCAGATGAGCGTATGACCATGCACACCAAGCCCATTTTCAGACGCAAAGGCAAAAAAGCGATCGGCAGGCGCAAATTCGAGAACGTGTGCGTCCGGGCGCAAAATGGGAATCTTGAGGCATTGCTCAGACGTGATCAGCTGGACATCGCGCTGATAAATCTCTGCGTAGCGTTTGCCATGCGGCTGATCTAACTCGTGTACGGCAAAGGATGCACCGAACGCCAGTCCCTTTTGAGCTGCAAGTGCGGCGAGGTTTTCGTTATCGCTCGCACCACGATTGCTATCTGCAACAGGTTTACGCGGTGTCTTCGCCAAACCTGTCCCAATAAAAGGGGAAAGAGCTAACGCAGCGGTGCTGGATGTCAAAGCTGAGCGCCGTGTGAGCGTGGTTTTGGCGGTTTGTTTTATCATCACCTAGGTCTCACGCGCTAAGGTGTTACAAAAACTATCGGAAAGATTGTCTTCAAATACCGTTTGGGCATCGCCCATATCGCCCTTTGCAAGTGCATTCCAGCGCAGTGGATTAGTGAGCGCTGCTTCGCACGTGGTTTGGCGCCAGTTCGGTGTATGGATGAGTTCAACAATTTGTCGAGCTGCCTCTTGCGCATCATCCAGGTCAACAAAATGCCCGCTGTCACCAAGGACTTCCCGAAAAACCGGAGCCTCAGGTGCAAAAACCGCAAGACCAGCATATTGCGCCTCTAACAAGGGAAGCCCTAGGCCTTCGTCAAATGAAGTGCAGAGATAGATGTCGCCGTCTTCTAAAACGTGCTTCACATCGTTGGCGCTGAGATAGCCGTGCACGACAACATTTGGATGCGTGCTGATGGCTTCGCTGGCTTGTCCCCAACCAGAGCGGCCAATGATATGCAACTCAGTATTGGGCAAACCATGAGCAGCTAATGCATCGCGGATAGCGACGGCGTGACCATAATTTTTGCGTGGTTCCACGGTGCCCAAGGTGACAAGTTTAAGAGGGCGTGGGTTGTGCGCTCTTGCTGCGCGGCCCTCTGCGGTGAGATTAAATACGTTGTCCACGTTTGGTCGATAAAGTGCGATCGCCGCATCCTTCCCTGCAAAAGGTGTCAGCTCTGACAGCGTTTTTTGCGAATTGACAAAGAAGTATTTCAATCTGGCGACGGCAAAACGGAACGGTCCGACCATATAGAGTTTAGCCTTTCGGCTGAGGTCATTCTTGCGCGTGATTAAGAACAGGTCATGGACGTACCAAACCACACGATCACGACACAGCACAAACCATGGTGCTGGTGGAAAGCCAGGAAAAATAAAATGAGCGCGTGGATGAAGAAGCGCCAACAGCGGCAACCAAACCTGCTGCATGAAAATCATTGAAATCGTGCCACGCGAACGAACAGGTCGCACATCAGCACCCTCAAATGAAACCTTTTCAAAAAGTTCGATAGCGATGCGCTCGATACCGGTCACATGACGGCCAAGGTGGGTCAAGTCGAGATAGACACGGCGTGGTAGTGTTGGTTTTGATTTTCGGTTCATCTCGACTGGTCTCAGTGCCCACATGAAGCTTGCTCGCCATCGGTGCGTGCGATGTTAGAGTCAAGAACCTCTGCTATTAAATCCTCATATGCTGGCAACCGTTTTGCCATCGAAAAATCGTCCGCCCGCGCAAAACGGGGTGCGGGATCGCCAGGTGCGTCAAGAGACTGTGTGAGTGCCTCTGCCATGCTATCGACATCGCCAACCGGGACACGTGTGCCAAGGGCCGGTGACGACAAAATAAATCTTGCCCCATCAGTTTCGGTTGCGACAACTGGTAAGCCATGGGCCAGCGCTTCGACGATCACATTGCCGAACGACTCCGTCTTTGAAGAGATAGCCAAACATTTAGCGCGTTCAAAATAAGACCAGGGTTCTGCAATGTAGCCTTCAAGGCGCACGCGATCTTTAAGCCCCAACTGATCAACCAACGCCCTGATGGCCTCTTCTTCAGGTCCTTTGCCCAGAATTATCAGTTGTGCATCGTCACGTTTCAGACGCGCAAATGCTTTGATAAGGGTTGCGTAGTCTTTAGCTGGAGAAAGACGCCCAACCGCTAGGATGATAGGATCGCGGGCGTTGAGTTTCTCTAGCGACGGCTGCTTGATCGTGAGGGGTAATAAAACCGGGTTGGCAATGAAGGTTGTCTTGTCAGATTTTGCCCACCACGATTTTATAAGTTCGTTCTGCAAGGCTTCTGAGACAGCGACAGTGCGCGCACTGACGCGGCTTGTGAGTGGCAATGCACGGGCGGTGGCATAGCTGAGTTTACCGCTTTTCCATTCATGATGACCATGAAATGTTTGAATGATTTTTGTTGGTGTGCCGCTTAATATGCGCGCAGCAATGAGCTTGAGGTTTGATCCTGCTATTGCGGACAAGGCAACGTCGGGACGTTGTTTTTTCAACAAGCGTGTGAGGTTGCGGACAGCAAATCTGTGTGCATGCCCGACTGTAAAAATCGGAATGTCAGAATCGAGGATGTGGCGACTCTCATTTGCAGCGAAGTCTCGTGCAAAGATCACACTGTGACCGGCGCGATGAAAGGCGCTTGCAAGCGCCGCCCATAACCGTTCTCCTCCACCATCGCCAAGGCTTGGGGCATAAAACAGGATCTTATAAGGTGTTTTGGTCACAGACGTAGGGTTGTTTTTTGCAGCGCATTGCTGTCTGGGCTCAGTCAAGAGGTCGTCTCTATCGTCACGTGCGTTTAACATCAAGACTTCCTAAAAACGCGAACCGTTTCGATATTTCAAGCGGCGGTGCTTCCGGTCCAATTGCGTTGCGAAAATCCACCAACCTCGTGCATGAGAACGTCGGCCAAGACAACTGCGCATGAGGCATAGCGCGGTCCAAGTCTCATCGGGTTTGTCGCTAGGCGCCAGCTCCATTCGAGTCCGTGGTTCTGCAGGAATTTGGGGGCTCGTATTTGTTCGCCCGCTAGAAAGTCGAGGGCGGCGCCAATTGAAACAAAGCCGACGTTAATGCCTCGTTCGACCGCGCGTGCGGCAAGCAGTTCCTGTTTGGGTGCGCCAAGCGCAAGAAAGCACAAGCGCGCGCCCGATGCTGCAATTACGTCAAGAGCCGCATCAGCTGCATCGCTTTGCGGATTAAAACTTTTGGGCGGTGAATACGAGCCTGCGATATCAAGTGTGTTGTTGCAGTGTGATGCGAGATTCGCCCCTGCTTTGCCAAGAACCTGATCTGTTGTGCCGAGCAGATAGACAGGCAGATCTTCACGTGCGGCTGCTTGCGCAAGAGGCACGACGAGATCAGCTCCGGTGGTGCGACGCACGGATTTATTAGCGCGCCGTGCCAACCAGGCGATAGGTGCGCCATCAGCGGTGACGAAACGAGCGGCGCGATATGCGTTTTGGAAAGCAGTGCTGTGGCGCAGTTTGACCAAGTGATCAACATTCAAGGTTACAACTGAAAAACTCTCTGCCCGTTTCGCTGCAGCAATGATTTCGGTGATGGCACCATCAAGCGTTGCAACGTTAACCGGCCAGCCGTCAACTTTGGCGAGTGCGGTTGGTTGAGAGTTTATTTGTTTGGTCATCGTGTACTCGGATACAACTAAAGTCTTTTTGGGCCAGCGCCGGGATCCATAGTGACAATGGTTCCCAGAAGATTGTCAGCAGATGCGACAAGGAGCCGTTCGGTGTTTTTCAGTTCGTTTTGATCGGTCATGCCTGAGCGTGCAATAACAATTACATCATCTGCAACTGATAATAAGCTCAGTGCGGTCGCATCTTCCAGCAGCGCACCTGCATCAATCAGCACCATATCATAGTCAGCGCCAAGTTTGCGAATGCCTTCAATAAGGCGGCGGCGCTGTTGTGTCTTCAGCGTTCTCAGGTCGGCCAGCGCGATCGGCAATACGGCAAGGCCAGAGTCAGCATCAACAGTCGTTAGACGTTCAAGCTGATCCTTATCATCCAGCATGATGCGTTCGTTTTGCTGCCTGTTGCCACCAAAAACCTGAGACAGTTCAGGGTCGGCCGAAGCTGCGTCAACAAGCAGAACACGTTCACCTGCAAGGGCGGCTGCATATCCAAGCGCGAGAACAGTTGACGTGGTGCCCGCGTTCGAGCTTGGCGACACCATCAATAAGGTGCGTGCGCTGCCAGGAGCGGCATCGGCAAGCAGACGATTGAGGATTTGCAAAATCGACTGACGGAAAGCGTTAGTGTGTTGATTTTGGCGATCTGAGAGGGCCAGCATAATGTCGGACAGGCCGACAAAGGTCGACAAATCTAATACATCACGGGCCTTGCCCATCAGCGTGCCGCCCTGGGTTGCGACGGCCCTAAGTTTTGGCAGGGAGGCGATGGTTGGCAAGGTTGTCTGGGTTATGTGGGTCGCGTGGTCACCAATCGAAGTATCGAAGTGATCGCGTGTTAACGCCGACGCGATGCCAAGGCCGAGACCGCCGAGACCCGCCAGCGCAAGCACCAACAATGGCCTTGGCCAGCTTGGAAAAGATGGTACACCAGCGCGCGAGACGATGCGCGCGTTGGATGCAGATAGGTTTTGTTGTTCCTGTGTTTCTTTTGCCCGGACTAGAAACGCGTTAAGTAGGTTGCGGCTTGCATTTACCTCGCGCGCAAGATCGCGCAATTTAATCTGTGCTGTATTTGAGCGCGCGACTTGTGCTTTGGCCGTCTCAAGGGCCTGCAACACTTCGGCTTCACGCTTGGCAGCGATTTCAGCTTCTGTTTTTGAGGCTGAAACGATGCGTCTGAGTTCCTGCTTGATTTGCCCACGGACTTCGCGTTGTTGCGAGCGAATATCGATCATAATAGGGTGGCGCGATTGGAATTGCGCTCCCAACGAAGCCGCTCGACGGGAGACTTGCGCTAATTGTTCACGTAGCTTCTGGATTAAGCTAGATTTTACGGCATCTGGTAAGGAGTCTGGGTTGCCGCCAGATTTCAGCACGGATTTCACTTCGGACCTGCGTGCACGGGCTTCAGCTGCAACAGCACGCGCTGTTGCCAATTCTGTGTTGAGTTTGCCGAGTTGTTGTTCAGCCACGATGCCACCTTCCGAGGTGACAATCTTATTGGCTTTTTTGAATTCATCAGCGCGTGTTTCAGCGCGTTCAAGCTGCTTGCGTAACTCACCCAAACGTGAGTCAATCATCTTGGTTGCGGCACCTGCTTCATCAGCTTTGGCTTTGAGTTGTTCGGCGATATAAGCTTCAGCTATCGCAGTTGACAGGCGCGCGGCCTTAACCGGTGTGTTCGAGGAAACTTCAACTTCTAGAATATATGTCTTTGGCGCGCGATGAATTTTCATTACGCGCGACAAGCGTTCAATCGCATATGAACGTGCATCGGGTGTTGGGCGTGAGCCTCGGATCAGAATTTTCAACTGACCAGTCAGACCGCTGCTCGGATAAAACTTGAAAACAGGATCATTGATCAGATTTTGTTCGTCCACGACCCGGCCGAGCACCGCGTCAGAGGAGAGGATAGGCACTTGGCTTTCGACCAGTGCCAAATCAGACGTGAGGCCGCCTTGCGTAATCTCATCTGTCACAAGTTTGCGTGACCGTGGATCAACAAGGATGGTGGTGCTGGCGGAATATGTGGATGTCGCCAAAGAAAGATAGACCATGCCAGCCAAAAGAGAGGCTAAGCAGAGAAGCAAAATCGGCAGGGTACTGCGCTTAAGGATATTAAAGAAACCAGCAAAGTCTGTGTCATACGAACTGGACGCTGTGGTTTGGCTTGAGCCGGCAATGTGCTGGCGCAGGGCGCCGGTTTCCGCACGTGTGGGGGCAGGACCTTGAATGCGAGCGCGTCTGTGCCGTCCGGAGGATTGTACCATTTTGGCTTCTATTGGCGTTTCATATTGCAGCGGTGCTGGTTCAAATTGACCGTGTACAGCCGGGGATGCTCTTAGCCCGTGCTGCGATTAGTGGTTTTGCCGCAAACGTTGTGCCAGCCGTCACGATAGGCTGGACTGGGTCTGCTGGTAACCCTGTTCCGTCTAAATTTTAGGCAATGATTCGTTGATCAAGCGGCTAAAGTGACGTCAGAGATCGTTTGTTTGAGAGCATCGCAAGAGGAGTTGGATTATATCCAGATTAGTGAGACTGATAGTCTCTTTGACAGCCTTTTTGGCCAATTAACCGACCCCTATCTATTTGCAATAGACATACTGTCAACGGTGCTATTTCCGATTTGATGGGTTCAGACGTTCCAGTCGCGATAGGAACAGTGTATATATTGAGCGGGGCCAAGGCTGGGTTAGGCTTGATGCTTAACGCTTTTTGCGACCGCATTGAGTTTGGCGTGAAGAAAGTGGTGCGTCGGTGGTTTCCAGACTAGATATTGCTCAGAACAAGCTACCAAAGGAGCGTTGGCGGCTCGGTCGGGTGGGCTTCGCAGCTACTGCACTCACGACTGAGTTGTTGGCTGTTGTTGCCCTTTCTGTGCTTACCGGTGCAATTTACCATCTGTATGCTTATGGCGGCATGGGCATGCTTGACCTCTATGCGCGCTTTGGATTTCTGACGGCATTTCTGTACACCTTGCCATTCTTGTTTCGCAATGAATACCAATTCAACGACTACCTTGAAGGCCGCAAATCGCTTGGTCGGATTACTCGGGTTTGGGGTTTCATATTTGCGTGCCTGGCGGTCGTCGGCTTTTTGACCAAGACCACGGATGCCTATTCCCGTGGCTGGGTTGCGCTGTTCTTTGTTTCAGGTCCATTGGTTTTAACATTTGTTTCGGCAGCTATTCGCAGTGCACTCAGAAAACTAATTGACGTTGGTCGTATTGAGCCCCGTCGATTGATGTTGGTTGGCGACAGCACAGAGTTGGAACGCTTCGAACAGCAGATGCAAGGCAACGCCAGTGCGGTTCGTATTGTCGCGAGCGTGGGGCTGCCATATCGTGGCATGAGTGAAACAGACACTGATGCCCTAAATGAGTTGCAAGCGAGTTTAGACGATGCGGTCGTGCGGGCGCGTCAGATGCATGTTGATGATGTTATCGTGTTTTCCGAGTGGTCCAACCATGCGTTTGCCGAGCGCGCAATTGCAGCGTTTAGCATTTTACCTGCAGCCCTTCATCTTGGTGCCAGTGACTTGATTGGCGGATTTCGCAAGGCTCAGATTTCGCGTTTTGCCGACATGACAACGCTGTCACTTACGGTCCCGCCATTGACTGCCGCTGAAGCGTTCTTAAAACGTATTTTCGATATTATCGTAACATCTGTGGCGTTGATTTTGCTGTCACCTGTCATGCTCTTGATTGCGGCTCTTATAAAGTGGGATAGCGATGGCCCGATCCTGTTTCGCCAACGGCGCCGCGGTTTCAACCATCAGGAATTCAAAATTTTAAAATTCCGCACCATGACGACATTGGATGACGGCGAGACGATTGTTCAAGCACAGTCGAGCGATGAGCGTGTCACGCGCTTGGGTCGCTATCTCAGGCGTTGGAATTTTGATGAGTTGCCGCAACTCATGAATGTTTTAAAGGGCGAAATGAGCCTAGTTGGGCCACGTCCGCATGCGGTAGCCCATGATAAGCTTTATGAAAAGCGGTTGCTCACCTATCCGCGCCGCCTCAACATGCGCCCGGGGATTACTGGTTGGGCGCAGGTTCACGGGTCTAGAGGCGCCACCGAAACGGACGATGATATGCAACGTCGCCTAGACTATGATCTTTATTACATCGACAATTGGTCGCTTTGGCTGGATCTTTATGTCCTGGCTCTGACAGTGCTTTCACCCAAAGCTTATCGCAACGCACACTAGTCTGCGTGCGAATGTGAATGTGGCTTTGAGTATTGAATTTTCCAACAAGATGATGCACGCAATGGGCATAACTGCAGTCTGTCATCAACTGCTGTCGCGCGAACCCAGCCCGCAAATCCTAACGTTTGTTAATCAATTATTATCCATACCGTCCTAGGACAGAAGCTTGGGTTGATTAGTTTTTGTGTTCCCCAAGGAGAAGAGTATGCGTTCAAAAAGCGTTCTGGCGCTCGTCGTCAGCGTTCTAAGTCTGGGCTTTTTCGCGCCCAGCACGTCCCATGCCTTTGGTTGGCATCGCGGATCTCCCCCAGCAGGATGGGGCCGGGTGCAACCTGTGCGCCATTGGGTTTACTATCCACGTTATCGCCATACCTACCGCACACATCCTGTGACCGACCCATACGCGTATCGTTACAAGCGGCCACGCTACTATCCATATTACAATTCAGGATACTGGCGCTCAGCACGTGCTATGCGCAATCGTCCCCGGGTTCGTTATGTCCCTCCGCGTTACTATCGCGCGTGGGGTTATCGCAAGCCTGGCTACCGTGCGCTGCCGCATCGTCGGTACTACCGTCGTCGTTGGTAGCTGACAGAGCGACTTTAAAATAACGCACTCTGAATCGGCGGCAGCATGGGGTAGGCGCGCGAACAGCATTTGATGCATGAGCATTGAATGCCCCGCACCGCGCACCGCTGCCGCCCTTTATTTTATCATTTTGTATTTCTGGACCGATGAAGGTCTACTCTTGGTGTGGATGCAGACATGAGATAATGCCTGCCTTGATGTCTGCTCATGGCCCTGAGCGGGCAAATTTACTTTTGGTTAACCAAGTTGACCACTGAAGATATTCAATGTCCCCGTTTGCAAGTTGAGTTCAGTGAATTTTAGGCCCTCTCCGTTAGAGTGTCTCCTGGTGCCCCTGCGTCTAGGTCTCAAAAATGAGCAACCAACGGAAATCAACGCGTCAACGAGTGCTTAAGGGCGCTGTTGCTGTTGGGGACGACCCCAATCATGAAATCCCCTGCACAATTCGCGATATGTCGTACACCGGCTGTAAAATCCGCGTTGGCAAATCAATTCTGCCCGATAAATTTGAGCTTAAAATAGACTTCGATGGTATTTCAGTGGCAAGCGAAGTTGTTTGGCGGCGGCATCCGGACATCGGAGTACGATTTGTCGGCCCGTTAAAATCAACGACTATGAAGCGTGTTCAAATTCCAATGCCCACAGAATAGAATAAGTTGGATCACACTTAAGCAGTCATTTTTAGTTGACCGAATTAACTGCGTTGCAACCACACTATTTTAGATACACTCCCTTAACGATGTTCTTTTCGTATTTAGTAAGTTATCAAGCAGTAAAGTGACCCCTGACCAATTCCGCGGGGTTTTCATGTCTATTTCCACGTTCATCAAAAAAAAATTTACTCATGCACGTATGCACGTATGTCAAAAATGAACGCGGTGCGACTGCGATTATTTTTGCTCTGATGCTGTTTGTCCTATTTGGCGCAATGGGCCTGGCTGTTGATTATTCAAGTTGGGCGAAGAGGAAAGCTGAATTGCAAGTGGCAGCAGATGCAGCAGCTTTAGCTGGCGCCACAAAACTTGCAAAAATGACAGCAAGCGGTGACAACGTATCAAGCTCCGCAGCTCAAAAGATAGCTGCTGCCTTTGTGCAAGAGAAAGTTGGCAACGGAATCACGTCTCAGGTACAGGTGGACTCCGCATCAGGGCAAGTTTCAGTTGACCTTACGACAGTCGGCACGCAGTACGTATCACAGATCTTGACATCACAGTTGGTGGAGATCAACGCGCGGGGCGTTGCACGAGCGCTCACTGAAACTGCGGCAACAGCCTGTATTATTGCGCTAGATCCAAACAGTACTGTCGGCATCGACTTTGGTCTCTCGGGAAGCATGACAGCAAACGGCTGTGCAATTTGGTCAAACTCAACCAGCCCCACATCGATCAACGCAAATGGCTCAGGCGATGTTGTCGCTGCAGCAACCTGTGCTGCAGGTGGGATTCAAAAATTTGGCATCAATTTTACACCTGCGATCAAAAGCAATTGTCCGCCGGTTCTCGATCCCCTGGCAGCTTGGTCACCACCTGCGATCTCATTGGCATGCACCAACTTGGATTTGACGTTGGAGAGCACCGATACCGTCCTCAATCCTGGTGTGTACTGCGGCGGAATCAAAGCCAATGGAACGATGAGAGTGACTTTGAATCCCGGCCTTTACGTGTTTACGGGTGGTGACGTGAAGCTCACAGGCGGAGCTTCGCTCGAGGGTTCAGACGTCACACTTTGGTTCACAGGGCCAGGCGCCAACATGGATCTAGGTGGCTCTGCTGGTGTTTCGTTATCCGCACCGACATCTGGCGATTGGGCAGGTATACTCATCGGGTCAGCGCGCGACGAAACAGTGTCAGAGACCTTCAACGTTAAAGGCAACGCGTCTCTTTATCTCGAAGGAAATGTCTATTTACCAACACATCATCTCAATTTTGCTGGCGGACCAGATGCCATTATGCCTCCAAACTTTACCGTCCTAATCGCTGGCACCATTGGATTTGGCGGCAACTCCAGGTTAGAGCTCCGCGGCGATTACGCATCATCATCCATGCCTGCCTACACAGCGGCCGCAAACACAGTCGCCAAAAGCGCCGTTCTGGTCGAATAAGAAACCAGGCTTCCTACGTTTGCTCATGACCCAAGGCAGATGTCAGGCCACCTTGTTACGGCGCCCGCTTTTCATCACTTGGTCCGCCTGTTGTTTGATCTTCTCTCGTAACCATACATGTGCGGGATCACTGTGATCACGAGCGTGCCAGATCAGATAAAGACCGAGAGGCTTTGTCTTGAACGGTAACTTTACCGATCCGAACCCGGCTAGAGGTCCGAGGGCCATGGTACTAAGTTGTGTTGTGATGAGTGTCGTTCCTTTCAGGAACGCAGCGAGATCGCCAAAGTTGGGTACGGTCACGCGAGGCGAACTGATATTTGTCAAATCGACGGCAGCAAGATCCTGCAGCGCACTCGTGTAATCACGGAATTGCACTTCCACATATTCACTACTGAAGAACTCGTTCTTTGTGCGTGGTGGATCACGCATGTCCGTATCGAAGAAACAGGCCAAACGATCTCGAAATAGCAATAGCTGAAAGATGTCTGTGCCTTCCGGTGGAAACGGACTGACGATGAACTGGCAGCGTCCTTCATATAGCATGCTAGGTGCTGGCACGTCGGACGGCACGAAACGGAAGCGCACATCGATCTCTTGTTGCTCGAATTTCTCGACCAGCGGAGGAAAGAGTAACTCACGCTGAAAATCATTCGCTGCAACCGTGAATGTCGTATGCTCTTGAGTTGGCTCGAAATGCCTTTCATCACCCAGCGATTTGAGCCGGTCGAGCACGGATTGGATGGGTTCGCGCAGGGATCTAGCGCGTTCCGTTGCAATAATCCCTCGTCCCGCGCGCACGAACAATGGATCTGCCAGGGCAACCCGCAA
>JAJFHG010000027.1 GCA_021775735.1 Hyphomicrobiaceae bacterium
CACCTGAGATCGACGAAAGCTCTGTGTAGCGGGTCGCGACGGGCTCGGCAAGTGTTTCAACTGTCGCTGCCAACAACGGCTCAAATCGGCCATGTTGAAGGGCATTGAGCAGCCATTTAAGCCTCGCCGAGACCCTCAGCCACCTGAATCAGGTATTGGCCATAATCGGACTTTTCCAGCTCCGTGCCTTGCGCTAAAAGCGCCTCCCGCGAAATGAAATCCATCCGATAAGCAACCTCTTCCGGGCAAGCGATGCGAAAGCCCTGGCGCTGTTCGAGCGCGCGCACAAAATCTGACGCTTCATTGAGCGAGCCGGGCGTTCCTGTATCAAGCCAAGCGAACCCGCGTCCCATGCGTTCAACGTGCAATTCTCCGCGCGCTAAGTAGTCGGAATTGACATCTGTAATTTCAAGCTCACCGCGCGGCGATGGCTTAAGATTGGCGGCCACATCAACAACGCGTGAATCATAAAAATAAAGTCCCGTCACAGCCCAATTTGACTTAGGTGCTTTGGGCTTTTCTTCAATGGATTGTGCTTTACCGTCTTGATCAAATGCCACCACACCATAACGCTCTGGGTCCTGCACATGATAAGCAAACACCGTTGCTCCGCTGGGGCGCGCTTTTGCAGCATGCAACATTTCTGGAAGACCATGACCATAATAAATGTTGTCGCCCAAAATCAACGCAGAGGAGTCGCCCGCCACAAAGTCAGCGCCGATAATATAGGCCTGGGCCAGTCCTCCAGGGTCAGGTTGTTCTGCGTAAGATAACTTAAGGCCCCAGCTTTCCCCGGTCCCAAGAAGACTTTGAAATTTTGGGATATCTTCAGGCGTTGAGATGATCAGGATTTCACGAATGCCAGCCATCATCAGCGTGGTCAGCGGATAGTAGATCATCGGTTTGTCATAAACCGGCAGAAGCTGCTTGGAGGTGACAAGTGTCATCGGATAAAGACGCGTGCCTTTGCCACCTGCCAGAATAATACCTTTCATCGCTTGCTCCTGCTTTTATTCTTAGCGGGTATATCATCTATCCCCGCACCAACTGGTGCACACACTCGTCAACGCCACGCTGCCAATTCACCATGGTGATAGCAAAACATTGCTTAAGGTTTTCACAATCAAGCCGCGAATTGGCTGGCCGCTTGGCTGGTGTCGGATAATCTGAAGAGGGAATAGGGCTAACGTTTGCGCTTACGCCGCCAAGACTTGACGAGACATCAAACGTTTTTTGCGCAACCTCATACCACGTGGCTTCACCGCTTCCCGCCGCATGATATGTCCCCCACGCCACGTCATCAGGATCGCTCATAATCTTGCTCGCAACGGAGATAATTGCGCGTGCCAAATGCGGTGCGTAGGTTGGGGACCCGATCTGGTCATTGACAACAGAAAGTTCTGAGCGATCCTTCGCGAGCCGCAGCATGGTTTTGATGAAGTTCTGGCCAAACGGACTATGGACCCAGGCCGTGCGCAAAATAACATGATGTGGGCACGTCTCGGCAACACGTTGTTCTCCCGCAAATTTGCTCTTTCCATAAATGCCAAGCGGGGCAACGGGATCTTTTTCACAATAAGGCGCCGATTTGGTGCCATCAAAAACATAGTCTGTCGAGATGTGGATAAGCGGGCAGCCATGTTGGACACACGCCGCGGCCACATGCGCAGCTCCGCTTTCATTCACAGCGAAGGCTTGGCTCTGTTCGCTTTCTGCCTGATCAACCGCTGTGTAGGCGGCGGCATTGACCACGACATCAGGTTGGTGGATTTGGACTGCTGCGAGCAACGTCTCAGGCTTAGTGAGATCGACATCGGGACGTCCTAGCGTAACGACGTCTTGTCCCTCCTGACCATGACACGCGGCTAAGGCCTGCGCCACCTGACCGCTTCTCCCGATGACCAGAAGCTTCACGCATTCTCTCCCTTGCCCGCCACGATTGACGTTTCTGATTGACCAACCAGACCCAGTCGTTCGCCCTGATAAATGCCATCACGCAAGGGTTGCCACCAGCTTTCATTGTCGAGATACCACGCAACGGTCTTTTTGATACCGCTTGCAAAATCATCCTCGGCACGCCAGCCAAGCTCACGCTCTAACTTGCTTGCATCAATGGCATAACGCTGATCATGACCCGGCCGATCAGCAACAAAGGTCACAAGGGTATTATGCGATGTCTTCTTAGGGCGCACCTCATCAAGAAGGCCGCAGATCGCTTCAACAACAGCAAGGTTGCTTTGCTCATTGCGCCCGCCAACATTGTAAGTCTCGCCAACGCGACCTTTGGTCAAAATAGTGTAGAGCGCGCGCGCATGGTCATCGACGTAAAGCCAATCACGCACGTTTTGACCATTTCCGTAGACAGGCAGAGGCTTGCCGTCGCACGCATTTAAGATCATCAACGGAATTAATTTTTCAGGAAATTGATGGGGGCCATAATTGTTAGAGCAATTTGAGATCAAGCTTGGAAAGCCATATGTCCGCTGCCATGCAGCCGCCAAGTGGTCAGAAGCTGCTTTGCTTGCCGAATAAGGTGAGCTTGGGTCATAGGCGGTATCTTCCCGGAACAATCCATCCGCGCCAAGTGATCCATAAACTTCATCCGTTGAGACATGTAAAAATCGAAACGCTTCACGCCGCGCAGCCTTGAGACCAGACCAATACGCACGTGCAGCTTCCAGCAATACGTACGTGCCGACAATGTTAGTTTCTACAAATGCGGCCGAACCCGTGATCGAGCGATCAACATGACTTTCTGCAGCAAGATGAACCACACCATCGGGCTGGAATGATTGCATGGCTTGCCCCATCGCATCAGCATCGCAGATGTCGGCTTTCAGGAATTGATAGCGCTCATGATCAACAACCGGATCTAGAGAATGAAGGTTAGCCGCATAGGTCAGTTTATCGACGTTTAAAACGTCAGCGCCAACTTCTGAGATGAGATAACGACACAGAGCCGAGCCGATAAAGCCAGCACCACCAGTGACCAGGATTTTCATGAGGGCTCCCTAAAGCCATT
>JAJFHG010000028.1 GCA_021775735.1 Hyphomicrobiaceae bacterium
GACGGGCCCACGGAGATTGAAGACCTTGACAAGACAGATGCGAACAAAGCGGTTGTACAGGGTTTCGTGGACGACGTCCTGATGGGCGGAAAGGTCGATAAGGTCACCGACTACATATCCACCGAACAGTATGACCAGCACAATCCCGAGGTGAAGGACGGTCTCGCTGGATTTGCCGAACACCTAAAAGAGGTGATGGAAGCCGGTAAACCGTCAAAATATCGCAAGGTCCATCGGCTCATCGGTCAGGGTAATTTCGTCGTGATCTACAGCCACGTCCAGATGGGTGCCAGCCACTACGCCATCTTCGACATTTTTCGTCTGAAGGACGGCAAGGTCGTCGAGCACTGGGACGTGCAGGAAAAGATCCAGGCGCCCGAACAATGGAACAATATTGGAAAGTTCTAGACTCTGCCAAGCACGAGGAAACGAACATGAAAAATATCTTTGCTGCGATTGCCGTTGCGGGTTTTGTGATCGTTCACGCGGCAATTGGCGCGAACGCTCAAAAAATTGAAACACCGCCGCTGCTGGATGGAACCAAGGTCACCTACTACTACCAGAACGGCTGGGGCGCCCATGTCGAGTTCAAGGACGGCAAGCTGAAATACGAGTGGATTGCTGGGCCTCGTAACGGTCACGGTAACAAGGATCTCGCCTATCGCTCCCGCAAGATCGGCGAGCGCATGTATGTCATCAGTTGGCTGGAGGAGTCGCATCCGGACTACATGACGCTGATTTTCAATTTCAAAAACAACGTGATGTACTCATCCGGAATCTTGCGTTTTGCCACCAAGGATCAGACCATCGCTTTTGATGGAGGGATAATTCAGAAGCTGGAGCTTTCTGCCAGAGACTAGATCCAACGAGCATGGGGCCAGTGTGTGGGCCGACCAAATCTGATGTTGGTAGGACAGTGGACATAAGTGGGCTGGGTGTTTAATCAGCACCTGCCTTTTTCCCAGCGGCCACATGCAGGGCAACAGCGGCGGCATTGGAGACATTGAGGCTGGCGAGATCACCGCTTGCCGAAATGCGCACCAAGCGATCACAGGTATCCCGCGTCAAAGCACGCAAGCCTTTCCCCTCTGCACCAAACACCAACGCCGTTGGGTTTTGAAATGGTTCTGTCTCAATTGCGTTGTCAGCTTTGCCAGCGAGTCCGAGCACCGAGAGGCCGGATGCTTTCAAAGTTTCCAATGACTTTGCCAAATTTTGCACGACCGCAACGGGGATCAGTTCCAGCGCGCCTGAGGCGGATTTGGCAAGTGTGCCGTTGAGCGGAGGGCTGTGACGGCGCGTCATGATCAAGCCACTTGCACCAAAGACAGCAGATGAGCGCAACACCGCGCCGACGTTATGTGGATCGGTAACTTGATCCAGGATGACCAGCGGGCCACCGTCATGTGCAGCTTCGGCGAGGGACTCAAGGGATGGCTCTTCCAAGGGTTCTGTCGAGATGCAGATACCTTGATGGACGGTGTCGACGGGCAGCAGACGATCGAACTGGCGTGACGCGACGGTTTCGACAGCGATGCCGCGCGCGGTAATCGCGTCGTTCAATTTGCGTGCAGCATTTTCAGTGGCGACGAGGCGCGAGATGGTCCGCGCCGGATTGTTGAGGGCGGCTTCAACCGCATGTAGGCCAAATAGCAGTAACGGCTCATCATTTTGTGGGCGCGGCGCACTGGAGCGCGTGAATTTACGTTTGGGTCGAGATGGTGCGGGCATAGAGGTCCTGAAGGGTCCGAGGGGTGCGGGGGCTGTGACAAGTTGGGTCAAAAATTACGCAAATGAGCACCAAATTGAGAGGCCGAGAGGCCGTGGTAGATTTCCATTTGACATCGAGCGGCGAGATTATCATAAACGTCAAGCCCCGGCGGAAATCTTGCGCGGGGCGCTTTCATTTGGGCGCTCAATGCGATCTGGATGACGTGGGCGGAGGAGTGCCCGAGTGGCTAAAGGGGGCGGACTGTAAATCCGCTGGCTATGCCTACGTTGGTTCGAATCCAACCTCCTCCACCATCCACGACTTGTGACTTATTGAATTGCGTGCCTGGATCAAACACGTCTTACGTGCAACGGTTCTTAATGACCAACATCCTGGCTCATGCGGGTATAGCACAATGGTAGTGCAGCAGCCTTCCAAGCTGAATACGGGGGTTCGATTCCCCCTACCCGCTCCATCATCCCCTTGATATTTTTGCGCCCGCCTTGCCCTTGCCTTACCGTTTGACGTACCTGAGTTGAGGGAGCGCTGTCCTTTGGACCGGTGCAATAACCAGGGGGGGGCGGCATGTCGGACGATACGCAAAATTCAAGCGTTGCAATGAGAGCTGTCCGTATCCTCACGGCGGGTAAAATTGGTGCGGCTCCGTCCGTTATCGAAGCCCTAAAATTTTCGCTGCGGGCAGATGGTTTGTCCTGGATAGACATTGCCAACCCAGACCAAGACTTTGCCAGCCTGGTTCGTGCCGGGTCTCAGGCCGATATAGCCCTTGTCGGACTTGAAATAGACGCCGACGCTTTGGAGCGCATCAAGCGCTGGGTCTGGTTGGCATCAGAGCTTGGTGTGCCGCATTTGGTGGTGACCGTTGAAAGTAGTGACCTTCCACCCAAAGGGCGCCCAGGTTTTGATGCGCTGACGAGCCGACTGACGTCTTTTGTCAAAGACCGGTGCGACTTTCAATCTGTCATCATTGTGCCGATCAACGCTGCAACGGCTGGCAACGTTGTCGACCGCGATGCAAACAACGGCTGGTATCGCGGGCCAACGCTGCGACAGCACATTGTAGGCTGCGCGACGACGTGTCGTGAGGCGCAGCTTCAGTCGCATCTCGCTGAACCTGTCCAATCTGATCATATTCAGGCGCGATTGTTTTGGCTGCATGATGAAGCCCTTTTGCCATGGCGCCCGTTTGAGTTGCGTACAGAGCAGGGCCAGCGCAATGCTACGATTACATCAATCAAATACGAACTTGACCCCCACGCTGTAGAGCGCATTGCGCGCAACAGATTGCTGTACGGCGACATTGGCGTCTGCAACATCAATATGACAGAGCCTTTTAAATGCGTGTCGTTTAAGCAAGATCGACAGGCTGGACTGTTTACGCTTACGGATCCCAAAACGCATGACGTTGTGGCGCTGGGTCTGATTGATTATTCATTGCGTCGGGCAAGTAATATTCGCTGGCAAGAAACCACCATTACACCAGCAGAACGTGCTGAGGCCAAACAACAGAACGCATCTGTCTTGTGGTTCACTGGACTTTCCGGGGCCGGCAAATCGACAATTGCCGATCTGGTTGAAAAACGTCTCAATGCTGTTGGACGGCACACTATGTTGTTGGATGGCGATAACGTGCGCCATGGCCTCAACAAAGACTTGGGTTTTACTGACGTCGATAGGGTCGAAAACATCCGGCGTATTTCGGAAGTCAGCAAGTTAATGTGCGACGCCGGCCTGATTGTGCTGGTCTCTTTCATTTCACCATTTCGAGCTGAGCGTCAGTTGGCCCGTGAGACGGTGAAACCCCATGATTTTTTTGAGATCTATGTTGCAACACCGCTAGAGGTTGCCGAGCAACGCGATGTCAAAGGGCTTTACGCCAAGGCGCGAGCTGGTGAGATCAAAAATTTTACTGGAATTGATAGTCCCTACGAGCCGCCGTCTAATCCTCAAATGACCGTTGATACGACCAATGAAACAGCGGATCAGGCCGCCGAAAGTATCGTCACTGATCTACTGAAGCTGTAATGTGTCCACCACGTGTTGCCAAACACGTCTTCGAATGTTTGGTGGTCATGACTAAGGTTGGAAATTGGTGCGCGTGTGGTTCGTTGTGCGCCGGAATAGAAAAGAGATATGTACCGCCATGATCGTCGTTACCACCAATGATCTGCCAGGCTATCGTGTCGAGCGTTATTTTGGAGTTGTTCGCGGTTTGTCGGTGCGCTCGCGCTCAATCGTTGGAAATGTGCGCGCCAGTATCCAGATCCTGTTTGGTGGCTCGATCCCGCTCTATGCCCAGCTGGCTGAGACCACCCGGCAGGAGGCCTATGATCTGATGATGAAAGAAGCCGAGGCGAGAGGAGCCAATGCCGTCCTTGCTATGCGCTATGATGCCAATGAGATCGCCTCGGCGGTGACGGAAGTTATTGCTTACGGGACAGCGGTTACCGTCGTCCCTGCGACGTGACCGGCAAATTGGCCACTCCCCCCGTGACAAAGGTCAAAACTTCCGCTAAAGAGACGCGCCCCGAGGTCTGCAGTTGATGCTCTGAGGCGTTTTCAGAGCGACCTGCGTTTGGCAAAACGCAGATAAGTTGCTCTAACACTTTGGAGTTGATCGAATTATCCGCGAAAAATCAGTTCCGATTTTAGGCGGTTTGATCTAGGGGTGTAGCTCAATTGGTAGAGCGTCGGTCTCCAAAACCGGTGGTTCCGGGTTCAATTCCTGGCTGGCCTGCCATTTTAATTGGCTGCTTCAAACGTTCGTTTTGGTTTGAGGCTCTTTTTGAGACGATATCCTATGTTTGGTAAAATTGCCCAGTTTATTCAAGAAGTTCAAGTTGAAATGGGAAAAGTAACTTGGCCTACCCAAGAAGAGCTAAAGTCTTCAACGACCATTGTGTTGGGTCTATCCTTTGCATTGGCGGTCTTCATTTTTATTGTTGACTATATTCTGGCAGGCATTATGGACTTGGTGTTGATATAACTGGAGATGCCCAATGGCACAACGTTGGTACGTGGTTCACACATATTCTGGGCACGAAAACAAGGTTAAAAGCTATATCGAAAACGCCAAAGAAAATTCTTTAATTGGCGATAAGATTGCGCAAGTTGTGGTGCCTCAAGAAGTAGTTGTTGAAATGCGCGATGGGCGCAAAACAACTTCTATGAAAAAGTTTTTACCCAGTTATTTGTTGGTAGAAATGGATATGGACAAAGAATCGCTCCATTTTGTGACCAATGTGCCAGGTGTGACCAGTTTTGTTGGGCCAGGGCGCAAACCACAACCCTTGCGCAATGACGAAGTGCAACGCATTTTGGGGCAAATTGAACGGCGTTTG
>JAJFHG010000029.1 GCA_021775735.1 Hyphomicrobiaceae bacterium
GGTTGCAGATCCTTACCGTGTTGCCTGCATTATTGGTTCCGGAGCGGGAGGC
This sequence comes from Hyphomicrobiaceae bacterium, assembly GCA_021775735.1. Lineage (GTDB taxonomy): Bacteria > Pseudomonadota > Alphaproteobacteria > Rhizobiales > Hyphomicrobiaceae > JAHZKN01. The sequence goes on from JAJFHG010000029.1 coordinate 53, forward strand.
CATATAACGATTGAGAAAGCGTATCGCGACCTGTTCATCGAAAAGAAAAAAGCGACCCATCCTCTGACATTGCTACGCATTATCGGCTCGTCTGCGTCCGCTCACGTTGGCATTGAATTGGGCATCAAAGGGCCGACTTTTGCCACCTGTTCAGCCTGTTCCACTGCGACGCATGCCATTGGTGTGGCTTATGACTACATTCGAAATGGTCTCGTCGATGTTGGTGTCGCTGGCGCCTCTGAGGCGGTGGTGAACTACGGATCAATGCGCACCTGGCAGGCGATGCGGGTGTTGTCGCCTGAAGGTTGCTTCCCGTTTTCGAAAAAACGCAACGGTACTGCGTTGGCAGAAGGTGCTGGCATTCTCGTACTGGAAGAATACGAGCACGCCAAGAAACGTGGTGCGAATATTCTAGCCGAGCTGGTTGGCTACGGCATGTCTTCGGACTCTAAAGATATGGTCAATCCGGACGTCGAAGGGCCACGCTCTGCGATGCAGTTCGCGCTTGATGACGCCGGCCTGACGGCTGATAAAATCGATTATTTGAATGCCCATGGCACAGCCACGGCACTGAATGACGTTAATGAGACAAATGCCATCAAGATGGTTTTTGGCGATCACGCTCAAAAGCTTGCAATCTCATCGACCAAATCAATGACGGGTCACTTGTTGGGCGCATGCGGTGGTGTTGAAGCCGTAACCTGCATCAAGGCCGCCGAAGAAGGTTGGATCCCGCCAACCATCAACCTTGAGGAAGCCGACCCGAAATGTGACCTCGACTACGTGCCAAATGAGGGCCGCGACGCCGACATCAAATATACAATGTCGAATTCGTTTGCCTTTGGCGGGTTAAACGCGGTGTTGGTATTTGGCCCGGCACCCACTTAGGCATCATTTATATTGCTTTTTGAAGGCTTACACTTGAAGCGGACACATTACTTCCGTTAGTGAAGGTGAGCGTGCCTGTTTGTGCTGGACTGGCAGGCGCGCCACTATGCGACCGATTGCGATCGGTCGCATTGCCTGACGAGGCCGTGCCATGCCGACTAATCTCATCAAACGACTTGACGGCACACCTGGCAAAGGCGCTGCTTCGGTCGGACTTGGTCGCGATGGCACAAAACGTCGTCAAATCACCCTGGAAGCAGGAGGCGTTGTGCTGAAACTGGCGCTCTATGATACGCCAACAGCCGCCCGCATTGCCCAAGCCCTTCCTCTGTTTGGTGTTTGCGAACCCTGGGGGGAGTGCCTTCACTTTAGGTTACCCATCGGGACCGGACGCGAACGTGGAGCACGTCTCAACGCCCAGCTTGGCGAAGTATACTACTGGATGGAAGAAGACCGCGTCCTGATCCCCTTTGGTCCGACGCCGATCTCGCGTGACACAGAAATTCGTTTGCCTCGGCCCTGCAACCCATGGGCAGAAGTGGTAGGTGATGTGACCCGCTTGCGGGCTGTTGTTCCCAGTGCCAAGGTGTCGCTCAAGGTGTAGCAAAAAAACCGTAAGTGGATCAGGCTGGTGCGGGACGTTCTTATTCAGGTTGGGACAGTGTCCATCAAAGCGCGTCTACGTGAAACCGCAACGGCCGACAAAATCTGGCAGGCGTTGCCGCTCAATGCCGCGGCGCAAACCTGGGGTGAGGAAGTCTATTTTTTCACTTCCATTACAAGCGCCCGCGAAGCTGACGCGCGAGAGGTGGTTGAGGCTGGTGAGATTGCGTTCTGGCCAGAAGGCCAGGCCATCGCCATTGGTTTTGGCCCAACCCCCATTTCCCACAATGATGAAATTCGATTGGCGAGCCCGTGTAACATCTGGGCGGACGCGGTGGATGATGTGCGGTCATTGCACGGTGTGCTGGCTGGCACAGACATTGCCATTGTTCCAGTTCCGACCGGCGCTTAACATGGATTTTTGAAGACAGAGGTGCCGAAGCTTCACCCCCAAGCAGTCAGACCAACAGAAATCTCAACATATGACCCTGCCGATTTCGGTTTTCATCATCACGTTTAATGAGGCGCTTCGGATTGAGCGCACGATTAAAGCTGCCCAATCCTTTGCCGACCAGGTCGTTGTGGTCGATAGTGGGTCCAGCGACGATACGGTGGCCGTTGCCAAAGGGCTCGGCGCAGATGTGTTCCACCATGAATTTGTTGGCTACGGACACCAAAAGCGGTTTGCAGAAGACCAATGCACGAGTGATTGGTTGTTTAATCTTGATGCCGACGAAGTCGTGACAGAGAACTTGGCTCGCGAGCTTGAACAGGTCTTTGCAACACCGCCTGAGAAACCGCTCGCCTTCCGCGTCAAAATTCACAACGTGTATCCAGGTGATGAAAAACCCCGATTATGGGCCAACGACTACAATGTGGTGCGTCTCTACCATCGCGATGCGGGGCGTTATCGTGATCACTCAACCTATGACCGCGTGGAGCTCAATGATGGTATTGAAACGCGACAACTCGCCAATCCGGTCTATCATTTCTCGGTCGTGGATTGGCACCAGATGGTCGACAAGGGAAATCGCTTTTCAACGCATCATTTAGAGAAAGCAGAAAAGCGGAATCCACTTATATTAAAGCTGCGATTGCTTATCGAATTTCCCTGGTATTTTCTGAAAGATTATATTGGCCGCTTGCACATCACCGGCGGTTGGAAAGGCTTTGTTTTTTCACTCAACACTGCGTTTATGCGCACCTTACGCATCGCCAAGATGTTGGAAGTGATCGAACGTACGAAAATGACAAAGCCTTAAATCGAATGCTTTGCAGTTAAGGGGAAGTCTGACGTTGCAATTGGATTGTGCGCCCTCTCACACCTTTTGCATTTGTCTTAACGTGCACACCATTTTGGCTCAATCTGTTGCCCATTACCTGATCGCAGCGGACTGATGGGCGGGCACTAACGGAATTGTAAGCGCCGTGGTTTAGCCTGCGCACCATGAACACATCTGCTGCACAAAAACCTGCTGGATTCGGCCGTCGTGGTCGAGCACCCTCAGTTGTCTCACGCAATCCAAACCAACCGCTTCGGACTGCGTCAACGTCGTCAACCGGCACCGCGAACGTAACCTTCGAAGCGCGCCACGCCGTTAAGTTCAACATAGTTGCGTTTGGGCTTTTGCTGGCTGGCGGTGGTGCAGTCAGGGACCTCCTGGACCCGACGAAAGTTGGCGTTTTTGGTGTGCCAGTCAGTGACTTCAATCAGACGCTTGCGTGGATTGGTGCTGTCGGAATTTTGACCATCGCACTTTACTGGCTCTATATGAGCCTTGCGCGTTCACCCGCAATAAGGATGACCACGAGTAGCATTACCGCGTATACGTTTTACGGCGTAAAAACTGTGAACTGGCTGGACGTTGATCGGATCTCGACGACAAATGACAAGCAATATGGTGTTGTTCTCGAGGTCTACGCCAAAAGTGAATCGCCGTTGAGGTTCATCTTCAAGAAGGGTTTTGCGATGCCCATCAGTTTGACGGACTCGACCTTGGAAGAGATCGTCGCTGCCATTAGGGTGCATCGCCCAGATTTAAACGTGGCGTGATTAAACGTTGCGACGTGGCAGTGACTACTCTTTCAGTGCATCCCCTTTGATCATCACGGCGCGACCTTCAACGGCAGTGCCGCTAGTTGGACTAAAGCGCACGAATTTGCCTTCGCGCTGAAAGCGCCAGCAGCCTTCTTTTTTGTGTCCCGTTTCAAATTGCCGGCACTGATGACCCTCGTCATTCATCCACCAGCGCCCAACCATGATTTTTCCACCCCATTCCGGCTTGAGGCGTAAGCGCAGGCTGCCATCAGCGCCATAGTGGGCGACCCAGTCATAAGGTGGTGTTGGATCTTTTACTTTGCCATTGCCTGCTAAGCTATTTCCGGCAAGGAGGAACTTAATCTCTGCTGCCGACATCGCCACGGGCTCGGGACTGTCAGCCAGGCCGGGCATGTGACCCAGAGTTAGGGTCGTTAAGATCAAGGCGACGTGTGTCCAGGACCAGCGCATCGTTGTTGCGACCTCTCACAAGTGTTTTGTTGCCTAAGCAGTTTATCACGCCTGATGGACGTGCCACAGCGATGGTCGGTTCAAATTTTTCAGAATGAGAAGACCGGTCAAAACAAAAAAAAAGACCTGTAATGCGTCACACGAAGTGTGTGGTGGGCCCGGGAGGACTCGAACCTCCAACCAGACGGTTATGAGCCGCCGGCTCTAACCATTGAGCTACGGGCCCTTGTCGCCATTGCTTTGAGGGCGGCGCACTCTATCGCAAAGACGATGGTAATCAAGTTAGAATGGGTCGCGCCCTTTTTTGGGCTGAAATGCCCGGCATGGACAGGCAAACACTTGTGGAGGTTCCAAGATGACATATGCACACCAAACGACTCGCAGCCTGAGGGCGGCGCTGATGGTGGCGGTGGGCGTTGTGAGCACGCTCCCTCACGTGGTGTCATCGCCAGCTTGGGCAGAGGAGAAGACAATGTCACGCACCATTACGGTTTCAGCTTCGGGTCGGGTTTCAGCCGAGCCGGACCGGGTGCGTTTGCAAGCTGGATTGACAACAGAGGCTGATACAGCGCGCAAAGCTTTGACAGACAACAATCGGGTGATGCGGGAATTGATACAGGAGCTTGAGCGCGAAGGTATTGCCGAACAGGATGTGCAAACGTCAAATTTCAATGTGTCGCCGCGCTATTCGCGCCCGGAACGCGGCGGTACGGCGCGCATCAATGGATATCAGGTGTCAAACCAGGTGAGTGTCACCGTGCGTGAAATTGATCGTGCTGGTGATATTCTCGATACGCTTGTGCGCCTTGGTGCCAATCAAATGTCAGGCATGTCGTTTGAGGTCAGTGACGCAGATGAACTCAAAGACCGCGCACGTGAAAAAGCGATGAAAGCCGCCCGGAGGCGTGCTGATTTGTTGGCGCGTGCAGCAGGTGCTGAGGTCGGCGACGTGATTGGGATCGCTGAGGATGCACCCATGCACAGCCCGCGTCCGGTCGCAATGCGCCGCGCCGCAATGGCAGAAAGCTCTGTCCCCATTGCAGCCGGGTCGCAGGAGTTGGTTGCCCGTGTGACCGTGACCTGGAAATTGAAGTAACAAATGGACTGAATTTGAGAGACGACGCGTTACGCTGGGCTGCTTTGGCGGGCGCCAAACTGCACACGCAAGGCGTGCGCTAGGTCGCGCTGAGGTCGATGATTTCCACCTGCACGGGGTCCTTGGCACCTGGCTGTAAGGACCAATCCTCGAAGTTGCGCATTTCGCCGCTGTCACGCAGGCGCTTCAGTTGATCAAGATCAATGTCGGCGACGACCCAGCCCGGTTCGTTGAGGTTGCCCTTAGCAATAATGCCAGTTTCTGAGATCGTATGTTCAGCCGGGACATAGATGCCAGCGGCGCCCGCATTGTGATCAATGGCGGGTGACCATAGCGCGTCACCGACAGTTGCGCTTTGGACCGCAGCAATTGAGTTTTCCAGTGCCCGTGCAAGCGCGCCCGTTTTGACACGATTATAACCGGAGATGCGATCTGTGCATGACGGAACCAACAGACAATCCGCCCCCTGGGTTGCTGCCGCGCGGGCAATCAGTGGAAACTCAACATCATAGCAAATCACAATCGCAAACGTGGCAAGTGGCGTCTTGAACACCTTCAACTGATCTCCAGGTGAAATACCCCAGTCACGTTCAAATGGCGTCATCATGAGCTTTTGTTGCTCGCCGATCAGACCCTGAGGTGTGATCAGTTGCGCTGCATTGACATACCGACCGTCGTTGGTTTGCACTGGCCCGGAGCCGGTCACCAGATGGACGCCAAACTCAGCGGCTAAAGCGACCTGGATTTCGGTGCGTGCGCCTGCACCTTCTGCAACTTTGTGCAAGCTGTATTTCAGGTCGCTTGCAACAGATGTGCCGAAGGTTGCCGCGAGTTCAAGAGCTGCATACTCAGGAAACAGAAGGAGGTCAGCCCCAGTTGCAGCCCCGTCGCGCACCCAGCGACGCATTTTATCTTCCCATTCTGCGAAAGAAGAGAGTTCATCAAAAGGGTATTGTGCGGCTGCTACCTTGAAACCAGCATTCAGCGGTGTGTCGGCCATCACGATCAAAGGGCCTTCATCCAGAATTGCATCTTGTGATCGGAGTCTTTTGGCTCACCAACATCCTTCCAAGGGTAGGTCGCAATCAATCCGTCCACCGGTTGATAGCCGCGCTTGGTCCAAAAAGAATCAAGGGCGCGGTAGTCTTTTGGTTTCATCGGGTGATCGTCAGGTCGGATGACGCGACAGAATGTTGAATGGGTGAAGCCACCGAGTTTCAATCCATGGGCTTCGCGTTGATCAAAGAAAGCGTGGCCAAGGCCTTTGCCGCGATACCTCTTCAGCAGAACGGATTCACTGCAATAGAAGATGTCTTCGAGCTGATACCCGGCAGCACGAAAGGGGGCTCCAAACTCCTCGGCATGTTCAGTCATCGGAGCAGCGGTGGCCGCACCAATGACATTTTCACCATCGCGCGCAATGACACAAACAGCTCCTTCTGCCGCTGAAAATTTGGCGAGGTACTCTTTCTCATACGCAATCGAGCCATCATACATGTAAGGCCATTCACGAAAAACGGTCATACGCAACAAGGCAAGGTCATCCAGATGGGGAATGAATTGTGAACCTGTGAACGCGGTCACGGTAATGGTCATGAAGAGGGGCCTTCGTTTCTATCACACCGTTAAGGTGGCACATGAACGCGACGCTATGTGCTTGAAACCTGCAAAATCCAGTCGGTGAGATTGTAGTATGTTGTGACGCGGGATATTTTCCCGTCCCGAATGGCGAAGAATGTTCCACCAGGCAAGGTGTAGGTCTGTCCTTTGGCATCCGGCAGACCTTCGTCAGTCACGAGATACGTACCCTCAACATTAAATTCAGCTGCCGCGCGCTCACCGGTTCGTGAAACGGTGACAACAATATCGTTCAACTTTTCCTTGTAGTGATGGCTCATGCGGGCGTTAAATGCGCGAAATTTCTCGATACCGATACGCCGTTCGCCTTGGTTAACATCATGTATGACATCGTCTGATAAGAGCGCCAGCATGGCATCGCTATCACCAGCGTTAAATGCTTCATAATAGCGTCGGATAAGGGCGGCGGCCGCCACGCGGGTATTACTTTCTGTTTGAGCGTTCATGTTGAATTTGATCCAATTGCAAATGCGTTTGCGCGGTTGTGTACCAGCCGGTGAGTTCACCTGTCACGCTCAAATTGGTCACCATTTCGTTAGGTCCCCGTGACCTGCAGGATGATTTGACGCTTGTGTGGCGCCTGGCGGTGTTCGAACAGGTAAATCCCTTGCCATGTCCCAAGCGTTGGGGCGCCTTCAACGATAGGAATTGTCAGCGACGTGGCGGTCAGAGCGCTTTTGACATGAGCAGGCATATCATCAGGGCCTTCCGCGGTATGACAAAACAGAGGGTCGCCATCTGGCACGAGCCGTTTAAAAAAGGCCTGAAGATCGCGCTGTACGTCCGGGTCGGCATTCTCCTGGATTACCAGAGAAGCCGAGGTATGACGGCAATAAACGGTCAAAACACCATTCAGTACGCCAACATCTCGAACAAAAGTCACAGCTCTATCAGTGATTTCATAGAGTCCAGGGCCTTGCGTGGGGCAGGTGAGTTGGTGGCTTTGATTGTGCATCAGGCTTCAGCGCGTTAGATTTTCAGCCGCTTTCGGGCTGCGTACTTTTGACCGCAAGCCGGTCTCTTGCAAGTCGTTTCGCGTCGGAGTATGGCGGGGTATGACAGTGCCTGACAATCCCGCATTTGTGGTCGCCGCACTCTATGCGTTTCGCGACCTTGAAGATTATGCCGAGCTGAGACAACCTCTGAGAGACGTTGCTGAGGCGCACGGTGTTTTTGGCACATTGCTGCTTGCGCGGGAAGGCGTGAATGGCACGATCGCCGGATCGCGTCAGGGCATTGACGCTGTGCTCGCGCATATTAAATCATGGCCGGGGTGTTCAGATTTAGATTGGAAAGAGGCCGAGACTGACGAAATGCCGTTTCTGCGCCTCAAGGTGCGCTTGAAATCTGAAATCGTTACGATGGGTATCGAAGACCTCAATCCAGTCGAAGACGCAGGCATCTATGTTGCCCCCGAAGACTGGAATGAACTCATCGCACAAGACGATGTCATTGTGATCGATACACGCAATGACTACGAAGTCGCGATCGGCTCATTTGAGGGAGCGATCAATCCGCAGACGGAAACATTTCGACAATTCCCACAGTGGAGTAAACGCATCTTGGCGCGCACCCCAGCGCCAAAAGTAGCCATGTTCTGCACCGGCGGAATTCGCTGCGAAAAAGCGAGCGCCTACCTCAAGTCACAAGGTATTCCCGAGGTCTATCACCTCAAAGGCGGCATCCTCAAATACCTCGAAGAGGTGGGCGAAGACGATAGTATGTGGAGCGGTGAGTGCTTTGTGTTTGATCGCAGGGTTTCGGTGGGCCATGGCCTGTCCCAGGGCACACATCAATTGTGTGCGATCTGTCGGCGACCATTTCGCAATTCTCATGCGCCAGATCTTCACGGTGGGGTTGCAACAGCGCCCTGTCCAGACTGCCAGCGACAGGCGCCACCTGATAAAAAGGCACGTGCCGATGCCCGTCAACGTCAAATGGATTTGGCAGAGGCGCGCGGGAGTGTGCATTTAGGCCCCGTCCAGCGCACGTCCAAGCGAGATGCGTCTTAGCAACCCGCAGCTTCAGGTTTAAAATCGCGATAGATGTGAACCCGCCCAAACGGATCGCGGATGCGATAGACGTCGCAGTCGTTGCATTTGCTGACAAGGTGGACATGACTTTCAACGAGGGGCACTTTGCCAAAACCACCAGGAATATCGAGCATGTAGCGTGGTTGTGCCACAGTGGGTGTGCGTTGGTGAATGCGCGTCAGCAAGGCTTGTCCGTCGCGAATCGGCACCCGAAAATGATGTGTACCAGGCGCGAGATCCAACTGATGCAGATAGTAGGGGCTTATTTGGACCTTACGAAAAGCCTCAAAAAGTTGGGTAAGGGTCCCAACAGCGTCGTTGACGCCGCGGAGCAGCACGGTTTGGCTCAGAAGTTCAATACCCGCATCTCGCAGGTGTTGACAAGACCGGCGCGCGTCACGTGTTAATTCGCATGCATGATTGATGTGCACGGCAAGTCGTATCTGCTTTTTGGTGGCGGCGAGTGCCATAACGAGGTCGCGCGTGACACGTTCCGGGGCTGCGATTGGAACGCGAGAGTGCCAGCGCAATTTTGTGACATGAGGAATGTCAGAAATGGCCCGGGTCAGGTCGGCTATACGTCGCGGTGACAGCACCAACGGGTCACCGCCGGTCATGATAACTTCTTCTATTTCTGGATGGCGCGCCACATAGGTCAAGGCATTCGCAATCTCCAAGTCTGTGAGCATTGCGTCACTGCCAGGTCCGACCATTTCACGCCGAAAACAAAAACGACAATAAACTGGACAGACATGGACGATCTTTAAGAGCACGCGGTTACGATATCGATGCACGATGCCCTTGACGAAGCTGTGCGCCTCATCGCCAATGGGATCAGCAACGTCTTCTGGCCGTTTTTGTAGTTCGCGGGCATCGGGAACAAATTGGCGCGCCAGTGGACCACCTGCACCGTCCAACTGGATGTGTTGCCTTAGATGAGGAGGGATCGAAATCGCGTAGCGCTGCGCAACAGCCTGCAGCGATGTGCGCTCAGATTCAGGAACGAGGCGTTCGTTGATCAGGTCAGCAACCGTCTTGAGACTAGCTTTTGTCATTGCGTGCTCGCACTAGGCTCCATCGTTTTCATATGGAGGTGTCCAGACGACTTGATCTAACCGTTCTGCGCCGGCGGTCAATAAAACAAGGCGATCAAATCCGAGCGCAACACCTGAGGCTTCTGGCATGATCTCGAGTGCAGATAAAAAGTCCTCATCTATAGGGTAACGCTCGCCATAGAGCTGTTGTTTTTCATGCATCGCCGCTGCAAAACGGCGCCGTTGTTCCCTCGCGTCCGTTAATTCGCCGAATCCATTTGCAAGCTCAATGCCGCAACAATAAAGCTCGAAGCGTTCGCCAACCCGTGGATCATGGTCAGATTGGCGGGCAAGGGCTGCTTCAGGCAATGGATAGTCGATGAGAAGTGTCGGCCGGTCACGGCCAAGTTTTGGTTCGATGTGTGCTGTCAGAATTTTAGAAAATAAATCAGACCAGGTGTCATTCTCGGACAACGAGATGTCCTTATCATGGGCTTGCGCTGCAAGCTGGCAACGATTGCCCGTGCTTGGGTCATCATTCAACGTAGCAAGCAAATCAATATTGGCATAACGCTGGAAGGCGTCTGCGACCGTTAGGCGTTCGGGTTCGGCTGAAAAATCAGATGTGATTTCACGAAATGATACCAACCCGGTTCCGCGCACGTCAGCGGCCAACCTTAAAAGCGCGCTGCAATCGTCCATCACCTCAGTATAGGGGGCAAGTTTGCGATACCATTCCAGCATGGTGAATTCGCTATGATGCAGGGGCCCGCGTTCTCGATTGCGAAACACACGGGCAAGTGAAAATATTTTGTCTTCGCCTGCTGCTAAGACCTTCTTCATCGCAAATTCGGGCGAAGTATGCAGGTAGAGAGGCGTGCGCGTTTGATCAAGCCCAATGCGCTCCGTCGCAAACCCATGGAGATGGGTCTCATTGCCAGGCGAGATTTGCAGGCAATTCGGCTCCACTTCGATGAAGGACTGAGCATTAAACCAAGCGCGAAGGGCGCGCAGCAAGGCGGCACGCATATGCAAAGCGGGGCGGCGATCGCGATGGCGCTCAGGGGTCCACCAGGGAGAGGGCACGAGACAACAAACCTTTTATAATTCCGGCCAGCGACGGAGCGTCGCGGAAAAACTTTTTATCTTTCGCCACGTTACCCTTGGCGTTGTAAGCGGGAAAAGGTATGAACCGCAAATCCCGTTGCCGCGCGCATCTGAGGCGCATTTGATTTTTTGGGGCCTGGTGTCCTAATTCCGGCACGCCTCAGCAGACATTTGGAGATACACTGGTGCCAAAAGCTATCGCAAGCTCGATCCGTAAGGGCAATGTTCTTGATCTTGACGGCACCTTGGCAGTGGTTCTCACGGCAGAGAACATCCACCCCGGCAAGGGTACGCCTGTCACCCATCTTGAACTGCGCCGCATCTCTGACGGTGTCAAGATTGTGGAGCGCTATCGCACAACAGAACAAGTTGAACGCGCCTTTGTGGAAGAGGTGGAATACAACTATTTGTTTGAAGATGAATCCGGTTTCACTTTTATGCACCCAGAAACCTATGATCAGGTGATGTTGGGCAAAGACACACTTGGCGACCAGGCGATTTGGTTGCAGGAAAATATGGTCTGCAAATTGTCAATGCATGACGGCAATCCAATTTCTATTGAACTGCCACAACGGGTCACATGGGAAATTGTTGAAGCCGACGCCGTTGTCAAAGGGCAAACTGCGTCATCTTCTTATAAGCCTGCCATGCTTTCTAACGGTGCGCGTGTGATGGTGCCACCGCACATCGGAACGGGCACCCGCGTGGTTGTGATGACTGCGGATGGATCCTATGTAGAACGTGCCAAGGACTAAGCTTTGTTTTAGGGGCGACGCCCGTTTTCATCTAAGCGTCGTAATTCTTGCGCACTTCAAAAATTTCCATGATCCGGCAACCGCGATGCGGGCCGTCACAGACGAATGTCCATTTGCCTTCCGTGAAGGTGTCACACATTTTGACACCCTTGACTAAAATCCAATGGCCTTCCTTGCCTTTGTGAATAGCAAGAATGTAGTGCGCCCAAGCGTTGCGCGGTTTTTGCATCCACTGCCACAAAGTCGGGCGTTCTTTCTTGGCCCTGTCTAGAAAGCTTTCCTTGAGTGCCATCTGATAGCCAAAGTGGGCCAGCGCTGCACCGACCTCTTCGGTGTAGGTGCCCTTCACGGCTGATTTCGAACCTGAAGGCAAATGGCGCCCGTCGCGGATTAGATCCTCAATCGTCGTGACCTTATGGCCGGTAATGGCAGACAGCACGTAGGGACCACAAAAGGCGACTCGGCCGGTATCATTATTGACCTTGGCTAAACTCGACGTCAGCTGGGATGCGCTGAGATCATGATTTGGCATTTTGGTCCACCTGTTTTGTGTGACGGAGAGGCTTGCGGGTCAAATTTCGCCCGGCTCGGGATGCGGGGGCGCAAATCGTTAATGAATCCTTGCGCCCAGAGTATTAACGAACTGTTAATGCTGTTTTGCCGCCTGATTTTAGGGCCCTGAGCGCGCTAGAGACCCTTGTTTCGCTGCGGGCGACGTGCATCATGGTCGCCGACTGACAAAAATGCCTGGTTGAGGGCCCGTGATCGGGCACACGAACTCAGGCCCAAAGAGTGGGATGGAGACGAACCTTATGCGTTACGACAAACGCGACCGTGAAAGCGGCAATGTTGAAGATCGCCGCGGACAGCGAGGTCCACGCGGACTTCCCGGCGGAATGCGTATTCCAATTGGCGGTCGCGGCGGTATGAGCATCACCACGCTATTGATCATTGGTGGCATCATGCTGCTGTTCGGCATCAACCCACTTGAAGTGTTGATGGGTGGCGGTGGCGGTAGTCGTGGTTTTGAAGTCCCACAATTGCCGCGCATGGAACAACAACGTAGACCAACAGCCAGCCCTGGACGTCAGTACGATATTCCTGGTCTGCCAGGTGGCAAGGGCCGTCAAACAGCACGCGTACCACGTGCTGATGATGAGATGGCGTCTTTTATCAAAAAGGTTCTTGCTGACACTGAAGATGTTTGGAAACGCGTGTTTGCAAGCTTCGGTAAGGAGTACAAAGAACCGCAGATGGTTTTGTTCTCTGGTTCAACGCGTACAGGCTGTGGCGTTGGCCAAGCGCAAATGGGTCCGTTCTACTGCCCGCTCGATCGTAAGATTTATATCGACCTCGCTTTCTACAACGAACTCAAGCGCCGCTTTGATGCACCTGGTGATTTCGCACAAGCCTATGTTGTTGCGCACGAAGTTGGTCATCACGTGCAAATGTTGCTTGGCATCGCTGGCAAAGTGCAACAGCTCAAACAGCGTGCGATGTCGCGCGGTGACAAGGTCGAGGCGAACCAGATTCAGGTTCGCATGGAATTGCAGGCCGATTGCCTGGCTGGCGTCTGGTCAACACTTAATCACCAGCTTAACAATCGCTTAGAGAGTGGGGATATTGAAGAAGGCCTCAATGCTGCAAGTCAGATTGGTGATGACATGATCCAAAAGCGGACGCAGGGGCATGTGGTCCCCGACGCGTTTACGCATGGATCCGCCGCGCAGCGTGTGCGCTGGTTCCGCCACGGATTTAAATCGGGTCAGATGCAGGATTGCGATACGTTCAATATCTCGTCATCGCAGCTTTAGGACGTATGTCAGCTCAATGCGCCAGTCTTTTTGCAGGGCACTTTTTAAAGTGCGTTGCCGGTGAACTCGCCAAGCGAACACCGTGCGCCGTTGGCGTGCAAACGTGCGCAGACCTCACTTGCTTCGTTGGCCGTATTAAACGGGCCAGCGATGAGGTCATAGGTGAAGCCGGTTGCGTCGATGCCCGTGACGTAGCGCGGCTGAAGACGTTTTAACGATGCCCCATGGCGATCCGCAAGGGCATTCCAGCTAAGACGTAGTGAATCCACAGATGGCCCCGTTGCAATACGCACACCGATTGGTCGTGTGGCGCGTGTCACGACGGCTGGACCAAACGTAATCGGTTTGGTGGCCGCTTTGCCAACGCTGCCTGTCTTGATTTCAGCGGTTTTTTTAGTAGGCGCTTTTGGTGCTGCCTTTGGTTTGGGCACCGCTGCAACTTTGGTTGGCTCTTTTTTAGCAACGGGCTTGGCAGCGTCAGTTTTGTCAGCTGTTTTAACAGCTGCTTTGGTAAGGGCCGCCGGTGTAGGTTCTTTCTTATCGCCAACGTCATCTGCCACAGCCGCTACTTTCTTCTCAGAGTCTGTCTTTTCTGCCTTCGCGGCCTGTTTCTCAAGCGTCGTGGTGTTCTTTGCGCCATCATCAGTGTTGAGGATTTTGGCACCCGCTAAGCGGTCTGCAATTTCGTCAGCTGCCTGTTTGCTGGAACGCTGAGGAGCCTCAGGTGCAACAGCAGGCTCGGAAGTTGCTACGGTCGCATTGGTTTCCGCTTTAGCCTCAGCCTCAGCTTTTGCAGCTTTGGCTTCCAGTGCAGCAATACGATCCAAATGAGATTTCTTCTCTGCAGCGTTTTGGCTGTTTTCAGCTAGTGATGTCTGGAGGTCCTGCTCCATCCGCGCAAGTTTCTGTTCCAGCGTCAGCTCTTCGGACGGCTGCGATCCAGTACTGTGGTTGTTTTCTGCCGTACTGCGTGGGGTTGGTCCCGTCCCGCCAAGGATGTCAGGCCACGCAACGGCCACTGAAATGTACGCCAGCGCAATTACCGCAAGAGCACCCCACACGGCGACATATGGCGTTATCGGGCGTGTTGAGGGTGGTGTAGGTGGGGTTGCTGTTGCTGGCGTTTCATTCACTGCATCGTGCTGCATGACATTGACTTCCGCATACCTGTTAATCTCATCCATTGGAGCTGTTCAGCCAAAGGCGGCATAGAAAGATCTGCCAACCTATGATGAGGTCCGGCATCCAATTGATTCGCTGGTTTCAGCCTTGTGTGAGTCGCCTAGACCGGTCAACGAAGGTATGAGCGGTGGGGCTGAACATGTGGACCAAATGTGGACCACCGTGACCCAGGAACGCGCATCACCTGGAAAGCGGCCTGACCCGGCTTGTTGATCCGGCCAAGCTCTGGGTCGACAAGAACGCTGGTTTTGAGGGTTTTCAGGGCGCGGGAGAGCCAAAACACCCGTTTTTTGGGGAGACAGGCGGCAACTGGCACAGCTTGTGCTGAGGTGTCAGATGGAGACTGCGGTAGACCCCGGTTTATCTCACCCCGCGAAGATGCAGACACAACATTGCAGCGTCCTTATCAATGGCGTATGGGGCCATTAATGAATGCCATTATCCGGCCAGATATACTCGGCTGACGTGCGAGGAAGTGATCCAACGATGAGCCTGCCACTCCTAACCATTGTTCTGGCTGCTGGCATGGGCAAACGGATGCGGTCTGCGCGTCCCAAAGTGCTGCATGAGATTGCCGGCCGCTCCATGCTTGGCCATGTGTTGGCGCGGGCGCAAAGTCTCGGTGAGGGCAGGGCTGCTGTCGTCGTCGGCCCTCAAATGGGGAGCGTTGCAGAGGATGCGCAGCAGTGGCGGCCTGATGCTGAGATTTTTGTGCAGCAGGCCCAACAAGGTACCGCCGATGCTGTGTTGGCTGCAAAGCCCGCTCTTGAAGCACACCAAGGCGATGTGTTGGTTCTTTATGGCGACACGCCGTTGATAACAACCAAGACGCTACAGGATATGCGCGCCTCCCTTGATGACGGCGCGCGCGTTGTCGTGCTTGGCTTCACACCTGAAGACCCAACCGGCTATGGTCGCTTGCTCGTTGATGCTAAAGGCAACCTCTCCGCGATACGAGAGCACAAAGACGCTTCCGATGCAGAACGCGCTGTGACGTTGTGCAATTCTGGTGTCATGGCGTTTCGGATTGACGATCTTGCCGGTGCGCTGGCCAAGATTGATAACAACAATCAGAACAGCGAATATTATTTGACCGACATGGTCGAGCACGTTGTTGCAGCAGGCGGTCGCGTCTCTGTGGTGGTTGGTTCAGAAGATGAAGTCCTTGGTGTAAATTCCCGCGATCAGTTGGCTGAAGCCGAAGCGATTTGGCAGCGCCGGCGACGTACTGAGGTCATGCAGGCCGGTGTGACCATGATTGCACCGGAAACAGTTTGGTTCAGCCACGATACTCAGTTTGGCCAGGATGTGTTCATCGAGCCCAATGTGTTTTTTGGGCCGAATGTTGAAATTGGTGATGGCGTGATCATTCGTGCCAATTGCCATTTAACTGGCGCAAGCGTGGGCGCAGGCGCCACCATAGGCCCGTTTGCACGCCTGCGTCCGGGCGCGGACCTTGCCCAAAATGTTCATGTCGGCAACTTTGTTGAGATCAAAAACGTCCAGCTCGGGGAAGGCGCAAAGGCAAATCACCTGTCTTACTTGGGCGATGGCAAAGTCGGGGCAGGAGCCAACATTGGTGCCGGTACGATTTTCTGCAACTACGACGGCTTCTTTAAGCATCAGACCGAAATTGGGGCTGGATCTTTTATTGGCTCGAACTCAGCACTTGTTGCGCCCGTTAAAATTGGTGATGGCGCTTATGTCGGTTCAGGTAGCGTGATCACAAAGAACGTTTCAGACAATGCACTGGCCTTGGAGCGATCCAGCCAAGACGAACGCCCTGGATGGGCCGAAAAATTTCGCAAACTCATGGCAGATCGCAAGCGTCGCGCGACCAAAAGTTGAGGTGAGGCTGTTTGGCTCGGTTCCATCGTCTGACGCTGATGGAATTGGACACAGAGTGTGATTTGTCCACCCGTCCGATGAGGCGTAAGGCAGTACTAAATTGGATTTGGAGATTTAGGGTAGATGTGTGGCATCGTTGGCATTATTGGCAACAAACCCATTGCGGAAGATCTGGTAGAGGCGCTGCGGCGGCTTGAATATCGTGGCTATGATTCGGCGGGCGTTGCTACCGTTGAAGATGGTAAGCTTGTGCGTCGACGTGCAGAAGGCAAGTTACGCAATCTTGAAAAGCGATTGCTGAGCGATCCTCTGCAAGGCCACATCGGCATTGGACATACGCGTTGGGCTACGCACGGGCGTCCAACCGAAGTCAATGCGCACCCTCATATGAGTGCTACCGTGTCAGTCGTTCACAATGGCATTATCGAAAACTTTCGCGCCCTTAAAGAAGAGCTCACAGCGTGCGGACATGTTTTTGAATCAGACACAGACACAGAAGCCATTGTTCATCTCATTACCGATGAGATGCAAAAGGGGGCGAGCCCAACCAAAGCGGTGGAGCACGCATTGTCGAAGTTGCAGGGTGCGTTTGCGCTGGGCATCATTTTCTCAGGTGATGAGGACATGATGATTGCGGCGCGCAAAGGCAGTCCACTTGCGATCGGTCATGGCAAGGACGAAATGTATTTGGGCTCTGATGCGATTGCGTTAGCGCCGTTTACGCCTGAAATTACTTATCTGGAAGAAGGTGATTGGGCCGTGTTGCGCCGCTCTGGCGTTGAAATCTTTGATGTCGAGTCCAAGCCCGTTAAACGTCAAGCTATCCGTTCTGTTGCCAGTTCATTGATGGTCGATAAGGGCAATCATCGTCACTTTATGGCCAAGGAAATCCACGAACAGCCTGAAGTTATTTCACATACGCTTGCCAATTACATCGACATGTCCAAAGCAAAAGTTGTTCTGCCAGATCTGGGTGTTGATTTGGTGACGTTGCCGCGTGTGACCATCTCAGCGTGTGGGACGGCTTATTACGCGGGTCTTGTTGCTAAGTATTGGTTGGAACAAATTGCCCGTGTGCCTGTCGAAATTGATATCGCATCAGAGTTTCGCTACCGCGAAGCACCAATGCCACCAGGAGGTTTGGCGGTATTTATTTCCCAAAGTGGAGAAACAGCCGATACGCTTGCCGCACTTCGTTATTGCAAGGCGAAGGGTCAGAAAATCGCCTCCGTTGTGAATGTGCGCACGTCAACGATTGCGCGTGAGTCGGATAGTGTATTGTTGACGTTAGCAGGGCCGGAAATTGGCGTTGCTTCAACCAAAGCTTTTACCTGTCAGCTTGCCGCTCTCGCGTGTCTTGCGATTGGCATTGGCCGTGCGCGTGGCACCATCAGCCGCGAGCAGGAAATTGCATATGTTGAAGCGCTCCTCGAAGTGCCACGCCTGATCTCAGCATTGCTCGCAGAGGACGGTCAGTTCAACGATATTGCACAGCACCTGTCTCAAGCGCGCGATGTGCTTTATCTGGGACGTGGTGTCAGTTTCCCGCTGGCTATGGAAGGGGCGCTGAAGCTTAAAGAAATCTCATACATTCACGCAGAAGGTTATGCTGCTGGTGAGTTGAAGCACGGTCCCATCGCTCTGATCGATGAGAATGTGCCTGTGATCGTTGTCGCACCGGAAGATGAGCTGTTCCCGAAGACCATTTCCAATATGCAGGAAGTGGCGGCGCGTGGTGGGCAGATCATTATGATCTCCGATGCTGACCCGGTTGCGGCCGGCTGTGAACAAGCCATCCACATTTCTGTGCCTAAGGTAAATCCGCTTGCCAGCCCGTTGCTCTATGCCATCCCAGTGCAGCTTCTAGCCTACCAAACAGCGGTCTCACGCGGCACTGACGTAGATCAACCGCGCAATTTGGCTAAATCTGTCACTGTGGAATAGGGCTGGAAATCTGCCGCGTAACGCGTGCATCAAAGGGAGAACCAGGCGCTTTGGTTGCGGATCAATTTGTGATGACATAGTTTTGGTCATAAACTGTGTTTATCACGGATTGAAACCCTATTTTTGGGGGTTGAATAGCTTGGGTCTAATAATGCCACATCACGATCAATACCAGTCTCGGTGCAGCCGGTTACACCACTTCGGTGCAGCCCTTGTGTTGAGCTTGGTCGTCTCTGCGATGATCTCAGGCCATTCAAGCCCGCTAGCAGCGCAATCAAAACCGGCGGCTGCAAAGAAAGCCAAGCAGCCAACAGCTCAAGGCGCAGTGAAAGCCTATGAGGCCGGCGTCAAAGCTTTTGACAAAGGTAAGGTCGGCGATGCAGTCACGTCGCTCAGTGCTGCTTTGCGTCAGGGTGGCCTGCCACCACAGAAAATGGCCAAGGCGCTGTTTTACCGTGGCTCAGCCTACCGCAAGCAGAAAAAACCTGCACAAGCGATCTCAGATTTAACATCGGCGGTTTGGATCAAAGGCGGTCTGAGTGATGGGGATCGTTTGGCAGCCATCGAGCAGCGCAAAGCAGCCTATAAAGAAGCAGGTCTTGGCACTAACGTTCCGCAAGGGCTGCAACCAGGGGCAGGTGTGCCAAGCACAGCTGTAGCAACGGCTGTTCCAGTTGTGCCAAAGGCACCGCCAAAAGCTGTTCCAGCTAAAGCTGGTCCAGCTAAGGTCATATCGGCGGAATCAGGAACTGCAACGTCAGCCTGGACAACAACTGCCGACACGGCACCCGAAGTGAAGAAGCAGGTTGCAAAGGCGCCACCACCAGCAGCACCAGAGGCGTCACCTTTTTCTGCGCTCACTCCATCAATCACGCCAACACCGCCACCTGCTACAACTGTCTCAGCATTGCCACGCGGTGGTGATGCTCCTGCGGCCCAACCTGGAGCAGGGATCGGCAACACGGTTTCAAATATTGGCACATCGATCAGCAATGGCTTTTCGGGTGTTGGGTCCTTCTTCGGAAATATGTTTTCATCAAACTCAGCCCCGCCTGCACCTGCGCTCAACCAAGGGACGCAAATTGCAACCTCATCAACGGCCCGTGGGCCCCAGTTGAATGCGACCCAGCAAGCCCCATCAACATCTGCCCCCGTTGTGACGCAGGGTTGGAGTTCTGCAACCAAACCTTATACAGATGTGAAGCGTCCGCCAGCACGCCCTGTGCAATCGGCAGCCGTCGCGCGTAAGCCAGCACCTGTTCCAACGCCTAAGGCCAGTACGCCACGCGCTGGTAAATTTCGTTTGCAAGTTGCAGCCGTGCGTTCAGAAGCCAAAGCGCAGCAGGTCGTTGCGCAATTGAATAGCAAATATGCTAAAGAACTTGCAGGTGTGCGGCCCGAGATTGATGCCACTGCACTTGGTAATATGGGTACGTTCTATAGGGTGCGCGTTGGACCTTATGCGGACACTAAATCTCCGCGGAGCCTGTGTGCGCGCTTGAAGCCTGATGGTTATGACTGCCTGATCGTCACGCCAAAGTGATGGTGCACGTGAATGGTGATGTCTTCGACGTTGTGTGTAGACGGTGCAGGCTTCTGTCATGTGAAGCCTGCAATCCAACATCATTCCCCACATGACGCCTGCATGAGGCATCAAAGCGCGCCATTTGGCTAAGTGCTTCACCATTTCTGAAACATGCCGTATGGTCCCACCCAATGTGTCGTGTGGCCATGGTTTGCGCGCGGTGCCTGCAATTCTGCGTTGAGCCTGAGATGGAGCGAATGAAAGCCAAGAAAGCTGCTGCAGCTGAACAAACGGCTCGTAAAGAGGCCGCTGAACTTACCGAAGGCTTGCGTCGGTTGGCTGAAGAGCCAAAACACCAAGGCTCGCGGTTTCTTTCACGCTTGCGCAATTACTTCTTTACCGGCCTTATCATTGTTGGCCCAATTGGTATCACCGTTTACATCATTTGGACGTTGATGGAGTTTGCAGATGCCTCCATCAAGCCATTTGTGCCAACTGCTTATTTGCCAGAGACCTACTTGCCGTTTGCCGTGCCGGGTATTGGATTGCTGTTCGGTATTGTTGGTGTCACAATTATTGGTGCTTTGACGGCGAACTTGTTGGGCCGCTCAATGGTGTCTGCTGGTGAAATGATCCTTGATCGCATGCCATTTGTGCGCAACGTCTATCGCGCTCTAAAGCAGGTTTTTGAATCCGTCATTAGCGTCACCTCACCACAAGCCGCGTTTCAAAAAGTAGGCTTGATAGAATTTCCGTCAAAAGGTTTGTGGTCAATTGTGTTTGTCACGGGCGAGACCGGTGGTGAAATTGCTGCTGCCAAACCGGGTGGACAGTCTGATTTGTTGTCTGTGTTTATGCCAACGGGTGTTGTTCCACCAACGGGTTTCATCTGTTTTGTGCCACGCGACAATGTCACCTTTCTCAACATGACGATTGAAGATGCTGCCAAGGTTATCATCTCTGCAGGCATGGTGACGCCTGATGCTGAAGCGACCATGAAGGAAGTGGCCAAGAAGCAAGGCTTTAAGATTGCACCAGGAGAGGGTGGAAAAACTCAGGTCTCACAGCGTCCGCCAAAACCTTTGTTTAAAACCGAGTGACGGTAAAAGTTCGTGCTAACCAGCGCGAAACAGGCGAATAGCTTCATCGCATTCAAACAAATAGAGCAGTGTTCTCAGGCCTTCGCCCCGTTTGGAAATCAAATCAGGGTCTTTTTCCAAAATCATCTTGGCATCATCGCGTGCCGCTTTGAGGAGATCGGTCCAGCCTGGCACGTCTGCCACGCGAAATTCTGGCATACCACTTTGACGTGCGCCTAAGACTTCACCGCCACCTCGTAACTCCAAATCCTTCTCTGCAATCAAAAATCCATCTTCTGTGTTGCGCAACATCTCAAGGCGTTTGGCCGCCGTTTCGCCGAGCGGAGCTTGATAGAGCAGCATACAAAAAGACTGACGGTCACCACGCCCAACTCGACCGCGCAGCTGATGCAGTTGTGCGAGGCCAAAGCGTTCTGCATGTTCAATGACCATGATCGAGGCGTTGGGCACATTCACACCGACTTCAATAACGGTCGTGGCCACCAGTATTTTCATCACACCGTCCGAGAAGGACGCCATCGTTGCTGATTTCTGCGCGCTCGACATGCCACCATGAATCAGCCCCACTTGATCGCCAAAAATTTGTGTGAGGTGGGCGTGGCGTTCTTCCGCGGCAGCAAGCTCAGAGGTGTCTGAAGTTTCAATCAACGGGCATACCCAATAAATTTGGGCCCCGGATGACACCGCACGACGCAGACCATCGATGACTTCTTCAAGGCGCTCTGTTGCAATGGTGCGGGTCTCAATGGGTTTACGACCTGCTGGTTTTTCAGTCAGCCGCGACACATCGAGGTCCCCGTAATGTGTCATTTGTAGCGTGCGCGGAATTGGCGTTGCCGTCATCACCAACACGTTGACACCACCTGCTTTGCCCTTGGCCTGCAAGGCAAGACGTTGATGGACACCAAAACGGTGTTGTTCGTCGATCACTGCAATGGCGAGGTCTTTAAAGTCAACGTCGGTCTGGAAAATGGCATGTGTGCCGATCAGAATATCTATTTCGCCTGATGCCGTGCGTGCCAGAATATCCTTGCGCACGCTGGCCTTGTCGCGTCCGGTTAGAACATCAACGGTTAGTCCAGCGGCGTCAGCAAGGGGCTGAATGGTTTCCAAATGCTGTCTGGCCAGGACTTCAGTTGGCGCCATCAAGGCGGCTTGGCACCCAACTTCAACAGCCGACACCATAGCCATCAGCGCGACCACAGTTTTGCCAGAGCCGACATCCCCTTGCAGCAATCGCAACATACGTGCATCGCTGGCCAAATCCCTGGCGATGTCGGCACCAGCATTTTGTTGTGATGGGGTGAGCTTAAAGGGAAGTACGTTTTGAATTTTTTCTGTAATGGTACCGGTGCCAACGATGGACTGGCCTTTTTGGGTTTTGTAATTTGCGCGCACCAGGCCAAGTGCCAGCTGCATGGCAAGCAATTCATCAAATGCCAGTCTTTGTCGTGCTGGACCTGCCGCTGAGATGTGGTCGCTTTCGGTCGGTTTGTGCAGGTGTTCGAGCGCGGTTTGAAGGGACGGCCAGTGTTTGGATTTCAACCAGTTGGTTTCCTGCCATTCTGTAAACTCGGGGACCCGTTCAAGGGCCTGGCGCGTTGCTTTCACGAGTACTTTTCCTGTTAGTCCAGCGGTTAGTGGATAAACAGGTTCCATCAGAGGCAGTTCATCGCGTTTTTCAGGTGCAATGATGTAGTCTGGGTGCGCCATCTGCAACTTGTCGCCATAGCGCTCAATGCGTCCAGAGATTGTGCGTATCTCGCCAACAGGGAGTTGCTGTTCAACATAGTTTGGTTGGGCACGGAAAAATACCAAGTCAATGGGACTAGAGTCATCTTCACAGCGCACTTTATAAGGCGCGCGCTTGTTGCCACGTGGCGGGCGGGCGTGTTTAAGAACGCGAACGTTGAGGGTAACAATCGTGCCAGGTGTTGCCTCGGCCACGCTTGGTGTCGCCCGCCGATCAATGACGCCAGTTGGTGTGTGCCACAGCAAGTCTAAAACCCGTGGCTCGCCAGCGTGATGTTGACCAGGCAGAACTTTCTCCATCAACCTGGCCAGGCGTGGTCCAATCCCGGTGAGGGACTGAACGGGCGCAAAGAGCGGGCTGAGCAGCGGCGGGCGCATAAACGGGTTCCTGGTCGTGGTGTGTCGTAAACGCGCCCACTGGCGTCGTCATCATCAAGGTTTTGCGTGTTGGTCGAGATCACGCAGTATCATGTAAGAACGAGCGACGAAACAACCTGACATGCGGCCAACAGCGAGCTTGTATTTGTTGTTTGTTATGGGCTAGCAAAGCCACCACGGCTCGCAACGTCAAGTGCGCGCTCTTGTTTATTAACCACCCCGAGGAGCATGATGCCAGAGGACTTGGAAACGCGGCGGCGCAGAGCGCTCTGGCGGGCACGTCATCGTGGCACAAAAGAACTCGATTTTCTCATAGGCGGCTATGCCAATAGTCATCTCGCCACCATGAACGCTGAACAGCTCACCACGTTTGAAAACCTTCTCGTCCAACAAGAGCCTGTGTTGCAGGGCTGGTTGTTAGCGCCTGGGCGCTCAGACGATGTTGCGCCAGAGTTGAGCACCTTGGTGGGGGTCATTCGTCAGTTTCATGGCTTGGATGAGGGTGGAGACGATGATGTTGGCTAGCGTTTGGCGGTCGTCGTGAGCAAGCTTGATGTACAGATGCTGACCGGCGTGCCTGAGGGCATGAACGCCTTAGTGTTGGCAGAAAAATTGCGGGCGGCAAGTCGCGATGATGCGCCTGGAATTTTAGTTCATGTTGCGCGCGATGATCGTCGGCTGAGTGCGTTGCAAAATCAATTGCGTTTCTTTGCACCTGACATGCGCGTGATTGCGTTTCCAGCGTGGGATACCGTACCTTACGACCGTGCGTCGCCAAAACCTGAAATTATTGCTGAACGCATTACGGCATTGGCAAAACTTGCCCTGCCGAAACGCACGTCTCCCATCCTGGTGCTGACGACGGTCAATGCCATTCTGCAATACCTGCCCCCACGCGATACGATCCGCAGCCACTTGAAGCAGATTGCACCAGGCCAACGCATTGACCTCAATCGCTTCACGCAACGCTTGGTCTTGGCTGGTTATCAACGCACGGGCACTGTGATGGAGCCTGGAGAATTTGCTGTCCGTGGTGGCATCATTGACGTGTTTGCCCCCCAACGCAGTCAGCCTGTACGTCTTGATTTCTTCGGCGACACACTGGAGAGCATCAAAAGTTTCGATGCAGAAACCCAACGCACTGTGAAAGCATTACGCAAACTTGCGTTACTGCCAATTTCAGAAGTCGCATTTGGTGAGGCTGCGATTGCCACGTTCCGGCAGAAATATATTGCCCTATTTGGCGGAGCGACAACAACCGACCCGCTTTACGAGGCGATCAGTGCAGGCCAGCGCTATCAGGGTCAAGAACATTGGTTGCCGCTCTATCACGATACGCTCGAAACTCTGTTTGACTATGTCGGGCAAGACGCAGCGATTACGTTTGATCATCTTGCCCCTGATGCTGTGCCCGAACGCGTAGAGCAAGTCCATGAGCACTATCAAGCCCGCGTCGATGCCTTGGAAGTTGCTTCATTTGGTGCCCCTCCCTATAAGCCGGTGCCGCCTGATGCACTTTTTTTGACTGAAGACGCGTTTGCCAAACGCCTGGATGGCCGTGCTGTATTTGCCCTGTCGGCGTTTGATGATGGCAGTGCCAAGGGAGATACAACATATGAGGCGAAGGTGGGCCGCTCGTTTGCACCAGAACGCCAAGCCCCCGACGTCAATGTGTTTGAGGCTGTTGCAGGCCATGTCAAAGCGCTCAACAAACGCGGTCAACGGGTGTTGATAGCTGCCTGGACCAACGGCGCGCGCGAACGTCTTGCAAGTTTGCTTTCTGAGCATGGTCTTGGCGCTGTTCAAAAGATTGAAAATTACGGTGAAGCCATCGCCTTAAAGTCGGGTGTGACGGGTCTCGCTGTCATTGGCCTTGAGCAAGGTTTTGAAGCACCGCACTTTGCTGTGTTGGCTGAACAGGACATTCTCGGTGATCGCCTTGTGCGGCCACAACGTAAATCGCGCAAAGCCGCAGATGTCTTAACTGAAGCAACCAGCTTATCGGTCGGGGATCTCGTCGTTCATGCCGACCACGGGATTGGTCGCTTTCAGGGTCTCAAAACCATCACCGCTTTGGATGCTCCCCATGATTGTTTGGAGCTGACCTATGCTGGCGGGGATCGGCTTTATCTGCCGGTTGAGAATATAGAGCTCCTGTCACGTTATGGATCGGATGAGGGCGATTCACAGCTCGACAAATTGGGCGGCGTGAACTGGCAGGCCCGCAAAGCCCGGCTGAAAAAACGTCTTCATGAAATTGCTGGCGAACTGATAAAAACGGCAGCTGCGCGCCAGTTACGCGAAGCCCCGGCGGTATCGGCGGATGCCGCATCATACGAAGAGTTTGTTGCCCGCTTCCCCTTTGAGGCCACGGAAGATCAAGCTCAGAGTATAGAGTCTATTCTGGAAGATCTGTCTTCTGGCCGTCCGATGGATCGGCTGGTGTGTGGCGATGTCGGTTTCGGAAAGACAGAAGTGGCGCTGCGCGCTGCCTTTGTTGCCGCCATGAATGGCATGCAAGTGGCTTTGGTCGTGCCGACAACGCTGTTGGCCCGGCAGCACTTTAAGACATTTTCTGACCGGTTCAGTGGATTTCCCGTTAATGTGCAACAAGCGTCGCGCCTTGTCGGCGGTAAACAGCTTAATGCTGTCAAAGAGGGGCTTAAATCAGGTTCTGTTGATATTGTCGTTGGCACGCATGCACTTTTGGGCAAGCAAATCGAATTTCAACGCCTTGGCCTCTTGATCATTGATGAAGAACAACATTTTGGCGTCACGCACAAAGAACGCCTCAAGAAGATGCGTGATGATGTGCACGTCCTGACATTGAGCGCGACACCGATACCACGGACACTGCAACTGTCACTGACAGGCGTGCGTGAACTATCCTTGATTACAACGCCGCCTGTGGACCGATTGGCGGTGCGAACGTACATCTCGCAAGTTGATCCTGTGATCTTGCGCGATGCACTGAAACGCGAACGGTTTCGCGGCGGGCAAGCATTCTATGTCGTGCCACGCATTTCTGATCTGCCCGACGTCACAGAGTTTCTTGCCAATGCTGTGCCTGACCTCAAAATTGCGACGGCACATGGACAATTGACGCCTGGAGCGCTCGAAGATGTTATGACGGCCTTTTATGACGGAAAGTACGACGTTCTTGTTTCCACTGCGATCGTGGAATCGGGTCTTGATGTCCCCAATGCCAACACCTTGATCGTTCACCGCGCTGATATGTTTGGTTTGGCGCAACTTTATCAATTGCGTGGACGTGTTGGACGCTCCAAAACACGCGCCTATGCCTATTTCACAACGCCGCCAGGCGAAAAGCTGACGCCTGCTGCTGAAAAACGACTCAAGGTCTTGCAATCGCTCGATACGCTGGGCGCTGGTTTCTCGCTGGCCTCGCATGATCTTGATATTCGTGGTGCAGGTAATCTCCTGGGCGAAGAACAATCCGGTCATATTCGCGAGGTTGGTTTTGAACTTTATCAGGCCATGTTGGAAGAAGCGGTTGCTGCCATGAAGGGTGGTGCAGATGGCGAAGCCTCAGATGCGTGGAGTCCTGAAATTTCACTGGGTGCTGCTGCATTGATACCGGAAGTGTATGCAGGCGACTTGCAAGTCCGGCTCGGGCTTTATCGCCGCTTAGCAAAATTGGAGACGCGCGAAGATATTGATAGTTTTGCTGCAGAACTTGTTGATCGCTTCGGCCCACTTCCCGAGGAGGTCACACAATTGTTGGATATCATCGAGATTAAGGGCCTTAGCCGACGCGCAAATGTCATCAAGGTCGATTGCGGTCCAAAGGGTGCGGTTATCGCATTCCGAAACAAAGAGTTTCCGAACCCAGATGGGCTCGTGCATATGATCCAATCCTCACGTGGACGTGTGAAATTGTTGGACGATCAAAAAGTGTTGGTTAAAGGCAGTTGGGATCAGATTGATGAGCGCGTCAAAGGAACACGCAATTTTATCAAGAGTCTCTCCAAGCTTGCTGACGAAGCGCGCAATACGGCTTAGGTCTCAACACCGATCTGAACCACATTTCAGGTTGCGTGTTGGGTTGCGAACAGATCCGCCAATGCACTACGTTTCACTTTGCCGTTCGCGGTGCGAGGTAAACTATCAACGAATATAATTTCGCGCGGCCGTTTATACTCTGCAAGATTTTGTTCTGCGAATTTCAGAACACTCTCTGAGGTTGGTGGTGCTTTGGGGTTTGGCACAACAAACGCGCCAATCACCGAAACGTCTTTACGTACCGCGATTTCAGTGCAGGCAACATCTTGAATTCCTGGGTGATCCCGCAACCCCGCCTCAACCTCAAACGGTGAAACGCGATAGCCAAGCGCTTTCATGATATCGTTGGCGCGCCCAGTGTGTGTGATGTAACCTTCTGAATCAATGATTGCCAAATCACCACCAATAAACCATTCATCACGATAGACCTCGGTTTCTTCATCTGCACGGTTCCAATAGCCGAGCATCAAACCTTTGTCTGAGCGGTGTACTGCAAGCAGGCCTTCTTCATTCGCAGGCAATGGCTCTATTCCACCTTCAACAGGAAGTACGGCGACACGTCGTCCGCGTTGTGCTTTGCCCGCTGACCCAGGTTTGCGCGCCATGCCGGGTGCCGTTGAGATGTAGGTTGAGATCTCACTCATGCCGAGTGCTTCAAGCAGTGGTGTGCCGGTCCGCTTTTGCCAGGCGTCAAATAAATCTGGCGGCGGTGTTTCACCTGCCATCAGACCATGGCGCAGTTGGCCAAGATCCAGCGGGCCCTCCGGGGCGTACTTCAAAATTTGTCGGTACACACCTGGCACTGCAGCAAATAAGGTTGCTTCGGTCTGGCGGATCAACTCCGGCCAAAGTTCAGGACGTTTCTCGCCCGTATAAATGATCGTCTCAGCGCCATTGGCCCAAGGGTCGATGAGGCCGGTTCCAAGCGTGTAGGTCCAGTTGAACGCGCCTGCATGCAGCATGCGATCATTCCGCGTCATGCCATACCAGCTTTGATATGTCGGACGCCGGCCAAATGCGACCCGATGGGCATGCATGACACCCTTGGGCTTTGATGTCGTTCCGCTGGTGTAGATGAGATAGGCGGGATCTTCAGCATCGGTCTGCGCAAATTCAGCGGGTTCATGCTGTGTTTTGAGCGCGTGCACGTCTTGTTCTGAGAGAACCGTGACGCCTGCCGGCACCTGATTGGACGTCAGATGATCAGCCAAACACACCAGTTTTGCACCGCTGTCGGCGATGAGAAACTGTGCCTCTTTCTCGGTTAGAACGCTCGTTGTCGGCAGTGGCACAAAGCCTGCTGCAATCGCACCAAAAAAAAGAATGGCATAGTCTGAAGTGTTATCCAGGCGAATAACAATTCGGTCGCCTTTATTCAGGCCATGAGAAATCAGTCCTTGTGCGGTCCTAAGCACCGCGTTCTCCAGCGCCAAGTACGTCCATGCTTCGTTGCCAGCGTGAGCACCAACATCCGACAGAACACGCAGAGCAATCTTGTCGGGAAACAAATGCGCTGGCCTGCCAATACAATAGTGCGCCATATTAAATGGCCCAGCAGGCAAGGCAGAGATGGGAAAGTCAGCTTCGGCTAACTGATTGTCATTGGTCATGAATGTTGGCAGGTCAGATGTGGGCTGGTGGGAGCCAGTAGCTTAGTTGTCGGGATTGGGTTTTGCCCACCATGTGTCGATATTAAATCCAAACAGCGGTGTGGTTTTGGGAAACCGAAGTTTCCGCCAGTGAGCGATCCAGTCCTTTGGCGTGTGGAACAATGGT
Organism: Hyphomicrobiaceae bacterium; assembly: GCA_021775735.1. GTDB lineage: Bacteria > Pseudomonadota > Alphaproteobacteria > Rhizobiales > Hyphomicrobiaceae > JAHZKN01. The sequence goes on from JAJFHG010000029.1 coordinate 29,058, forward strand.
ATAACATAATCGCCTGATAACAGCACGCGATCAAGAGCTCTGACAGCGGACACAAAGTCCTGAGAGGTTTTGGCGGCGAGCATCGCCTGGATCATTGCATCTGCTGCAGGGTTTTGAACCCCTCCATAGTTGAATGTGCCCGGCGAGTTTGCGATTTTTGACGACCAGCGGAAGAGCTGCTCGTTGCCAGGTGACAGCGATGAGCGCCATTTCATCTGCATCATATCAAAGTCATAATCGCGAATGCGCGCTTGGTACTGGGCACTGTCAACGGCGCGGATCGTGGCCTGGATGCCAAGCCGGGCAAGCTGTTTGACATACCCGCCAAGCAGGCGATCCAGTGCTGGTGAACTTGCCAAAATCTCAAAGGTAAGTTGTTTGCCAGTTTTTTTATGAACCAGTTGGCGGCCTTTCAGTTCATAGCCTGCCGCGCGCAACCGTTGAAAAGCTATGCGTGCGTTATCGCGATTGTGTCCACCACCATCGGTGACCGGAAAGCGATAGGTGCCATCCATCACAGCAGGATGGATGGTGTCTTTATAAGGCGCCAACAGCGATTTTTCTCTCGCGTCAGCCGGTTTGCCGATGGAGGATAGGTAAGAGCGTTCAAAAAAACTCTCCGTGCGCTTATAAAGGCCGTGATAGAGCGTCTGATTGATCCATTCAAAATCAAACAGTTGAATCAAAGCTTGACGGACTTTCGGATCGGCAAAAACTTTGCGCCGTGTATTGAAAACGAGGGCAGCCATGCCGTCCGGCAATCCGGTGGTAAATTCTGATTTGACGATTTTTCCAGCTTTCACCTGTGGGATGGCATATCCTTCAGACCACGTCGCTGGATCGTCTTCTTTGCGAAGGTCAACAACGCCAGTCTTAAACGCTTCAAATTCAATGGCGGCATCACGGAAGTATTCAAATTTCACGGTATCAAAATTAAATCGACCACGCGCCACATTAAGATCCCGTGCCCAATAGTTCGGATTACGCGCGTAGGTAATTGATCGACCAACATCAACTTTTTTGATGGTGTAGGGGCCAGAGCCAAGGAGCGGGTCCAACGTCGTCTTTTCAAATGTCTCTGGATTAGTCGCATGTTTTGCGAGGACCGGCATCAAGCCGAGGATCAATGGCATCTCGCGATCGCCACTGGCATCAAGTGTCATTTTCACGCTGAGATCTGAAATCTGCTCAATGTTTGCAACCTTGCTGTAGTAGGTTCTGTGGTTGGGGCGCCCCTTTTCGCGCAGCAACTTGAGCGAAAACACGACATCTTCGACGCCGACGGGATGTCCGTCAGAAAATGTTGCTTTTGGATTGAGGTGAAAAGTAATTGATGAGCGATCATCTGGGACTTCGATGGACTGTGCCAACAACCCATAAAGAGTGAACGGTTCATCAAGGCTGCGTGACAAGAGGCTTTCGATTGCAAAGGCTCTGACGCCTTCTGCCGACTTGCCCTTCACAATGAGCGGATTAACGCTATCGAAGGAGCCGGTGGTGGAAAGAGTCAGCGTACCACCCTTTGGCGCGTTGGGATTGGCATAAGGGTAGTGTGTGAAACCAGCGTTGAATTTTGGTTCGCCGTGCATTGCAAGAGCGTGGCTGCGCATACCAGTGGTAGATACCGGCAGCGGTTCAGCGTGGGCGTGCCTCAGGCGTGCAAAGGGTTGGCCCCAGTTCACGGCTACGATGCCGCATGAAAGAAAGATTGTGAACAACAGCCGCGACATTGCGTCTCTTTAGTCTTTCGCCAAGGTGATGGGAAAAATACCAGATAGCGAACAATCGCTGCTATCTGGGTCGGCAATATGGCCCTTAACGTCAGTGTAAGAGCCACCAGTGCCCGCACTTAGCATGCGCCACGCCATGTGGCGAGGCAATGGGAACGTGGCCAGGGCGCAACGGGCATTGTAAAGTATGGCCTGGAGTTGGCGTGCCCACCGTTCTGTCACTAGATAGCCTTAATCCAAGCCTTAGTGCCGGAGCCCCAATGTGCTCTTTTTCACTTGGGCTCAGCGGTGTAAAATGGCACGTTACGGCCAGAAGATGAAACGGGATGCAGCTCCTGGGTGGGGTGCACTCATTAAAAATTGCGAAGCGGGTGAGCGCGCTACGAACGTGCGCACTACACTTTGACACAAGGGGTTCGGTCACAAAGCCGACGGTGAGAGAGGTCAATTGAGAATGTTTGAGCATAGGTTTTCAGAAAAGATCGCGGATCGTTCCATTTTTTCTGGACTGTCGGTCCTCGCGTTGAGCTTGGCACTGGTCGCACCTTTAACTTCAGGCGCCATGGCGCAAGAGAAAAAAGCAGCGCCAGCAGCTAAGGCACCAGCAGCTAAGCCAGCGCCTAAGGCACCAGCAGCCAAGCCAGCGCCTAAGGCTGCAGCGCCAGCTGCTAAAGCGGCAGGAAAAGAAGACCCACGCAACAAGAAGTCATGGTTTAAGATTTGCGCCAAAGTGCCAATTGGCAACAAGGGCAAGCCTCCTGAAAAAGGTAAAGAACCTGAAAAGAAAAATGCCTGCACGACTTTTTATGAAAGCTTCAACCCAGCCACCGGTGCACCCTTGGTTTATCTTGCGATCGAGCAGGGCGAGGGTATCAAATCTAAAGTGATGACGGTTGTTGTCCCCACCGGCCTTGCTTTGCCACCGGGCATGGCGATTACTGTGTTTCAGAAAGACCAGTGGGACAAGTTCCTTGCCCAAAGCAAAGAGGGCAAGACCGTTAAGCCAGAAGATATTGGCTTGAAACCAATCGAGTTGAAATACCTACATTGTCACGCAACCGGGTGTGTCTCGGTTTCAGAGGCTGCGGACGACTTTATCGCTCAGATGAAATCGGGTGTTGGCGTCATGGTGCGCGCGGTTGAACTGTCAAACAAGGTTGTAGATTTCCCGATACCCCTCAAGGGTTTCTCGGGAGCCCATGAAGGTAAGCCAGAAGACACAAAAGAGTTTATGGCATTCCGCGCCAACCGCCTGAAGCAATTGGAAGTCAAACGCCGCAAGTTGATTGAACAGTTCAAAAAAGATAAAGAGGAATTGATGAAAGATGCGCCTGAAAATAAGAAGAAGAAAAAATAGATCAGGTGCATAATTAGAAACGCAACAATGATAAAGCCCGCGGACAATTTCATCCGCGGGTTTTTTCATGTCTTCAGGGAGTCAGATGCAGACATCTAGAGCAACTTATCTGTCGCAAATCGGTTCTGAATTAAGACGGCGTGATCTAGTGGGCTTGCATAAACAGTGCTTTGTATTGACCATCACCGTCTTCGGCAAACAACTCTGAGATTTGCGGATGACGCAGTGGCTCACCGGTTTCATCAGGCAGCAAGTTCTGCTCCGAAACATAGGCAATGTATTCAGTCTCATCATTCTCGGCCAGCAAATGGTAGTAGGGCTGGTCTTTATGCGGGCGCACATCTTCCGGGATCGATTGCCACCACTCTTCCGTGTTGTCGAATTCTGGGTCGATATCAAAAATCACACCACGAAATGGATAGAGGCGATGGCGCACCACCTGGCCAACGTCAAACTTGGCTTGGCGCATGGTACAGCCTGATAGGCCCAATGGGTTGGTGTTCGACTTGCTCATGGACGGTATTCGAGGCGAGGTCAGCTGTGATGTCAATGGCCAGCTGCTCAAGCGTGGCACGAAGCCCTCACTCATAGTGGATTTTGGTGATCAAATGCAGGTGGTCAAGGTTAAAGCTGGTAGGCTGAGGCAAGATCAGGATCTTTGCTGGCGACCAGCTTGGCAAGGTCGACAATGACTTTGGCCTGCTTCCAAGTCGCATCATCCTGCATTTTGCCATCAATCATTACCGCGCCAGTGCCGTCTGGCATCGCCTCTAGGATCTTCTTTGCAAACAGCACTTCACCGGGATCTGGTGAGAACACTTTCTTGGCAATAGTGATCTGGGAAGGATGCAGCGACCATGCACCAAGACAGCCTTGCAGGAACGCATTGCGGAATTGCGCTTCACATGCTGCTGCATCGGAAAAATCACCAAACGGTCCATAAAACGGTTTCAAACCATACGCGAGACACGCATCGACCATCCGCGCCACGGTGTAATGCCACAAGTCCTGTTGGTAGCGCGCACGTGCAGCGCCGTCGTCACCAGCATCAGCGAGAACAGAGTAATCAGGATGGCCGCCGCCAACGCGGGTTGTTTTCATGCCGCGGGAAGCGGCAAGATCTGCTGGGCCAAGGCTCATGCCGTGCATGCGCGGTGAGGCGGCTGCAATATCTTCGACGTTTTTTACGCCTTCTGCTGTTTCCAAAATCGCGTGGATCATAATGGGTTTTGACACATGATGTTTGGCTTCAAGCTGGGCCAGAAGTTGATCGAGGTAGTGGATATCCCACGGGCCTTCAACCTTGGGCAGCATAATGACATCTACGCGATCTCCAACTTCAGATACGATGTTGATCACATCGTCCAGCATCCACGGTGAGTTGAGGCAGTTGATACGGGTCCAAAGACCTGTGCTACCAAAGTCAGTATTACGCGCCATGTCGATGAAACCAGCACGGGCTTCTTCTTTCTCATCGGCTGCAATTGCGTCTTCCAGGTTGCCCAGAACGACATCCACCTTGCCGGCAATGTCGGCAAGTTTCGCGCGAATTTTCTGGTTGTGGGGTGGCACAAAGTGGATCATGCGCTCGAGCCGGACGGGCAGAGCACGCAATGGCTCTGGGGCGCCGATGGCGAGTGGGCTGTGAAATTTTCCAGGTGTGCGAACAGCGGTCATGATCAGGTCTTTGCGGTCAAGGTTTAAGGAAAGGATGGTGTGAGAGGTTGCGCACTGTATGAACCCGGTTGGTCTGATGTCAACGCCTGCAATGCGCACAGATGAACGAAAAGGTCGGCTGGTTGAGGATCGCGGTGGCTATGATTTGGGTCGTTTTTAGCTCCAGCGCCGATTAGACCACATCCACTGTTCTGGCAGCTCGCGCACCCAAACTTCAAATTGCTTTTGCATTTCAGTGACGGCCCAGCGCACATCATTGGCTTGGTTGGCCGTGCGAGGGACACGCAACTCTTTGATGTCAATTTCAAACTCACTGCCGGTACCAATGCGCCTGCAGCGCGACATCCAAATGCGCGAGCCAACACGACGTGCAATCATCACCCCTATGGCTTGTGTGCGCGCGGGCTGGCCAAAGAACGGGACTTCGATGCCGGTGCGGTCATAAAGATCGCAGACCAAACCCAATCGGCCGCCCTTGCGGACGAAGTCGGTCAGGACTCGCGCAGTTTTTTGACTATCGTCGTGTCCACCAACGTTCCCGCGGCCAAACAACCCGCCTGGGAACAAGTCTTTGCGTTGTTGTCGCAGATAATTATCAACGTACGGATTGGTCACGGTGCGATAGACACCAGCAGGATTGGCGTTGGCTTCAACAAATGGCCATATCGTAATTTCCCAATTGCCCATGTGTAATGAGACACCGACAGCTGCACCGAGTTTATTGGAATAGCGACCAAACAGTTCAGCATCGGCAATCTTAATGCATTCAGGGTTGGCGATCAGACGGTCAATTTGCATCGTTTCCGCCATCACGCGGCCCAGGTTTTCCCAGTGCGCCATGCAAATAGCCTTGCGCTCAGCGTCAGATTTTTCTGGAAAAGCGATGGCCAAGTTCGCGAGCGCGCGCTTATGCCGTTTTGGGCTAACAATTGGTGCAAGCCGACGCCACCACCGGGCGGAGAAACGTGTCGCGGTTGGTAGCGGCATCAGTCGAATAGCACCGACGATAAAACGCAGCGTGGCGTACTCAAGGCGATATTGCAGATCGCGGAGGCGTTCGGTGAGTGTCATGAAGGGTGGACTTGTGCCTTAGGCTGTGTGGTGCGTGTAATGAGACCGTCGCCGGGTCATGCCTGCCGGGAGGAAGGCCGTCAAGAGCGCTTTTTAGCGTGTTAGGAATACATTGAGGATTGCGTACTCTGAGCGTATGCGCTCGGTCGTGTGACCGGTTTTTGGCTCAGCGCTGTTTTGAATTTCTCGCGTCCATTGATCTGCATCAGGACGGGCGATACGCCCGTGGGTGTCAGGCCTTCTCGCACCATCCAGCGGCGCAGCGGCGCGAACGTTTTCAACGCATGTAATCCAAGGCCTCGCGCGAGGTGTGCTGGTAAAAATGAGGTCAACAACGAGCGGTTGAAGATATCTACGGCGTTGGTACGTGAGCGAATATCAAAGTTGCGGGCTCGGTCGTAGGCTATCATCGTTTCTTGTGCCGCAATACTGGATCCGCTTCTGATCGCGTCTGCAACGCAGTCAGCCAAAACAGCGCAGTCGCGTAAACCTAGATTCAGGCCTTGTGCACCAATGGGTGGAATGACGTGGGCGGCTTCACCAATAAGAGCGACGCCATTGGCGCCAAACTGATCCGCAGTCATTGCAGACAATGGAAACGCAGCGCGTTTTGCAATATCGCCAATGTCGCCAAGCAATCCATTGAGCGGCTGCTCAAGTGCACGCACAAACGTGTCGTCATCGAGTTTAAGCAAAGATGCTGCGTTGTCGGTTGATGTGACCCAAACCAAACTCGATGCGTTGTCTGGCATGGGCACGACCGTCAATGGACCATGTTGATAATGGAATTCTGTCGAAATATCATGATGCGCGCGGCTGTGCGTGAACGTACACGCGATGGCCGTTTGTGGGTATGACCACGTTTTATCACTGATACCAGCACTGTTACGACAAATAGATTTGCGGCCATCAGCGCCGACGAGCAATGTCGTTCTCACAGCCTGACCTTCTGCAAGATTGATGTCGGAGTGTGTTTCCATGCGATCGATTGACGTCACGGCTTTTGTCGCAATCAGCGTGATATTGTCTGACGTGGCGCGCACGCGCTGCCAAAGCGATTTCGTCAACGCATGGTTGGGCACGTTAAAGCCAAACTCCGACATGCCAGCATCGCGGGCATGGAACACAACTTCTGGCGCTCTGAGGAGGGCATCGCGGCCATCCAACATGCGTATGCCTTTGAGTGGCGCACATGCTGCGCGGCAGGTTGGCCAAATCTCGAGATTGCGCAGCAGCTCAATTGAGCCCGCAAATAATGCTGCCGTTCGGCGATCCTCGTGGCGACCGTCAGGTTGCTCGTCGGGTCCAACGAGCGCCACCTGTTGTCCCGTCTCAGCCAGCGTAAGAGCGGCGGTGAGCCCCGCCGGACCTGTGCCGACAACGGTGATATCAAAGTGGCGGGATGGAGCGGTCAAAATCGTACCCTCACTGAGGCTCAAGGAATGGCTGACGATAATCGTGGGCGAAGGACGTCGCAATCTGTCTCCGCATACACTGCCTGACCGCACGAATGCGGGTAAAACAGCGCTCTTGCCCAGAAACCACGACGCTCAGGGTCGTACAACCCTGTGGGTCAATGTGTACAATCTGTGCTTTGCCACAGTTTTGCCAATTTTCACGGCAGCCCTCTGATTGCGCTTTCATTCTGCTCCAAGCAGGTACTAGCCGTTGATTTTGCGCCTAATTTCACCGGAGCGGCCTAATTTGGTGTATTATTGCCACATGGCGCCACCACAACACCCTAGGTGAGAAAGTTGGTTGGCCATTAACATGTCGTGAAACGTGCTTGTGTTCTGATATGCGCTCACTACGTTGAGTTTCATCAGTAATCCTATTGGTTTACGAGGCCTCAGTGGTGCGTTCGGCCTAATGTGGTTTCGGGGTAGTAGAATGAAGTTTGTGACTGTGCCTGTTGTTGCCGTGGTCCTTGGTTTGAGCCTGGGATCGGCTCAGGCTTTCCAAGAGACAGAAGTTGGTACGACCGCTGCGCCTGCAGCGTCAGCAACAGCTGCGCCTAAGGCTGGAACGTCATTAGGTGCGTCTCAAGGATTGTCTTTGATGACGCCCAACCAGAAGAAGGCGTCTGAGAAAACTGAAAAAACTGGGGTTCACATCCCAGGACTTGGCAATTTTGGTTTGTTGCCCAAAATGAACTTCGGTCTTGAATTGCTTTACGGTGAGGGTGAGGAGCGCGAACCTGCGGCAAAGCCCCAGGATGCACCGCTTGATGAATTGATGATCCGTGGATCGGTGAAACACAATTTCTGAATGCCAGACGGCGCGTTTGACGACTAGCGCGCTTGGTATCCGGGGACATTGTTACGATACAAGCTAAGGGTGAATGCGTTATCGGCATTGGCCCTTTTTTGTTATCTGTTGCCACCGCCACTTTTTGGCGCGACCGCTTATGGTACGCAACGAGGTCACAGCATGAATACCCCCGGCCAGACAAACACATCATGGCTTGCCGGTTGGGTGCATGTGTTTACCGCGCTCGGTGTTGTTTGCGCGCTGCTGTCCGTCCTGGCTCTTTCACGAAACGCTTTTGAAGACGCCTTTATTTGGCTCGGCATCGCCTTTTTTATTGATGCCGTTGATGGCATGTTTGCGCGCAAGGTGCACGTGAAAGAGCGTTTGCCGCGGTTTAGTGGCGAAGTGCTCGATCTTGTGATCGATTATATCACCTATGTCTTTGTGCCCGTTCTGGCATTGCTTGCTGCCAATATTCTTACCGGCCCGTGGGGCATTGTGCTTGCAGCCCTCATCTTGATTTCATCGCTGTTTCACTTCGCTGACACAGAAAGCAAATCAACCGAGTACGCGTTTGTCGGATTTCCAGCGATCTGGAATATCGTGGCGTTTTATCTTTTTGCATTTACACCCGGCCAGGTGATGGTGTCCGTCATTGTTTTGGTGTTGGTCGCTTTAACGTTTGTACGTTGGCCCTGGGTGCACCCGGTACGCGTGAAAGCGCTTCGACCTGTTACGCTCTGTGTTGCCGCACTTTGGTGCCTGACGGCGATATGGATTGTGTGGCAGGGCTTTCCAGCCAGCACAGTTCAACGTGTGACCCTGCTGGCGGTGGTGGTCTATGGTCTTACGTTATCGCTGTTCTGGCGACGCTTGCCGGGACATAGCTAAGCTCATCGCAAACGCGAACCCTTGGTTCTACACCTTTGATCCAGACCGGCGTACGTCTCAATATGGGTGATCAAACACATGGCGGAGGGGGTGGGATTTGAACCCACGGAACGCTTGCACGCTCGCTGATTTTCAAGACTAGCTGTCCTCAGATAAGCATTTGTTTTCCTTGTGTTTTAGGGTGGCAGGTAAACTGTAAGTTGCCACCAGGATGGCAGAAGGTGGCAGGGTGTCGCTGGTTTTTGGCGCTTGTTACGTGATCAACACCGCCAAAAATTGGGAGCCACGCCACTTATTTTTTTGGTAGTTGCTGCGAATAAGATTATCCCATTGGAATGAGAAACGAACAAAATAACTGGATGAGCCGTGTTCTGGAGGGTGCCACTTCGCAGATGCTCGGCAGTTTTGCAGCTATGGCGGCAATCTCTCTATGGGCGGTTTTTGATATGGGCGGCTTTCTAAAAGCATTCGCCTGGCTCAGCGCGTTAACAATATTTTTCCTTGAGCTTCTTTGGTCGCCGATTCCGATGCTCGTGGTAGGTTTTATAGCTGGAGGTGTGACGCTGTACGTACGCCAAGAGCATCCCGCCTTTCATAAAAACGTTGTTGGTGATCATAGTGATCATGAAGAAGTGGACGTCCGCGATGCTCTTTATTTTTTGGCCTTTGGTGTTTGGCCAAAGTCTGATCTGAATGTCACTGACTGGGATTCACCTGATAGTGTTTTCACTGTCGATGGAGCCATAAACAGCTTTATATATTCGCATCAGAAGGGTTATTTTAAAATCCTGGCAGAAACGCACGCAAATGACGATACGACAGGAACCACACGTAAAGTTGTGCCAAGCAGTCATTGGCAAAGATATAGATTCAATCTTGACTACATACTTACTGGAAATAGCAGAAGCGGACACAACTTTTACTCAACGAAACGCAAGGAAGGCGTGCACGAGTCTCACACATTAAACGGCTATTATAGTATGAGAGTTCTAAAAAATGACATTGAGAACATTCCCACGGAGGTGTAGCAAAAAATAAATCAACTACGACAAACTGGCTGTCAGGCCCGAATACCGAGAGCTGCTATGCCGCTTCTTTTTTGAGCGGCATCTCGATTCTTTCTTCAAGATATTGACCGAGTGAAGGAGCTCCTTCCTTACAAGTAGCGAAACCATTTGAAACCAAAAAACGCACTCTATCCGCGTCTGGGTCATTGTGGGCTAAGCGCCACCATGCGAATCGATAGACTTCTACGCTAACCGCAACGTAGCGATAGCCATTTTCAATGACCTTAAGATAATCGTGAGCCGCAGAAATATCGAAGCGAATACCACGTGGTGACTCAACTGTGGTCGACGCCCAAAAGCCACAATCCACTTTTTCCCACGCTTCAACCGAAACTTCATAGCGCTTACAAACGTCCGGCGCGATTTTTTGAATAATGCTATTTGTTGACTGATCAACCCATCCTTGGAAGTCGTTATTACGCTCAGGCGAAGTAATGTACGTCCCACCAAGCGCTGACGCAAAACCAAATGCGGCCGCCAACGTCTCATTCGATGAGCTTACGACAAAGTAGTGATATAAGAAGTACGCAAACGCAATGGCATTTAAGGTGCGAAAGACCGCTAGGCCTGCCATATTGGTGCTCCGAGCTAGTTTGGCGGAGGGGGTGGGATTCGAACCCACGGAACGCTTGCACGCTCGCTGGTTTTCAAGACCAGTGCCTTAAACCACTCGGCCACCCCTCCTGATTTGTGTCCGCCCTGACCGCTTAGCAAGTCGCGCATCACAGCGCTAGCCCGGCATAGGATCATCGACAGGTTGGACACCTAAGACGCATCTGCAACCTTAGGTTTCCCCCAAAACGAGGGGCCAACGGACGCGGACCCTATCCAATCCTGAGGCCAAGCTCAACAGGGCCAGCCTGCGGCACGTCCGACCCTCTTTACGGGATTTCAACGTCCCTCTGTCATATTTCGGTCGAGCTTGGGTCAAGGTGTCAAAATAAGACGTCGGATGCGAGCCGGACATGAGGCAAGCTCGCACCAAAAGCGGGCCCTTAAAGGGTAATGGCAGATGACTGGATCAGGTGACGGGCGCGGCCCGGACCAAGCGCGTGCGCGCGTGTACGAGCGCTCTCGACGTATCAGGGTAAACGCCCCTGCGCTATTGGTGCTTTGCATAGCAAGCCTAGCAAGTGGGTGCTCAAGTTCTTATCGTTCCTCATGGTTGAAAAACCCATTTGCCTCTAAAGTTTCACCGACACTCGGCGTCAGCGCCAGCCCGCGCGTGCATTCTGTTCAGGCAAGCCGGACACGTAGAAATTCAAACCAGCAAGTCTCGTTGCCTAAGGGCGGTGGCTATCGAAAAATTGGAGCGCGCTATAAAATTGGCGGACGCTGGTACACCCCCCAAGAAGACCCGACCTATGACCGTGTCGGCATTGCCTCTTGGTATGGCAGTGACTTTCATGCGCGTCTCACGGCGAATGGCGAAACCTATGACATGAATGCGCTCACGGCCGCGCATAAAACATTGCCTTTGCCAAGTTATGCCTATGTTACCAATCAAACGAATGGGCGTACCGTACTTGTGCGTATCAATGATCGCGGACCTTATGCAGGCAATCGCATTATTGATCTATCGCGTGCGACGGCACGGGCGCTGGGTATGGAACGGTCAGGTGTGAGCAAAGTCCGCGTGCAGTTCGCTGGCCCAGCGCCACTTGATGGCAACGACTTCCATGAGCGCAAGTTTCTTGCTGCTCAACGATGGAGCCAACCACACAGTGTTGCCCTTGCCCGTGTGAGACAACAGCAAAGCCGTGGACGAATACAGTATCAAGCTCGCGGCCAATCAAGTCTTGCCGGAACACGGCAGGCCAAAACACAAAAAGTCTGGGACCCCTACAGTTATCGCAACAGCTTGGGTCGCTAGCAACAACCTCCTGCATATGCGGACTTTACCCAGGATGATTTCTCAGTCCGATCACATCGTTGTTTGACCAGTAGATGCAAGTCATCGTTAAAGTGTGTCTAACTGCTGACATCAGCAAAGGTTGCTCGGTAAACAGACCGTGTCTCTGGTTGACACCACCCCAAAGTTCCTTCGATAGTCCGCAGGTCAATAAGTCTAAAACCGTGGGGTGACTTTGCTGTGAACCAGTCTTTTGTGGTTTGCCATAGACAAGATTTTTTATTTCACTTTCTGTTCGCTTTTTTTGCGGCGTTCGCTCTGGTTATGATCGCCAGCGTACAGCCGAGTTATGCTCAATCTGGTTATGCCACCAAAGCAAAACACGCCATTCTAATTGATTACAAAACAGGCGCAATCCTCTACCAAAAAAAGGCTGACGCATTGGCGCCACCAGCGAGCATGAGCAAGTTGATGACGTTGGCGGTGTTGTTCAAGGCCATCAAAGATGGCTCTGTCAGTCTCAGTGATGAATTTGTGATGAGCGTCAACGCGTGGCGCAAAGGGGGCGCGCCATCGGGCACGTCAGCCATGTTTGTTCCGGTCAACAAAACTGCGACAGTTGAAGAGCTGATGAAAGGCATCATCATTCAGTCGGGTAATGATGCCTGCATTGCGGTCGCAGAAGCAATGTCGGGCACCGAGGCGGCATTTGCCGTACGTATGAATGCAGAAGCCCAACGCATTGGGCTAAAGAAGTCAACATTTGCAAATGCTACCGGGCTTGATGAGGAAGGGCACTTAATGACGGCGCGAGAACTTGCGCAACTCGCTATCTTTTTGATCAAAACGTATCCAGAGTACTACCCAATTTTTGCAGAGCGCTTGTTTAAGTATCGCCGCCACAAATTTTACAATCGCAATCCATTGCTTAGGGCAGACTTGGGTGTCGATGGACTGAAGACAGGCCATACCAGTCAAGCAGGCTATGGACTGGTGATGTCGGGCGTCAAAGACGGGCGTCGTCTGATTGGCGTCGTTGCTGGCATGAAGACAGCAAAAGACCGTAAAGCTGAAGCCCGTAAGTTCTTGTCATGGGGCTATCGTGCATTCGCTAAATTCAAACTCTTCGATGCCGATGCAAACATTGGTTATGCCCGCGTTTGGGGCGGCAGCAGTATGTATGTAACGTTGACGTCTAAAGGCCCGCTGGAAGTGATCTTGCCACGCTATCCAGCCAATCAGAAACTAAGAGGTGAGATTGTCTATCAAGGGCCGATTAAACCGCCGATTGCCAAAGGCCAGAGGATTGCCAAACTGCGCGTGACCAGTTCAACCAGCGCTGTCAGCGAAGTGCCCTTGTATGCCAAAGAGGACGTCTCCAAGGCGACGTTCATTCGCCAAGGGTTTGATTCATTGCTTTATCTTGCCCTTGGTTTGCTGCCTCTTGATGCTTTGACCGGCAAGCCTTAACCTCCGTCGCGATCTCGCCTCCGCTGTTCAGGCCCATGCACTAGGACTAAGCATCTGTTTGGTGCCCAAGCGCGCACCTCACGCTTAGCCATGCTATAATAGTCACAACCAAAATAACGACACGCATAACCTATGGCCATTGGCAAGTTCATCACATTAGAAGGCGGCGAGGGGGCTGGCAAATCCACACAGGCGGAGTTGCTTGCAGTTCGTTTACGCGCCATTGGCCTTGATGTCGTGATGACGCGCGAGCCAGGCGGTAGTCCGTTTGGTGAGCGGTTACGGGCCGTCTTGTTGGATGCCACGATGCCGGAACATTCAGCACTCAGCGAAGCGCTGTTGTTTTATGCGGCGAGAGCCGATCACTTGGAGACCACAATTCGCCCAGCCTTAGCAAAAGGGCGTTGGGTGATTTGTGATCGGTTTGCGGATTCAACGAGGGCCTATCAAGGCACAGCAGGCGCGTTGGATTTCAAAACGATTGATACGCTGGATGCACTCGTGGTTGCCCAAACGCAGCCAGACCTGACGTTGATGATTGATCTCGACCCTGAGGTGGGTATGCAGCGCGCGAACGCGCGACGGTGTTTACAAACCAATGACGCGGAAGAGACTGCATCGCATCCAGATCGGTTTGAGGGACGGGCTGCCGCTTTCCATGAGGCGCTGCGACGCGGGTTCTTGGATATTGCGGCCAATAACCCAGAGCGCTGCGCTGTCATTGATGGCAACAATGACGCTGAGACCATTAGCGATAATGTTTGGAGCATAGTCAAAGATCGATTGCAGCCTGGAGAGCGCAAATAATGGTGCGGCCGGTGGTTGAAATTGATGGTCCAGATGAACTGCCGGAAGCAGACCGTCTCGCTGATTTTCCCCATCCACGCCATACGGTTGAATTGTTTGGCCATGAAAGCCCGTGGCAAGATTTCCAAGACGCTGCCCAATCAGGACGATTACATCATGCTTGGTTGTTGAGCGGGCCAGCCGGAATAGGAAAAGCAACGTTTGCCTATCAAGCCGCACGCATGCTGTTGGCGGAGGGGGGCGCTGGTGATCTTGGAGGGGAACAAGCCGCGCGCCTGATTGCAAATCGATCTCATCCGCGCCTGCTTGTGATCCGTCGTTTTCACGATCCCAAGACCAAAAAGTTCACCACAACGATTCCCGTTGATGAGGTGCGCAAGCTGCGCCCCTTTGTTGGCAAAACTGCGGAGGCGGGAAGCTGGCGTGTGGTGGTCATAGATAGCGCCAACGACCTCAACAATGCAGCGGCCAACGCGCTGTTAAAAGTTCTGGAAGAACCACCACGCCAGACTGTGTTCTTGTTGGTGACCCCTCAACCCGGCAGATTGCTTGCCACGATACGCTCGCGTTGTCGTACCTTAGCGTTTGAACCCTTGAAGAGTGGCGCCTTTTCTAAGGCTCTTAACCAAGCCTTGTTGGCGCGTGAAGAGGGTGTGCAAACCACGCTGTCGCCTGACCGGACGATGCACCTTGAGCAGATTGCACAAGGATCTGTGGGTCGCGCCTTGGTTCTTGCTGACCAAGATGGCGAAGCGCTCATCAAGCGCATTGACGGACTTATGGCATCACTTCCCAATATTAATTGGCCTGATCTGCGAACGTTTGCCGAGGATGTGTCCAGGCCTGGTCAAGATCAGAAGTTTCAACTTGCGACGGACCTCATTTTGCAACGTATTGTGACATTGACTAAAACGCAGGTCACCGGCGTTGGGTCGAACGACGACATTGCACTTGCCAGTCGCTTGATCAGCTCTGGTACAGTTGCCAGTTGGGCCGAGCTATGGGAAAGAGGGGTCCGCGAACGGGCCGAGACCTTGAGCCTTAACCTGGATCGCAAATCGCTGATCCTCAGCATCTTTTCCAGACTTGCCAAAGCCGCCTCATAGTGCGACGTCTGCACCAAACGCGATGCTTGAAACAGCACACAACACACGGGACTAACGATGGCCGAACGGCAACGGTTTTATATCACGACTGCGATCTCCTATCCCAATGGTGTTCCGCACATCGGTCATGCCTATGAAGCGATTGCGACCGATGCCATCGCACGTTTCGAGCGCCTTGATGGCAAGGATGTTTATTTTCTGACCGGCACAGATGAGCACGGGCTGAAGATGAAACAGACAGCTGACAAGGAAGGCGTCAGCCCGTCTGAACTCGCAGACCGAAATGCAGCGCGTTTTCAAGAGATGGTGCAAACGTTATCGCTTTCGAATGATGATTTCATTCGCACAACAGAAGCACGCCATCACAAATCAGCTCAGGCAATTTGGCAACGGATGGCGGATGCAGGTGATATCTTCCTAAAACCTTATGCTGGTTGGTATTCGGTGCGCGATGAAGCTTTTTATGCAGAGTCTGAAACGACTGTTGGCGACGATGGCGTACGCATAGGTCCGCAAGGAACGCCTGTGACCTGGACAGAAGAGGAAACCTACTTCTTTCGCCTTTCTGCTTATCAAGATCGCTTGCTAAAACACTACGAAGCCTATCCCGACTTCATCTTGCCAAAGGAACGGCGCAATGAAGTCGTGAGCTTTGTCAAAGGTGGGCTTGAAGATTTATCTATATCGCGCACGACCTTGGACTGGGGTATTCCGGTCCAAGGTGCCAACCCTCATGTGATGTATGTTTGGGTGGATGCGCTGACCAATTACATCACAGCTCTTGGATTTCCAGACGAGAATGATGAAAAATGGGCCTATTGGCCAGCAAACGTCCATGTCATTGGTAAAGACATCATTCGCTTTCACGGGGTCTTTTGGCCAGCTTTCTTGATGTCCGCGGGGCTTGAATTGCCGTCACGCGTTTTTGCGCATGGGTTTTTGTTCAACAAGGGTGAGAAAATGTCAAAGTCGGTCGGCAATGTTGTCGATCCGTTTGATCTCGTAAACGCCTATGGTGTTGACCAAACACGGTATTTCTTTTTGCGTGAGGTGAACTTCGGCCAAGATGGCAGCTATTCCAATGAAGCTATTATCAATCGCATCAACGCTGACCTCGCCAATGATCTTGGCAACCTGGCTCAGCGTTCATTGTCGATGATCGCTAAGAACTGTGGCGGCCAGGTGCCAACGCCGGGTGCATTGACGACAGACGATAAAACGATTTTGGCCGCTGCTGATGCACTCTATGGCAGCGTGCGTGACCATATGGATCGCCAGGCTTTGACCCGTTATCTCGACGCTGTTTGGTCTGTTGTTGGTGCGGCTAATCGTTATTTTGCAGGCGAAGAGCCTTGGGCAAAAAAGAAAACAGACCCTGAGCGCATGGGCACCATTCTCTATGTGACGGCAGAGGTCGTACGCCAGGTTGCAATTTTGGCAGCACCCGTGGTGCCGCTGGCATCAGACAAACTGCTCGACCTGCTTGGCCAGACGGGCGAGCAGCGTAACTTCACCGACCTTGGAGACGCAGGACGTCTCGTGGCAGGAACCAACCTGCCCACACCTGAGGGCGTGTTCCCACGCTATATCGATCCGGAAGCTGAGACAGCAAAAGGCGGCGGAAAGTCTGGAAAGACGAAAGCTCCAAAGGCGGGCAAGAAGGGAGACGCTTAATGCTGGTTGATCACCATTGCCATCTGGATTTTCCCAATTTTGCCGACGACCTAGAGGGTGTTGTCGCCCGTGCAGGTGCGGCGGGTGTTGGTTTGATGGTGACGATTTCAACGCGCATCCGCAAGTTTGACCAAGTGCTTGGCGTTGCGACCCAGTTTGATAATGTCTTTTGTTCCGTTGGCACGCACCCACACAATGCTCATGAAGAACTTGATATTTCAGTTGATGAAATTGTGCGCCTTGCCGCCCACAAAAAGGTGGTTGCCATTGGCGAGGCAGGCCTTGACTATCACTATGACAACTCAACGCCTGAGGCCCAAGCCGAAGGGTTTCGAAATCACATCGCAGCCGCACGCGAAACAAGCTTACCTCTTGAGATCCATGCCCGCTCTGCAGACGATGACACCATTGCGATTTTAGAAGATGAGAAAAAGAACGGCGATTTCCCTGCGATCCTGCATTGTTTTACAGGTAGCAAACCCATGGCATATCGCGCCGTCGATCTCGGGTTGACGGTTTCGTTCTCCGGCATTGTGAGCTTTAAAGCGGCGCCAGAATTGCGCGAACTTGCAGCAGAGCTCCCGTTGGATTCTATTTTGGTTGAGACTGACGCGCCCTATCTTGCACCGGTTCCGTATCGCGGGAAAACGAACGAACCCGCATATGTTGCCCACACCGCTAAGGTTGTTGCCGATGCGCGCGGGCTTGATGTTGATGCGTTGGCAGACGCCACGACGAACAACTTTTTTAACTTGTTTCAAAAAGTGCCGCGAGACGCCGCCCGATTGCCTACAAAGGCTGAGGCAGCTGGAGGCGCATGAGACGCAGATTGACAATCCTCGGCTGCGGGTCCTCTGGTGGTGTGCCCCGCATTGGCTCCAGGTGGGGTAAGTGCGACTCAGAAAACCCAAAGAACAGGCGTCGGCGCTGCAGTGTGCTTGTGGAGCAATTCCAGGATAAGGGTCGGACCACGCGGCTGCTTGTCGATACGTCACCTGATTTGCGTGAACAGTTGCTGGCAACACGCATCGAAGCGTTAGATGGGGTCTTGTTTACCCATGATCATGCTGATCACACGCACGGCATTGATGACTTGCGTATGGTCGCTTATGCCCAGAAGAAACGCGTTACGTGTTATTTTGATGAGGACACCGGGGCGAGCCTGATGAACCGATTTGGCTATTGCTTTGAAAGCAAGGAAGCCGGTGGGTATCCATCCATATTACGTGGCAATATCATTGCCTCAGATGCCGATTTCGCAATTGCGGGCGCCGCTGGCCCTATTGATGTCGCGGCCATTCGCCAACAGCATGGTCAACTACCCTCATTGGGGTTCAGGTTCGGCAACGTGGCGTATTCACCCGACATCAGTGATCTTGATGAGGATGTTGTTGCACGCCTTGAAGGTTTGGATGTCTGGATTGTTGATGCGCTACGTTATGAGCCGCATGTCAGTCATTTCCACGTCAAGAAAGCTTTGTCCTGGATTGAGCGCTTAAAACCAAAACGCGCCGTTTTGACTCATATGACGGGTGACTTAGACTACGCCACACTGATGCGCGAACTCCCCGAGGGCGTGGAACCGGCCTACGATGGCATGGAAATTATGTTCTAGGTCACCCGGCAATCAAACCTGCGTTCAACCCACCGCAGTCACTTGTGCGACCTAGGTTGAAGGTTGCGTTGTTGTTGTTTCTGGGTCTGTGCGCGAGGCGCGTTTCCAGTCTCGAAAGCTGACGATGTCATCGTGGCGCGTGCACTCAGGTGTGGTCAATTCCGCTACCATGGGCGCGACGTCTGATGGTGTTGGTAATGCGGTGGCATCTTCACCGGGAAAGGCTTTCGCGCGCATCGCTGTCGCCATCGCGCCAGGATTGACAATATTGGAGCGCACGTTTGTGTTAACGACCTCGGCAGCATACGTGCGTGCGAGGGCTTCAAGACCCGCTTTCGACACGGCATAGGGGCCCCAATAGGCGTTGCGCCCACTGGCAGCACCTGAAGAAATAAACACAACACGACCAGCCTCAGAACGCTGCAACAGCGGATCAAGCGTACGCAGCAGGCGCCAGTTGGCATTCAAGTTTGTGTTGATGATATCATCCCACGTACTCGCCGTAATATGTCCCAGCGGAGAAAGTGGCCCAAGCAAAGCGGCGTTGGCAACAAACACATCCAGGCGCCCCCAGCGCTCATAGAGAGAGGGGCCCAACTGGTCGATCAAGTCGCCATCGCGTATATCAAGTTTTAAAATTGTGGCCGTCGCACCAAGCGCCTGTATTTCATCATCCAGTTCTTCAAGCGCGCCAATGGTGCGCCCGGTAATGATAATATGCAGGCCAGCTTTTGCGAGTTCCAAGGCTGTCGCACGACCAAGGCCGCGCGTCGCGCCGGTTACTAATGCGATTCGTCTTTCATTTCCCTGACCATTGCTGAATTGCGCTTGTGTATCCATGCCAAACCGTCCACGTGCCCAAAAGCCAAACGGGTTCCGTCATCCTGTCCGGGCAAGACTTTCGGTGAGAACGGGCACCCATCTAACTATGCGCTGAGGCGTCGGATTATACAACTTCAGCCAGCAAAGAAAGTTGACGTGGGCCTTTGGAGCCGGTTTGATCGGCTAGTCGTGTAGGGTAGTCGCCCGTGAAGCAGTGGTCGGTAAATTGCGGATTTTGAGAATTTCGCCCCTCATGACCAACAGCACAATACACACCATCGACCGATAGAAACGCCAAACTGGCAGCGCCCATGAACTTGCGCATGCTTTCAAGATCATGGTTAGCAGCGAGCAGGTCTTCTTTGTCTGGCGTGTCGATGCCGTAAAAATCAGGATGCGTTATCGGTGGC
The DNA here is from genome assembly GCA_021775735.1 of Hyphomicrobiaceae bacterium. Classification (GTDB taxonomy): domain Bacteria; phylum Pseudomonadota; class Alphaproteobacteria; order Rhizobiales; family Hyphomicrobiaceae; genus JAHZKN01. Next base: position 48,857 of record JAJFHG010000029.1, read on the forward strand.
GATGCAATGCGCATGTGCACTTCGCGTGCGCCGGCTTCATACATCAACTGGACGATCTTTTTAGACGTTGTTCCGCGCACCACGCTGTCATCAATTAACACCAAGCGCTTACCACGAATAATTCCAGCATTGGCAGAGTGTTTTAGCTTCACGCCCAGTTTGCGAATGCGCTGTTCCGGTTCAATGAATGTGCGCCCAACATAGTGGTTGCGGATGATCCCCAATTCAAATGGCACGTTGGCTTGTTGTGAAAACCCAATTGCGGCGGGTACGCCAGAATCCGGGATGGGTACGATAAGATCAACTTCAGCGGGCGACTCTTTTGCGAGCTGTACGCCCAATTGTTTGCGCACATCATAAACTGACTTGCCATCAATGATTGAGTCCGGGCGTGCAAAGTAAATGTATTCAAAGATACATGGTCTTGGTTGGCGCTTAGGAAACGGGCGGTGGCTTTCAATGCCATTCTTGGTGATCACCACCATTTCACCGTTCTCAACTTCACGTACAAATTCAGCGCCAACGATATCTAACGCGCAGGTCTCAGATGCTAAAATATAAGCACCTTTATGTTTGCCGATAACGAGCGGGCGAATGCCAACGGGATCACGTGCGCCGATCAGCATGTCGTTGGTCAGCGCAACCAAAGCGTACGCGCCGTCAATTTGGCAAATGGCATCCACAAAGCGCTCTACAATGCTGCGTTTGTCCGAGCGCGACAGGAGATGCAAGATCACTTCGGTGTCTGATGTAGATTGGCAGATTGCACCTGATGAAATCAAACTGCGTCTAAGTTCCAGGGCATTGGTTAGGTTGCCGTTGTGGGCGATTGCGAAGCCGCCGGTATCCAAATCAGCAAACAACGGCTGGACGTTGCGCAAAATTGTGTCGCCTGTTGTCGAGTAACGGTTATGGCCGACGGCCATCGTACCCTTCAGGCGTTGGATAACGCTTTGCTTGTTGAAGTTATCGCCGACAAGACCAAGCCGGCGGTCAGAATGAAACTGCGCACCATCATAGGTCACAATGCCGGCAGCTTCCTGACCGCGATGCTGCAAGGCGTGCAGGCCAAGTGCTGTGAGTGCCGCTGCATCTGCTGCACCAAAGACACCGAAGACACCACACTCTTCCCGTAGCCGGTCATCGCCATATCTCGACTGCGGCTTGTGGTCCTGTGTGACAGGGTCGGTATCCGCTGTGTCTGGGGTCGTCTGTGCGCCTGCCATGGCTTGCTCCTGCAATCGCATCCGTCTCACAAGGGTCGCCGATACCTCGTGCTTAATGGCTTGCTAGATGCAATCAAGTGAGGCTGCAAGCTTTTTGACATATATATGACAGCTTGACCCCAATCCCAATGCCTACAGGCTCATACCGGACACGCTTTGAGTTGGCACTTTTGGCTAGGCGTGGAGCATGATTTTAGGGTGTTGGCGGGTCAATACCCGGTTCGGTCGCATTCGAATCATCGAAAATCGGCAGAACGTGCTGTTGCAGCAGCGCAGTAATGGATCGACCCGTACTGGCGATAGCATCACGCGATTTGGCGCGATCAACCCATTCAGGGATGTCTTCGGTCGCCACCTTCCGATCTTCCAAGTAGTGGCTGGAGAAGAAGAACCAATCGAACATCATGAACGGGATCACGATCAGCAAAAAACCGCGCAAAATGCCGAAAGCAAAACCAAGAAGGCGGTCAATCATGCCGACACCACTGTCGAGCACGGCATCTGAGAGCCGTGAGGTCAGCAAATGAACCAAGATCAGCACAATCAGAAATATAATCGCGCAAATCGCAATTTGGGCGATTTGCACCTGCGTGCCCATCTGACGGGCCACGTCTTCGGCGATTTTTTCCTGAGTGAAATAGAAATAGAGCACGGCAAGACCGGCCACTAACCACGACAAGATCGACAGCAGCTCGCGCGACAATCCACGGTACATCGCCAGTATGCCGGAAATGAAACACACGGCAATTACCATCGCATCAAGGTAGGTCAAAGGTCCGATCATGGCTCACATGGTCTCCGGAGTTGTGTGTTCCCAACTAGGCAGTCGAACTATCATATTAGGACGGGTCCTTAGCATGACCAAGTTCGTCGGCAAGCATGTTGAGCTTGGAGAGCCGGGATAGCGACATTTTCGCCCCATCTTGGCCGATATCGCCACTTTCCGAGATGATGGCATGCTTGAAGCCGAGCTTTTTCGCCTCTTTCAACCGCAGCGCAGCATGCGCGCTGGCCCGAATGGCGCCTGATAGCGACACTTCGCCGAAGAACAATCGATCCGCGGGCACTGCAATATTATGCAGCGAGGAGATAAGGGCGGCCGCAGCGGCCAGATCTGCGGCGGGCTCCGTGATTTTAAGCCCACCAGCGACGTTCAAGAATACGTCGTGATTGGCGAACGAGACATTGCAGCGGGTTTCCAGAACCGCAATCAACATTGCTAAGCGGCTGGCATCCCAGCCGACAACAGCGCGACGGGGGGTGCCAAGCGAACTTGGAGCAACCAGTGCCTGGATCTCGACGAGGATTGGACGCGTGCCTTCAACGCCGGCAAACACCGCAGCACCTGGCGCTGTTTCAGAGCGATCGCCTAAGAACAATTCTGACGGGTTAGGGACTTCCGACAAGCCCGCCGCACTCATTTCAAAAACGCCCATTTCGTCTGTTGGGCCAAAACGGTTTTTAACCGAGCGCAAGATGCGGAACGTATGGCCTTGGTCGCCTTCAAAGGTCAGCACCGTGTCAACCATGTGCTCAATGACTTTCGGGCCTGCAATCTGTCCGTCTTTGGTGACGTGGCCGACCAACAGTAACGCACTGCCGGCGCTCTTGGCATGGCGAATAAGAGCTTGGGCCGTCGCACGCACCTGGCTAACGGTGCCAGGCGCCGCATCCAATGCATCCGACCAAAGGGTTTGAACAGAATCGACGATGATCAAATCGGCGGGTTTATCGGTACGCAACGTGGCAAGGATGTTAGCTAAGTTTGTTTCTGCAGCCAGGCTGAGGGGAGCGTCTTGCAGGCCAAGGCGCTGGGCTCGGAGACGCACTTGCGCAGTGGCTTCCTCGCCCGAAAAATACAACGCCTTGCGGCCAGCCTCTGCAATCTGTGCACCGACCTGTAATAACAGTGTTGATTTGCCAATGCCCGGCTCGCCCGCAATCAACAAAGCCGAACCTGGTACAATGCCGCCACCGGCCACACGATCAAGTTCCTCAATGCCGGACCGAAAGCGGGGGGCTTCTTCAGCACCACCCGCCAGCGTTTCCAAGGCAGCGCCAACGCCGCGTGTTGCCTTGCGCGCGCCAGAGCCTGCAGGTGGTGTGGCGGTCGCTTCTTCTGTAAGCGTGTTCCATTCCTCGCAGGATGGGCATTTGCCAACCCAGCGCGATGAAACGCCACCACAGCTTTGACATACGAATTGTGACTTCGCTGATTTGGCCATGGCTTAGGTGTTCGCTCCCTTTTGCAGATAGACGCGCTCAAAACGTGGACTTAGACGGGTCAAAATTTCATAGCCAATCGTGTCTGCCGCCTTGCCGACTAAGTCCAGGGTGCACGTTGGTCCGATGATCTCGACGTCTGCGCCGCGCGCCAAGTGATGAGGCGGCACTTGACTGACATCAACAGCAATCAAATCCATTGAAACACGCCCAAGGACTGGGGCAACATGGCCTGCTATTGCAACCGCACCACCGGTTTCCCCGGTTGCTGCACTCGCTGTGCGCGGAATGCCGTCTGCATAACCAGCTGCAAGAATCGCAATTCTCATGTCGCGTGGTGCTGTGTACGTTGCGGAATAGCCAACTGTATCGCCGCGACTGAGCGATCGGATTTGTAGAATTCTGGTGGTGACCTCGAGGACGGGTTTTACAGGCGTTGTGGCACCTTGAAATGCCTGGCCGCCATAAAGTGCATAGCCGGGACGGACGACATCAAAATGAAAGGCAGATCCCAACATCAAACCATCAGATGCTGCAAGACTCGCAGGCGCATCAGGAAGGAGCGCACGAGCAAGCGTGAATGCCGTCAACTGGGTTTGGTTTTCGGGCGCATCTGGCACGTCGGCAGAGGCTAGGTGGCTCATCACCAGATCAAGTTTCAGAGTGTCAAAGGGTGCTGGGTTTTGGGCTAAGCGTGCAACATCACCCGCCGACAGCCCCAGCCGGTTCAATCCGCTGTCGATGTGCAACGCGGTTTGAAGTTTTTTGTTGCTCTGTTCGGCTTGGCGATGCCAGTCGTCGATCTCGTCCAGCGTTGATAGAACTGGGATCACACCAAGGTCTGCAACCGTCGATGCGCTGTCGGGCAAAAGACCATCAAGCAGGTAGATCTGTCCCTCGTCGACGAGCGGTTTGATTTCAGCAGCTTCTTTGAGCGTTGCAACAAAGAATGTTGTGCAACCGGCATGGGCAAGTGTTGGGACAATGCGGGTTGCGCCAAGGCCATAGGCGTCCGCTTTAACGACAGCAGCACAAAGGGCAGGGGAAACGGTATCTGCCAAGCTTTGCCAATTGCTGGCAATCGCATCCAGATCAATGGTGATGCGGCCTGTCTCACCAGCGCCAAGCCATAAACTGTCGGCCATTCGTTATCCTCATCACACCGCTGACGCAAAATGCACATTGTGTTCGCGCGCTGCATCCCTAGCCCATAAATAGAGTTCAGATTAGGAAGAACACCGGGTTAGCGCATGCTTAGGGAAAATGTCCGCGGTTTTGCGCCCGAAACATGCTCTAAGAGCGAAAACCGCGCGCCAGATTACCAAAGCGCGTGAACTGAGCTTCGAACGACAGGGGTACGGCACCGGTTGGTCCGTGGCGTTGTTTGCCGATAATCACTTCAGCTTTGCCGTGGACGAGGCTCATCTCTTCCTGCCACTTCAGCGTTTCTTCGACGTTGGTTTCGGAAGGCTTTTGGCGTTCAACGTAGTATTCCTCACGAAATACAAACATGACAACGTCTGCGTCTTGCTCAATCGAACCCGATTCGCGCAAGTCGGAAAGCTGTGGGCGTTTATCTTCGCGCTGTTCAACTTGGCGCGAGAGTTGCGACAGCGCAAGGATCGGCACTTGAAGTTCTTTAGCCAGCGCTTTCAAGCCTGTAGTGATTTCCGTCACTTCTTGCACACGCCCTTCAGATGTACGCCGGTTTCCAGTCAACAATTGCAAGTAATCAACAATCAGCAGGCCCAAACCTTTTTGGCGTTTCAAACGGCGTGCGCGAGCGGCCAATTGCGCAACCGAGATGCCACCGGTTTGATCGATGTAGAGCGGAATGCGACTCATTTCTTGTGACACAGTCACCAGTTTGCGGAATTCGTCTTCATCAATCATGCCACGGCGAATTTTTTCAGATGAAATTTCCGCCTGCTCTGACAAAATACGTGTCGCCAACTGCTCGGCCGACATTTCAAGTGAAAAGAAACCAACAACAGCGCCATCCAGAACGCGCTCAGACCCATCGCTCGCCTGTTCCGATTTAAATTGGCGCGCAACATTGTAGGCTATGTTGGTTGCCAACGCCGTCTTACCCATCGATGGACGACCTGCCAGAATAATCAAATCGGAGCCCTGCAAACCGCCAAGCTTACCATCAAGATCAGACAGCCCACTTGATAGCCCTGACAAGTGACCGTCGCGCTGATAAGCGCTGTTCGCGACTTCAATGGCGGTGGTCAGCGCTGATCCAAAGCTCTCAAAGCCTTGTCCGTATTTGCCAGACTCAGCGATGTCATAGAGGCGGCTTTCTGCCTCTTGAATTTGGTGTTCAGGTGGATAGTCAACTGGGCTATCGAAGGCCGCGTTGACCATGTCCTCTCCGACCATAATCAGGGAGCGGCGCGTCGCCAGATCATAAATTGTGCGGCCATATTCTTCGACGTTGAGAATGGATGTTGCGTTGGCAGCGAGGCGACCGAGATATTGTGGAACGGTCAAGTGGGTATCAATCGGCTCGACGTTCTCGAAAAAGGTTTTCAGCGTAATCGGAGTGGCCTGTTTGCCAGCCTGGATGAGCTTGGTCAGCACATCATAGATTTGGCCGTGCAGGGGATCATAAAAGTGTTCTGGGCTCAAAAACTGTGAAACCCGATCATGGGCTTCATTATTCACCAGGACCGCCCCCAACAATGCCTGTTCGGCTTCAATATTGTGTGGAGGATTACGAAAGTGAACTGGTTCGTCGGCTTCGGCAGCCGCGGTCAGCTTCTCAACGGGGAGGAGGGGTGATTGTGTCATGGCACCAGCCCTAAATGAGTCGCGCCTAAGCGGCTCGAGGCGAAGGACTTTTCCAAGCTGTCCACAGGCTGCCACCTGGCATTTTTGAGATCTCGGCGTTTCTACAACTCTGGCCTGGGGCCCATTTCACAAGTCTCGTTCATCTAACCGTGCCAACAGGACATAAAAAAACACCGCCAGAGGTTGCCTCCAGCGGTGTTGGATATCGTCGATTGCAGGGGTCGAAGCGTGTGATTTTAAGCGTCGTCAGACTTTGAGCTTTCATCGTCTGCCGCTTCATCTGCGCCTTCACTGTCAGCTTTGCGTTCGCCGTCTTCGCCAGCGTCGTCTTCAGAGAAGGTTTCCAGCTCAACCCCTTCCTCTTGAACCACCGTAACGTCTTCACCACGGGCCTGACGTTGGGCTTCATCGTCAGAGCGTGCAACGTTCAATGTGATCTTGACGGACACTTCCGGATGCAGGGAGACGCTGAGCTCGTGAAGTCCAAGCGTTTTGATGGGACGATCCAGGATCACTTGGTTACGGTCGAGTGTGAACCCGCCTTCGGTAACAACCTCGGCGATATCACGTGTTGAAACCGACCCATACAGCTGCCCTGTGTCACCTGCCGTGCGAATGACCACAAAGCTCTCGCCATTGAGTTTTTCGGCAACTGCATCAGCTTCGGTTTTGCGTTCTAAATTGGCTGCTTCAAGTTGGGTGCGCTGGGTTTCGAAATGAGCGCGGTTTTCTTTTGTAGCGCGTAGCGCCATCTTTTGTGGCAACAGGAAGTTGCGCGCGTAGCCATCGCGAACGGTGACTTCATCGCCCATTTGGCCAAGTCTGCCGATACGTTGCATTAGAATAACTTGCATTTTGAGAGTCTCCTTGAGATCGTAAATTTAAGTTGGGTGTGAAGGGGTGATGGGTGTGTCTGGCGGGCCGCCAAATTTGGAGCGCAGCCTGAGAAATGTTTCGGAAATGCCAAGCAGGATAACGATCAACATCACGCCCTTGGCAAACAGCAGGCCAATGTAAAGCGCCCAAAGTGCAAACGGACGCCACGGGTTGCCGCGCGTCGTATAGTGAATAACAGCCAAACCAAGCAGCAGAAATGCAAACAGGAGGGCACCCAATGCCGCAGCAGCGAATGTGGCCATGGGTTGGGGCAGGAGTGTTGCGGCCATCGTGAGTGCCAGGGCCAAAGCGGTACCCGTTGGGTAGGTGATGGCGGCCAAATCTGGCCATGGGCGTTCAAGTTGTTCTGAGGCGTGCGTGACGCGTGCTGAAATCCAAAGGCTGAATAGCATGCTTGAGGCAATCGCAATGGCACCGCCTGCCGGCATCATGGCAATCGCCAGCTTGGTCATCGTGGCGATATTTTCATCGCTCATCGGTGCGCTGGAGGAGATCTCTGACACACTTGATTTAATCGTTTCAGCTATTTTCTTTTCAAGTTCACCGACAAAGGCTGGATCGGTGACGCCAAAAGCGAGGAGCAACCCAACAGCGGTCAGCGCGGCAAGCCCCACAGCCCATATGATCAAACGCCCGACGGGATACCATTCGAGCCTGGTTTCAGTTGAAGCCTGCGGATTGGGCTGCGTGATACTTTCATCTGCAGGACGTGAAAGACCCGCTAGATAGACCAGCACCACCATGGGGAGTGCCTGGGTCATGGCAAAGACGGCTGTGAGCACCGGATGGCTCGTAAGCGCGCCAATGAGGCCCGTGCCAGCAATGCCTGCCACGAGGCCGGTACGCCAGCCCCAGCCCAGGCCGGCAAGAGCTATGGCAAGTGGCGTCAGTGCAAAAAACACTGCGCGCATTTGCATTGGACCAGTGCTTGCCGAAACAAACACCACCGCCGACACCAGGCCGGCACCAAGTCCTATGAGCCACCGTTGAGGCATTTGATAAGCTGTCCCGCGATTGTCGCGGTTAGAGATGGAACCCGCGATAAAACGGTTCCATCCCAACCAGGTATTGTTGCGTTTAACTACCCAATCACAAGCTTGATGAGTAGCACATTAAAGTCTGATGCAATCTATTGGATCACATAAGGCAGTAGGCCGAGGAAACGTGCGCGTTTAATAGCGCGCGCCAATTCACGTTGCTTCTTGGCAGAAACAGCCGTGATACGGCTTGGTACGATCTTGCCACGCTCGGACACATAGCGGCCGAGCAGGCGGACATCTTTGTAATCAATCTTTGGCGATTGATCAGATGAAAACGGACAAGTCTTGCGGCGGCGATGAAAAGGGCGACGCGCAGCGATTTGAGTCATAGCCATAACGATAGTCTCCGATAAATCTTTTAAGAATCGCGACGAGGTGGACGTGGACCACGATCTCCACGGTCACGATCTCCACCGCGACCACCACGTGGCCCGCCCCGGCCACCGCGATCATCGCGGTCTGACTTGCGCATCATGACGGAGGGTTCAGTTTCATGCTCGTCGACCTTCAAAGTCATGTGGCGAATAACGTCTGTTGCCAGGCTCATGCGTCGCTCCATTTCAGCGACAGCCTCAGGAGCAGAGTCAAGGTTCAACAGCGTGTAGTGCGCTTTGCGGTTCTTTTTGATTTTGTATGCAAGCGACTTTACACCCCAGTACTCAGACTTGGCGACTTTGCCGCCTGCTTCCGTAATGATGTCAGAGAATTCTTTGGTCAGCGCTTCAACTTGTTGCGCTGATACGTCCTGGCGTATCAGGAACACATGCTCATAAAGCGGCATGGGTATTGGCCTTTCTTTTTAATCAACACGTGCACGCTTTTTTGGGTGTGCAGTGCCGCAGGGCAGGTGCCCTGATCTCATAATCCCACATCGGCGCTGAGCCCCTTATGGCCACGAGAAAGGCCACGAGGAATTCCAAAAGAGCGAAGACACTAGGGGAGACGGCCAGATCTGCTGACCTCCTGATGACCTGACAGGCTGCCTGTCATCAGTCGCCCCCTTCAGCCCTCGACCGAAGTGGATGAAGGCCGGTTTATACGGGATTTTGGCCGCTAATCAAGGTGTTCCGGCGAGACCTCTTCACGCACCCAACAGATCGTCTTGAAGCATCCGATCCTGCGCCAAGGGTCCAACCTGAGCTTGAGGGCTCATATATGAAGCAGGCAGATGCCTTGACAGGCGGGCTACCCGCATGGCTAGAGCAGGGTCTATCCGCGCTTGATTGACGGAGGACGGGACCCAGCCCTCGGGCATTGCACCCCCATCTGCCGGGACTAAAGTGCGTCCACACACGTTATCATGAGGAATTTTATATGACGCGTGCGCTCATTTTCCCAGGTCAAGGCAGCCAGGCCGTCGGCATGGGCAAGGCTTTGGCTGAGGCCTCATCTGCCGCACGGGCGGTTTTTGAAGAGGTTGATGCAGCCCTGGAGCAGAATTTGTCTCAGATTATGTGGGACGGCCCGCTTGAAACTTTAACCCTCACAGAGAATGCCCAACCAGCCCTCATGGCCGCCTCAATGGCCGTCGTGAAGGCACTGGAAACCGAGCATGGTTTTTCGATTAGCGACAAAGTCGCTTTCGTTGCCGGCCATTCCCTTGGCGAATATTCAGCTCTTGCGGCCGCTGGTGCGCTGACCATTGGCGATGCAGCGCGCCTTCTTAAACTGCGCGGTCAGGCCATGCAAAAAGCTGTTCCGGTTGGAAAAGGTGCAATGGCCGCGTTACTCGGTGTTGACCGTGCTGTTGCAGAGAAGGTGGCAGAAAAAGCAGCTGATGGCGAAGTCTGCCAGATTGCCAATGACAATGATCCGATGCAGGTTGTGTTGTCAGGATCCAAAACGGCGATTGATCGCGTGCAAGAAATTGGCAAAGAATTTGGCGTGCGCCGTGCTGTGCTGCTGCCTGTTTCCGCACCGTTTCATTGTGCGTTGATGCAACCTGCCGCAAACGCCATGGCGGCCGCACTCAATGACGTGGATATGAAGCCACCTGTTGTTCCGCTGATTGCAAATGTCAAAGCAGGTCCACTGACAGACCCGGGTGAAATCAAACGTAGTTTGGTGGAGCAGGTGACAGGGACAGTGCGCTGGCGTGAAAGTATTTCCTACATGACAGCCAATGGCGTCACGGACTTTTATGAACTCGGATCCGGCAAAGTGCTCGCCGGATTGGTGAAACGCATCGAAAGATCAGCCAATGCTCGCAGTTTGCAAACTGTGGCAGATATTGAAGCTGCGCTGACAGAACTCAACGCATAAGAGGACAGTTTATGTTTGATCTCACAGGAAAACACGCTCTTGTCACGGGCGCTACAGGCGGCATTGGTGAATCCATTGCGCGCCAACTTCACAGCGCTGGGGCAACGGTTGCCGTCTCTGGGCGACGCGCCGATAAACTTGAAGCTTTAGCCAAGGAGCTCGGCGATCGCGCGCATGTCGTGCCCTGCGATCTGGCAAATCCTGACGATGTTGCCAAACTAATCGACAACGCCGTAAAGGCGATGGGGCAGATCGATATCCTGGTTAACAATGCAGGCCTCACCAAAGACAATCTGTTTATGGTTATGAAGGATGAGCAATGGGATGACGTTATTGCCGTCAATCTTACCTCGACATTCAAGCTGATGCGGGCTGCCACGCGCGCCATGTTGAGAAACAAGTCTGGCTATGGGCGGATCATCAATATTTCGTCTGTCTCAGCCGTGATCGGGAATCCAGGCCAGGGTAACTACGCGGCTTCAAAAGCCGGTATGATTGGCATGACCAAATCGTTGGCCCGTGAAGTTGCAAATCGTGGCATCACCGCCAATTGCATCGCGCCAGGCTTTATTGCGACCCCCATGACTGACGTTCTCAATGACAAGCAAAAATCTGAAATATCGCAGCATATTCCAGCCAAGCGCTTCGGGGCTCCTGACGATATCGCGGCGGGAACGGTCTACTTGGCCAGCCAATCTGCTGGATACGTGACGGGCCAGACCCTTCACATCAACGGTGGGATGTTAATGGTCTAGGACCCGGCTCCAAGGCCGGAGCATCGGGGCAGATGACCGGATTTGAGGGGTTTCCGGTGGGCTCAGGGCCCCTGGCCAACCCCCTAGAAACGTGTTAACGAGCCTCGTTTTTTGCTGCACAGCCGCGCAAAAAGCCCTATCCAACGGAACGCGCTTGACCGCAATGTCGGATGCAGTCCAGGTTCTGTCCTTTGAACAGAGTGCAGATCATCGACGAGACCCAATAAACAACGAGAGTTGTGCAGGGATTTCGGCAATAAATCAGGCAGTAAAGCCTTGCAACCGGTCCCACATTGGGCCCATATCGAAACCGAGTTTGAAGTAAAAGACTAAAGGAAGAACGATGAGCGATGTCGCGGAGCGCGTGAAGAAGATTGTGGTTGAGCATCTTGGAGTGGAAGCCGAAAAAGTGACCGGCAATGCCAGTTTCATTGATGACCTTGGCGCTGACAGCTTAGACACCGTCGAGCTAGTGATGGCGTTTGAGGAAGAGTTTGGTTGTGAAATTCCAGACGATGCAGCAGAGCACATCCTGACGGTGGGTGACGCTGTAAAATTCCTCGAAAAGAATGGGTCATCAGCAGCTTAATCCCTGTGATGATCTGGCTTATTTTCGTATCGCCGGTATCAACTATTACAAGGATGCTGTGTCGAATACGACGAGGTGGCGTTTTAAGGCGGCGCGGATGATTAATCCGCCCGCTTTCGTTTCGACTAGGTGCGTGTGAGCTTGTCGGCAAACCACCACCAGCTGATGCAAATTCAAAAGCACAGCGAAACAAACGAAACGTCACGGGGGACACACGTAACCTGCGCCCGGCATCCGTCAAGGTATGTAGTGGGTGGTTACAACTCTTAAATTGAAACACTTTGGGTGAGCGCTATGCGTCGAGTCGTTGTCACAGGGTTGGGATTGGTCACCCCGGTAGGCTGCGGTGTTGAGGCATCCTGGTCCAACTTGCTTGCCGGTGGCAATGGTGCCCGCCGCGTCGAAGAGTTTGAAGTCTCCGACATTGCCTCCCAAATCGGTTGTTTTGTGCCTCGTGGGGCCACAGAAGATGGCAAGTTTAACGCTAACGACTGGATGGAGCCTAAAGAGCAACGCAAGGTCGATGATTTCATCGTCTATGCACTTGCAGCATCCGATCAAGCGATCGCAGACTCTGGTTTTGAACCAAAAACAGATGAGGAAAAAGAACGCGCTGGTGTTCTTATTGGCTCCGGTATTGGTGGCCTGTCTGGCATCGCCGACACATCTCTTCTACTGAAGGAAAAAGGCCCTCGACGGGTTTCACCGTTCTTTATTCCAGGACGCTTGATCAATCTTGCGTCTGGTTATGTGTCTATTCGCCACCAGCTTAAAGGTCCGAACCACGCGGTTGTAACCGCTTGCTCAACGGGCTCGCACGCGATTGGTGATGCTGCCCGTTTGATTGCGCTTGATGATGCCGATGTCATGGTCGCAGGCGGAACGGAGAGCCCGATCTGTCGTATTGCGCTTGCAGGTTTTGCTGCGTGTCGCGCGTTGTCAACGGGCTTCAACGACGATCCGCAAAAAGCCTCTCGTCCCTATGACAAAGATCGCGATGGTTTTGTTATTGGTGAGGGCGCGGGCATTGTAATCCTAGAAGAGTATGAGCACGCCAAAGCACGGGGTGCCAAAATTTACGGTGAAGTTATCGGCTACGGTATGTCCGGGGATGCCTATCACATCACGGCGCCATCTGAATCCGGAGACGGTGCCTATCGTTGCATGAAGAATGCGATGAAACGTGCTGGCGTTTCTGGCCCAGACATTGACTACGTCAACGCACACGGCACCTCAACGCCAATGGGCGATGAGATTGAGTTGAAAGCGGTTGAACGTTTGTTTGGCAATTCGGCTGGCGATCTTGCGATGTCATCGACCAAATCTGCGATTGGACACCTGCTTGGTGCGGCTGGTGCCGTCGAAGCCATTTTCTCGCTTTTGGCCATACGCGATAACATCGTTCCGCCGACACTTAACCTTGATAACCCGTCGGTTGAAACGGCGATTGACCTGGCCCCTCATAAAGCAAAAGAGCGTGAAATCTCGACCGTCTTGTCCAATTCGTTCGGTTTTGGTGGCACCAATGCATCACTTATTATGCGTCAGATCGACTAAACTGAGCGCTGACGCAGTGGTGAGGATAACAGCTGGCCGGGCTATTCCGTCTTTCGCCATAATTATCACTACCCTCTCGGCACATCTTAGGGGCTGTCTTTGAAGCCCTGTTCGGCTCGCCAGCCAATTGGCCGAACGTGATTACGTCGAGAACACATCAACTTGGTGGAAACGGACAATGTCTGATCATCGCCGCGACACACCACCACCACTTTCCGTCCATGGCGGTGTCCGCCCACGTAGCCCCGCTGAAGCGCTGGAACCCAGTCGTGCGCCCCGGCGCCCGCCCCGCAAGCGACGCAAACCGCAATCACGCCGTTTGAGCCGTTTCGTGCGTATTTTCTCCGGCATCTTGACCATGACGCTGGTTATACTTTTTGCGTTGGTGGCACTGAGCAGCGCACTTTCTTATCAGTTTCAACGGCCAGGCCCGTTGCAGGTCACGCAAACAGTTTCTATCCCCAAGGGTGAAGGACGAATCCAAATCGCACAACGCTTGGAGCGCGATGGCATCATTTCAAGTCGCTACGCGTTTTTGGCTGGCTATCTGACGCGTAGCGGCTGGCGCACTAAGCCTGGGATGGATCTGAAAGCGGGTGAGTACGAAATTAAAAAGGGCGCAAGTATGCGCGAAGTGCTCGACACGTTGATCAAGGGGAAGTCGGTTCTTTATAAAGTGACCATCCCAGAGGGGTTGACCAGTGAACAAATCGTGGCGCGCTTAAACGCTGCTTCCAATCTGACAGGTGAAATCACAAGCATACCGGCTGAGGGCACGATACTGCCCGACACCTACAGTTTTTCTAAAGAGGCAGACCGCAATGAGCTGCTTGCGCGCATGATGGCGGATCATAACAAGATTTTGGCGGCGCTTTGGGAAAAGCGGCAACCGGATTTACCGATCTCTTCACCGGAAGAAGCGGTCGTTTTAGCGTCGATTGTTGAGAAAGAAACAGGACGCGCTGATGAGCGTGACCGTGTTGCGAGCGTATTTGTCAATCGCTTGAAAAAGGAGATGCGCTTGCAGTCCGATCCAACCATTATCTATGGCATCGTCAAGGGAAAGGGCGGTCTGGGGCGCCCAATCACGAAAAAAGACATTGCTGAAAAGACTGACTACAACACGTATCGTATCAATGGGCTGCCGCCGGGTCCGATCTGCAACCCTGGTCGCGCGGCGCTGGCTGCAACCTTGAACCCAGCACAAACCAAAGACCTATTTTTTGTTGCCAATGAAACCGGCGGGCACACATTTACAAAAACGCTCAAGGACCACAATGCCGCCGTTGCAAAGTGGCGTCTGATTGAACGACAACGTCGTCAACAGCGTGCGCAAAAAGACGCGCAACAAGCCAAAGTCACCACCCTTCTAGATACCGATATTGCAATCCCCAACCCCTCAACAAGCGAAGTGGTCGTTGCGCCGATTGCCAAAAAAGCAGCGTCTCAGACCAAGATAGCCGCGAAGGCTACTGGTGACGCCCAATCAGCATCCGGAGAACCCCTGAAGGGCTTGCGTACCTCGACTGTGCCCCTGCCCATTCGCCGACCTGCTCAATAAGTCCGGGTTGCGTAATGCACTTTGTGGCGCCTGCACGACAGCCGCTGATATGAGAACTTAACGGTCTCACACATCTTCACGGTTCCCATGGTTTGGATTGGTGGCAAAACGCTCTACACTCCGAGCCGAATCTACAAACGCGACGTGACCCTAAGAGCAGCGCCTCCAGGATGACACGTCCAATTCTGGTGATGCTATGGCTCTCAATTCAATGACGGGATTTGGTCGCAGCAGCGGTGAAGCTGGCGCTTGGGCTTGGGTCTGGGAAGTGCGCAGCGTTAATGGTCGCGGGCTTGATTTACGCCTGCGCCTGCCATCTCACTATGACAGCCTGGAGCAACGCGTGCGCAAATCCATACAATCGCGTTTGAAGCGTGGCTCAGTGACGGTGTCATTGAATGTCACACGGCAAGCTGGTGGGATGGAAGTACAAGTCAATGAAGATGTTTTGCGCGATGTTTTGAAAGCCGCTGAGGTTGTGCGCAAAGCGACAGGTACAGCACTGCCGCGTGTAGACGGTCTGTTGGCGCTTAAAGGCGTGCTTGATGTTGTTGAGCAAACAGACAGTGCAGAGGTGCGTGAAGAAATAGAAGCTGGGATGTTAGGTGACTTTGAAATAGCTCTCGAAGAGCTCCTGGCCGCACGACGTTCTGAAGGTGCGCATTTGACCGATATTGTTTTGCAAAAAATCTCAGAGATTGCGGCGTTGACAAAGTCCATTGAGACGTCCCCCGCACGCGCGCCAGAAGCGATCCAGAAACGTCTCAAAGATCAAGTGGCCCGGCTGATGGATACCAACAGCGGTCTCGACGAAGCACGGTTGCATCAAGAGGCTGTGTTGGTGGCAACCCGCGCGGACGTTGAAGAAGAGGTGAAACGGCTTGCAGCCCATGTCGCAGCGGCCAAGGACCTCGTTGATAGCAATGACCCGATTGGTCGCCAACTTGATTTTTTGGCCCAGGAATTTAACCGCGAAGCCAATACGATTTGCTCCAAAGCTGGTGCCAATGATATCTCGCAGGCGGGATTGGCACTCAAAACAGCCATAGATCAACTGCGTGAACAGGTGCAAAACATTGAATAGTGGTGCAACGGACGGAAATAAGGGCGTGCGTGATCTTCAACGACGCGGGTTATTGCTGGTGCTGTCTTCGCCATCAGGGGCAGGCAAAACCACATTATCGCGGGCGCTTCTTGATCGCGATTCAAACATAGAGTTATCGGTTTCTGTCACCACGCGCCCACCGCGTCCGGGCGAAACGGACGGCAAAGACTATTATTTTCACAGCCAATCAGAATTTGAAGCCATGCGCGAGGCAAATGAATTGCTCGAGTGGGCACCAGTATTCGATAATCACTATGGTACGCCGCGGGCACCGGTTGAAGCATTGCTCGAAGCAGGCAAAGACGTCCTTTTTGACATTGATTGGCAAGGGGCTCAGCAGTTGTCTGAGAAGATGTCTTCAGACGTCGTGCGCGTATTTGTACTCCCGCCTTCAGCACAGACACTGGAGCGACGCTTGCGCGATAGAGCACAAGATACTGCGGACGTGGTTGCCCGGCGCATGCGCGCAGCGTCTGATGAAATCAGTCATTGGGCCGAATATGATTATGTGATCGTCAATGAAGACGTTGAAACATCACTCAAGGGGCTCGATGCTATTCTCAGCGCCGAACGGTTGAAGCGTGAGCGTGTTTTAGGGCTCGGTAAGTTTGTGCGCAATCTCCAAAAAGATCTGTAATGGCGCGCACGACAGACGCGCCGATCTAGGATCTTCCCGAACTCAATTTTTCATAAATATAGGCGAGCCGAGCAAAGTCGTGCACCGATATATCTTCTGCTCGGTGCATCGGGTTGATTCCCGCGGCGTCCAACAAGGCAGCCGGATCCGGCGTCAGTGTTTTGAGTGATGCACGCAACATTTTCCGACGTTGGCCAAATGCGGCAGCGGTTACGCGTCCCAGTATAACAACGTTAGGTGTGGGGCCATTGTTTTTCACAGGTGTAAATGAGACAACTGCTGATGCAACTTTTGGTGGCGGCGTAAATGCTTCGGGTTGCAAAGTCATGACAATCTCAGCACGGGTGCGCAACTGCGCAATAACAGCAAGCCGTCCGTATGCCTTGGTTGCCGGTTTGGCAACGATGCGTTCTGCCACTTCTTTCTGGAACATCAAGACCATGCGCGAAAACCACGGAGGCCACGGCTCAGTTTGCAACCAGTTGATAAGCAAAGCTGTTGCAACACCATAGGGCAAATTCGCTGCAATCACTTTGGGACCAGGGTGCGTTTTGGCAGCGGCGGTCCAATTGAACGCCAACGCATCATCGCTGTGGAGTGTTAAATGCCGCTCGTCAAGATTGGCAATTTCTTGCAAAGCGGGGAGGCAACGATCGTCACGCTCAATCGCGACCACATGTTTTGCACCCTCAAGGAAGAGCGCGCGCGTTAAGCCACCCGGGCCAGGGCCAACTTCAAATACCGTTGTTCCCTTGAGTGGGCCAGCAAGGCGCGCAATCCGGCGCGTGATGTTAAAATCAAGTAGGAAGTTCTGGCCAAGGTTCTTCTTAGCGCTGAGGCCGTGCGTTTGAATGACGTCACGCAGTGGTGGCAAACCGTCGGGACTGGCTCCAGGGCGGTTCATCGGCTGTTTCTCGGAAGCGCATCCTGCACATTTTTAACTTTGAATGCTGCACGATTTTTAGCGATCGATTTTGCCGCTTTGACACTTTCTATAAAGCTCACAGCAGACACTTTTGATGTGCCAACTATATCAAGCGCGGTGCCATGGTCGGGTGAGGTGCGCACAAAGGGTAAGCCCAGTGTGATGTTAACCCCGCGATCAAACGCCAGTGTCTTCACAGGAATGAGCGCTTGGTCATGATACATACAAAGCGCTGCATCATATGTTTTGCGCGCCGCTTCATGGAACATGGTATCAGCAGGCAGGGGGCCGAACACGTTAAGACCCATGTCGCGACAGCGTACAACAGCGGGTAATATCACGTCGCGGTCTTCAAGCCCGAGTGTCGCGTTTTCTCCTGCATGTGGGTTGAGACCGGCAATGGCGATACGTGGCTCTGAAACAGCAAAGTCTATTTTTAACGCATCGGCTATCGTTTGGAGGGTTGCGACGATGGTGTCCGTCGTCAGGGTTGCTGCAACTTGGCAAAGCGGCATGTGAATTGTCAGTGGCACAACACGCAACTCAGCAGCGGCAAGCATCATCACGGGCTGTCTAATGTTGGCATCGGGTGCATAAGTGTTGGCAAGCGCACCTAGGAACTCTGTATGTCCAGGGTGGGGGAAACCGGACGCCGAAAGCGTAGCTTTGGTAATCGGGTTGGTAACAACTGCGGACGTCTTACCGCCAACCGTTGCCGCAACTGCCTGTTCAATAGATTGCAACGTGGCGCGCGCATGATCAGGATTCGTTTGACCGAGCTCTAACGCGGCGCCAAGAGGAACCGGAATAACAGGCAGAGCGTCCTGAAAAATGTGTGACGCTTCTGAGGGTGTTGCGATCTCGGAAATCGGAATAGCAGAGTCAAGGTGTGCGATATGCGTTTTGAGCGCGTCAGTGTCGGTGTAGACGACAAACGGCGCCAACCCCAACTGGGCGCGATGGCGCCAGGCAAGGGCTGTAGTTTGCAATCCAACACCAGCAGGATCACCCATTGTAACGGCAATTGGCTGGTGAGGGTCAGGCGGCGTATCAGTTGGATCTTGGCTCATCGATAGACGATGGTCGCATCCTGGCGCAGATCCTTCAAATGTTTCCGTGCCAGTATCGTAAATTCTTGCTGGCGGATATCACCTTGCTCTTTGAAGCGCTTCTTAGTTTCAATTGCCACTGTATTGCGCCCGCAGACCGCCCAAAGTTGAATGCCATCACCACCAGCAAGCGATGGAGGCAGCATGTCACCGTCACTTGCGCTCAATAGCATTGATCGGGTTGGCTCTGCGACTGCAGATGACTTCAACAGACCCAGGTCTTCAAACTTAGCGCCAGGCAAGCTTTGCGCCAGCGCTGCAGTTTGTTTGCAGCCGGTAAAACTCTGTCGGGCAGCATCGGCGAGCTGTAATTGCTGCGCTATCGCACTCTGGCCTGCTTGTGAAGACATGGGCAACGTTATGCGATGTACTTTGAGGTCAATATCGCCGTCAGCAGCATTGCGATCCATAAAGCGGTCGACATCGCGGGTCAGCATTGCAACCTGAAAACCAAATCGGCGACGAACAACGCCTTGCCATGACATCATGGACTTATAGCGTGAGCGCATCGTGTCGATGTTGGTGCCCATGCGATTGAGGTGTGCACCAAATTGCTTTAGGTCCATTTTGTTTTTGCTGGCAATGTTGGTGAGCGCACCATCGACGGCTGCATCGTCAGCCAAAAGGCTCAGACGTTTTGCTTCTTGTAGTTTCAGCTTCTCATCAATCAGTTCTTTGATGGCTTTGCCGCGTGCGCCTTTACGCACCTTGGCTTGCTCTTCGCGTTTGATGCGATTTACCATCTGCTTTTGCAGACCCTTGATGAATGAGATCTGCAACTTTTTGGCTTCTTCACGCGTACGCACATTGTTTTTTTTCATCACGGCTTCAAAGCGCTTGTTGATAGAAGGGTCTTTAATGATTTGCTTCCAACGCGATTTGGCGCGAGCTTTAACGCGATTACCAACGCTACGATCATTGAGCGCGAGCAGGCTAGCCCGCTGGCTGATCTCGTAACCGGTAATCGGTTCGTCATTCACCAAGACTTCAATGCGCTGCATATTTCGGCGGCTTTTGGACTTTGCTTTTTTCTTGCTTGCTATGTGCTGTACGGATGAGCCGGCGCGACGCACATCACCTGTTGCGGATTTTGCAGGCGTTGCAAACGGAGCCGCTGAAACAGAAACTGGAGCACCAATAAATTGAGCAACAACTATGCTTGCAATGATGGTGGTACCGCACATGAGGTGCAAGGCTGTGTGAATGAGTGGAATGCGTTTCATGGGACTAGGATCTAGGTTCTGTGATTAAGGTCTTTCGGTGCGACGGTGAAAACCGCCATGCGATTCGCAACAGACTAAGTCTAGCGTGTTCACAAATGATGGCAGCTAGCGTGCGTGTTTATCCACCTAAACCGTGGCAGCGCAGTGGCAAAACACGGTTAAATTGCGCAGCGTTCAAACGTGGCGAGCTGCGCGTTACGGAGCCTGCTGATCTGTATCGTTGTGATCGAGAACATCCGTCTTGTATTGGTATGCACCAAGGTGCTTCAGCTCAAAGCGGAATAGGACGGTATCATCGGGCTCTAGATCGCGCGCTGGATCGTCAATGCCACTACGCGTGTAGGTGGCTGACAGAGCAAAACATTCATCGCCATAACGCAGTTGCACAGAGCTTTGTAGCAGGTCTGTTTCATCGATGTCATAGCGCATCGAGCCATAGACACCCCAGCGGTCTGTCAGCTGTAAACCAAGACGTCCGAGAACTTCCTGCTGAGAGTCTTCCTGTACAATTTCAGGATCAAATTTTGTGTACGAGTAGCGCAGGCTTGATGAGAATGGCCCATAGCTAAACTGGGCCTGCAATTGCTCGCGGCGTAGTTCCAAGTCATCACTGTCAAACCGGCTTTGTGAAATCAGCTGGAAGTTCTTGTTTGGCGCAATGTAGGTACCAACAACGTAGTCCGAAGCATCATCTTGCAATCCGCTTGAGCGTGAGAAGCGGTGGATCTGATCCTGCGTGGCTGCGCCTGGGTCGATCAGGGCGGGATTGGTGTAAGCATTGTCGCCGGAAAGATGGAAGCTTTGGCCGACGAGAATGCGCGCATAGCCACCCGTGTTAGCTTGGAAGGTGTATTGCACGCCAACATTGGCACGCACGCCTGTTTCAATGCGATCCCAGCCTGAAAACTTGTTCGAGTTAAACAAATTGGTGTCATCGAACACCAAGCTGCGTGAATCTTCGTTGGGAAGATCAGCCTGATCATCGTTGGTGCCATGCGCAACGACTTGACCAATAGGCTCTACAACGTGGGAGCCGCTTTGGTTTTGTGCAACCCATGGGTATGAGACCGTGACACCGCCAGTGGCAAGACCACGGGTGAAGGTATCCTCGACAACTTGGTTTGGAACGAGCGGGTCTTGGTAGTTGTCAAAGCGATAGACATCACCGCGCAATTCTCCAAATGGCGTGTAGGTGATGCCCATGCTATCGATCATGCGGCGGCGCCATTTCACTTCGGTGCTGACGCGTTCGTAACTTTGCTCAAAGCGATTTGCCAAATTGCCAATCGTTTCATCATCACGCGTCAACGCTAGTGCGTTGGTGTTCCATGTCAGTTCACCACCCAATAACGGTTCATCAAAAACGTAGTTGTAATCAAACACCGGATGCACTTGGCTTTCCGATTGCTGCGTATCGGTTAGCAGCAAGCCACCGAAGTGATAGAGATTGACCGACATGTAATTGCGGTCAGAAATGCCTTCAAGATAGATGTTGTTGACGCGGTCGGTGAGCAAGATGCTGTCAAGTTGGTAGAAGCGACGGAACGTATCATCACTCTCCAGAGTGACATCCCAGCCAAGGTTCCACCAGCTGCCAAGATTGACCAAACCTTTGGTTTCGATACTGCCGCGCCAACCGTCAAGTGACTGCCGGTCTGCAAACGTTGTTTCGCCCGGTAGATCACTTCCATCTTGATCAATACCAGCCAGCTTGATCGAATATTGGCTGTTGCGGCCAATGCGATGACGCCAGTCCAGGCGATAGAGAAGGCCTTGCTCAGTCGTGTACATCGGATGCACCAGAACGTCGTAGTTTGGCGCGAGCGCGAAGTAGTAGGGAACGGAAACAGCGAACCCTAAGTTCTTCGAGCTTTTGTATTCGGGAATGAGGAAGCCACTTTTACGCTTCACAGAGGGATCTGCGTGTTGGAAGTAGGGCAGGTAAAGGACGGGCGCACCAAATATTTCAAATTGAGCATCCTGGTAGGTGATCGTTTTTGCGCCTTGGTCGTGGACGATGCGTTTGGCGCGGATACACCACGGCGGCGGAGTGCCAGCTGATGGTGGGCAGGCGGTGAATTTGCCATTGACGAATTCGGTGACGTTGCCGTCGCGACGGATAGCACGATCTGCAGTGATCTGGCTTTCATCACGGGCAACGACGCTGAGCGATTCAACAAAGCCGTCGCGGAAGTCCTCGGTGAGGGTGTAACGTTCTGCACGAATGATGTTGCCGTTCGCTTCTTTTAGCTCAACGTTGCCATTGGCTGACAATGTGTTGGCGCTCTGGTCATAAATAACCTCATCGGCCGTCAGAATATTGTTGTTGTAATAGATCTCAACATTGCCGCGCGCGATGACTTGATCACCACGGTTGTTGTAAATCATTTGGTCCGCCTGCAGGTAAAGCGGTAGCGCGCGATCCAACTCTGGCTTGGTTCCAAAGATCCCATCTTTTGGTTTTGGAAAGGCGCTTGGTGTTGAGCTTTGTGCCTGCGCAATTGATGCAACACATGTGAGGGCTGCTGCGATCGTTAAAACAACAGCGCTGGCAGTACGAGCAGTACAAATGCTGCTACGCACAAGCGTTACCACGCGCGCAAACACCGCCCCGAACCCGGCCACGCTTTGTGGTCGGTTCGAAGCGCGTTTGTCGCCGCATATTGCATGCGGTGTTCGCGCGTAACGCATCAACTAGCCATCCTCCTGGTGCAACAGCACCGTAGTTGTCACAAAAATTACCGCCAAGGTCGGGATCCAAACTGCCGCCCACGGAGGGGCCAGCCCGGCATTGCCAATCTGGCGGGAAACTTCAGCCATCAGAAAAAAGCCAAATCCCCCTATCATTCCGGTGATTACCATAGTCTGGATGCCGCCAGACCGGAATGACCGCAACGACACAGTTGCAGCCAAAAGAACCATGGCGAGGCACAGCCAGGGGCGGGACAGAAGAAGTTCATATTGAACGCGCAAGTGATTTGAGGATATATTAGCCTTTTCAGCATGTTCAATAAGGTTTGGTAGCTGCCAAAACGAGACTGAGATCACGTTCCCAAGGGTTTCGCGCACCCGCTCTGGCGTAAGATGGGTCGGGAGTAGATACACTCCGACCTCACCCGCAGGCTGATTAACGGCTGCGACGACCGAATTCTTGAGTTTCCAATAGCCTTTTTTCAGTTCAGCTGACTGGGCATCGACGCGGGCGGCGAAACGACCTTGGCGGTCGAAGATAAATGCAGTGACAATACGCAGATTGATGCCCTTTTTCTCCGTATAGAGAGCAGAAATCACTGATTCCCCATCAGGACCGTTCTGGCGTAGCCAAACGCCTTCTGCGCCAGATCGAAATAATTTCGCATCACGGCCGAACGTTTCTGCCGCCATCTGCTCCGATTTTGCGCGCGCTGTTGCAGCGAGAGGGTTGTAAATCAGTATCGCAAATAGCCCGAGACCGAATGCGACGAGCAAGCCTGGCCTCAAATACTGCCATGCAGACATCCCGCCAGCCCGCATAACTGCGATTTCGCTTTTGCGCGATAACCAAAGAAGAGCGGCGATGGAGCCAACAAGGATGGCAAACGGCAGCAAAAATTCTGTGTAGGCTGGCAGCCGTAACAAAGCCAACACAATGAGTTTTACCAATGGGATGTCGCCAGCCTTACTTGACTGTCGCAACAGTTCAACAAAATCGATCATAAAAATCAAACCGGCGCACAAAACAAACGTCGCTACGATTGCTGTCAAAAATCGTCGTGCGAGGTAGGTGTCTATGGTCTTACGGCTCAACATGCGTCATCAGACCTTTGCGGGAAGATTTGTAGAGTTGCGTTGAAAGCGGGATAGCAAGGCTTTAAACCAAGCAGAGATACGATCAAGAAGCGCTTCCAGGCGATCATTTGGGCGGCGTGGTTTTGCATTGCGCATAATAGTCAGAAGTGCCAAGCCGATTGCCAGGAGGGGCACAACGTAGAGGACGAAAAACAGATGTTCTGCGGTCGCAACCACATTGTTCAACCCCAGACCAAGCAGGCGAATGCTGGATGCTGTAACGATGCCCGTTGCTAATGCGCGCGATCTGTTTTGGCGCGTGCTTTGTGCATTGCCAATAGTCGCAAGCGCGATCAAAATAAAGGCGAATGGATAGAGTGCGCTGGCAAACCGCTCATGCAACTCTGGCACGAATTTTTTACGATCTCGCTTGGATGCTTTTGCCCTTATTTCAGGGCTTAACAGCTCGTTCGAGTAAAGTTCACGCGCTTTGTAACGTGTGCTCCTTCTGCTTGATTCAAAGCTTGCAAGATCGACGGCGTAGTTTGTAAAGGTGATGATCCGGGGCTCAGCATTGTTTGTCTCGCGCTGTACGATATGACCATCTGTCATGACGAGATAGGCAGTATCGTCTTGCTTCACGAGTACACCCTTTTGCGCAAGGTAGGAGTTATGCTCCCCAGCTTTACGCAAATCGTTCATGATTAGACCCTGCAGCTCACCATTTAGGGCACGGTCGCGTATATGGAACGTGATGCCTTTGGTCGGACTTGAAAAGCGACCGGGTTGAATAACCTGGGTCAATAAGTCTGAGCGCACCTGAATTACGATCTGGCGCAGCGTCTTCAAACTCCATGGCATAGCGACGTGATTGACAAACAGCATGGCGATGGACACCATCGTGGCCAATGTCAAAAGGGGCTTTGCCAAAGACCAAACGGTACCGCCACCTGCGGTGTGCACAATTAATTCGCTATCCGTACTCAATCGATTGAGGACGTGAACAACACTGATCAGCAAGGCAAACGGCGCGATCATGACAAGCAAATTGGGCAGCGCCAACGTCGTCATCTTCAACAACACCATCGTGTCTTGGCGGTCAGACGTCACGACATTCAGTTCGCGTAACGCCAACGCAATCCAAACAATACCTGCAAGCGACAGCAGGATGAGCAGCAACGCTGCCGTTGTTTGCCGAAACACATATCGTGAAAAGATATTCATCTATGCTGGCGCGTCCCATCCCCAAACGCAGTGCACCTGCCCCTGACGCAAAACGAGAGGCTTTGTTTGCATTGACCTGACAGCTACCCCAATGCCAGACGTCGACTTCGTGCCCGTCTACACTCTGCAAAAGCTGCTTAATCGGGACCTGATCTCTCTCCCATGAAGACGTGGCGGAAATTCGACCTATTTACCAGAGTCGCGGAGCTGTTGTTCGCTTGTTTTTGCGGGAAAAACAAGCTGTTGAGGCGCTGGGTAAGGTCAGATTTGCCCGCCCGGGCATGGCAAAGCCAATTAGGTTGCTCATCAAGTTAGCCTGATGGGCAGCGGACGTCCTTATTAGTTTGAATTATGAACCGTACCAGCGAGCTTTACTTGCACTCAGCGGGTGAGGGGCTAAGGTTCCCCCGATTCAAGCTGATTTTCTGACACTTGTTATCCGACGCTTGGCCGAAGTCGACTGCTGTATCTCAGCGTGCGCCGCTACGGGTCGCCACAAAGACTGCCCACCAGTCTCGTCAGAACCTGCCAACTCTGATGACTTGAGATGCGGGCTTACGCCAGATCTCAGGTTCATCCCAGCGCTCAAGGAGCACGCTAAACGATGTCCCAACAACTCGATGTTGAATTTGTTTCCCTTTCAGATGATCTAGAGCCCACGGCAGTTGTCATTGGTGCAGAGGCTAAAGATGCACTTGCACTGTCAGATACAGCGGATGCTTTCAATTCCAAGTCTTCGAACGCAATTTCAAGAGCAGCCAGAGCGGCAGATTTTACTGGTAAGGCGAAGTCCTGGATCGAACTCTTAGCGCCATCAAAATTGAAATGCCAACGCTTGATTGTGGTTGGGGCAGGCCCTGCTGACAACGCCAAAACAACGGACTGGGTTTTGTTGGGTGGCGCAATTGCGGGGCGGGTTACAGCACGCAAAACCAAATCAGCCAGTGTGGTTGCCGACGTGGTTGAGACCGGTGGCAAAAAGGCAGAAGACATCGCTGCTGACTTGGCGCTTGGGTTGCAATTGCGATGCTATAGCTTTGAGAAATATAAAACCGATGCCGGCCCTAAATCCAAGAAGGAGAGCGGCAATGCAAAAGACAGCAAGACCGCCAAAGCTCTTGAACGGATTGTCATCCACTGTGACAATCCAAAGAAAACTGCAAAGGCCTACGAAGACCGCCGGGCGATTGCCAACGGCGTCACCTTAGCCCGTGATCTCGTCAACGAGCCCGCCAACACCCTTGGGCCTGTCGAATTTGCCAACATCGCCAAGGACCTTGAAAAATCAGGCCTTGAGGTCGAAATACTTGATGACGAAGCGCTTGAGGAGCTTGGCATGGGCGCCTTGTTGTCCGTCGGGCTGGGGAGCGCCAAGCCATCGCGTGTCGCAGTGATGCAATGGAATGGTGCCAAATCCAAGCGCACAAAACCGATCGCGTTTGTTGGAAAAGGCGTTGTCTTTGACACTGGTGGCATTTCAATCAAGCCTGCTGCTGGTATGGAAGGCATGAAAGGCGACATGGGTGGTGCAGCCTGTGTCACGGGATTGATGCGAACCCTGGCCGAACGCAAAGCAAACGTAAATGCGGTTGGCCTGATTGGCCTGGTTGAAAACATGCCGGATGGAAAAGCCACACGGCCAGGCGATATTGTAACGTCGATGTCCAAGCAGACCATCGAAGTGCTCAACACGGACGCTGAAGGCCGCCTCGTGTTGGCTGACGTGCTGTGGTACACACAACAACGGTTCAAGCCCAAGCTGGTGATCGACTTAGCGACGCTGACCGGCGCAATCATGATCGCGCTCGGTAAAGACTTTGCAGGATTGTTCGCCAATGATGACCGACTAGCAAGCAATCTGCTTGATGCCTCAAAGAAGACGGATGAGAAGTTATGGCGGATGCCGCTTGATGCGTCGTTTGATAAAATGATCAAGGGCTCGACAGGGGACATCAAAAACCTCGGCGGTCGCTGGGGCGGCGCATGTACAGCCGCTGCCTTCATCAAGCGCTTCATCGACGACACGCCATGGGCGCATATTGATCTGGCAGGCACCGCAATGGATGCATCATCAACAGATATCAATCGCAGTTGGGGCTCGGGGTGGGGTGTGCGCCTGCTTGATCGGTTCGTTGCAGACCATCATGAGAAGTAGCGTGTTCAGAACGACATGTACGATGAACTGATGCGTCAAACAGATGAGCGATCCGAGTACAATGTCTCGGATCGCTTAATTGACACGCGGATGGGCTGACACTCTAAGGGTTGAGATCTGATCGACATGGGGGCCAATATTCTCAAAAATTGCTCCATATTGAAACAACTGTAAATTCGCCCTTAAATCCATATATTTTCCATAATATATATTATGCGCATGGCGTTTATCATGATATCCGCGAGTTGCGGGCCTTAAGAGGCGCACGGCTGAGGATTGGCGCGCAAATTGGAGGTCTCCCCCAACTCAGGCCATATCCTAACACTACATGAGCGACCCCTCACCCCTGTGCTCACGATGCCTAGAACAATTGCTTCTCTGTGCTCCGCACCAGGCCTGAGATAGCACTGGCATAAAGGGCTGCAACAAAACCGGTGAGCACGTTGACGCTGATGGCGATCGCTGCGATGCGCGCCCAGGCCTCAGGCATCAGGCCTGACAAGATCCGAACCATAAAATCATCGAACGCCTGCTTGAGGCCAAAAAATAATTCACTGACCTGCTCGACGTTGGGTTTCGCTGGCAGGTCCCAAATGATTTTCCAACCCATGTCTGTGATGCTTGGGGCGGTGAACACACCAAATTGGACGAGCGTCAGCAAACCAGCAGAGAACAACAGCCCGAGCGGGACAGACAAGCGAAAGTATCCCCAGCGCGATGGCGTTGCTTGAAACGTCAAAGACAGCCAGCGCAAAGTTGCAGAGCCCGCATAAACTGTTACAGCAAACACAATTGCGACCCACATCAAGCGATCCGTATCGGTACCAGAGAACGTGAACAGTGCGGCGATCCCTGCCAGGACACTTTTGAGGAGGGCCTCAAGGCCACCCACCAGATAGGTGAACCGAAATCGCGCTGGGCCTGCACCATCAAAATAAAAAGGCAGTTCATGTTTCAGCCGCCTGTGCTCCAGCCACAGACCAAAGCCAAGGGCGAGGACAACAGTCAGGCCTGCAAACACAAACGGGTAGCGCCAGCCAATCCACGCGATGCCTGCAACGGCTGCAAGTTCGGCTGCCATGATAAAGGCGTTGAGAAGAATACGAATGAGCGCCATCGGTTCAGTTGTCCCCTCGTCCATCGATGATCTGTTCAGTAGGCGAGACATCGCCCTGCCAGAGATGGCGCGCCCACAGAAGGATGGTTGCAGACACGGCTTCAAAAACCATTGGTGGCACACCACCAGCAACCGGGCCATCCACGACCAAGCTAATCGTGCGGCCAACGAATGCAAATATAAATAGCGTTGCAGCTCCGAGCGCTGCTAACCCACAACGCATCCAGGCTGCAACAGCGCTGAACAGCCCAACAGAGAGAAAGAAGCCTGCGACGTCAGCACGGATACTGGCAAATCCCAAGTCATTTCGTGTTGCCAGCGCAAATTGCTGATTCATAGCGTCGGTGCGAAACCAGAAGCCAAGGCCATAGAGCAACATGATCAGCGCGATCAGTCCGACGACAACCCGTGCAGCAGTATCCATCGCCTTCAAGCCTCTCTAATATGCGTGCAATGCATTTTGCAGCTTTGAGTTGATTGTTTCAAAGTTATCCAAACACCCTAACCGACGAGGCAGCTCCTTGGCCAACCCAGACAATGACAAAAAGACCCTTGCCGATCTGATTGAGGTCATGGCCGCGTTGCGTACGCCTGAAACTGGCTGCCCGTGGGACCTAAAACAAACGTTTGAGACGATAGCGCCCTACACCATTGAAGAGGCCTATGAAGTCGCCGACGCCATCGCACGCAACGACAGACATGATCTTAAAGATGAGCTTGGCGATTTGTTGTTGCAGGTCGTCTATCATGCGCGCATCGCAGAAGAAGACGGTGCATTTCAATTTGATGATGTAGCAGATGCCATCGTGCGAAAAATGATCCGCCGCCATCCGCATGTGTTTGGGAGCGAAGCCGAACGCAAGGCCGGAGCTGCACCTGGTTTTTGGGAGCGCATTAAAGCTGAAGAACGTGGTGACAAAGCTGACGCGGATAAATCAGACCAACCCAAACGCACACTTGCCGACATTCCCATCGGTCTGCCCGCCTTAACACGCGCCATCAAGTTGCAGAACAAAGCCGCAAAGGTTGGTTTTGACTGGCCATCTCTTGGACCTGTGTTCGATAAGATGCGCGAAGAACTGGGTGAACTTGAAGCCGCCCTTGC
The DNA here is from genome assembly GCA_021775735.1 of Hyphomicrobiaceae bacterium. Lineage (GTDB taxonomy): Bacteria > Pseudomonadota > Alphaproteobacteria > Rhizobiales > Hyphomicrobiaceae > JAHZKN01. The sequence goes on from JAJFHG010000029.1 coordinate 78,131, forward strand.
CGACGAGGCAAACTGTGCTGGAACCCAAAGCTCTAACCCCTCTCCTCACACCGAGGAAGAATTTGGCGATCTGCTTTTTGTGATGGCCAATGTTGCCCGTCACCTAAATCTTGATCCAGAAGCTGCATTACGCAACGCCAATCAAAAATTCTCGACCCGCTTTGAATACATTGAAGATTGCCTCCACGCCTCTGGGCGCGGCCCCAGCCAATCAACGCTCGAAGAGATGGATGCGCTTTGGGATGAAGCCAAGACGAAGCAAAGTTAAAACATGTCTCGACCCCTAAGGCGCCAACGACTGACGCCTTAGGATTCGATTTTGCCAAGATTTGATACTTCCCAAAGATTAGACGACTGATTGGAAAGCCAGTGCTCACCCAACTTAGTGACATCCTTTGGGAACACGTTTGCCCCACCTTTTGCTTGCCAGTAGGGCCGCCAAAGTGCTGACCAGCAGTGAGGATCAATGCTGGCAGCATGTGGCTTGACCACAACGGGCGTTGTGCTCAGTTTCCATCGCGCAAGCCAACGATATGACGCGTGCCAGATCGCATCCGGTGCCGGATCATTGCTTGGCGCATAGAGCTGCTCCAAATGCGGCATGCCGCGAGCACCATCTTGAAAAGACACTTCAAGGTCAGCAATGCGGCGGCCACGTTCGCGAATACTCCACACCTGACTGCCTGAACCCAAATCACTGGCATAGGTTTCAAGACAGTTGTCCATCTCTTCACCTTCGCAAATGATGTCTGCGCCCCATGCCAAGCGATGAAAGTGGTATTTACCCACCGTGTTGTCGCAGGGCGGGCGCGCAGCAACCAACGGGGCTGGCTTTTGGCTCGCATACTGCAATCGGTTGAGCCAGGCGTCCGCTGCTGATACCGCATCAGTCAAACCCATATCAGACCGCCAGGGTGTTTTGATCCACTGACCAGCTTCTGAGGCTGGACGTGCGGAATGCCATGCGTAAGCGGCCAACAGGCCCACGCCGTCTGGTTTTTTTGGGAGGTTACGACCATGCAGCATACCAGCCACCCAAAGCGCAAAGTCTTCGGAATGCGCATGAGCTGCGACATCAATCACATGAAGCCAGCGACCCATGCATTTGGGATCGGTTGGCATGACGTTGACAATGCGCCGGGTAAAGCACGCGCTATCAGGCAGCCGTGGTATTGTCTCAATCAACGCCTCAGGCGGCAGTTTACGCAACCACAAAGCGAGGTCCAGCTCGTGCGCCAACGCACGCAACGGCGCACCGTCCAAGACAAGCGCCCGCGCCCGCCGGGTCACGTCACGACCGCGGGTTTTTGCTGCAATGGCAAACAAAGCCATAGGAAATGTAAAGGCGAGGTCAGCCAGATAGCCATGCTCCAACGCGGCCTTGCGCACACGCTTGCGCAAACGACGCGGAAAGCGTGCCAGTTGGCCCTGAAGCTTGTTATCAGGCAATGCCTCCCTCACCTGAAGAGGAAGACCAAACATTTGGTATTCACCGGATTTTCTAACGCGCAAGACGCGCGGACAATAAAGAGGATAGGTGACCCACTGTTCCTGTCTCACCAGAAACCATCACCCAGGTGCAACCGAGCGCCCCGGCAGGCGCCAGGCCGATCAATCAGCGTTCGCCGAAAGGGCGAAGGTTAAATTTTTGGCGTAACTCATATAGATACGCCTCCTCTTCTTCGTTCAACAAAAAGCGCCCGGGTTCTCTCTTGGATCATGGAGCGAGAAACAAAGCGCTGGGTTCTTATCGCGTCTAATCATGACGCGGATGAGGCTCTTAAACTAAAATCGTATTGATGGGAAGTCACAGAATGGTGAGCGCCTTAAGTATGTGACACCGATCTTATTGCGGGCGCGACGTGCTCCATGCGCACACCGAGGCCAACCACACGCGCTGGCAGACGCTGAAGAAATGGAAATCGCTGCATGATCTTAATTGGTGTTGGTACGAAATCTGGATCGTCTGGAGACGCAGTTAGCGCTTCTTCGATGATCGTCTTATGGGCGCCCACTTGCATGCTTTGAAGTAAACGCGTTGGCCACAGACGCCGCTTTTGAATCGACGCCAACGTCGTGGTTGAGATCCGCTGGTTTTCACGCAAGACAGCGTGAAGATGATTGGCTGTCACAACAGCGTCCTGTATGGCCAGATTAACGCCGACGCCACCGGCTGGCGACATGGCATGGGCCGCATCACCGATGGCGAGAAACCCTTTTTTGTACCATGTGTCTAGTCGGTTTACGGCGACGTTCAAAAGTTTCACATCATCCCAAGTCGCCAGACACGCCACACGCTCGACATCAAAGTTCATTGCCCGTGCAACCCGTTGACGGAATGAAGCCAGGCCCTGTTGTTTGATCTCATCTAGTCCGCCCTTCGGGATGATGTAGGCCGATTGCCAGTAGTCAGCCCGATTAAGCCGTACCAAAAGTTCGCCGGGGCGCATGCTGACGCCCATCTCATCGCCATCGCTTGGTAAACGCGGCACACGAAACCAAAGCACGTCGATTGGAGCACCAAGCTCGCGCACCTTGAGACCCGACTTGTCACGCAACACTGACGACCGTCCATCTGCGGCAACAACCAATGGTGCTTTGACACTGATCGATGCGCCTTCAGATATTGCCGTCAGGCCCGTTACCCGATCCCCCTCCCTAATGAGATCGGTCGCCTCAGTGGACATCAACACCTGAAATCCAGAGTAGGCTTTGCCTTGCGCAGCTAAAAAGTTGAGAAAATCCCATTGCGGCATCATGGCGACGAATTTGCACTTAACCGGCAAATGCGAAAAACTCATCATCTGCACCTTTTGACCACCGAGAAACACATTGAATGTTTCAGCACGTTGATGGGGGAGTTGTAGAAACTGCTCGAGCAGCCCCAGTTCATGCATCACTTCAAGCGTTGAGGGGTGAATAGTATCACCGCGAAAATCTCGCAGGAAGTCAGCATGCTTTTCAAGAATGATGACATCCACACCCGCCCGACTTAACAGATAGCCAAGCATCAACCCGGCCGGGCCGCCACCTGCGATACAACACTGGCAGGTGTATGATTTTATTGTCATCAGAGCTCTCCCACGCGGGCGGAAGCTGGCGGATCACCGCTGAACTGTCACAGCGAGCATAAGCGCGCAAAATAAATTGCGCACATTCAGATCAGTTATCGTAACACAACCTCAGCACGCACACCCGCTTTGGAGGCAAGATTTGTGAACGTGCCTTGTTTTTCAGATGCGACGCGTATCTTGAAGGTCGTGCTGCCATCGTCGTGGGTGTCATGGCTGAGGATATCGGCATTTGCGTGCAACCAATGGACAAGGCGACCTTCTGCGGCGGGAATACAGACCTGATAGATTTTATCATTTTGGCCTAAACGATCATCGATTGCGTCGAGCAACTGTTGCATGCCATCCCCCGTTTTGGACGATACGAGCACAGGGTTTTGTGTCTCAAATCTGGATGTTGATGATATAAATTTGCGTTTCTCTTCGTCGAGCAAATCAACCTTATTCCAAACTTCGAGCACAAGGGTTTTGTCGCTTTCAGTATCAACACCGAGATCATCCAGGACTTTATCGACGTCAGCGGCCTGTGCCGCGGTTTCCGGGTGTGAGATATCGCGCACGTGCAAAATAAGATCGGCGGAGATCACCTCTTCCAGCGTTGCGCGAAAAGCTGCGACCAACATTGTCGGAAGGTCCGAGATAAATCCAACAGTATCTGACAAGATGACCCGGCGACCACTGGCGAGCTTCACTTCGCGCATGGTTGGATCCAGCGTCGCAAACACCTGCTGCTTGGCGTAAACATCAGCACCCGTTAGGTGGTTGAACAAAGTCGACTTACCTGCGTTGGTGTAGCCAACAATGGCAACAACCGGATAGGGAACCTTTTTACGTCCTGCCCGATGCAATTCACGCGTTTTAACAACTGCCTTTAAGTCACGACGCAAACCTGCAATGCGGTCGCTGATCATGCGCCGATCCAATTCGATCTGCGCTTCACCTGGACCACCAACCGTGCCGCCACCACCGCGTTGTCGCTCAAGGTGGGTCCAGGCACGCACAAGGCGACCCTTCTGGTAGGTGAGATGGGCGAGCTCAACTTGTAGACGCCCTTCGCGAGTTTGTGCACGCCTGCCAAAAATCTCAAGTATGAGGCCGGTGCGATCAAGAACTTTGACGTTCCATGCCTTCTCCAGGTTGCTTTGTTGGATGGGTGTCACACCATGATCGATGATCACCAGCGTTAAATCCAGACGTTCGACCAACTTGCCAAGTTCCGTGACCTTGCCAGTGCCAAACAAGGTCCCAGGTCTCAGAGAAACCAGTGGCACCATAAACTTGTCAATGACATCAAGGTCGATTGCTTCGGCAAGGCCAACAGCTTCAGCAAGCTTCTGTTCTGGCGCATGATGGAGCGTTGATGCAGATGTAGTAGAACTTGCCCGCTTCAAGTGGGGAAGTATCACCAGACAGCGCGTCTTGTCCGATGGCCCACCGGTGTCGCGAATGCGCTCACCATCGCCAACACCACCAGCGACTGGTTTGTTAGATTGAGAAATGGCTGAACGTTATCCCTATTCTGCGCCATTATCGGCTGGATCTTCGTCCAGCAGTTGTAAAGGCGCTCCCGGCATGATGGTCGAAATCGCATGCTTGTACACAAGCTGGGAATGACCATCACGGCGCAACAAGACACAGAAATTATCAAACCAGGTAACAATGCCCTGCAGTTTGACGCCATTAATGAGAAAAATTGTCAGCGGGATTTTTTGCTTCCGAACATGATTGAGAAACGTGTCCTGAAGGCTTTGTATTTTATCTGCGGCCATTGTTCTTATTCCGCGGTTATGTTTTTGCCGGACTGATTTAAGTGTCAGTCATAACATTATTTAGCCACTTTTCCGAAGCGCAAACTGAGACTTTTGTATAAATTCTGTATTTTTTTTGCATTTATGTGCACTCAGACCGGCCTCATCACATGGCAAATGTCTCAGCTGAGCTCTGCAAAGTCGTGGAACTTTTGCCGAAGACGCAAACTGACAGCACCTGGCGTTCCATCTCCAAGTGCCTGTTGATTGATGCGCACCACAGGCAAAATTGTGCCTGATGCGGCTGTAATGAACGCCTCTTTTGCCGCTTCAGCTTCTGCTACATTAAACGCGCGCTGATCAACCTTGACCCCGAGTGTGGCCAACTGGTCCAAAAGCGTTGCACGTGTGACGCCTGGCAAAATCTCCCGACTGAGAGGTCGCGTAACAACACAGTTATCCTGCGTCACGATCCAGGCTGTCGAAGAGGCCCCTTCTGTGATGTTGCCATCACCATCAACAAACCAAACTTCGCGGGCCCCAACGTGCAGTGCACTTTGTTTGGCTAGAACGGCAGGCAACAGCATCACCGTTTTGATATCACAGCGCTGCCAACGTGGGTCTGGCTGTGTAATGACGTTGATGCCGTCGCCAGCAAGCTTGGACATCGCACCTGGAACCCCAGAACGCGCAAGGCAGACAAATGTTGCCTCTCCTTGAGGTTGCGGGAACGGAAAATCACGGCGTGCTTGGCCCCTGCTCACTTGCATATAGAGTGTACCTCTGTGCACCAGGTTACGCTTGACGGTTTGGCGCATCACGTGGCGCACAGCGCCATCTGATCGCATAAATTCAATCTGCAGTTCATTGAGTGATCGTCTTAGACGCGCTAAGTGCCGACTGACGTCGACAAGTTGACCATCGTTGATTTCGCAAACTTCATACACAGAGTCCGCAAATTGAAAACCCCGGTCTTCAACATGCACGTGTGCTTGAACGTAGGGGAGATAACGGCCGTTGACGTAGACTTGACGTGTCATGCGGTGTCCTTGGTTTTGCCGGGCCCTACTCTCAGATCACGTCCTGGGATTTGCATTATGTGCAGTTAGGTGTGCAATTCAGCCCAAAACGTCTCAACGACAAGCGTGCTAAAAATAGTCGGGACTAACGCGGAACATTTGTTCCACATCACGTACGCGATCAGCACGTGAAAACAGCACCAAACGATCTTTGACATGAAGCTCTGTATTGCCTCTCGGGATCACCGTCTCACCATTACGCAGAATGCAACCAAAGCGCACGCCATCACCAATATCAATTTCTCGGATGCGCTTGCCGACAATGGGTGCGGTATCGAGAATTTCGGCTTCCAGAACCTCCCCGGCCCCGTTCTGCACAGAGTACACACCCCGAATTCGGCCGCGGCGTACGTGTTGTAGAACCCGCGAAACGGTAATTGCTCTGGGGTTGATGAAGGCATCAACGTTCAGCGAGCGTACCATGCTGAGATAGTTCGGAGAGTTGATCAGACAAAAACTGGAGGTGCAGCCCAACTGCTTTGCCAAAGCAGACGTCAATAGATTGATTTGATCGTCGTTGGTCACGGCCACAAGCGTGTCAGCTGTTGTGATGTCGGCTTCGCGCAAGAGGTCTTCATTGAGTGCTGATCCATTCAGAACAACGGATGACTGAAGCTGTTCTGCAATTTCCATGGCACGGGCATGATCGAGCTCGATTATTTTGAGACGTTGGTTGGGATCTGCAGCCTCAAATGACTTGGCAAGATAAAAGCCAATGTTACCGCCACCTGCGATCACGATACGACGTGCTTGCGTTTCTTCATGTCCAAAAACATGCAGAATACGTGCGGTTTGATCTGTGGGCGTCACAACATAGACGCCATCGCCTTCATGAATCTGATCTGTTGCGTGGGGCACCAATATCCTGTCGCCACGTACAATTGCGACTATCGTTGCCGGTAAATCGGGAAATAGTTCAGAAAGTTGCGACAACGGCGTGTCGACCAGAGGGCAATCGGCATCACAAGAAATACCAAGTAACGTAATGCGGCCTTCACCGAAGCTTGCTGTTTCAAAAGCACCGGGCGTTTCCAGACGGCGCATCACCATGTTGCCGACTTCAATTTCAGGCGAAATGATAAAGTCGATCGGCATACTGTCGCGTGCAAACAACTTCGACCACGGCTCTGACAAATAACTTTGTGCTCTGACGCGGGCTATTTTTGTTGGAATGTCAAACAACGTGTGCGCGACCTGACAGGCCACCATGTTGACCTCATCGTGCAACGTCACGGCGATGATCATATCAGCTTCGTGAGCGCCAGCCCTTTCCAGCACATCAGGATGAGCTGCGTTGCCGCGCAATGCCCGCACCTCAAGCACGTCGTTGGCACGTTCAACAAGCTCAACGTTGGCATCAATGATTGAAATGTCGTTGCCTTCATTGGCGAGACGTTCGGCAATGCCAGAGCCCACTTGTCCTGCACCGCAAATGATGACCTTCATGCGTAAGGGGTCCTTAAGGTCAGATGATCCGCTGAGTATTCATCTTTCATGCAACACAGCTTACGCTTTACACCACGTTAGCGTGAAGCGCAGCGACTATAAGTTGTTGCTGCGACACCGGAGATTAAGCCGTGGGGCGTTCAAATCTGGTTAAGTTTGCTGGCGTTGTTCTGCCGCCCGTTGGTCTGAAGTGACGCCCAGCGCCCTTAATTTGCGATGAAGTGCAGAACGCTCCATACCAACAAATTCAGCCGTACGTGAGATATTGCCACCAAAACGGTTGATCTGCGCCAGCAAATACTCGCGTTCAAAAATCTCACGCGCCTCGCGCAATGGCAATGACATCAAATGTTCTGCCCCACCGTTGATCGGGAGCGGGACATTTGATCCGATTTCATTAGGAAGCATTTCAGCCGTAATGACCGAGTTCCCCTCCCCTCCTGACAGGATCATCAAACGCTCAATATTATTGCGCAATTCACGCACGTTGCCAGGCCAATCATGGGCCTGCAAAACAGCAATCGCGTCCTCCCCAATACGACGTGGGGATAATCCTGATGTCTCGGTGACGTTGCCAACGAAGAATTCGACCAGTTCTGGAATGTCTTCGCGCCGCTCCGCCAAACTGGGAACGCGCAATGGCACAACGTTCAAGCGATGGTAAAGGTCTTCACGAAAACGGCCGTCGGCCATCGCACGTTCAAGATCATGGCTTGTCGACGACACAATGCGTACATCGACAGAAACCTTTTGTGTGCCACCGATACGTTGGAATTTCTGCTCGACGAGGACGCGCAGAATTTTGCCCTGCGTTTCAAGAGGCATGTCACCGATTTCATCGATGTAGAGCGTGCCGCCGTGAGATTCCTCAAGAGCACCGACTTTGCGCGGCCCCCCTTCTTGATCCTCGGTGCCAAACATCTCCTCTTCAACCCGGTCAGGCACCATTGCTGCTGCATTGAGCACCACAAACGTACCGTCACTGCGGTGAGACTGGGCATGTAGCATGCGCGCTGCCAGTTCTTTACCAGCGCCTGACGGGCCACGAATGAGGACGCGACTGTTGGTGGGTGCAACGCGTTCGATCGCCGTTTTGAGATGATTGATCGCAGCCGATTTACCGATAATGTCGCCCGACACCATTGCCTTACCGCGTAGCTGCTCGACCTCACGCTTGAGCTGAGAGGTCTCAAGCGCGCGCATGGTCACAAGGATCAAGCGGTCACTCTTAAAAGGCTTTTCAATATAATCATAAGCACCGCGCCGAATGGCTGTAACCGCAGTTTCAATGTTGCCGTGTCCGGAAATGATCACGACAGGAAGCTCTGGGTAGGTGCGTTTGATGACGCTGAGAACCTCGAGACCATCAAGGCGGCTGCCTTGCAGCCAAATATCAAGGATGACCAACTGCGGTCGGCGCTCTTCAATGGCGCGCAGCGCTTCATCACTATCTCTGGCAAGGCGCGTTTGGTGGCCTTCATCCTCCAGAATGCCTGCAACCAATTCACGAATGTCAGCTTCATCATCAACGATCAGGATGTCAGCAGCCATCGATTACTCCTTAGCTTCTTGGGTATATGAGCGCTCTTGCGGCGCGGTTTTTGGACCCCGGCGTGGGGCATTAGAAACGAATTCATTTGACGTTGCAGTGCGTGATTGGCTTGCCGCGTCCTGCGTACCATCTTGGCCTGGCGGTCCGGGCGGGCGATCTGACTCGCGTAGCGGTAACGTCAGGCACACACGCGCCCCACTCAACTCAGATCCTTCGCCATTTTTTGCAGCTGTCGTGTGGACGTCTTCAAGTGTCAATTTCCCACCGTGCTGCTCTACAATTTTTTGCACAATGGCCAATCCGAGCCCTGTGCCTTTGCTGCCTTTGGTGGTCACGTAAGGCTCCAGCAAACGGTTGCGATTTGACTTTGGCAAACCAATACCGTTGTCGGTAACTTCGATGATCAGGCGATCGATTTCTTGGCGCAGAGCTGCAATCACTTTTGGTTCAAAACCGCTCTCTTTTTCTTTCTTCTCGGCGGCACTTTCGACTGCTTCGGTTGCGTTTTTGACGAGATTTGTCACAGCTTGTGTCATGAGTCGACGGTCAAATGACCCACCAACTTTTCCATCTGGTAAATCTAGACGAAACGTAACGTTCGGGTGCCCTTCCCTAAACAAGATCACCGGCTCTTGAACGACATCGCGAAAGTCACCGGTCTCCATAACCGGCTTTGGAATACGAGCAAACGACGCAAATTCGTCCACCATGCTTTTAATGTCGCCAGCTTGGCGTTCAATGGTTGAAGTGAGTTTTTCGAAAGTAGCGCGTTGATCCTCGTCCAAGACATTGGCGTACTTTCTTCTTAGCCGCTCAACGGACAAAATAATTGGTGTCAGTGGGTTTTTGATTTCGTGCGCGATACGCCGTGCAACGTCTGCCCAGGCTGATGTTCTTTGCGCGGAGACGAGTTCAGTAATGTCATCCAAGGTAACAACCGAGCCGAACTCACCGTCACCAGCTTCCTCCTGCGTGACACGGACTGCAAATGTGCGCTCTTCATCACCAAGAGAAATTGAAATTTCGTCGCGTGTTGAGGCTTTGAAGCCCTGACGCTGTTGCTTTTTCAAAACGGGTGCAAATACGGGAAGCGCGTCGACGAGTTTTTTGCCCGCGACCTTGGCTTCATTAATATCCAGCAAAGACTGGGCTGACCGGGATACGAGCGTGATGCGGTCTTGGCTGTCGAGGCCGATGACACCAGCCGATACACCAGACAGCACGGCCTCGATAAAGCGCCGCCTATCGGTCAACTGGTCATTGGCGGTGACTAAGGCATCATGCTGGGTTTTTAACTCGCGGGTCATCCGGTTAAATGTTTGCGATAGACGGCGCAAATCGCCTTCACCGCGCCGTTCGGGCAGCTCAACGGAAAGGTTGCCGCCGGACACTTCTTCAGCCGCACCAATGAGACGCCGGATCGGGGCCACGAAGCGTCCAGCAAACCACAGCCCAGCCCAGATCGCGGCCAACAGCGCGGTCATGGAAATCATGGTGTACATCAACCCGTGGGCAAGTTTCAGCCCGCCGCGCGCTTTGCGCAACTGATTATACGCCGACACACTTTTCTGGGTTGCTGACAGCTGTCGAATAACGGTTGGGCTGACATTGCGTAACACATACAGAAAACGGTTGGCCTGACTTTTGAGTCTGCCGATGGCTGCAATTGAGTGCCCAGTCTTTGGCGTCAAGACCGGCACCTTACCGTCGCGGGCGACCTCCATGACGTCATTTTCAGGTTGTGAAAACGGCAACTCGGAATTCTCAACCGGGTTCGAGACCTGTTGGCCCCTGCTATCAATAATATAGACAGCCGGCAGATCGCGAAGTGCAGCTTGCGCAATCACCAATTGAGAAAACTCAGGTCGGTTTTCTGTCGACAGCTCGGCAGAGGCATCGAGATCACGCACCATGTTGGCAACATCTGTGCGGATCACTTTGCCATGTTCGATCAAATAGGCTTTTGCGACCTTATGAGAGTTTTCGATAACAACGCGAGTGCGCTTGGAAAACCAACCGTCGATAGAGCGCGAAAATGTCGTCGTTGCAGCAACAGCTAATAGAATTGCAGGCAGAGCTGCAATAATGGAGAACAGAGCAACAATGCGGGCATGGAGACGGGCACCGGGAACGCGATCTCGCCAAGCTTGCCAGATTTGACGCGCCTGCCATGCGATGACTGCAATCATGGCAACGATCAACACGACGTTAACAAAGAGCACACTCACAACAACAGAGTTGCTCGGCGCAATCGGCGTCAGACCGGTCAAGATTAAGTAGGTTGCAAGTGCCGATACCAACGAGAGGACAACAACGGTGAAGCCAACCCAAAAGGCACGCTCGCTCGGCGCCACGGGACTTCGTGATTGCGCTGACATTGGAGCTTTCGCTCGTGATTCAACATGATCGCTGCTCATGCCTTGAACATTCACTTTCTTACGCAAGAACACCCGCCGACTTATGGTGTCGCCTCAGGCCCAGCGCCTTTGGTGTGGCCGAAGACGTCAACGCTGTTGCCGCAACAGCGCGAACCGGCTCACCAACACGCCTTTTGTGGCGAGCTAGCCACGATGCTCGAACCGAGGTGCATCACCGATACGCTAGCAACCCGCAAACTGTGACATTATCGCGACAATTTCAATCTCTTTCCGGAATAAGTTCACCACTATGAGTTGGTGATGCATGGCTTGAGTGGTCTCTATGGAGCCGCAAGGACTGAAGCTAGCCTACGGAATGGCATCTCAGCGCCGGTATGGGCTTTATCGTGTCGGCTCCAGCTGACCCCGATTTTGATGGGTCGCGCATTCATTAAGATGGCGATTTAATCACTTTAATGTCGAGATTTTTGATCCGACTGCGCAGCGTATTGCGGTTCAAGCCAAGCAATTCGGCGGCTTTAATTTGATTGCCACGCGTTGCTGAGAGAGCGGCTGTAAACAGAGGAATCTCCATCTGCCGCAAAATGCGATCATAAAGACCAGACGGTGGTAACTCTAATCCAAAACTTGCAAAATATCCGTTCAAATAGCTTTCCAGAATCTCAGAGAGATCTTTGCTGGCGATGTCAAACTGCCCAGGATCTGCAAGCGATGATGTGGACATCTCCTGGTCGACAATCTGGTAGGTCAAAGTATCAACAGCATGAAGGGCCGACACGCGGCGTATAAAGTTCTCAAGTTCGCGCACATTGCCCGGCCATGCATACTGTTTCAATCGTTCTACAGCAGCCTTTTCAATCAACTTTTCGCCAAGGCCTTCATCACTAACGCGACGCAAAAACGTGCGTGCGAGGTCACCAATGTCCTCTAAGCGATCACGAAGCGGTGGCAGTTGTAGCGGCACAACATTGAGACGATAGTATAGGTCTTCACGAAAGACGCCTTGTTGAATTTGAACCTTAAGATCGCGATGTGTAGCGGCTATAATGCGGACATTGGTCTTAATTGGCGTGCGCCCACCCACTGTTGTGTATTCGCCTTGTTGCAAAACACGCAGCAATCGTGTTTGGGCTTCAAGCGGCATGTCACCAATTTCATCGAGGAAAAGCGTCCCTCCTTCAGCCTGTTCAAAACGACCTTGAGTACGCCCCTGCGCGCCCGTAAACGCCCCTTTCTCGTGACCAAACAACTCGCTTTCTATCAAGTCCCGTGGAATAGCGGCAACGTTGATTGCAACAAACGGTCCGTTGCGCCGCTTGCCATGGTCGTGCAGGACGCGGGCCACCAACTCTTTTCCGGTGCCACTTTCTCCAGAGATCATGACTGTCAAATCGGTCTGAGTGAGACGTGCCAGAGAGCGGTATATGTCCTGCATTGCCGGTGAGCGGCCGATCAACGGCAGCTCATCACTTTCAAGCTCGGGCTTGCTGCGCTGTGGTTCTTTTTTGCGCGCGGCATCCAGAGCTCTGGTCACGACAGCGACTACTTCAGAAATATCAAAGGGTTTTGGCAGGTACTCAAAGGCACCTTTTTCGGCTGCTGTAAGCGCCGTCATCAAAGTATTTTGAGCGCTCATCACAATGATCGGTATTTCAGGGCGCGCTTTTTGGATACGTGGGATTAAATCGAACGCATTTTCATCAGGCAACACAACATCGGTGATGATGACTTCGCCTTCACCCTGGTTGGCCCAACGCCACAGCGTTGCAGCGTTGCTTGTGGCGCGCGGCGCATAACCAGCGCGTGCCAATGCTTGGTTGAGGACCGTGCGGATCGCACTGTCATCATCAGCAATCAAAATTGAGCCGTGACTCATCGCTGCGATCCCCTCTTTTTGTTTTGAGTTATTGCCTGTGAAGACTTGCCGCTGTCGGTGGCGACCTCTTTATCTTCGACAGGAAGCAAAACCCGAAACACTGTGTTTTTAGACAACCCATCTAGCTCGATGACGCCACCATGATCGCCAATAATTTTTGCAACCAAAGCCAATCCAAGACCACTTCCCGATACTTTTGTTGATACGAACGGTTCAAACAACAGAGTTTTAATTCCTTCTGGAATACCAGGCCCATTGTCTTCAACTTCAATCATCAATGGCAAACTAAAGCGCGTATCCGAGCCGGGTACGGACAGCCGTACACCAGGACGGAACGCGGTGCGCAACTGGATTTGACCGTTGGTCGCTTCTGCTCCGATGGCTTCAGACGCATTCTTTACGAGATTGAGAAAGACTTGGACCAGTTTGTCTTTGTTGCCGCGTGCTAGTGGAAGAGACGGATCATAGTATTCGTCAAATCTTATGTGCTGAGCAAAGCCTGTTTCAGCAATCCGCCGTACGTGATCCAGCACATTGTGCACATTGACGGAGCCCACTTCGAGCGGGCGTTCATCACCAAACACTTCCATGCGATCAACGAGGTTTCTGATGCGGTCTGTTTCCGTGCAAATGAGCTGTGTCAATTCACGGTCGTCGTCATTCGCGTTCTGTTCAAGAAGTTGCGCTGATCCGCGAATGCCAGACAGCGGATTTTTGATTTCATGAGCCAACATTGCCGCCATACCAGAAACAGATCGCGCGGCAGCGCGATGCGTCAATTGCCGTTCGATCATTTGCGCCATAGAGCGCTGCTGCAGCATGATCAAAATCTGACCAGGGCGTTCGGAGACAGGGCCAGCGTGGACATCAACCAGCTTGGGTGCTGAAAACCTCGGCGCGGCAATTTCAATCGCATATTCATTGACGGTTGAGCCGCCAAATCGCACCTGTTCAATCAAGGCTAACAAGGGACAACCAAATGTCACAACCTCATTCAGTGTGGTTCGGCATAACATCGGCTGGGAGGCTGATAAAAAAGCTTCTGCAGAAGCGTTGACATAGAGAATGGAATTTTGATCGCCAACAACGATCACAGGATGAGGCAAAGTTGCGAGCAGCAAATCACTTTCTATACCGTCGTGTTTCGGTTTTGTCTTTTTTGCAAGTTTAACTATTTTTGCCACCTAACCCAATGCCTCGCTCGACTTGAACGCACGTGTTTCATCATAGAACGCTGACAAATTTTGAAGAACACGCAGCGCATTGTCATCGGTACATAATCTGCGACGCCATGTTTTAATCGAAGTTGTATCTCGACCTGCGGTCTCTAAGTACCAGCCCATGTGCTTGCGCGCATTGCGAAGCCCAAGGTAATCGCCATAGAACCCCAACATGCTTTCGATATGCGCAACGGCAATATTGCGCTGCTCTGTCAGAGTGGGTGCAGTGACGTGACGTCCGGATTTGAGTGCTCTGGCAATTTGACCGGGCAGCCATGGCGCACCATAGGACCCACGACCAATCATCACGCCATCACCTCCGGATTGAGAAAGAGCCTCAAGGGCGTCCTGCACAGTACAAATATCACCATTGACAATCACCGGGATCGACACAGCGGCTGACACCGGCTTAACGCGTGACCAGTCGGCGCGACCTTTGAAAAACTGACAGCGGGTGCGCGCATGCACGGTGACCATCTGAACACCTTCAGCTTCTGCGCGACGCGCAAGCTGAGGCGCGGTGATGTCCTTGTCATCCCAACCCAGACGCATCTTGAGCGTCACAGGAACCGAAACGGCCTGCACGACAGCCGTAATCAACGACAGTGCGTGATCAAGATCGCGCATCAGTGCACTGCCGGATAGCTTGCCCGTCACCTCACGGCGCGGACAGCCCATATTGATGTCGATGATGTCTGCCCCAAGCCCTTCTGCAATGCGCGCGCCCTCCGCCATCCAATGCGCTTCACAGCCGACCAATTGGACGACATAGGGGCTCAATGTTTCGCCGCGTGCGCGCCGCACCACGTCCTTGCGCTGGCGTACCAATTCCGAACTGGCCACCATTTCAGAGACGACAAGACCGGCATCCAGGTCAGCTGCAAGTGTGCGAAACGGCAGGTCGGACACACCCGTCATTGGCGCTAAAAACACCGGGTTCTTTAAATTGTGCTGACCAATCTGCATCCAGAGTGTACTCACGCGTTGTCGTTATAACGTGGGGGCAATTGCGCTTGATTGTGTTGGGCTGCTCCGCACGGCATTGCGTTCACACTATTTGCCCACATTTTATGCGCCTGGCTTTTATGCTTATACTTTGGGCAAGATAGATCAGAAGACAGCACGCCACAAGCCATATGCTTAAAATGTGGGCGGTGATTGCCGCGCCTGCCTCAGACGGGTAAGCAAGCCATCGACTTGGGAAGGAACACTAGTCTTGGACGTCAGCGCTGTCATTGTCGCCGGGGGGCGCGGCTCGCGAGCCGCTGCTCAGGGTGACTCGACCCCCAAACAGTACGCCCAGATCGGTGGGCGTGCCGTTCTTAGCCATGCCATCGCCGCCCTTGCTGAAGCACCGGAGATCAACCGTATCCTGGTTGTCATCCACGATGCGGATCAGCAGATCTACGCCGATACGCTGGAACGTGACGGCGCGCCAGATAAACTGGTGGATCCCGTTAAAGGCGGAGCAACACGCCAGGAAAGCGTGTTGGCGGGATTAAACCAACTTGCAACCCAAAACCCTCCCGACGCGGTTCTGATCCATGATGGTGCGCGACCGTTTGTGACAGGCAACGTGATCACCCGCGTCGCTGAGGCGCTTGAGATGAGGCCAGCGGCCATCGCAGCGCTTCCTCTCGCCGATACGTTGCAGCGTGCAGATCGAGATGGCCTCATCACTGAAACACTGGCCCGCGACGGATTATGGCGGGCTCAAACACCGCAAGGCTTTGCGTTTGACGAGATATTGCAAGCCCATCAAAAAGCTGCGTCGGCCGGTCGCTCTGATTTTACAGATGACGCGGCGTTGTTCTCATGGGCAGGTGGCGTGGTGCATGTTGTCGAGGGGTCGGAACACAACCACAAGATGACAACGGCTGAGGATCTTGCCAGGGCAGAAATAACGGCTTCAGAAAACATGATGCAATCTCGGTCAGATATGCACCCTAGAACGGGCACTGGGTTTGATGTGCACCGTGCCGCGCCAGGCGATCATGTCTGGCTGTGCGGAATCAAAGTTCCTGCAGCTTTTACGCTTTCAGGCCATTCTGATGCTGATGTTGCGCTCCATGCGTTGACTGATGCCCTCCTCGGTGCGCTGGGTGATGGTGATATCGGCAGCCATTTTCCACCAACTGATCCGCAATGGAAGGGAGCTGCGTCCCATATCTTTCTGGCCCATGCCGCTGACAGGGTTCGCCAGCGCAGCGGGGTAATCGGAAATGTCGACATTACGATCATCTGCGAAACACCCAAAATCGGGCCTCATCGCGACCCGATGCGCAAAGAAGTTGCGAAGATTTTGGCACTGCCCGTTGACCGTGTTTCGGTAAAAGCCACGACCACTGAGGGGCTTGGCTTTGCAGGCCGTGGGGAAGGTATTGCAGCCATGGCATCGGCCACCGTCCATGTGCCCGAGTAGCCTAGAACCCGCCCAAGACGGGGCTTCAGCCGTCGCAGTCGACTAAATGGCAACGGCACCATCTTGGATCGCTGCGACGTCGGCCTTTTCGTTGACCCCCCCGCCAGAATCGCGCCATCAACGAATTCGAAGTTGTATTACAAAATTCAAGCGGGAGACCCGCAATATGAACATGATGACTCAAGCGCTTGATCGCGCTCCTGAAACTTCTGTTGAGATAACAGATATTGCTGAAATGACAGCAGCAAACTGCTTGGCAACACGTGTTCGCCAACTGTCTCGTATTATTACGCGCGTCTACGACGACGCTGTTCGCCCACTTGGTATTACGGCAAGTCAATACACATTGTTGGCTCAACTTGCTTCACGCGATGGCATCACGGCCGTTGAAATTGGGCATGAACTGGACATTGAAAAGTCAACGCTGTCGCGCAATCTCAAGCGGCTGTTGGCTCTGGATCACATTGTGATGGACCCACCTGCAGGTCGGCGCGGGCGTGGTCTGCACTTGACCCCGAAAGGCAAAGCCACATTGATTGAAGCCCATCCGATTTGGCAGGCTGCACAAAATCGTGCTCTGGCCGCTATGGGTCAAGATGCACGCGACACACTGGATACATTGCTGTCACGGGCTGAAAAACTGATTGCAGATTAGGCGATTTCATCGCCAATCTGCATAAACTTGCAATGAAGACAACGAAAGGCGCGCCAAACACCGGCGTGCCTTTTTTGTGTTTGAGTTGAGATCCGATTAAACTGGTCGTGGATGTCAGTGAGGACATGACAAATGTCACATACCCAGGTGGGTTTGGATCTTGCCACAGAACTCGTCATCGCGTTGCGAGCCCAAAACTCCACCCTCGCGGTTGCCGAAAGTTGCACCGGAGGTCTGTTGTCAGCTGCAATTACAGATGTTGCAGGAGCCTCGGAGGTTTTTGATCGTGGCTTCATCACGTATTCCAATCAAGCCAAGACAGACCTGATCGCCGTTCCGGCCGCGTTGATTGAACGCAACGGCGCAGTCAGCGCGGAAGTTGCGGCTGCCATGGCAGATGGCGTCTTAAAAAATTCAACAGCCGACTTTTCTGCCGCGATTACCGGCATTGCAGGACCTGGTGGTGGCAGTGCAAATCGGCCGGTGGGACTGGTCTTCATTGCAGTTGGTAAACGCGGTGATCGGACGAATGTACAGCGCCACACGTTTGGCGATACAGGACGGGCTGGGATAAGAAATGCGGCGGTTGAAACAAGCCTGACGGCACTTCTCAACGCGATGGGCCCAGCCTAAATGCTTTATGGCCTGTGCTTTATTGAATAAAAACGGTCTTGTCTTTATGCGCCCATGATCGCCATCTGTTATCATCATGGAGAAAGTGTGCGCAGGTACCCCCGGGCTCAACCACTTGCTAAGATGCGGATTGGAGACCGTCTTTGTTGTTACCTCATCGTTTGATCCCCAAGGCCAAGGGTGCTGTTTATGCGTTCATCGCGCTTGCAGCTAGTTTTGCCGCGGCACTAGCAGCGGATATGACCGCGCGCCAAGTTACACAGATCCTGTTTCAAGCAGATAAAGCCCTACCGCCTGATCTTTCCGGACTCAATCTGCAAAACCTTGATCTTGCCGACCTGAATTTCAAGAAAGCGAAACTTGCAAACGTAGATTTATTTGGCAGCGATTTATCAGGCTCCAATCTCACTGGCGTCAATCTCAAATCCGCGCGCCTGGATCGCGTCACGTTGATCAACTCAACGTTTGATGGAGCAGACCTTACAGGTGTGACCATTCTGCGCCCAACCTCCTTTTCGACGCTTGCAGAAAAGTTGGCTGAAGCCTCTAGTTTTATTGGTGTGCAGATGGCAGGTGCCAAAGTCTTTGGGCAATTTAACGGCTTTAACTTCAAGGGTTCCAATTTACGTGGTGTCAGCTTTTCGCCGTTTAGCGAAACGGGTTTCATCGAACACATCTGGCGTACCAAGCTGGAAAGCGCCAATCTGGAATCCGTCGATCTTGAAGGTGCTGATTTAACGTACGTCTCAGCGCGTTATGCAAACTTTAAAAACGCAAATCTGCGTAATGCCGTATTCAAGAATGCCGACCTCTCGCAGGCGGATTTTTCTGGCTCGGATTTAAGTAATGCTGATTTGACTGGCGCAGATCTTGATCAATCTGATTTTAGAAATACCAAGGGTCTTGATACCGTGCGCGGTCTGCAACAGACGCACAACCGCAGTAAAGCATTGTTCTAAGAACCAATTACGCTCACTGCCTGGTGTATATCCGCATTATACCGTTGATCTGTCGGGCAGTTGTTCTGCAGGTTTTCCGTAGACTTCATCAGCACGTTCTTCAAATGCCGTTGTGAAGCGCCGAAATGCGGTCTCAAACATTGGTCCTAACGCGATGCCCATAAGTGCCGATTTAAAAGCATAAGAAATATAGAAGTCTACATCACATTCAGTTTGCGATGTTGCGGAGAACCGCCAACGGTTTTCAAGGTGTTCAAACGGGCCGTCGATATAGCTTGCATTGATCTCTTGCGCCGTCTCATCAAGTAGAACACGGGTGGTAAAACTATCTGTCAGCGCCTTATGGCCAACGCCCATGGTGGCAATCAACTCTTCACCCTCTGGCGTTTTGGTGCGTTGGGTCACCACCAGCGACGTGCATAACGGCAAAAATTTAGGATAGCGTTCGACATCTGCGACCAACAAAAACATGTTGTGTGCACTGTGGCGAACATTTTGCGTTGTTTGAAATTCTGGCACTCGACTGAACCTCTGTCCTACTCTTCAAGCCGTGGCTAAGGCTTGGCGTGCCGCCTTGATGGCAAGAAAATCATCTTCAGCATGATGTGATGAGCGCGTTAACGGGCTTGAGGCTACCGACAAAAAACCTTTGACCAGTGCTTCCGCTTTTAACTCCGCAAATTCCTCAGGACGCACATAGCGTTTCACTTCTGCATGCTTCGGTGTGGGTTGCAGATACTGGCCGATAGTTAGGCAATCTACGTCAGCGGTGCGCAAGTCATCCATTACGGTCAACACATCGCTCAGAGATTCACCCAAACCAACCATGATGCCAGACTTGGTTATACTGCCTGGTGCAAGCTCCTTCACGCGTGCCAGCACAGCCAGAGAGTGATCATAGCGCGCACCGGGTCGGATAGAGCGATAAAGCGCCGGCACCGTTTCCAGGTTGTGATTGAAGACATCTGGGCGCGCGCCAACAACCGTTTCCAGAGCACCATCTTTGCTGCGAAAATCAGGAGTTAGAATTTCAATAGTCGTGTTGGGGTTGATGTTACGAATGGCCGAAATTACACGCACAAAGTGTTCTGCGCCGCCATCGTTCAGATCATCTCTGTCAACCGACGTGATCACAACGTGGCGCAGACTTAGTTTTTGAACCGCCGCCGCGATACGATCTGGTTCGCCATCATCAACCGGCTCTGGCTTGCCGGTCGCGACATTGCAAAACGCACAGCCGCGGGTGCATATGTCGCCTAAGATCATCATGGTGGCATGGCGCTTTGACCAACACTCGCCGATGTTTGGGCATCCCGCCTCTTGACACACGGTCACAAGCCCATGTGTTTTGATGAGATCAGCTGTTTCGTTGAATATAGGCGATGACGGAGCCTTAACGCGGATCCAGTTTGGACGAGGAAGCTGGGGTGTGTCTGGACGCCAAGCTTTCTCTGGATGGCGCGATCTGGCACCATCCGACTTCGAGCCGATAGACTGCGCGCCATTTGAGATCACTGTTACCATATCGCTTTAGCTATCATGCGCGCGCGCTTGAGGCCACTCTGGCGAGACACCGCACGGATGCAAAGTACAGGGTCAACCACCTAGAGATGGCACTTGCCGCCAAGGTACGTGTTCAGTAGCTCATTATAGATCCGGAGGTCAGCTTCCTTGGATTTAGAAAGTTTCTTGCCCGCGTTCTTGGCTTCCGCCCAACCCGCAACGCCTTTGCGCTCATAGCGTTTCAGCTCTTTTTGCAGTGACCTGCAACCACTTGCCCCGGCGCTCCTCGGTTCAGGGCCGTCGGAGGTAAGGCCACTACACGCCGCAAGGGCAAAAACAACTGCCACGACAAGACAATTTTTCATCGTTTTTCGTACGCAATACTCTGACACGGAACCGCCCTCTTCTTTTGAAGTGCGCGTTTCACCACAGCAATGGGACAGAGGCAAGGCGTGAGATGTCAGAACCACACTGGCGTTGTTTTATTACGTCACCGGCACAGCCTACTGACAAGCCCGTGCCAAATATAACCTCGCAATCAATTACAAAAAAACGCAGGTGAGAGAGAGCCCACCTGCGTCTTCGTTGATTGTATCGCGCCACGACGACGACGTCCTAAGACGTGATCATGACTATTGTGCAGTATTCTTCGCTGCTGCCTCGATAACTTCTTTTTTCGCAGCATCAAGTGCTGCCTTTTTTGCAGCGTCCTTGGCGACATCTTCTGCAGCGTTTTTAACAGGTGCAACAGCGGTCGTTGCTTTCGTCGCAGCCTTTTTAACCGGGGCAACTGCGGTCGTTGCTTTCGCTACAGCCTTTGTCTTCACGGCTTTAGAAGCTGTTTTCTTTGCAGCATTTGTTGCCGCTGCTTTTGTAGCAGATGAAACAGCCGGTGGTACTGCTGTGCCGGTTACAGATGCTGTTGCAGGCTTCAGTGTGCCGCAGCGGCGTTGATATTCTGCGTTTGCGCGATCAAGCTCTGCCATACGTGCAAGAGATGTACGATAGACGGGAACCGTTTTGGATTTACCAGCGCCTGCTTTTGCAACACGGTCTGTGATGCCATCTTTGCGCAAGCTGTCAATTTTAGAAACCAACGTGACACAAGCTGGATCAATGGCTGGCTTTTTTGCCACCTTCTGTGCATCAATTGATGACGTGGTCAGACTGGAGCCCAGCAGGCCACCGTTATTGGAACAGGCCGTCAAAGCGCCGATACACAGAACCGGCAACGCAGCCTTTTTCAAAAATCGCAACATTAGTTTGTCCCCACTCAATAAAATTCACCCCTACTTGGCCTTGGTCATATGCCTGGACGCGTCGACCAGCAAGACGGCAGGCTGTGGGCAACGGGTATGAAACGGGGTTGACCCTAGCGAATCTGTGGAAAAACTGAAAGGTGCCTTGTTAATGGCTGGAAACGTTTAATTCAGCATGCATGCCAAAAGAGGCCTGATTCTGGCAAATACCGGCTCATGCGCTCAATTCTAACGGTCTTAGTGGGTCGTTCGGCCGCGAATCTGGCCATCCCGCATGCCTTGCGCGTTCTCAAGGCCACTCAAATAGCCATCCCGAATGAGGCGCAGTGCATCTTCTTCGTTAATTTCCCCCTCCATAGCCGCCGCTTGAGCGATATGGTGGCTGATCTCAGAGAGCAGGCGGCCCCATTCTGCAAAGTCCTCAGCAAAGGTATTGGGGTCAAAGATGACATGCAGAGCACCGTCAGCAATCCAGGCTCTTAGGACCTCAAGCGCTGACTCCGCATTTTCAATGCCATCAGGCACATCAAGTTCGTGTTCTGGATCTTGGCTCATCGTATCTCCATCAATTTTGCCTGCCCCTTTGTATGGGCCCACAAAAAGGGAGGGGGCGCAGGCGATCTGCCCTCTATGTGGCGACTTCACCTCAAAGGGTCAATAACTGCGGATAAATTTATACCGGCTGACCAAGCCAGCCTGCGCCAGCTTCAAAGCTGAGCGCTGGCACGCATATTGAGGCCGATTGTGGTCAAGGTGGCGCGCACATCTTTTTCGATTGCGAGAGCCGTTTCCGTTTGACCGTTACAGGCATCAATCAAGCGCATGCGTGCGATAACCACTGGGTCATGAACGGCTTGTGATGCTGGGCCCCGCCTGCCAGCGGTTTGCTGACTGGCATGTCCGCGAAAAGCTTGGGTTGAAACCAGTAAGCCCTGAGGGCCCGCGCCAGAGCGTGCAGTATCGCCGGCAGCCTGACATGCGGCTATGACATTTTGCGGGTCAATTCCATCCACCGGCGTGAAGGAAATGGCGCTTGCCTGCACACGTTTTTGGAGATGGCTGCTTGGCCCATCACCGCCAGGCTGGCCAGGCATTGGATCCGGCACAGCATGATCAATAATAAACACAATCTGCAATTGAAACCGCTTCGCCAACAACAGGGTCCGCACAATTTGAGAACCGCGCAAGCTGTCCCCATCCAAGATCACAAAGGCAACATTTTGAGTGCCCTTTAGCGACTGAGCTACAGCAAGGCTGGTCGCCCAGCGCGCCCGCTTACCATTGTCGGTTGGGCAGTAGTAAAACCTGGTTGGGCGAATAGCAGGGGGGGTTGATCCATGCGTTGGCTGATCAAATAGACCGCGTGATGGATTTGCAAGTTCGTTCATCAACACTTCAGGCTCTAAGCCAAGCGCCAATAGAGCGCCATGGCACCGACGCCCAACAAGAAGCGGGTCCCCGTCGTTGCTTGCAGCGTTGACACCGGCAAACAAAGCCTCTCGACCAATGCATAATTTAATCTCATCAGGGATCAGGCCCATGGCATAAAGTTGCCCTGCCTTTTCTTCGAAACGGCGAATGAGCAGGATCAAGCGATAGACTGCGACAGCATTTTCAGCCTCACCTCCATCATTGCCAATGCGCATTACACACCTGTCCTTCGAACGACCCCACCTGCCAGCAAGCGACAGACGGTTGAGCCATTAACCGCAGACCCTTGCGAGGTCAACACGGCGAATGTAAGCAGACAATTGGTCAGCCGTTGTGGGTGGGGGACGAAACGGCGATGTCACGGTGTGGGCAGTGGTCGCCCTTCAAAACATCAGCGCGCGGTGGGTAGGCGGTACGCCTCAGTTAAAA
The DNA here is from genome assembly GCA_021775735.1 of Hyphomicrobiaceae bacterium. GTDB lineage: Bacteria > Pseudomonadota > Alphaproteobacteria > Rhizobiales > Hyphomicrobiaceae > JAHZKN01. The sequence continues at coordinate 101,792 of JAJFHG010000029.1, forward strand.
CCACTTTGTCATCGGGGTGGACAAAACCCAAAACGTCACGTGCAATCTCTTCGACCAGATCTGCGTTGGGTAGTTCTGGAGAGAGTAAGGCCACGTCTTGAGTATATCGAGCACGGGTGGCCTCGAGGCTCTTGATTTCAAATTCTAGGAGCGTTAGTCGCTCGAAAAATTGGCGTTTGGCCTCGAGGCCGTGCCGGCCATTGATTGTGTGATAAGCGAAATACGATGCAAACCCCGAGCAGATAAGCAAAACAATGAATTGCCTGGAGAGCTTTCGCCAATCATGAATAGGTTTACGCAGCACAATTATGCTCTTAATACGCGATATGAAACTTGAGAACAGGTCAGACCATAAACCTAGACGGGTTAAGACGTCGTAAAACACTGTTCGAAATCAGACCGTTTGTCGATTACGCCCCAGCTTTCGCGGATTTAAGAATGCCCTTGCCTGCGTAAGTTGCAGTATCACCCAGTTCAGATTCAATGCGAATGAGTTGATTGTATTTGGCAAGACGATCTGATCTGCTGAGCGAGCCGGTTTTGATTTGCCCGCAATTGGTTGCCACAGCCAAATCCGCGATTGTTGCATCTTCCGTTTCACCTGAACGGTGAGACATGACGGCAGTAAAGCCCGCGCGCTGGGCCATTGAAACGGCTTCTAGAGTTTCAGACAGCGAACCAATCTGGTTGACCTTGACCAGAATGGAATTGCCAATCCCCTCGTCTATTCCCTTTGAAAGCCGTTCTGTGTTGGTAACGAACAAGTCATCGCCGACCAGTTGGCATCGATCACCAATTGCGTTGGTCAAAGCCTGCCAGCCATCCCAATCGTCTTCTGCCATGCCATCTTCAATAGAGATAATCGGGTACCGATTAACGAGGTCTTCGAGAAATTTCACCATGCCAGAGGCGTCTAAGGTTTTACCTTCGCCTGCAAGGTTATACGATCCATCTTTATAGAACTCTGTTGATGCGCAATCGAGCGCCAACATCACATCGTCGCCCGGTTTATAACCTGCGCCCTCAACCGACTTCATAATGAATGCGAGCGCTTCATCTGCACTTTTAAGGTTTGGTGCAAAGCCACCTTCATCGCCAATCCCCGTGTTGTGACCCGCTGCTTTGAGGTCTTTTTTTAGCGTATGGAAAATTTCTGCACCCATGCGCACGGCTTCTGAAAGTGACTCCGCGCTCACAGGCATGATCATGAATTCTTGGAAATCAATCGGATTGTCAGCGTGCTCACCACCATTGATGATGTTCATCATCGGCACAGGCAGAACATATGCGCCTGCCCCACCGACATAGCGGTAAAGCGGCAAGCCAGCGGACTGCGCTGCGGCCTTCGCGACTGCCAGTGACACACCCAAAATTGCATTGGCACCTAGACGCGCTTTGTTTTTTGTACCATCGAGCGCAATCATTGCTGCATCAATGCCGCGCTGATCTTCCGCATCCATGCCAGCAAGGGTGTCAAAGATTTCTGTGTTGACCGCATCAACCGCCTGCGTGACACCTTTGCCGAGATAGCGGGTTTTGTCGCCATCGCGCAGTTCAACCGCTTCGTGAGCCCCGGTCGAAGCCCCTGATGGAACGGCGGCACGTCCCATCGCCCCATCTTCAAGATGCACATCAACCTCAACGGTTGGATTGCCGCGGCTATCCAGAATTTCGCGGGCCTGAATATCGACAATAGCGGTCATGAATAGTGTCCTTCAATCGAAAGCCTTGCCGTCAATGGCCGGGCGTGAAACATTTGAGGAGGTTTTAGCCGGTCTTCGAAGCGGCGCAAAGACCCCTTGGGGTAGGCCAAACATCCCAATTTCAGCCCAACCTCGGGGCACCGGCATGTGCCGAGCTACAATACCACCGCTCCTATCAATGAAGGACCTCCCCATGGCTGCGACGAATTCACAACACGGTGGCTGCCACTGCGGTGCAGTCAGCTACCAGGCGAACGTCGACCTTTCTAACGTCATCTCATGCAACTGCTCAATCTGCATGAAGCGCGGCGCCTTGTTTACCTTTGTTCCGGCCGGTGATTTCGAGCTTCCTTCAGGACAAGATCATTTGACGGACTACCAGTTTGCACAAAAGAAGATCCACCATCTCTTTTGCTCTAAATGTGGTGTCGGTTCATTTGCAAAAGGAGCTGCACCTGATGGCTCAGACGTAATCGCGATCAATGTCCGCTGCCTCGATGAAGTAGACCTTGATGACCTCAGGCCAAAACCTTTTGATGGCAAAAACCTTTGACAGAGCAACGCGTGACCGAACCTCAATATTCAGCGCTTGTTCTTTTCTCAGGTGGGCAGGATTCTACGGCCTGCTTAGCTTGGGCGTTAGAACGTTACAGTCTGGTCGAAACGCTTGGCATTGATTTTGGCCAACGCCACGGCGTGGAGTTGACGCAACGCCAGCATGTGCTTGCGCGACTAAAATCAGAGTATCCAATGTGGGCAGCCCGTCTTGGTGAAGACCATGAGATTACACTCACCGAACTGTCCAAAATCAGCGAGACAGCGCTGACGCAGGATATGGCGATTGAGATGACCGACGCTGGCCTGCCTTCAACCTTTGTGCCTGGCCGCAATCTGTTGTTCTTTACTTATGCCGCGGCCATCGGCTATCGACGCAACATCAAAACCCTTATTGGTGGCATGTGTGAAACAGACTTCTCCGGCTATCCCGATTGTCGTAACGACACAATCAGATCGCTAGAAACAACGTTATCACTTGGGATGGGCACCAAATTTGAGCTCATCACACCGTTAATGTCTTTGGACAAAGCAGCGACGTGGGCCATGATCCAAGACCTGGGCGGTGAGACACTGGTTGATCTTGTCATTGAAGACACCCATACCTGCTACCTTGGCAACCGCACTGAGCGTCATGATTGGGGCTATGGCTGCGGCGACTGTCCCGCTTGTCAGTTGCGCGGCGCTGGTTATCAACGTTGGCGCGCTGTGTCGTCACCGCCTACCAGCCCCACGACCGACTGAGACCCCTCGAAGCTCAAGTAACCATCAACACGTATGTATACCGTCAAAGAAATCTTCTACACGCTGCAAGGCGAGGGTGCGAACGCGGGTCGTCCCGCTGTCTTCTGTCGCTTTGCAGGTTGCAATTTGTGGTCGGGTCGCGAACAAGATCGCGAAACAGCGACGTGCACATTTTGTGATACAGATTTCATCGGCACCGATGGCGTGTGTGGCGGACAGTTTGAAACGGCCAACAGGCTCGCCACTGCCTGCCGTACCGCTTGGGGCGAAAGTCAGCCAGGCCTAATCGTGTTGACGGGTGGTGAGCCGATGCTTCAGGTCGATGCGCCACTGATCGAAGCGCTCCACGGCAGTGGCTTTGAAATTGCCATCGAGACCAATGGCACATTAGCTGTACCGCGGACGATCGACTGGATCTGTGTGAGCCCAAAAGCGGGCGCGCCACTGATCCAAACCTCAGGTGATGAACTCAAGCTGGTCTACCCGCAAAAAGGGTTAACGCCGGACGATCTGCCCGAGCTCGATTTCAAGCATCACTACTTGCAGCCCCTCGACGGACCGGACGTCGCGGCAAACACTGCCGCTGCCGTTGCGTACTGCAAAGCATACCCAATTTGGCGGCTATCACTGCAAACGCATAAGTTGATCGGGATTGCCTGACCCCGGCACACCGGCGCTGAAAGCCGATCAGGCGCGCCCAGCGACTCTTGAGGGGCTGGTCAGATGTCAAAAAATCTCTTATGGCGTTGCCTCATGCGTATCTACAAAGACTTCCTTTTTGAGGCAGCCCACTACCTGCCGTCCGCACCTGAAGGTCATCCGAATGCCCGCATTCATGGCCACTCTTTTCGTGCCCGCGTGACGATTGAAGGCCAGCCTGATCCAAAGACCGGTCTCATCATGCATTTGTCGGACTTAGAAGCCGCGATGCAGGACGTAAAAAACGCACTGGACCATCGTTTACTCAACGAAGTGGAAGGCCTTGGCGTGCCAACATTAGAACGGATTGCCGGCTGGGTTTGGAACAAACTATCCAATCGCATTCCAGGCCTTGCTGAAATTGAAATCGTGCGTGATAGCTGTGCGGAAGGTTGCATTTATCGCGGACCCCACGATAGTGGCCATGGCCAAAAGCCCTTGGCCGCCGAGTAAAACCCAGAGCACCCAATCAATATGGCGGCAGATCGCTCAGACACATCCGATCGTAACGTGCTTGGTAAGGCGGCCCGCCTACCCACGGATCCTGGGTCTGCAACCTTGGATCGCGTACCCAACCCGCACCCGGATACACTTTACGCAGCGCGCTTTACAGCACCAGAGTTTACCGCACTCTGCCCCGTCACTGGACAGCCTGATTTCGCGCATCTGGTCATTGATTATGTGCCGAACGCCTATCTGGTTGAAAGCAAATCTCTCAAGTTCTACCTGACTGCGTTTCGCAATCATGGTGCCTTCCACGAAGACTGCACGGTGGCCGTTGGCAAGCGGTTGGTGGAAACCTTAGAGCCCCATTACCTTCGCATTGGTGGCTATTGGTATCCACGTGGCGGCATGCCGATTGATGTTTTTTGGCAAAATGGCGTCTGCCCAAAGGACGTCTGGTTGCCAGATCAACGTGTTGCCCCCTATCGGGGACGCGGCTAAGGCAGTAGAATATTATCAAGGCAAATGAGCTGCCGTTACTCAGGCCTGTTGGCTGTGTGACAAAGCAAACGACACAGTTGCCTAAGACTTGTAGCGTCACTCGGAAGTTCTATGAACGACGGCCAATCCACTTTTTTAGATGCGTTTCGCCTGCTGGCATCTGGCAATAGCGAACTTTGGAACATTGTTCTGTTGTCGTTGCAGGTCACCGGTGGGGCAGTGTTGATCGCAACGCTGATTGGTTTGCCACTCGGAGCGATTTTGGCGTTCAAGCGCTTTCGTGGCCGCAACGCAATTCTCATTTTGCTCAGTGCGTTAATGGGTCTGCCACCCGTTGTGGTCGGTCTTCTGGTTTATCTTGCTCTGTCTAATGTCGGCCCACTTGGTGTTTTGGGACTTCTCTACACACCATCTGCAATGGTTATTGCGCAGACGATCTTGGTGTTGCCAATTATTGCAGCACTGTCGCGCCAGGTTGTGGAAGACTATGCAGCCGAATACCACGAACAACTCGCGATAATGGGTCTGTCAACCTGGGCCTCTATTCGCACATTGATCTTTGAAGCCCGCCACAGTTTGTTGGTTGTGTTGCTTGCAGGCTTTGGTCGTGCCATCGCTGAAGTCGGCGCAGTTATGATTGTTGGCGGTAATATTGCTCACCTAACACGCACCATGACGACAGCCATCGCGCTTGAAACATCGCGCGGAAATCTAGCGCTTGCGCTGGGCCTCGGTGTGGTTTTGATCACGCTTTCCGTCATTATCAACGCTGTCTTGATGGCCGTCCGGCGATCTGAAACCCGTTTGTCCTATATTTGAGAGAGGCTCGATCAACCATGCAGCCGCTTGACGGAGACCGTCATGCCCTTGAACGCCAGGTTCTGCCGATTGTGGCGGAAGGCACAACGTTTGTTGGCACGGAAGGGCAACGATTGTTGGATCAGGTTGATCTGACGATTGCGGGCTCTGGCATTTTGGTTGTGATGGGTCCAAATGGCGCCGGCAAAAGTCTGCTTCTGCGTATCCTGACCGGACTTGTGCCGATTACCCACGGCAAAATAAGCTGGGCAGGTCAATCCAGTCTTGTAGGAAACGTGCGTCGGATTGGATTTGTGTTTCAAAAGCCGGTCATGTTTCGCCGCACCGTGATGGAGAACATGACGTTCGTGTTGCGCCAATTCGGACTGTCGAAAGACGACGCACAACACCGTGCAGAGCGTGCCCTTATTGACGCCGACCTGCACCACCTTTCAGATGCACCAGCCCGCAGATTGTCGGGTGGTGAACAACAGCGTGTCGCGATTGCGCGCGCCCGCGTCATCGACCCTGAAATTCTGTTTCTCGATGAGCCGACCGCACATCTCGATCCGGCCTCGACCGCCATCATTGAGAAAATGATCCTGGATGCCAAAGCCCGCGGTACACGCATCATTCATGTCACTCATGACTTGGGTCAGGCGAAGCGCCTTGCAGATGACATCGTATTTTTACACCTGGGCAAGCTGGTTGAGCACGGTAACGCTGAGACCTTTTTTGCCGGTCCAAAGTCCAAAGCCGCGCAAGCTTTTGTGGCTGGTGACCTGGTGATATAAATCCACTGACAAAGCTAAAAAGAAAAGGTCCGACTTTAATGCTGTCTCGTTTCTTCCTGCGCTTTGCGTCGCTCGTGACACTCATTGCTTTGAGTGTGTGCATTTATGCATTCACGACTGTTGCAAACGACAACGTATTGACCCTGCAATCAACCACCTCAACAGAAAATTCCGGACTCCTGCGCTTCATTTTATCGAAGTTTAGCAAGAAAACAGGGATTACGGTCCGCGTTGTGGCAGTTGGCACCGGACAGGCGTTGAAGAATGCACGCAACGGTGACGGCGATGTGCTGCTGGTGCACGCCAAGGCAGCAGAAGAAAAGTTTGTTAAAGACGGCTGGGGCGTTGAACGTTTTGATGTGATGTATAACGACTTCATTATTGTCGGACCTGAAGAAGACCCCGCTGGCCTTGCAACCGCCAAAAGCGTTGATGAGGCTTTGAAACGCATTTCAGAAAAAAAAGTGCCGTTTCTCTCGCGTGGTGATGACAGTGGAACCCACAAAGCCGAACGCCGTCTGTGGACGGCAGCAGGCATTGACCCGACACCAGCTTCAGGCACATGGTATCGCGAAGCTGGCTCCGGCATGGGAGCAACCATCAATACAGCCATCGGCATGCGCGCTTATTTGCTCACTGACCGTGCAACATGGATTAGCTACCAAAACAAAACCCAGCATAAAGTTTTATTCGAGGGAAATCCTCAGCTGTTCAACCAGTATGGCATCATCCAGGTAAACCCAGCGCATCATCCGCGCGTGAATGCCAAAGCCGCAGCACAGCTCATCAACTGGATTTTGTCAAAGGATGGCCAAGAGGCTATTGCCGCCTTCAAAGTTCACGGCCATCAGTTGTTTTACCCGAATGCCAAAGTTCAAGAAACGGTGAATTAGATCACGTTATCTAAGTTTAACAAAACTAGGTTGCAGTCGCCTTGCGCTTTAAGTCGGGTGCAGTAGCTTCTGCACTGAGCATGGCAATGGCCTCATCCAGGTCCACCACAGTTTGATCTTTACTCCCAAGGCGGCGAATTGAAACCTTGCCCTCGTCAGCTTCGCGTTTGCCGACCACAAGAAGCACGGGCACTTTTGCCAGCGAATGCTCGCGTACTTTGTAGTTGATCTTCTCATTACGCAAATCAAGACTGGACTTTAAACCAGCAGAGCGCAGCTTGTCGTGAATGTCGCGCGCATAGTCATCTGCGTCCGAGACGATCGTGCAGACAACCGCTTGCAGAGGTGACAACCATAAAGGCAAGTGACCAGCGAAGTTTTCAATCAAGATGCCGGCAAAGCGTTCCAGCGATCCAAACATTGCGCGGTGGATCAAAACCGGCGTGCGCTTTTCTGATTTTTCATCAATGTAGAATGCACCCAACCGTTCGGCGAGATTGAAGTCGACCTGTGTCGTACCACATTGCCATTCCCGACCGATGGCATCACGCAACACATACTCCAGCTTCGGCCCATAAAAAGCGCCCTCACCTGGATTGATTGCTGTCTTGACATTGCCGTCAGATCGCTTGGACACTTCATCAAGCACATCGGACAACGCTTTTTCAGCCTTGTCCCAAAGATCATCTGCCCCAACACGTTTTTCAGGGCGCAACGAAAGTTTAATGAAGATGTCTTCAAATCCAAAGTCTTTGTAGATCGACAACATCAAATCGTTGATCGCCAAGCATTCTTTCATCAATTGGTCTTCCGTGATGAAAATATGCGCATCATCTTGGGTAAAGTGGCGCACACGCAAGAGACCGTGCAATGCGCCTGATGGCTCATAGCGGTGCACCTTGCCAAACTCAGCCATCTTCAACGGTAGATCGCGATAACTCTTCAGGCCGTGTTTATAAATCTGCACGTGGCCGGGACAGTTCATTGGCTTGCAACAAAACGTGCGCTCGTCCTCGGTTTCTGAGACGAACATGTTTTCACGATAGTTTTCCCAATGCCCGGACAACTCCCAGAATGTTCGGTCCATCATGTCTGGTGAATTGACTTCGATATAACCCGCATCCTGCTGTCGGCGACGCATATAGGAAATCAAAGATAGAAACAGGTCCCAACCCTTGTCATGCCAGAATACTGAGCCGGGTGCTTCCTCCTGGAAATGAAACAAATCCATTTCGCGGCCGAGCTTACGGTGATCTCGCTTTTCCGCCTCTTCAAGGCGGGTCAGATAAGCTTTGAGCTCTTTTTCATTCGCCCAAGCTGTGCCGTAGATACGTTGCAGCTGCGCATTCTTTGCATCGCCACGCCAATAGGCACCTGCAAACTTTTGAATCTTGAAGGCTTTACCGATCTGCCCTGTTGAGACCATGTGCGGCCCGCGACACAAATCCAACCACTCACCCTGTTTATAGATTTTGACGTCTTCGCCTTCAGGAATCGCATCAACGAGTTCGACTTTGTAGTGCTCTCCCTGGGCTGCAAAATGCTTTTTGGTGTCCGCGCGCGACCAAACTTCCTTGGTGAAGGGTGCATTGTTGGCAATGATCTGCTGCATTCTCTTTTCGATTTTTGCAATGTCTTCAGGTTTGAAGGGGTCTTCTTTGGCAAAATCATAGAAAAAGCCGTCTTCGATGACGGGGCCAATAGTGACCTGTGTGCCCGGCCACAGTTGCTGCACCGCTTCGGCCATGACGTGTGCACAGTCGTGGCGAATGAGTTCCAAAGCCCGTGGGTCGTCTCGGTTCAAAAACTCAATGCCAACATCGCTCTTAATTGGATCAGCAAGGTCCATCACGACGCCGTCAAGCGCCATGGCCAATGTCTTTTTGAGAAGGGATTTTGAAATGCCGGCGACAATCTCAGTGCCGGTCGTACCGTTTGGAAACTGGCGCTCAGCACCATCTGGGAATGTAATCGTGACTTGGTCGGCCATCGTCGCTGTTCTCCTCTCACTCGCTGCTTACCAATCAGCGTAAGATGCGCCCGGCAGGTGTTGGCCGGGGCTCAACATCCCGTGTGCCTCTATCCGGCGTCTCCTGTCAAGGCGTCCTAATGAACCGTTAACGTGTTCCCTATAATTTGAGGCAATTGGTTCGGGACTTCCAACCAGTTTCGAAATCAACTCTGGTTACTCTCTGTTCACGACACCTCGACTGGCGCACAGCGCGCCTCGGCTCGGTGTTGCCTTTTGCTGTCATATACGTGGGATGGATTAATGCGCGCGCCAGTGCTCAAAATTCGCAAAAAAGTTCTCGAAGTTCAGGGTCAAATGCGCCCTTGCGTTCAGGTGCAGGCAATCGTGGATGATGAAGTTCGCGCCCTATTGAAAGAAAACTTTAGTAGCGTCATTATTTTCAAACGGACAATGTTTGCAGCGGGCATGCCTGAAGGTGCTACAAAACCAGAGCCAGCTCTTGCACCTTTGCTCATGAGCTTCCTAAAGAGAGAAGACTGCCCTGAGCTTTCGGTGAAAAGCATCTTGTCAGGTCAGCTCTATCAGGCAAAAGACCCTTGGGAAGTGTTGTGCTTTGAGTGGATCGGCAAATACGCCTTTGACGCACTGATTTTGATGATGGTGTGCGCAACGGAAATGGGTACAGAAACAGAGTATGCACCGTGCGGACATGGGTCATTGTGTGATGACGATGTAAATACCAAACCCGTCGAAGACGTCGCTGACCTTACCGAGGCAGCTTAAACGTATTGCTTTGGGGCGCACTAGGACTGATGGTCCTCTTCGCCATGACCACAGTTAGTGCCCAGGTCTCCACGCCATTTCCAGCGACCATAACGCCACGGACATAAAACGTGGCGTTCGCCGCGTATATCCGGGACAGGGTCATATCCATTGGTGCCCCAAGGATGGCATCGGGCAAGACGTGCCAACGTCAACCAGAAGCCGCGCCACGCGCCATTGAGATCAATCGATTGAAGCGCATAATCCGAACAGGTTGGTAGATGTCGACAGTGCCATCCGACAAACGGTTTTAACGTCCAGCGATAGATATGAATAGGAAGTTTCACAATGTAGCGAAGGGCCATCATACTACTGAGCGCCTGCAGTTTTGGCCCGCACACCTGTCGATGGTTTTGTTTTGTCAGATGCAATCTGATCGAGGGCACGTAAAACAGCGTCAAAGACCAGCAAGGTCGACGCATGGCGATGCGGGTAGTCTTTCACAGGCGCAAGTGTCGCAAGATCTGACCAACGCCCCTCAGGCGGCGCTCCCGTCTCACTCAACATTGCTCGCATGGCTTGGCTCACCGTCTGAAATTCACCAATCGACGTACCGATAATTTCGCGGCCGACAACGGACGCTGCCGCCTGACCCAACAGGCAGGCCTTCACCGTTTGACCAAAATCAGAGATGAGCCCGTCCTTCAAAGTCACGTCGACCTCGATGGTAGAGCCACACAATTTGGATTGCGCGCGTGCTGTCGCATCGGGTGCCGCCAGGCGGTTAGAACGCGGGATGTCAGCGGCTAACTCCAGAATACGATTTGAGTAGATGTCGTCGAGCTCGACCATACAGTTTTTCTTTCGTAACAAGCCCAGATTTTGAGGTGTCCTGGCCCTTTGTTCAGTGCGCCACAGGAGCGCTCTGCCAAAGCGGTGGATCAGGCAGGATTTGCCTTTCACCGATTGTCATGGTTACTCCCTCGATATAGGCGCTTTGGTGAGATCTTAAAAGAGCCATGGCGGGCGCAATTTTCTCTAAATCTAGGGTCGGACCGGTATGTCCCAAAAACCAACACTAGAATTTCAGCCTCGCGGGTGCACAACCAATATTGAACAGGGGTCCGCGTTCCAACCCAAATTTGATGGCGATGGGTTAATTCCTGCAATCGTAACCTCAGGCAAAACTGGTGGCGTTTTGATGTTTGCATGGATGAACAAAGACGCGTTATGGCGCACCATTGAAACGCGCCAGGGTCATTTTTGGAGTCGGTCGCGACAGAAGCTTTGGCGCAAGGGCGAAGAAAGCGGCAACGCGCTCACCGTCACCGACGTACGTGTCGATTGCGATCAAGATGTTGTCTGGCTTATTTGTGACTTGGCGGGAGACGGAAACGCCTGTCACACGGGCGCGAAAAGCTGCTTTTATCGGGCGATTGAACTGACCGCCAAGGATCCAAAATCGATCGCCCTGAAGCCAATCGGTTAAGCCCGCCCTGTCCTTTAAACATGCGCTCTAGGGCCACCAGATGCGCCAAAAACCACAACTTTTGGTGGAATCACGGTATGTTGGGGGATGATTAATCCTCGGCGTGTAACCTTAATGCGAGACTTAGGAGTTCTAGTTGTATTGCCTGTCGCCTGATTGCGGCACGGGATGTGCACACTAGATTTTGCAGATCAGCAACCTAAGGCCAAGGAGACGAGCAATGGCGGTCGGCAAGATCGGACTAGCGCTTGGAGGTGGAGCGGCTCGCGGATGGGCCCATATTGGTGTGGTTAAAGCCCTCGCTGAAGTTGGTATCCGCCCCGACATCATCGCTGGGACATCCATCGGCGCCGTCGTTGGTGGCTGTCACATCGCAGGCCAGCTTGATCATCTTGAAGATTTTGCGCGCGAACTTACCAAGCGGCGTATTTTTGGTTATCTCGACTTCAATCTTGCAGGCACCGGGCTGATTTCAGGTCACCGCCTCGGCGACCGCCTGGAAACACACCTCGGTGACAGTTGCATTACCGACTTTGACCGGCGATTTGTTGCAGTTGCGACTGAACTTGGATCAGGTCATGAGGTCTGGCTCTCACGCGGTCGAATGGTGGATGCCATGCGTGCGTCGTATGCACTGCCGGGTATTTTCAAGCCTGTGAAGGTTGATGAACGCTGGCTATTTGATGGTGCAATGGTCAATCCAATACCAGTTTCCGTGTGTCGTGCCCTTGGCGCACGCTACGTGATTGCCGTAAATCTCAACTTCGATATGTCAAGCCGCTCGACAGTACACCCACACGTTGTTGATGATGCCAAGCCAAAACTCTCGGAAGAAGACCCAGCACCTGTGACAGGAAAAAACGGTGTTGCCGTCAAACGCCTTTTGCGCAGACAAATGTTTGGCAAAGGTGATGCAGCACCCGGCATTTCAACTGTAATGCTTGATGCATTCAACATCGTGCAAGACCGCATTGCACGCTCTCGTTTGGCAGGAGATCCGCCAGACTGCATGATCAGTCCACGCCTTCATGGCATTGGCTTGTTTGATTTCCATAAAGCTGACGAAGCGATTGAGCGCGGCTATACGGCCGCCAAACGTCAAATCTCTGATCTTGCTCGCGAGATTGAAGCACGCGAACATGACGGTGCAACCAATTTGCAGCCTATGTCCTAGCGTTCCCTAAGAACAGAACACGCTCTTTGCCTTCAGTGCATTGCCTTGAGTGTACCGCAACTGGCCCCGCCGCAGGCGTGTCACTAGCCTGTCGCGAGGTAGCTCCGCATCGCAGACACTTCCATTTCAACTTCCGCGACGTGATTTTTCACAACGTCACCAATTGAAATAATGCCGACCAGGGCTCCATCATCAATGACAGGCAAATGGCGGAAACGACCTTTGGTCATCGCTTCCATAAGCTCATCAACTGGATCGCTTTCTTGACAGCACTCAACATCGCGCGTCATGACTTCGTTGACACGCACTTGCAGGGCACTTACGCCGGACTTTGCAACCGCTCTGATAACATCACGTTCAGAGATGATTCCGGCAACACTGCCGCCATCGCCAACAATAACAATGGCGCCAATTCTTTTTAACGAAAGCTTTTCTGCCGCCTCCTGCAATGTCGCTTTTGGATTGAGCGTCGTGACCGTACGGCCTTTCTGTTTTAGAATTGTTGCAACATTCATGGTATGTTGTCCTTGCTTCCCTCAGTATTTCCTCAACTGACCAATACCAACTCTACGCCGTCACTTGTTTTTGAGAAGTGATACGCAAAACGGGTCTGGCACTTTTGTTGACGTTATCGTGGGACAGTTTTTTGGACCTGACAAGGGATCAGTGCATAAATGGTTGGTAAACGTTTTTGCTGCGACTGCTAACGTCAAACCACCCAAAGGCAAGTAATCCGAACAAATATCCGCCAACATGGGCCTCCCAAGCGATGCCGCCAGCTGAGCCTGGCGAACCTATTCCTATGATCGCGAGCAGGTTGATGGCGATCCATATACCGGTCATGACCAAAATGCGTTGATCGTTCATTGCGGTGCGCAATGACATCAATGGAACGTTTTGCGGCGCAACACGAAGCATGTGCAGTCCGCCCATATCCATGGCGCGAAAGAAGAATCGCATGGTCCCGCCCATCAGTCCCGAAATCGCACCGGATGCACCGATGACGGGTGCCAGCAAACCAAAATTAAAAATCAGAAACGCCAGGGCGCCGGCAATACCGCAACAGACAGCAAATGCAAGAGTTCTCAGCGCACCAACACGCAACGCGATAGCGCCGCCAAACGCTAACAACCAACCACAGTTAAACAACAGGTGTGTGAGGTCTCCATGAACCAACATATGACTAACAAACGACGTTAAGCCTGCAACGTCACCGCCTGGCAGTTGATCTGCTAATCCAGCATATCGCGCTGGGATAAAGGCTAACGCGAGCAACAGCCATTGTTCCATTTCTACCGGCAAGACTGCGCGCACCACATGCACACCAATCAAAACTGAGGCAATCGCGACAATGACCGTCGGGACATTGAAGATGGGTTCATGTTGCGACACTTTGAGATTTCCTTTGTATGCCCCGTAACGACGGGTGTTAACGTACTTCCTGAAAGACGCACACCGGGTGCTGTTTACCTTCTCTTCGCTCTAATTCCAATCCTGGCATGAATGCTGCTCTTACAACACCTGAGGACAGCGCAAACGCGACCGAAAGGCCGCACAATAAGAGCGTAAAGATAGGGTGACAGTGAAATGAAACACGCCACCAGCCAATTTTTGTTTGGCTATTGGAACGAAATCCGTGATGGCCGACTAGCGCCGAAACGCTTTGAGATCGAACCAGGCCGTATGGGATCTGTACTTCCCGACACATTTGTACTCGAGCGTACAGAACACAACACGTTTGCGTTCCGTCTTGCAGGCACCCGCATCGGGGAGCGCTTTAAAGCGGAATTACGCCATGTCGGCTTTCATGAAATCTGGACCGAAGATGATCGCTTGAAGGTTGAGGTTGTACTTGAGGACATCAGCGCACGTGGTGGCGTTGGGCGTCTGGAATGCACAGTTGGCGATGACCATGGCAACAGCGCATCCGTTGAATATTTGCTCCTGCCGTTGATCCATACACGCAACAGCATTGACCGCATGGTTGGCGCGATGTCGATCCTGTCTGACAGCGAAGTAACGTGGCTTGGCAATACGCCCATCACCACCCAGCAGGTGGTGGCCCATGAAGTGATCTGGCCTGAAGGCCGCCCACATGAGTTGGCAGAACGCCTCAAGCAAGACCAACCAACCCTGGTGCCTCATATACGTACGGCCCGTATTGTACGTGTCGATCGACGCCAATTTCGGGTTTATGAGGGCGGACGTAAAGACGATCCCCGGCCATAAACAGGCACCGAACGAGCCACGATACACCAAAAAAGCATCAAAATGAGCCTTCGATTAGCACTCTATTAAGAGGCGAGACCGATACTGGACGCTGAATAATTGGCCAACCCCACGAATGGGCCTTGGCTTGTCGCCATCGGTTTCACTCTTTTGGACAGCCTCATCTGATGTCAGTTGGTAATCCCGCTTTAGCAACCGAAACGCCTCCCGTTGAGAATAAGGCTAAGGATCAGCGCCGTTATCAGCGCTTTCCCCTCGTCTTACTCGGCCGCTTTATGCGCGAGAATAAGCAAGAATACCCCTGCAAGCTTGGCAACATTTCTGTTGGAGGGGCTTCAATAAATTCCCCCGTAAACCTGGATCTTGGCGAGCGGATTATTGCTTATTTTGACCATTTAGGTGGCCTCGAAGGCAAAGTCGTGCGGCTTTTTGAAGGCGGATTTGCAATAGATTTAATTGCGACCCGGCATAAAAAAGAAAAGCTAGCAGGACAAATAACTTGGCTCATAAATAAGAGCGAATTGAGCGGAATTGAAGAGCGCCGCCATGAACGCGTCAAGGTTAGCGATAAGTTTCTAAATCTAAAGCTGGATGAGGGGATCGCAATTGTGTGTCGCGTATTGGATGTGTCTTTATCGGGCACAGCTGTTGAAACGAATGCACGCCCACCGCTGGGCGCCGACGTTTTACTTGGCAAGCTACGCTGCCGGGTTATTCGCCATCTCGAAAACGGTATTGGACTTCAGTTCCTGGACATCCAGGAGCCCGATGCTCTGCGCCGATATTTCGATTAACTCCGGGTAAACGAACTCCTACTGCAGACAGATAAAATTGTATCGAATGTTGAAAGCACACTTCACGAGATTTAGGGAATTTTGGGCTAAGTTCAAAGGAAGTTTCGGGGTAAGTAACATGCGTTTAATCATTTCACTTTGTGTCGTGGGGGCCATGTCGACACTATCAGCAGCTCAGGCTGACTCGATTTCGGCCTCTTCCGTACTGGCAACAAATTCATCGCCGTTTATGCGGGTGTATGGACCTGTGCAACCGCCTTATGGCTATGTACGCTTCTGTGAAGCCAAGCCTGAGGAATGCTCTGCTGTTGGTGGCGAAGATCGCCGTTTTTATCCAACACCTGCACGTCTGTCTGAGCTTGATGAAATCAACCGCAAAATCAATCGTGCTATTCAGCCGGCCACAGACGACGAAATCTATGGCATGAGCGAACACTGGACGCTGCCGGGGCGGCGCGGCGATTGCGAAGATTATGCCCTTTTGAAACGCAAAATTCTTATGCAACGCGGCTGGCCTGCAAGCGCATTGCTTCTCACCGTTGTACGCGATGAAAAAGGTGATGGCCATGCGGTCTTGACAGCGCGCACAGCACTTGGTGACTTCCTACTTGATAATAAAGTTGACGACGTCAAGCTTTGGAATACGACGGACTACAGTTACGTGATGCGCCAATCATACCTGAACCCACGGGTTTGGGTGGCACTTGATCCCGACCAGTCCTCACCACGCGCGATGGCTGGTGTTCGCGAGTAGGCGCACCAAATGCGGCGGGCCGTTTGAAAAGGCCAACACAGACACCCTAGATTTACTTTTGGGTCTCGAGCCGGAGGATATCGGCCAAGATATCTCCGATCACCCCACGTCCAGATGTGTATTCTCCATCCGGGTCTGAATAGGTTTCAAACACTGGGCTAAGCGCAGCAACAAGATTGCGCTTGTAGGTCTCTGCTCCGCCGGACACAGCAACAGCTTGCACCACGTCTCGAGCGGCCCCCACAGCGCTAATGCAGACACTGCGGTCATAGGCACTGTTTTGGGCTGCTATTGCACGGTCCGACAAGACACGATCAACAGCCACTCTCAGTTGCGCTGCTGTGGCCGACATAAAACGGGTCCCTACCCTTCGACATCCAACAACTCGACATCAAAAATCAGCGTTGCGTTAGGAGGAATAACGCCACCAGCACCGCGGCTGCCATAGCCAAGTTCAGGTGGAATGATCAGAGTGCGCTTGCCACCGACTTTCATTGAGGCAACGCCTTCGTCCCAGCCTTTTATGACTTGACCAACACCAATCTTGAACGCAAACGGCTGCCCGCGATCAACAGAGCTGTCAAACTTTGCGCCCTTCTTTCCGTCTTCATAAAGCCAGCCGGTGTAATGCATCACACACGTCTGTCCGGTTTTAGGGGAAGCGCCCTTACCAACATTGGCGTCTTCAATTTTTAGGCCCGATGCTGTTGCTGTCATGTTTCCCCCGGCTGCGTTTGCAGCAGTGTTAAATGTGAACGCAGATAGGATAAGAACGGCGCAGGCGAACCAAAAAACACTCGCCGTGTGATGTGCTGCCGTTTTCAATTCTGCCATAATCGTTTCTCCAATAACGGTGTGTTTTGTTGTGGCCATGTTTGTAGCTCCAAGTGTGGCCCCACAATTGCCCGTTATGCATCAGCTTGGGGCTTCAGCCCGGCCCGATAACGCCCACCGTTTTTGACATAACGGTCAGCGCCTTGCGTGAAGCGGGCCACATCTTCATCGGTCAATTGTCGGATGATTTTCCCAGGAGAGCCCATAACGAGGGATCGAGGTGGGATTTCTTTGCCTTCCGGAATGAGTGAGTTTGCACCTATCAAGCATTCCTCACCAATTTTGGCACCATTAAGAACAATAGACCCAATACCAATCAAACTTCGTTTGCCGATATTACAACCGTGGAGCATCACCATGTGGCCAATGGTGCAACCTTCTTCGATGGTGAGCAGAAAACCTTTGTCGGTGTGCAGCACGCTGCCATCTTGCACGTTTGATCCTTTGCAGATGCGAATAGGTTCAATATCACCGCGTATAACGGCACCGAACCAAATGCTCACATCTTCTTCCAGGATGACTTTACCCAAAAGCTGGGCATTGGGCGCAACATAGTAGCGACCATTGGCCGGCGTCGTAACAGACGAGCCTTCAAACTCATAAAGCGGCATGTGAACTATCTTTGATGTTAGTGGCTTAGCTTAGGGTCTCAAGATCAAAATCCAGAATGGCCATCTGGAATTGATACGAAGTCTCGCCGTCTTCAACTTCTTTGAACAACACAGCAGTGAAGTCTTCGCCAATATAGACTTCAGCAGAGTCATCCTTCTTCGGGCGCGCTCGGACAGTCAAATTGGCTGTACCAAATGTCTTACGTAAGTAGGCCTCAAGACGTGCGATTTCTTCTTTATCCACCTTCACCCTCCGCAGTCAGGATTTAAATTTTTGGTGCGCCTTATGCGCACGCCAGTGTTATAGGCACGAATAATCATCCGGGCCAATGCGTTGCTCCATCGATGCCGCAGGTTCCTGGGCTCCGATAGATCCGATAATCTTTGCTGGCACACCCGCAACAGTTTTTTGGGGCGGCACGTCGTTTAGAACGACACTGCCCGATGCGATCAAGCAGCAATTACCAACGTGTATGTTGCCAAGCACTTTTGCGCCCGCCCCGATCATCACGCCGGCACCGATCTTTGGATGGCGATCCCCAGTTGCCTTACCACTGCCGCCCAACGTAACACCATGCAGAATAGAGCAGTTATCACCAATCACCGCTGTTTCACCAACGACGAGACCGGTTGCATGGTCCAACATGATGCCGCTGCCAAAACGGGCGGCAGGATGTATATCCGTTGCAAAAATCTTTGACGACTGACTTTGCAGATAGAATGCCAAATCACTGCGACCCGAATTCCAGATCGCATGCGCAAAGCGTTGTGTTGCAAGGGCATGAAAACCTTTGAAGTAAAGCAGCGGTTCCAAAAATCTCTGGCACGCTGGATCACGGTCAAGTACCGCTTGCATATCCTTTGTGACTAAGTCGATGACGCTAGCATCACGTGCTGCGATCTCTGCAAATGTGTCGATGATGACATCGCGCTTGAGGTCGGCATGGCGCAAACGTTGCGCGATACGATAGATGACGGCATCCGCCAGCTTATTGTGTTGTAGCACCGTCTCAGTGACAAAGTCCGTGAGCACAGGTTCATTTTTTATCACCGCCTGCGCTTCCAGGCGCATACTGGCCCAGATCGCGTCCTCATTCACCAACAGCTCATCCTCCTGGCAATCGGCGAGGTTAATATTGGCTGCCTGGCTTGGTGGCGCGGATGTCACGGTTGAGGTGTCGATCTTACTCATCTCGGTCTTGGTCAGTATAGGATTGATATATTGATATAATGTCGATTTCGACATTGACTAGGGCCAGCCGTATCGGGCCGTTTGTGGTCCGTCAATCAAAAGTTCTTTCTAACCGCTGATCGCCCTCATATGTGCGCCTGAGAGCCTTGATCTACTCTGATAACCTTGGTCAAAAGTCACAAATATGACGTTGCAGGGCCTACCACGCTGACGGCATTGACCAATGCCAATTGCCAAGAGATATAGCACGTCTAACATCTACTGAAACAGCAATATGAGCGCCACCCGATGACAACCGATGCAACCCTCAATCTGAGACGTGATGGTGCCTTAGCATGGCTTGAGATTACCAACCCGGACCGGATGAATGCTCTGACCGCTGCAATGTGGCAGCAGTTCCCTGACTGTATCGCAGAGGTGGACAATGATCCAAGTATTCGGGTCATCATTGTGCGTGGTGTTGGTCAGCGTGCATTCAGTGCAGGGGCCGATATTTCTGAATTTAAGACGGCGCGTACCGGCAACAGCGCCAAGGACTATGATGCCCTGAACCACAATGCATTTCTGGCTCTCACCAACACAACCAAACCGACAATTGCCATGATCCATGGGTTCTGTCTTGGCGGCGGGTTGGGATTGGCTGCCTGTTGCGACCTACGCCTTGGAGATCAAAATTCGCAATATGCCATCCCGGCGGCCAAACTTGGCATTGGCTACAACCCGCGCTGGGTGACGCCATTGTTGGCGCTCACCTCTCCGGCCAATGTGAAAGAAATTCTGTTTACTGGACGACGTATAAACGCCGAAGAGGCGCTTCAAATGGGTCTCATAAATGACCTTCTAGATGCAGAAAAACTGCAAAGCGAAACCGAAACGCTGGCCACAACAATCGCGGCCAATGCACCGTTGTCTGTTGCTGCAAGTAAGCGGGTGATCAACGAGCTTGTTCACCATCCTGAGACACCTGACCTTTACAAGCTGGACGAAGCCATCCAACGCTGTTTCAAGAGTGAAGACTACAAAGAAGGGCAACAGGCTTTTCTAGAAAAACGTAAGCCCAATTTTCAAGGGCGGTAACGCCTTGGAGGCGACCCTGTGCTGCGTTCACATGTTTTTCTGATTCAATTCGTGATGGCCTGTGCAGGCTTGGCATATCCACTCCATGCGTCTTGGGCAGATAGCGGTCCCTTAAATGCCTGCTGGTCGGGCGACGAGCTCAAAGCAAAGCCGGGCGAGCGGCGCATCCAACGCAAACGCCACGCCTATAGCGCACCGAACGACAGGCCAAATTTGATCCCCTTTACAGCGGTTGCTGATAATCTACGCGGTGCAATTCGACGGGTCACGCTGCCGAAAGACAAAAAGTGGCTCGCACTGACGCTCGATTTCTGTGAGCAGGTGCATGAGATTGCAGGATATGATGGCGCCATTATCGACTACCTGAGATCTGAGAACGTCGCCGCAACGCTGTTTGTGGGAGGCAAGTGGATGCGCACCCATCCCGAGCGCACACAACAACTCATGGCAGATCCCAATTTTGAGTTGGCTAACCATGCAGAAGCGCATCGCAATTTACGCCGCCTGTCTGGACCAGAGCTAAAACAAGAAATTTCAGGACCGCAGGAGGCCTACGAAAGTCTGCGCGACACGCTAACAAACAGAGCCTGCTTCAAGGCAGAAAACGGATCATCTCCTCTTCCACAACGACGGCTGACCTATTTCAGGTTTCCCTACGGTGCGTGCAATGCAACGTCGTTAAAGGCTGTCAACGATGCGGGTCTGCTTGCCATCCAATGGGATTTTTCAGCGTGGGATTCTTCACGCACCCAATCAGCCAACCGAATTGCACGGCGCATGGTGCGCGATGTGCGCCCGGGCTCAATCATTCTCGCACATGCTAATGGGCGCGGACATCACACCGCCGCAGCTTTGCGGATTGCCATTCCTAAACTGCGCAAAAAGGGGTTTGAGTTTGTCACTGTAAGCACGTTGCTGGCCGCAGGCGAACCTGTCCTCAAACAGCGCTGCTACAATGTACGTCCTGGTGACACCGACCATTATGACACCCTGCGCCGCCGATCCAGAAAGAAAAAGGTAAAGCGCGGATCGGGTTTTGCGCCATGATTCCGTTCGACACGACCATTTTAGGACGCGGGATTACTGATATCGATATCGCGTTGACGCGCATGAATGACACAGCTGCAAAGGACTTAGCTGGCGCATTCTCGCAAATGTCACCTTGGATCCACTATCCATTTTCACCGGACGAACTGACACGCTACTTCACCAAAAAAGAAGAAGACGCGCCGCGCTACGTTGTGCGCCGGGCAGACAATAAAAATACAGTTATTGGTGCGTTGGGGCTCAGAGAAAACTGGTTGCGCGGCCCCTACATACAATTTCTAGGTCTGACTGAGGCATTTCAAAATCGCTCTGTTGGAGAAGCACTGCTTGGCCACATTGCAGAAACGGCACAACACGACGGCGCACAAAATTTATGGGTTATGGCATCTCAATTTAACAAACGCGCTCTGGTTTTTTATCAGCGTCACGGGTTTAATCCCGTCGCCACCATTGATGCGCTCGTAACGGAGGACAAATCGGAAGTGCTTCTACGCAAACGTTTATTGAAAAGCCAATAAACAACAGCGATTGCACCAGATTTCAACTGTCCGAAATCAGTACGATCGTGATTTCAACCAGTCACCAGTCGTAATTCCGTGACTTATAACATTTTTTTGCACAACGAATTATGTGCGGTTGCGCAATTGCTTATCGGCCTTGTTGCAACGCGATAAGCGCTGATCGCAAGGCCAAACCCACACTGGATATGCGTTGGGTTTTCGGGCAACTTTTCGTCAAATTGTCGCGCCAAAGTCCAGCGTAATGGGGCGCGTTCCTGCTTGCGCGTTTGCCGTGTTGCAGTTGCAGTGCAACATCTTTTTTACTTGGCAGGGTTTGTATTTTGGCGAAACTGTATCTCGTAAATAGCAGCGAAAAGACCATAGGCAACACCATTTCGCTTCCTTTTTGAATACGAGATACTTCAGTTTTATTGTGAGGCGGTGTTGCCAAGACTGGAGGTTACGATGGAGAGGGCAACTCAATTGAATAGAGTAGCGGCTTTCATTTCAGTGGGGTTTTTGGCGGCCATTATTTTTGGTGTGGTTTGAGAATTTTGCGTATCAAACATGTAAGTTGAGTAGCAAACTGCACCGAATTAGACTTGTAATGCGTACACATAAGAAGAAAAAGAGCGTTCAAGCTCAATGACGGGTCGCATCCCCCCGCCGACCCTGGCATTCTAAAAAAGGCCCGGAAAATTTCCGGGCCTTTTTTTATTGCCGTCTTATCAATCTCGACCTGACCAATCTCAACTAGAGATAACCAGAAACAACCGGCCAAACCTTTCATACAATACGTTATCGCTTTACGAGATAACCGAGTACGGCTGCAACCATCACGGCAGCATGAGGGTTGACCCTATTCCATGGGACCGAACCAAGGATGCTTGGTCCAAACGACCACAGTGCGGCTGCAATAAGTGCAAAGATCAACGTCATCGAAAGTGTTGCACTGCCGGGTTGACCGACGCCGCGCAAAATCATTGAGCCCAAAACACCTATTAGAAACACCACAATGGCTGCGATAATCGCAAAGATGAAAAGCTTGAAATTGCCAATCTTTATCAGTGCCATCAAAGCATGGCTGGCATACCAACCCACAATCAACTGCACCAAAACTAATATCAAACGACCAAGCACGCTCGTCCCTCCCCTTTAAGCCTTGAGTGAACTCGCTTGAGTCATAAGCCAAGGCACCCCTTGTCGCAATGCATAGCGCCGGATGCATCGCCCCATAGTTTTGTTGAACGCCGTACTATTGCTTTTAGGCGACAGATTTCTTCCTGACCTGTGGACTATAATTGAGCACCGGTGCTAGCCACCGTTCAGCTTGATGCACCTCCCAAGACTTGCGTTGCGCATAGTCAGCCACCTGATCACGCTCCACTTTACCAACGCCAAAGTAGTGGCTTTCCGGGTGAGAAAAATAGAGCCCGGAGACGGAAGCAGCAGGCCACATTGCAAAACTTTCCGTAAGCTTGATGTTGGCTTGCGCTTCAACATCAAGCAACTTCCACAGCGTCGCTTTTTCGGTGTGATCTGGTTGTGCTGGATAACCCGGGGCGGGGCGAATGCCGTTATATTTCTCAGCGATCAGGTCATCGTTGCTGAGTGCTTCGTCTGTTGCATAACCCCAGAACTCTTTGCGCACGCGGGCATGCATCCGTTCTGCAAGGGCCTCGGCCAATCGATCACACAGCGCTTTGAACATGATGCGATTGTAGTCGTCTGTTTTGTCAAACCGGGCCTCAAGAGCTGCTTCATCACCAAGCCCGGTTGTGACGGCAAACCCACCAATATAATCGGCAACGCCGCTGTCCTTCGGCGCAATAAAATCGGCCAACGCTGTGTGGGCACGGTCACGTGTAGGGTCACGCGCAATTTGTTGGCGCAATGTATGCAGCATGGCGATCTCTTCGCTGCGTGTTTCATCACCAAACAGGCGAATATCATCGCCCTCACTTTCGGCAGGCCAAAAACCGATGACAGCGTTGGCTGTGACCCAGTTTTCTTCAACCATGCGCTTGAGCATTGCCTTGGCATCACCAAGCAATTTACGCGCTTCAGCGCCAACCTTGTTGTCGTCAAGAATACGTGGGTAGCGACCCTTCAACTCCCAGGTTTGAAAGAACGGTGTCCAGTCAATGGTCTCAACCAGATCAGAAAGAGGGTATTTTTTTAATATTTTAGTGCCCAAAAATGTAGGTTTTGTTGGTTGCGTTTGCGACCAATCAATCGCGAACTTATTGGCACGCGCATCTGCTAAGCTGATACGTTTCTTTTTAAGTTCTGCTGCAAGGTGCTTGGTGCGAACCGTTTCATATTCATCTTTGATGGACTGAATATAAGGCGCGCTGTCATTGTCCGACATCAACTTAGACACAACACCGACCGCACGGCTGGCATCAAGCACATAGACGGTTTGGCCTTTGTCATAGTTGGGATTGATTTTAACGGCCGTGTGAACGCGGCTTGTTGTGGCGCCACCTATCAACAACGGGCAGGCAAATCCTTCCCGCTCCATTTCAGCCGCCACAAAACACATCTCATCGAGAGAAGGCGTAATCAGGCCAGAAAGACCAATCACGTCCGCCTTTTCTTTTTTGGCCGCTTCAAGAATTTTTGCAGCAGGAACCATGACGCCGAGGTCAATCACTTCATAGTTGTTACACTGAAGAACAACGCCAACGATATTCTTACCAATGTCATGAACATCGCCTTTGACGGTGGCCATCAGGATCTTGCCTGCGGAAGGTTTGTTCTCGAGACCTGACCGCCGCTTCTCCTCTTCCAGGTAAGGTTGCAGATAAGCAACGGCTTGCTTCATCACGCGGGCACTTTTGACCACTTGCGGCAAGAACATTTTACCTGCGCCGAATAGATCGCCAACAACATTCATGCCGTCCATCAACGGACCTTCTATAACCTCAAGTGGTTTGTCCGCGTCCTGGCGTGCAAGCTCGGTATCTTCTTCGATAAATTCATTGATGCCATGCACCAGCGCATGTGTGAGGCGCTGGTTCACAGCCCCTTCCCGCCAGGTGAGATCCGCTTTCGTTTGCTTTACGCTGCCATCGCCTTTGAAGCGTGGCGCGGCCTCCAACAACCCTTCCGTACCGTCATCATTACGATTTAAGATGACGTCTTCACAAAGCGTACGCAATTCTTCTGGGATGTCGTCATAGAGCGTCAGCTGACCCGCGTTGACGATGCCCATATCCATACCCGCCTGAATGGCATGATAAAGAAACACCGAGTGCATCGCTTGGCGCACGGGCTCATTGCCACGAAACGAAAACGAGAGGTTTGATACGCCGCCTGAAATATGCACCAAGGGCATACGTTTCTTGATTTCACGTGCCGCTTCAATAAACGCAACGCCATAATCGTTATGTTCTTCAATGCCGGTTGCAACAGCAAAGATGTTGGGGTCAAAGATGATATCTTCTGGAGGAAAGCCAACCTTCTCTGTCAGAAGTTTGTAGGCACGCTCTGAAATGGCGACTTTGCGCTCAGCTGTTTCAGCTTGGCCCGTCTCATCAAAGGCCATCACAACAACCGCTGCCCCATAGTTACGCACCTTGCGCGCCTGCTCAAGAAACGGTTCCTCGCCTTCCTTCATTGAGATTGAATTGACGATGGCTTTGCCTTGGACACATTTAAGACCCGCTTCAATCACGCTCCACTTGGAGCTATCAATCATGATCGGTACGCGCGAAATATCAGGCTCTGAGGCTATGAGATTGAGAAAAGTCTCCATCGCTTTTTCAGAATCAAGCAAACCCTCATCCATGTTGACGTCGATGATCTGTGCACCGGACTCAACTTGTTGGCGCGCAACAGCTAACGCTGCCGCATAGTCATCCGCTTCGATGAGTTTGCGGAATTTGGCCGATCCGGTGACGTTGGTGCGCTCACCGACATTGACAAATTGCTGGGCAGCACTTGCAGTGGTCATGACTTGAGAATTCCGAGTTTGTTTTTGTTACTTGGACGCGATCCAAACGGATACGGTGGAATAGTGTTGGTTTCTTTAGCCGTGAACGAAGGGCTCAAGGCCTGAAAGTCTCAGCTTTGGGGCAATCTCCGGCACAGCACGCGGCGCGTGGTTCGAAACACGATCCGCGATGGCACGAATGTGCTCAGGTGTTGACCCACAACACCCTCCAACCAGGTTAAGTAAACCATCTTGAGCCCACGGCTCCAGCGCAGCTGCCATATCCTCGGGATCTTGATCGTATTCGCCCATTTCGTTCGGCAAACCCGCGTTCGGGTAGGCTGAAATACGGACATCTGCAATGTTGGAAAGCTCTGCCAAATACGGCCGCATCAATTCAGCACCAAGCGCGCAATTGAGACCAACGGAAAATGGTTTCAGATGGCGAATAGAGTACCAGAACGCTTCTGCTGTCTGGCCAGAAAGTGTGCGCCCGGATCTATCTGTAATTGTACCTGAGATCAGAATTGGAAGACTGAGTCCCTTTTCTTCAAAAGCTTCAAGTGTTGCAAAGCCCGCGGCCTTCGCGTTCAAGGTGTCAAAGATGGTTTCAATGAGAATAACATCAACACCACCTTCCAAAAGCCCCATGACTTGTTCCTTGTAGGCTTCACGCAAGGTATCAAAATTGACGTTGCGGAACTCAGGGTTATTGACGTCTGGTGAAATCGAGGCCGTGCGGTTTGTTGGCCCAACAGCGCCTGCCACAAATCGTGGCTGGTCCGGCGTTTTCGTCGACCAATCATCTGCCGCCTTGCGCGCAATTTTTGCTGCTTCCACATTCAGCTCATAGGACAGCTCTTCCATGCCGTAGTCGGCCATAGAAATAGTCTGCGCGTTGAACGTATTGGTTTCCGCAAGATCTGCGCCGGCTTCAAAGTAGGCACTGTGAATGTCATAGATGATGTCAGGCTGAGTCAGGACCAACAAATCATTGTTGCCCTTGACATCCTGACCCCAATCCTTGAAGCGCTCACCGCGATAGCCAGCTTCATCCAACTTGTAACGTTGAATCATTGTCCCCATCGCCCCATCCATGATGAGAATGCGGTTTTGAGCAGCTTCCTCGAGTGTGGCGGCACTACCCTTTATTGTCATCGTCATGATCTCCCTTGCGCACCGCTGTTCAACGATGCGCACAGACATTTGTCTCTAAAGTTTACCGTTTAGCCCGCAGCTTTCTGGGGCGCCTCAAGTGGTGTCGTCTTCAACGGGCGCAATCCAAGCAAATGGCAGATAGCGTAAACAAGGTCGGCGCGGTTCAGTGTATAGAAGTGGAATGACTTGATGCCTTCATCGACCAGACCCATCACTTGTTCTGTGGCAACCGCAGCAGCTACGAGATGTGATGTGTTTGGATCTTCCTCCAAGCCTTCAAAGCGGCGAGCGAGCCATGCTGGAACATTTGATCCTGCACGCACAGCAAATCCTGCCACCTGCCTGAAACTGTGAATGGGTACAATGCCAGGCATGATCGGCACCCAGATACCGGCTGCACGCGCTTGTTCGACGAAGCGCAAGAAGTGCGTATTATCAAAACAAAACTGCGTGATGACGCGATCTGCGCCTGCATCAACTTTGGCTTTGAGGTTTTCGATATCCGCACCGACCGTTTGACTCTCGGGATGCGTTTCGGGATATCCAGCAACCGATACCTCAAACTTTGCTACATTTTTCAATCCCTCCACCAAGTCGGCAGCGTTTTCATAACCACCAGGGTGGGCTTGATAGGCAGTGCCTGGTCCCTCTGGTGGATCACCACGCAAGGCAACAATGTGGCGCACGCCAGCATTCCAGTAGTCTTGCGCAACTTGATTGACTTCATCTTTGGTGGCATTCACGCACGTCAAATGTGCAGCCGGGCGCAACGCAGTCTCGTTGACAATGCGTTCGACGGTGTTGTGCGTGCGCTCGCGTGTTGAGCCACCAGCGCCATAGGTGACAGAAACGAACTCGGGGCAAAGCGGCTCCAAACGACCGATTGCTGTCCATAAGTTCTGTTCCATTTTGTCATTCTTCGGTGGGAAGAATTCAAACGAAACATCTATTTCACCGGCACCAAGCAGGCGGCTTTTACGTTCTGAAGGTGGTGGCGTCATTGTTGCATCTCCCCAGCCGTTGCCGCGATCCGTTTTGCAGCGCCTCGGCCTTTGGTCTTTGGTTGTTCTGCCGTCCATATCGTAACGGTCAGTTTCTGATCTCTGGATGTTTCAATTGGTTTCAATGTCTTGGAATCAAAGTGCTGCAATCCGGCAGCCTTACACCAAGTGCGCATCTGCTCATCGGAAAACCCAAGGCGTTCGTGAGCATGATCGCGGCGCAAAAATTCAAGATCGTGGGGGGCAAAGTCAACAACCAACAATCGCCCGCCAGGTGACAGAATGCGTGCAGCCTCCTGGATGGCATGGCTTGGTTCTGACAGATAATGCAAAACCTGATGCATCACGACGCCGTCGGCGGACTGATCCGGCAACGATAGATTGTACAGATCACCATGACGAACTTCGGCATGGTTGAGCGCAGCGGCCGCCAACTTGGACCGCGCATACGACAACATGGCTTGGTTGACATCAAGGCCCAAGCCACGCCGGTAGGCATCTGCAAAGATTTCCAGCACGCGACCCGTGCCGGTACCAAGGTCCACAAACAGATCAAACGGGCCCTCACCCAACGCAGAACGCATGGCGTCTTCAACCGCGCCTTCAGGGACATAGAGGTTGCGGATTTCATCCCACTGGCTCGCGTGATCTTTGAAATATCGCTGCGCATTGTCTTCGCGTTCACGCTTGAGTTTTTGTAATCGCTCATGATCACGCGCCAAAGTTGGATCATCAGGCGTCACAAGATCCAACACGCGGCGCACCAGGTTGCCACCTTGTGATCGGTCCGAAACGTGGAAATAGACCCAACTGCCCTCGCGGAAGCGCTCGATAAGACCGGACTCCACCAGCAACTTAAGATGACGCGAAATGCGTGGCTGGCTTTGCGACAAGATCTGCGTCAGGTCTTTGACGTTCAGCTCTTCGGCTGCCAATAGCGTCAGGATGCGTAGGCGCGTTGGCTCAGCCGCTGCTTTCAACGCTGCCACCAGATCATCGCTTGCGAGTTTATCAGCCAAGGTGTCCTCTCAATTTCCCACAGCATATAAACATATCTTTATGTGTCAAGCATGATTTTAGGCCAATGCCGATATAGCGCCATTGCTGGTGGTCTAGCAAATTGCTCCGTGTCTCACTGCGATGGCGGTAGGGCATCTGCGAGCAGCAATGCTTTCGGTGTCGGCTGGCCGATCACCTCCTCTGCCGCAAAACCTCGTCAGATATTGTTGCTCAGTCGTCCCCCAAAAAAATTTGTGTGTTTTAACTCTGTTGTCCCAATTTGGTCGTCACTCGGGCGTAAAACGCGGCCTGGGGATTTGAGCCAATGGTGTGAAGCAGCGCTACGCTTTGACGTTGCATACGCATCGTGCTCAGTATTACCTCAGACGGGCGGATGCGGGACAATCCTGACCCATAAATTGTCATTTCTGGTGCTAAGGAGCTGGACCCCATGTCGTTTGCGTTAACTACGCCAAGAATGCATCGCCTAGCTGTCCATAGCTTATGTGCACTCGCTTCAGCTCTTGTGTTGGCCAGCTCTGTTTCGGTTACATCCGCACGCGCAGAATCGCCCACCAAATTCATGCAGCGTGTTGCGAACGAACTCATTAGTGCGACCCGGTCAGGATCATCGATAGCCATTGGCAAAGTCATCACCAACTACGCGGATGTGTATTCGATTGGCCTGAGTGCGCTTGGTAGCTATGCATCCCGTCTTAAGCGCTCCGATCGCTCGGCTTATCATCGCGGCCTGACCCTTTTCGTGGCACGCTATGCCGCCAAAGAGTCGCCCAAGTATCCGGTCGTCAAAGCTGTAATGACCGGAGCCACAAAAGGTGGTCGTAACGTTTATTATGTCGACAGTCGCGTTTTCATGCGGGGCGGACAAACCTACGATGTACGTTGGGTGCTCTATAAGCGTGGCTCGCGATATAAAGTACGCGATGCGGAAGTGATTGGGCTGCGTGCTTCGTCCTACCTCGATACGCTGTTTCAGAAGTACATCGGCGAAAACGGTGGCAACCCACGCGCGCTCGTGACAGCATTAAATCGATAGCTGGCCCTTAAGGTTGTCTACACACCCGCAGATTGTGGTTTGCGCTCACGCGGGCTAAAGCACCATTAACGTCTCAGTAGTGGAAACTTGCGACCATGACCTCCTGTTCAGGCTGAAGCCTGCGCTGCCTTCGGGAATTGCTCCGAAGTCACACCAAGATTGGATCGCATCCATGACATCATCCACCGCGCGCTTAAACGCCTATTCAAATCAGATTTCGCAACAGCTGGTCTTTGGCCTCATTCCGGTCGTGCTTTTAGTTGGCGGTGTGATCAATGGCTTTGCAGTCCGGGTGATCGAGTCCATCCGCCTCAATGGCATGGACACACTCCTGTTTGGTATTTCTCCATTTGAACTGATCGCCGCTGGTGTCGGCGGCCATCTTTTGATCGCATCAGCACGCACCACAGAATTCACTCCACGTTGGCCGGAAGCGTTGGCACTTGCCACGTTCTTGGTGCCGAGCAGTACTGTTTCATGGCTGGGCGTCGCGTTGTACGGCGCTTGGCGCGCCACGCAAAGCCAGGGCGAGGCTCGTGTCGGCGCAGCATTGTTCAGTGCACTTGGGGTGACTGCCCTGTGGTCCTCTGTACTCATGAATTGGTTTGCAGGTCCTATTACGGCGGTTGAAGCACAATTCGTTACCGGGCTTCTCCAACTCGTACGCACTGACGTTTCGGTTTCCGCTAATCTCATGGGCGTCGTTGGCGGCCATCAAGTTTTATTATTACCCGCCTGTGCCAGCGTCTACTTGATCCCCAAAGCCATTGTCGCTCTTGGCGCGCTTGTCGTATTCATGGGCGCAAAAATGGATCTGCGCAGATTTCTCACACTCGCGCTTTCAACCGTCGTGGTCTTGGCTTTGCTCAACTGGGTACGCCTTGCCGTTATGACCATGTCGTACGAACTCTATGATCTTGCCCATGGTCCAATTGGCGCAAATATTTTCGATCTTCTGCAAACGGCGGTCATTATTGTTGCTGGATTATGGGCCAGCCGATGACCAATAACGCGGCACGGCCAATCGTTCTGCTCATTGCTTTCGTGATTATTCTCTGCATCGCGGTTGGCTGGAAGGCAGCGCGTTATATGACGCCGCCTGTGCGCATGGACGCAACGTTTGATCAGCGTCTCACCGGATTTCTTGATGCACGTGACTGGAGCCGGCAAGAGCCTTCTCCAAATACCGAAAACAAAGCCGTTCAAATCATTACGTTCACCAAAACACAATGCCCCAATCCGCTGCGCATTAGTATCGTTGGTACGACCAGTGGTCTGGAAAGTTATTTACGTCAAAAGTTTGGTGATGACATTGCGTTTGTGCAGCATGGCAGCGTGCGCAAACACCCGAGCTTATTATGGTATCAAGTGATGAGTGCATGGCGCAGCGCAAAAGCAGTGATGTCTGGCAACCCTCGCGTTGAGCGCGACCCAATCTTAGCCGTCATACCAGCGCCAAAGGAGATCTCCACAACGTGCGGAGCTCCACCTGCGTCATCCTGGCCCCGCCTGTAGATTTTCAGGCGACCTCACCCACTTGTGACCAAAACATTAAATCTTTCATAACCACCGCGTCGTTACGGTGAGGGCGCACCCGCGACCGGCCAAAGGTTTATCCATATTACACCGGCAATCAGTGAGCCTACATGACCACGCGTTCCATATGTTCAATCCTCTGCTTCTGCTTCCTATGTCTGGTTGCTGCGCCAAATATTGCGAACGCTCAATTTGGTGGTGGCAACGGAAACGGCAATGGCGGTGGCTTCGGAAATGGCAACGGCGGTGGCAACGGAAACGGGAACAATGGCAACGGAAACGGCAATGGCGGTGGAAACGGAAACGGGAACAATGGCAACGGCAACGGCAATGGTGGACCGAATGGAGTGCCTCTTCCAATTCTCGGCGGCACGCTACTCGGTCATGCGGCCGTTGCTGGTGGTGGATTTCTCGTTTGGCGACGACGCAGGAAAATGCAAAAAGAAAACGCAGTTCATCAGACTGCCGATTAGTAACTCATTAAGGCTTGGCTAACCGTGGCACGCTAGACTTCTTCGACTATTACAAGACTCTCATTGCATGCCTTACATCAATCACCGGATCAAACCATGACGACCGTCCGCAACCTATTTGCCTGCTTGGTGTTTCTGACCAACGTGATGGCCCTACCAACCATGGCCTTTGCCTTTGGCGGCTTTCCACCCTTTGGTGGCGGTGGTGGTGGCGGAGGCGGAGGTGGTGGACCAGGCGGTGCACCCATCCCCCTCCTTGGCGGCACGCTTCTTGGAAACGCGGCCCTTCTTGGTGGTGGCTACGCGGTTTGGCGGCGACGCAATAAGAAGCAAAAATAAGCACGCTCAAACAATAGAGATTTGATATTTTAAAAGCCGAGGCGGCATCTTTGTCCGCCTCGGCTTTCTTGATTTAGCGCTCAAAGCGCTTGTATTTGATGCGATGGGGTTCGATCGCTGCTTCACCCAGTCGTCTTTTCTTGTCGTCTTCATAGGCTTCAAAGTTGCCTTCGAACCATTCAACGTGGCTGTCACCTTCAAAGGCAAGGATATGGGTGGCCAAGCGATCGAGAAAAAAGCGATCATGCGAGATCACCACAGCGCAGCCTGGAAAATCCTCAAGTGCGGCTTCAAGCGCACCGAGCGTTTCAGTGTCGAGATCATTGGTTGGCTCGTCGAGCAGCAACAAGTTGCCGCCTTCTTTGAGCATTTTCGCCAGATGAACACGGTTGCGCTCACCACCTGATAACAGGCCAACCTTCTTTTGTTGGTCGGGCCCCTTGAAATTGAACCAGCCACAATAAGCACGCGAATTCATTTCATGTTTTTCGCCAAGCTTGATGACATCGACACCGCCTGAAATTTCTTCCCAGACAGACTTATCGCCATCTAAATGATCACGACTTTGATCGACGGAAGATAACTTGACTGTGTCGCCAAACTTCAGCTCACCCGAATCTGGTTTCTCCTGACCTGTGACCATCCGAAACAATGTTGTTTTACCAGCACCGTTCGGTCCAATGACCCCAACAATGCCACCTGGTGGCAACTTGAAGGAAAGGTCATCAATCAAAAGACGGTCTTCAAAGCCTTTTTTGATGTTGTCCGCTTCCAACACAGTATCACCCAGGCGCGGCCCAGGCGCGATCTGGAACGAAGCTTTTCCAGCATCACCTTTGCCTGCTTGCTCAGCGAGTTTTTCATAAGCAGTGATACGTGCTTTAGATTTGGCCTGGCGGGCTTTCGGACTTGAGCGTATCCACTCCAATTCGCGCGTCATTGCTTTTTGGCGCCGATCATCCTGGGACTTTTCTACATCAAGGCGTTTTGCTTTTTGTTCCAACCAGCTTGAGTAGTTCCCTTCCCACGGCACACCTTCGCCGCGATCAAGCTCCAACGTCCAATCTGTGATATTGTCGAGAAAGTAGCGATCATGGGTCACGAGGATCACGCAGCCCGCATACTCTTTGAGATAACGCTCAAGCCAGGCAACCGTCTCTGCATCCAAGTGGTTCGTCGGTTCGTCAAGCAACAAAACATCCGGCTTGGAAAGCAACAATCGACATAGAGCGACCCGCCGTTTTTCACCGCCTGATAATTTTGTAACCTCAGACTCGCCCGGGGGGCAACGCAACGCATCGAGAGCTTGTTCCACCTGTGCATCCAAATCCCAAAGACCCAGAGCATCAATCTTGTCTTGCAACTCGGTCATTTCATCAGCGGTTTCTTCTGAGTAGTTGGCAGCGATCTCATTAAATCGGTCAAGAATGGCTTTGCGCTCACTGACGCCATCCATAGCGTTGCCCATGACATCTTTTTCAGGATCCAATTCAGGCTCCTGCGGCAAGTAGCCAAGTTTGATTCCGTCAGCGGCCCAAGCTTCGCCAGTGTAGTCATCCATCAAGCCGGACATGATTTTCAACAACGTTGACTTACCAGCACCATTGAGACCAACGACGCCAATTTTGGCGCCAGGCAGAAATGATAACGAAATATCCTTGAGGACCTGCTTGCCTCCGGGATAGGTCTTCGAGAGCTTGTGCATGTGGTAGACATACTGGTGGGCGGCTGCCATCGGGGCGCGTCTCCATCTTGTTCGAAGGGAAGTGCCGCCTTCTAGCTAACTTCGCAGCAGGCGACAAGCATTGAGGCAACTCGTGTCGCAGGTGTATCCAGGTGCGCCTTACTCAGGGGCTCCGAGATTGTGCCCAGCGCCGAACAATGTCTTCAGCAATCGTGTCGGCAGCAAATAGCGGCGGATAAGACCAGCTCTCAAGGTGTGAGAAACTTGCGGGCAAGGCGCGCGTGGCACCGTGCTCTGACAGCGTTTGGTGGAAACGCGTGAATTTTTCCGACCCGCCGTCAGGGTGAAACACGTATACCGGGCGGCCGGTGACGCAAGGTTCGGCCGTCATGTTTATGGAATCTGCAGGCACAATGAACATATCCCCATGCGCATAAAAATGCGCCAATGGATTTTCACCAGCACCGTCCCAGAAAAATCCTTCACTATCTTCAACGACGGCTTTGACAGCCTGTGCAAGCTCTGGCGGCGTGCGCCGTGACAATGTCGCAAGCAACGTGACATTACACTTGATCAAGGAGCGCAACGAGGTGACAAGCCTTTTGATCGTCGCATCTGAATAGCGATGGCGTCCGTTTGGCCCGCCCAACAACACAACAGCTTTTGTTTTTTCATCCGGCACCTGAAACGGTGGTCTTTCATCACGAAGCAGCGCCAGTGATGAGGGTGAGTGACGATGGGGCGGCGCTAACGTAGAGATGACATTGGCGCCGGTCGTTTGATCATGCAACGGGATCCAAACGAGGTCCGCGGTTGCGAGTCCAAATTTTGGATCCAGCAAGATAACCGTAAATGTATCGCGACCTGCATGGCGTTTAAGAGCGCGCATATATGGCACAACCAAACGCCCTGCACCGATCGCAACCTCAGGCCACGGTGGGCTGAACGGGCTACTTGCAGCACCAAACTGCTCGTGTCGTGAAACCGGTGCGTAAGGTGCAAACCGACGCGCCAGACCTTTAGGGTCGACGCGCTTGATCGTAACGTCCAGGTCGAGCGCTTCGGCAACACCCAGGCTCTGCACCTCGTGACCCTTTTTGCCATCGCTCAATACCCAGCAGCTGCGGCCAGCAAGGCTGGCGACGCTAAGGTCTTTTAATCGATGGTTCGGCGAATCTGATGTCATCGTTGCGTGATCTAGGCGGACCGGAACGGAGCAGACAAGTCCAAGCTTGTGTTAGCCCCCAACCATGTCATCATTGCAAGTCTTTGACCCGGCGGCTATCACAAGTTGTCCCTTGGCCCTTCATTACAAAGGTTCACACCTGGGGCCGCCACGGTGCGTTACAGCCCTCATTGAGAAATCTGTTGAAATGCCGCACACCCTTGATGCAACGGACTGGAAAATTATCAAAGAGCTACAATCGGATGGCAACCTGACCAACGTCGCCCTGGCAAACCGCGTGGGCCTGTCACCCCCACCCTGCTTGCGTCGCGTCCGAGTCCTTGAGCAGGCCGGCCTGATAACCGGATACACCGCTTTGGTAGATGAAACAGCACTTGGTTTTGATGTGACGGGGTTTGTGCTGGTGGGGTTGCATAGCCAGGCGGAAACTGATCTCCACGCCTTTGAAAATTTGGTGCTGGCGTGGCCTTTGGTGCGTGAAGCCTACATGTTGTCAGGTGAAAGCGATTACATTCTGAAGTGCGTGGCCCTCGACTTACCTGCATTTCAAAATTTTATCTTGAATGACCTCACGTCAGCAAAGAATGTTGCAAGCGTCAAAACCAACCTCACCATCCGCCGCGCCAAACAAACACCAGGCGTTCCTGTTTGATTGTCAAAGGAACGTTTTTCACTTTTACAGTCGTTCTCAGGAAGTCTTTGGCCATGGCAACGTGGCAGTAGTCGAGGCGCCGCGCCACCAATTTTTTTTGGAGGCGACACTACAATTTCTGCAACGTCGCTTGAAAACGTTAAGTGAACCAACTCCGGAAAGCCAGATCTGCGCGTGGAAACGCAACCTACTTCCACTCGACCTTGAGCACTTCATAGGAGCGGGCGCCACGCGGTGTTGTGACTTCCGCAGAATCGCCTTTGGACTTTCCAATCAGCGCACGGGCAATTGGGCTTGAAATCGAAATTTTGCCCTCAGAAACGTTGGCTTCGGAATCGCCAACGATTTTATACTTTACCTTGTCACCAGTATCTTCATCTTCCAGCGATACCGTCGCGCCAAATTTGATGTTCTTGCCAGTTTGCTTTGTCGGATCAACGACCTCAGCAAGTGAGATCGTGCCCTCCAATTCAGCGACACGTGCTTCGTTAAGACCCTGCTGTTCTTTGGCAGCATGATATTCGGCATTTTCCGACAAATCGCCATGCGCACGCGCTTCCGCAATCGCCGCAATAATGCGTGGCCGCTCTTCCGATTTCAGGCGCTGCAGTTCAACTTCCAACTGCTGCAACCCTTCTTGGGTGATCGGAATACGTTCCATAGACATGACTCAAACCTCCTTCAAGCTCCGCGTCAGTTGCCGCGAAACCATCTCTCGTCATAACATCCAACTTTAGACCGCAAATGGTCCGTGTTGCAAAAAAGTGGGACTGCTCATTGCGAGCTCTAACCGCAATGCGCATAAGACTGCAGGGATGCCACTTGAAGCTCGTCCGCCTTCAAAGCTTTGATCGCCTTTGTCACAGCAATAGCACCTGCAACAGTAGTATAATACGGAATGTGGTGAAGCAAGGCTGTCCGCCGGATAGCCTTTGAGTCGACCAAAGCTTTCAATCCCTCAGTTGTATTAAACACTAGGGCGACATCACCGTTCTTGATCAGATCAACGATATGGGGACGCCCTTCGGCCACCTTATTGATGGTCTCGCACGGTACGTCATTGGCTTCCAGGAAGCGCTTAGTACCGCGCGTAGCAATAAGCTTGAAGCCCATCGCTAGCAAGTCTTGTAACGGCTCGATCACGCGCGCTTTGTCGCGATCCTTGACCGATACAAAAACGGTCCCTGTCATGGGCAACGACTGCGATGCACCGAGCTGACTCTTGCCAAATGCCAGCGCAAAATCACGATCAATCCCCATCACTTCGCCTGTTGAGCGCATCTCTGGGCCAAGTACAGTGTCCACACCCTGAAAGCGTGCAAAAGGAAACACAGCTTCTTTGACCGCAATGTGGTCTGACTTGGTTTTGACGAGATCAAACTCCGACAGTTTTGTTCCAGCCATAACTTGGGCGGCCATCGCGGCAATCGGCTTGCCGATCACTTTAGCAACAAATGGCACGGTTCGACTGGCGCGAGGGTTTACTTCCAAAATAAACACTTCCCCATCCTTGATCGCGAACTGGACGTTCATCAATCCGACGACATTCAGCGCAAGCGCCAATTCCCGCGATTGGCGCTCAAGTTCAGCGATGACGTCTTCGCCCAAGGAGTGTGGTGGCAATGAACAGGCTGAATCACCGGAATGAATTCCCGCTTCTTCAATGTGTTCCATGATGCCAGCGATAAATGTATCCGTGCCATCACAGAGACAATCGACATCAACTTCAACCGCCTCCGTCAAATAGCGGTCAATCAATAACGGGCGTTGTTTGGAGACAGCTAGTTCTGACGGCCCATCAAGAGTTTTTGAAAGCTTGACCACATACCGATCAACCTCGGCATTGTCATAGACAATTTCCATGCCGCGACCACCCAAGACATAAGATGGTCGGATCACAACAGGATACCCAATACGCTCTGCGATCGCGCGTGCCTCTTGTGGATCTGACGCGATACCCGATTGTGGCTGCGTCAACCCAAGCCTCGTGATCAAGGCGTTGAACCGGTCTCGATCCTCGGCCAAATCAATGGCATCTGGCGACGTACCAAGAATGGTCACGCCCGCCTCTTCCAATGCGCTCGCCAACTTCAATGGTGTCTGCCCACCAAATTGGACAATTACGCCTTTGAGTGTGCCGTTAGACTGCTCGACACGAACAATTTCAAGAACATCTTCTTGTGTCAGCGGTTCAAAATAAAGCCGATCTGATGTGTCATAGTCGGTTGAAACCGTTTCCGGGTTACAGTTGACCATAATAGTCTCATAGCCGGCTTTGGTCAGCGCAAAGCAGGCATGACAACAGCAATAGTCAAACTCAATGCCTTGCCCAATCCGGTTCGGGCCACCGCCCAGGATCATGATCTTTTGTTTGTCGCTGGGTTCAGCTTCACTCAGGGGCGCATCAAACAGTCCCGACTCATACGTTGAATACATATAAGCTGTTGGCGAAACAAACTCTGCCGCACAGGTGTCAATGCGCTTGTATACCGGATGCACATCCAGCTCAGCGCGATGCTTATAGACATCTGATTGCGCGCACTGTACAAGATCTGCAAGACGTGAATCTGAAAAACCTGCAGCCTTTAACTGCCGCATCTGAGTTGCCGACTTTGGCAATCCATGGGCTTCAACACGCGCTTCCAGTTCAATCAGTTCCTGCAAGCGCGCAATAAACCAAGGATCAATTTTTGAAAAAGCATGCACGGTTTCAAGGTCAATGCCATGACGCAGTGCTTGGGCAACGCGCAATAACCGATCTGGTGAGGGTCGTGCGATCTCTGCGCGCAGCACGTTTTTGTCGTCACCCAGGCCAATGCCTTCGATCTCAATGCTGTCAAGGCCGGTCAGACCTGTTTCCATGGAGCGCAACGCTTTTTGCAAACTCTCACCAAAAGTCCGACCAATCGCCATCGCCTCACCAACCGATTTCATAGCGGTTGTTAATGTTGAATCGGCACCTGGAAACTTCTCAAACGCAAAGCGCGGAATTTTGGTGACGACATAGTCGATCGTGGGCTCAAACGAAGCTGGTGTCGCGCCACCGGTAATATCATTCTTCAATTCATCAAGCGTGTAGCCGACAGCCAGCTTAGCCGCCACCTTGGCAATTGGAAAACCAGTTGCTTTAGACGCCAGTGCTGAAGATCGAGAGACGCGCGGATTCATCTCAATGACAATCAAACGGCCATCGTCGGGATTAACCGCGAACTGCACATTCGAACCGCCGGTTTCGACACCTATTTCGCGCAGCACCGCAATCGAGGCATCACGCATAATCTGGTATTCTTTGTCGGTCAGGGTCAGGGCGGGAGCAACGGTGATCGAGTCACCAGTGTGCACGCCCATCGGATCAACATTTTCAATCGAACAAATGATAATGCAGTTGTCGGCGTGATCGCGAACGACTTCCATCTCATATTCTTTCCAACCAAGAACGGATTGTTCGACCAGAACCTGAGTGGTTGGAGAGGCATCAAGGCCACGCTCGATGATATCGAAATATTCTTCGCGGTTATAAGCAATGCCACCGCCAGTGCCGCCCAATGTGAACGAAGGACGTATGATGGCGGGCAGGCCGACAACATCGAGCGCCTGCTGGGCCTCATCGCGCGTGTGCGCCAACATCGAGTTTGGCGTTTCAAGTCCAATACGCTCCATGGCAGCACGAAACAATTCGCGGTCCTCAGCCATATCGATGGCTTTAGCCTTGGCGCCAATCAGTTCAACGTTGAACTTTTTCAGCACACCTTTTTTATCAAGCGCGAGCGCGGTGTTGAGCGCAGTCTGGCCACCCATGGTGGGCAAGATGGCATCAGGGCGTTCAGCTTCGATAATTTTGGTAACGATGTCTGGTGTGATTGGCTCGACATAAGTTGCATCAGCCAGATCAGGGTCGGTCATGATCGTCGCTGGATTGGAGTTCACCAGGATGATCCGGTAGCCCTCTTCTTTGAGCGCTTTGAGAGCCTGGGTTCCTGAATAGTCGAACTCGCAAGCCTGGCCGATCACGATTGGCCCGGCCCCAATTATCAGGATCGATTTGATGTCTGTGCGTTTTGGCATGTCGGGGGCGTGTTCTAGTGGACGGGACGGGGTTTGGCTATAGGCCGTGAGCGCGCGGGGGCAAGTTATCTGGGGGTAGGCTAGATGAAGCAACATGTGGCACTCTGGCAGACGCCTCGGGGCCGGGCCTCAAAGCCGAGGCCTAAATCCACTCGCCTGCCTGCGTCATGCCGCTAGAACCGCTCACGCCGATGTCCGGGCATCTCCTACCACCAAAAAATCGAGCGGACGTGATGCCGGCTTGGAGCTCAGCCCTAAGCCTGCAACCGATGCCGAAGAAAAAAACCTCTCAGCCACATCGACGTTAAGGCCAACGGCCTAGTTGAC
Source organism: Hyphomicrobiaceae bacterium (assembly GCA_021775735.1). Taxonomy (GTDB): domain Bacteria; phylum Pseudomonadota; class Alphaproteobacteria; order Rhizobiales; family Hyphomicrobiaceae; genus JAHZKN01. The sequence goes on from JAJFHG010000029.1 coordinate 141,772, forward strand.
CTTTGGCTGTTCGATTTTGAGGTCATCTGGGTAGGTAAACGTGTCAGAAAAAATCGGCCTGTCGCGCATCCCTTTGCGAGCATAGACGGTGCTCGCCAGAAGGCCGGTATCTGGATCAACATAGACAACACGTTCAGCTTCATTTTTCGGTTTGGTGTCTTTTCCAATTGGTGGCTTGGAGGTATCTTCAATGCCGAGATAGGCGCGCAGTTGGCGCCCCTTTACAGGCTCAACGCCAAGACAACGAAACTTACCAACATCTTGGATCTTGGTCCCGGTGATCGATTGAAAGAACGTGAACAACTCACCGGTTGGTTTGGCATCCAGCTTTTTCCAGCCACTCCCGTTGGCTTTTGTCCAGGCCTTGCCACCGATTAACACACTTTCAACCGGCTTGGGATTAACAACAAGACTCACCACCTGGCGCATTCTGTCTGGCGCAACCACTTCAATGGTCATCTTAACAGGACCATTTTCCGTAATGATGTTGGATTCTTTGCGCCACATCTTTGATTCCGACTGTAGCTTAACCGCGTCAGCAACTTCTTGTGAGCAATCAGCCAAAGCCGGCCCACTTACAAGGGCAACACCTAAACCAATGGCTGCCAAACTCATGCGCTTCATTTGCGCTCTCCTTACCTGAATTACATCCTGAACCAATGCGCGCTTAGCTATTGTTTTGTTGCCATTGGCGCGCCGACTGGAGCCTCAACTTTGAGGTTGTCAGGATAGCTGTACACTTGGCGAACTTTGGGATCTTTTTCTTCGCCAACCTTGGAGATCAAGTTAACGGCAACAAGACCTGTCTTGGGATCAACGTAGATCGTTCGCGCGATGCCACTTGTATCGCCATCAGTGCCTGCAGGTGTGCGATAGCCCTTGTACGATTTGCCCTCATACGTCACGTCACCGAGACAGATGTAGTCAGGTGCATCTTTCTTTTCCGGTGCAAACACGCCGCGCAAATGCCTGGTTACAATCGTCGCAAATTGCGGCTGCATTTCATACCAGCCATTGCCTTCATCATACCAAGCATAAGTGCCCATCCCAATTGTTTCGACTGACTGATTGCCTGGCGCCTCAATCTTGCGATACATCGAAGACGGCGGCACATAGGTAAACGATTGTGTTTGAACACCGGCAGCTGTTTTTGAAATGATATCTGCCTTCCAGCCCTTGCTGGCACGCTGCTTATCAAAGGCTGCCACAACTTCCTGGCCACACGCTTTTGATGCCTTCTCCGCGTGCGCAACAGGTGCGCTCACCAAGGCAAACAGGGCACAGATGATCGATATTTTAACGCGCATAATCTTCCTCTCTAGCGGGGGGTCAGCCTTCTTTATACGAGGCTCTTGGTCAGCTTAGTCCTTAAACTTCGGACATGTTTTACGGCACTCACCCAGGTCGCGTCTATCTCTTTGTTTTGCCGTATTTTTCTCGCAGTTTCCGGCACGGATCTGGGCGCTCATGCGGTTGTGTCCAAATGACGTAATCAGCCGCTGGGGTATCGTTTGGCGGCGCTGAGGCGGGGGGTGCGGTGTCCCCTTCAGTCTTAACGCTGGGGTCTTTGGGCGTCCCTGATCGCACTTCCTCAACCAGCACAGAGACGACCTTCGCACCTGTCCGAGTGCGGATATACCAGGGCACACCACGGTCGTCGCGGACATGGCCATTGCCTGCAAAGAGTATGGCTGAACCCTGTTTCTCAGAAGCCTTAATAAGTATGTCGGCAAGTGTTGCGTCACGCAGGCGCTGCGCATAGGCCATCGGCTCCAACATCGACTCTGGAAGCACACCACAATGCGCTTCAGCTATTTCAGTTAAAGCTGCTTGATTGTTAGCCTTACCAAGTGTTTTATCCAGCTTGAGACGCGCGATATCAGCGTCTGGAAGCGCATCAGACTCCGGTGTTGAAGACCCGCGTGCAACACGCATCATGCGCTGGCGGGGAACATCTCCGGCATAGAGCGACATACGAGCTTTGAGAACAGCTTTGACCAATGGAACAAACAGTTCCGAATTTGGCCAACCACGGGAACGCCAATCAACGGCTTTAAAAAATGCAGCAACCTCGTCCGTCCCACCTGCACGGTCCGGATCTGTGGTCGTCTGATTGCGCGCTGTCAACGCATCAAACTGAGGCTGTCGATCGGTTGAAGCGTGTTCAAAAACAGCAGCCGGGGGTGAGGCCTGCGAGTTGATGCGCGCGCGTTCAATATTCAATTTTGTAATAATTTGCGCGCGCAAGCGATGATGCACCGGATTGTCATGCACCTCACCGAGAAGGACAAACCGGTGCTGTGCAAGCTCCGCGATCAACGTCGCTCCGTCAATAATAAGGTTATCTTTGCGCGACCAAACTTTAAGGGAAGCCTCATCAGACATTTCTTGTCGAGGCGGCGATGTGATCGCTTCCGTTGCAGCACTTGCAACCACTGAAAACAGCACAGCCGCACAACTTAAAAACACAGAGATGGTCTTCATGATTTTCGCTTATGACTCATTTTACTCAAACCCCGCGTTACGACTCATCGCTGGGCGCGCCAAGCGCGCAAGCAACACGAAATAGCTCTAGGACTGCTTTGAGCTACGCATCAGGTCCACAAACCGATCAAACAGATAGTGGCTGTCTTGCGGGCCAGGTGAGGCCTCAGGATGGTATTGTACCGAGAAAGCAGGCTTTCCAGTGACCGCAATTCCGCAATTCGAACCATCAAACAGCGACACATGGGTTTCCGTCAGGCCTGCTGGCAAGGTGTCACGATCAACCGCGAAGCCATGGTTCATCGACGTGATCTCGACCTTGTTTGTCGCGAAATCTTTCACCGGGTGATTGGCGCCGTGATGGCCTTGATGCATTTTCTTGGTTTTCGCACCCAGCGCAAGTGCCAACATCTGGTGGCCAAGACAGATGCCAAACACGGGCTTTTCTGAGGCAACGATCTTTTGAATTTCTGGAACCGCGTAGTGGCCTGTTGCTGCTGGATCGCCAGGACCATTCGACAGAAAAACGCCATCTGGGTTGCGCGCTAAAATATCTTCAGCCGATGTTTTGGCTGGCACGACCGTTACCTTGCAACCCGCAGAGGCAAGGCAGCGCAGAATGTTACGCTTCAAACCAAAATCAATAGCAACAACATGGAAGTCAGTGTTCTCCTGACGTGCATAACCGGTGTTCCAGGCCCAGCGCATTTCATCCCAGTCGTAACTTTGACCCGATGTGACGTCCGGCACCAAGTCCAGCCCTAAAAGGCCGGACCATGCATTGGCTTCACCTTTCAGTGCATCCAAATCAAACGCGCCATTGGGATCATGCGCAATCACACCGTTGGGCATTCCCTGCTCACGAATGCGTGCGGTAAGCGCGCGCGTATCTAGGCCCGCAATCGCAATAATGCCCCGTGCTTTCAACCAGGCATCAAAATGTTCAACCGCGCGATAATTCGATGGGTCAGTGATGTCAGCGCGGAGTACGCATCCACGCACCCCTGACAACGCGGCTAGGTTTGACGTTTCCGTATCGTCACGATTGGTTCCAACGTTGCCAATGTGCGGAAATGTGAACGTGATAATCTGGCCTGCGTAAGACGGGTCCGTCAGGATCTCCTGATAACCTGTCATAGCGGTATTGAAGCACACCTCACCGACAGCTTGACCAACTGCACCCAGGCCGACACCTTTGATTACACTCCCATCATCTAGAACCAATACTGCTGTCGTTGCGGGCTCGGTCCAGGGTGGGGGGTTTTGATTGGGCATGGGCATATATCTGCGGGCGGTTAAATCGTCGCGTTGGTTAGCGAGCCAAGGCTCGTGAAGTGGTAAGTGCAGCTAAGCCTAGCCGCTTAGTCGAGAACAGCCGGAAGCGCAAGCGGCGGCTGGGATCAAGGTCAAATTCACGCGTGCCCCGGGCGATGATATCACTCATTTCCACCGCCGCCGATCATAGGTCTCTTGCTCCAAGCCCGATCCCCGGCTACACCCGGCATCCAAGCCTTTTGCCCCTAAATTTTTTGGTACATACCGGAGCCAGCCCATGCGCGAGCGCCTCAACCAAGACATCAAAGACGCAATGAAGAGTGGCGATAAAGCGCGCCTTACAACACTGCGCCTTATCAATGCGGCGATCAAAGACCGCGATATTGCTGCACGCGTCGATGAAAAGGGCCAATCCACCGGCAAAGATAAGGTGGAAGACAGCGAAATTCTGGCATTGTTTCAAAAGCTCATCAAACAACGCCGTGACAGCATTGAAAGCTTTGAAAAGGGTGGTCGCCAAGATCTTGCTGATAAAGAAAAAACTGAGATTGTGGTGATTGAAGCCTACCTGCCCCAACAGATGGACGAAGCGGAAATCAAAGCCGCTGTTGAGGCCGTTGTCAGCGAACTGGATGCCAAGAGCCTGAAGGACATGGGGCGTACGATGGCCGCCCTCAAAGAGCAGCACACGGGGAAAATGGACTTTTCAAAAGCCAGCGCCATGGTGAAGGCCTTGCTTACGGGCTAGCAGCCACCGGCCTGACATGGATCAGGCCTGTGGATAACGGGTACTGCTTTGCCCTCCTCCGTGCGTCGCCCCAGCGGTGCTTTGGGTGTCTGGCGAATCACGAGACGATGGGGCCTGCTTGCACTCTTAGCCTCGGAGACAATTCGGGTGGCCATCCGCTTTACCCCGCAATTTTTAGACGATATTCGCGCCCGCCTGCCGGTAAGCCAGGTGGTTGGTCGCAAAGTTGCGCTCAAAAAAGCTGGCCGCGAGTGGCGTGGACTGTCGCCATTCAAAGATGAAAAAACGCCGTCCTTCTTCGTCAACGACCAGAAGGGTTTCTACCATTGCTTTGCAACAGGTGAGCACGGCGACATCTTTACCTTCCTCATCAAAACCGAGGGCTTGGCGTTTCCAGAAGCCGTGGAACGTTTGGCAGGCGAGGCGGGATTGCAGTTGCCAGCGCCTATTCATCGCGATCCCAAAGTTGAGGACGAACGTGAACGTCACTATCGCTTGCTTGAGGTGTCTGCGCGTTTTTTTCAGGACGCCCTGTTTGGCAGTGTCGGTCGCAACGCCCGCGCCTACGTGGAGCGACGTGGGCTGAACCTGGAGACGCTCGACACATTTCGCATTGGCTACGCACCGGCCTCACGCAACGCTTTGAAAGATCATCTGGCGAAAGAGGGTTTTTCTATCGCCGATATGATCACATCCGGCATGCTCATTGGCGGAGAAGACATCGCAACGCCCTATGATCGCTTTCGTGATCGCGTGATGTTTCCAATCCGAGACATGAAGGGGCATGTGATTGCATTTGGCGGCCGTGCGCTTGATCCAAACCAACCTGCCAAATATCTCAACTCACCTGAAACTCCACTGTTTCATAAGGGTCGTGTGTTGTTCAACTTCCACAACGCCCGCCAGCCAGCATTTGAGAGCGACAGGCTGGTGATTGTGGAAGGCTATATGGATGTTGTTGCACTCAGGGAAGCTGGCTTTGAAGAGTCGGTTGCGCCACTTGGCACGGCGTTGACACAGGACCAGATTGGTTTGTTGTGGCGCGTCGTTGATGAACCTGTGTTGTGTTTTGATGGCGATGCGGCCGGGCGCAAAGCAGCGTGGCGTTCCATTGATACAGCGCTTCCTCATGTCCAACCGGGCAAGAGCCTGACTTTTGCGTTCCTACCCGATGGCATGGATCCGGATGATCTCGTTCGTGCGCATGGCAAAGCGGCGTTTGAAAAAGTACTCGCCCGCGCACGCCCCATGATTGATGTTTTGTTTGAGCGTGAATGGAGCAAAGGGGATGTTTCAACGCCTGAACGTCGGGCGCATCTTGAAACGCAGCTCCTGGGAGCCGCAGCGCAAATTTCAGACTCAACGATTCGCAATCACTATCAACGCGAGTTGAAATCAAGGCTTTGGACGGCCCTGCGCAAGGCCTCGTCAGATACCAACTCAAAAAATGCTGGTGGACGCAACGGACGCTTTCAAGCACCTCGTGATCACTTCAAAGGACGTGGATCTGGCCAGCGTCGCAGTGGTGAGGGTGCCGGTGGCGCTGGTCCAGTGACAGCGAGCGCGGCCCTTTTGAAAAGCAGCTTAGTCGCCGGAGATGGCGGCGGCTTGCCGCACCGAGAGGCCCTGCTGATCGCCACGCTGCTCAATCATCCGCATTTAATTGAAGACTACGCAGAGGCCGTTTCAGACCTGGAATTCACCTCAACTGCGCTTTCTCGGCTACGTGATGGACTGCTTTCTGCACAGGCAGCCGAAAAAGCACTTGACAGAGCCGCCCTGCACACCCAATTGACGGTTTTAGGTCTTGACCAGATTTTGTATCAGGTTGAGAAATCGATCACGCACAGGTGCGATAAATTTGCCAATCCCGAGACCGGGCACGACGAGGTGGAATCTGGCTGGCGCCACACCCTCGAGCTGCATCAAAGGGCACTCGGACTAAGCAAAGCGCTCGAAGCGGCGGAACGCGACTGGCTCCAAAACGAAAGCGAAGACGCTTTCAATCGGATCCAGGAACTGAAGCAGCAGATGGATCGTCTGGAGACGATTGAAGATGCGCACAACACGTTACCTGAAGGTGATCCGGGAAATGAACAACCGGACGCTGCCTAGCGGTCAGCACTTCTGAAATAAATTTCAGACGCAAGCCGCCTCAGTCAAAGTCCGATTATGGGTTTAGCGCCAGGAGCCCCTTTGTATGTCTCAAACAAAAAAAAGAATGTGGCACGGCCTTTACGTAGGGTTTGGCACAACGCGCATGCGTAGAGGCAGGTCTAAACCACCTCCCGTCCACACGTGAACAGTTTTGGCGCATTGCGCACCTCGTTTAACAGCACTTCAACACACAAGCGATACGGCTCATATATCATGGCAACGGCGAAAACTGCAGCAAAGACCAAAACAAAAACCAAGGCAAAAGCAAAAATAAAGACAAAGGCCAAGTCTAAAGCAACGACAAAAACTGCTGCGAAGACTGCTACAAAAACTGCTGCGAAAGCTGCTGCGAAGACCGCTACAAAAACCGCTGCAAAAACGAAGAAGAAAAAAGCAGATGCAGCAGCGAGCTCGAATGATGGTGAGCGTGGCGATAGCCCGCTACTCGATCTTTCAGATTCAGCGGTTAAAAAGCTACTCAAATCAGGGAAGAAACGCGGCTATGTCACCTATGATGAGCTGAATGACGTCCTTCCTTCTGAAGAAGTATCTTCTGAGAAAATTGAAGACACCATGACGACGCTGTCCGATATGGGCATCACGGTCGTTGAGAGCGAAGATGACTACGAGGAAAATGCCGAGGAAAGCTCCAAGGCGCTCACCGCAAAATCCTCAGCGGTTACCAAAACCGGCACCAAATCTGAACCTGCAGAGCGCACTGATGACCCGGTGCGCATGTACCTGCGCGAAATGGGCACCGTCGAGCTTCTGTCGCGCGAAGGTGAAATCGCCATCGCCAAGCGCATTGAAGCTGGCCGCGAAGCCATGATTGCGGGTTTGTGCGAAAGTCCCCTCACCTTCCAAGCGATCATCATCTGGCGTGATGAGCTGAATGAAGGGCGCATTCTGCTGCGCGATATTATTGACCTTGAAGCGACGTATGAAGGCCCGGAAGCCAAGAACGCACAAAATCCGAATGACCCAAATGCCGCGAACCCGGCTGGTGAGGGCGCGACAGCAGAGGCAGGTACCTCAACTGGCGAGGGTGGTGAACAGCCAAAAGCTGAAGGGGAAGACGGCAAAACAGAAGAAGGCGAGAAAACTTCTGAGGGTGAGACCCAGGAAGACGATGATGATGACGATGAATACGAGAATGCATTATCGCTTGCTGCTATGGAAGCCGAACTCAAGCCAGGCGTACTTGAAACTTTTGACAACATTGCCGGCACCTACAAAAAGCTTCGCCGACATCAAGACAAGATGCTTGAACAGCATGTTGCTGGTGAACAGGGCACGCGCCAACAACAAAAAACCCACGACAAGCACCGTGATGAGATTGTCACCGCGGTTAAGAGCTTGTCGCTGAACAACGCTCGTATTGAAAGCCTTGTGGAACAGCTTTACGCGATCAACAAAGGTCTTGTTGGTCTTGAAGGACGCTTGATGCGTTTTGCCGATAGCTATGGCGTGCCACGTAGCGAGTTCATTGACGAGTACTTCGGCAACGAGCTTGACCAAACTTGGCTGACACGCATGGAAGCCAAGAATAAGAAATGGGCCAAGTTTATCATCTCCGAAAAAGAAAAGATCTATGATCTCCGCCAAGAAATTCACGAGCTTGCCACCGGCACTGGTTTGGAAATCCCCGAATTCCGCCGTATCGTGAAGGCTGTAAAGAAGGGTGAGCGCGAAGCACGCCAAGCAAAGAAAGAAATGGTTGAAGCCAACCTGCGCCTCGTCATTTCCATTGCCAAGAAATACACCAACCGCGGCCTACAATTCCTGGATCTGATTCAGGAAGGCAACATCGGCCTCATGAAGGCAGTTGATAAGTTTGAATACCGGCGTGGCTATAAATTCTCAACCTACGCAACGTGGTGGATCCGTCAGGCCATTACCCGTTCAATTGCCGATCAGGCACGCACCATTCGTATTCCGGTGCATATGATCGAGACCATCAACAAGATCGTGCGCACGTCACGCCAGATGCTGCATGAAATTGGTCGCGAGCCAACGCCCGAAGAGTTGTCTGAAAAACTCGCCATGCCACTTGAAAAAGTGCGCAAGGTTCTGAAAATTGCCAAGGAGCCAATTTCTCTTGAAACGCCGATTGGTGATGAAGAGGACTCACACCTTGGGGACTTCATTGAAGATGCCAATGCAGTTCTACCAATTGATGCCGCTATTCAATCCAATTTGCGTGAAACAACAACGCGTGTGTTGGCGTCTCTCACACCTCGTGAAGAACGCGTCCTGCGCATGCGCTTTGGTATCGGCATGAACACAGATCACACGCTGGAAGAAGTTGGCCAGCAGTTCTCTGTGACACGCGAACGTATTCGTCAGATTGAAGCCAAAGCACTGAGAAAGCTGAAGCACCCATCCAGATCACGCAAACTCAGAAGCTTCCTGGATAATTAGCAATACTGTCTGGTGCCAACCGATCACTGACATCTAAAACGAAATCAGTTACAGCCTGCTGTTGTTCACGATTGCGCGAAGCACTTGGCAGGCTGCAAGGTCAATTAGGCGCACCTGCTTTTGAGCCATGTTAGAACGTCGCCTGCGCTGCGGTCGGGTGGAAAGACGGGGTAGAAAACATGTTCGATGTGTCCTCCTACGAGGACCATCGTCAACCGCTTCAAAAACACCCGGCCCTCAACTTCGAAAGTTGGCAGCCTCAACGCTGTTGCCAAGTTGCATGCGCTATCAGATAACAATGAAAACGGCAGATGGAGGCGTTGCGCTGCCTCCTTCTGATCCTCGATCGACTGTGTCGATAGACCAAAAAGATGCGAAACACCAAGCTCCTTAAGCTCGGCGAAGTGGTCTCGAAATGCACATGACTGCGGAGTACAACCGCGCGCTCCTGGCAACATATCCCAACCTTCAGGTAATGGAACGTTGGGTTTCCCTGTCATTGGATATACCTAGACAATTGTCGTTCCATCCAATTCGGCAAGATTGAATGACTGCCCATCTGTCGAGGCAAGTGATATTGATGGAACGGTCGCTCCTGGAAGGTGGCTCGCAGAACGATCATCGATTGGCGCTGGAATTTTAGACCAGTCTACCGACAAAAGATTAGTCATTTTGCAGTCCCCGCGCCAGTGCAGTTCACCATAACTCTAACTTTGGCCAAAATCATACCCAGCCTGAGGTTTCCTTTTGTAAGTAATTCAGTAAAGGAAGAGTGGCGCCTTCGATTAATGGCCTATGCGCGGCACAAAAAACCCAGCATCTCAATCTGAGAGCTGGGCTTTTTCAATTTTGTTGCTTGGCGAAACTAACACCCAACCGAAACCGTTAGGCCAATAGCGGGCAGGAAGCGTTTGCAGTTCTCCTCAGAATTATCGCCCTTGTTGCCTACGTTTTGATCTGTTGTGGCCGTCTCTTTGACAGCTACAGCTTCTTGATTGGGCTCAACGACGGCGACATTGGTATTTGGTTCCGGCTTAGCATCCACTGTCTCCGGTGTGCGGTCTTGGCTGGTCATGAGGGCTGCCGTCGAAGGCGTTGCTACAAAAGAACTTTCTTTTTGCTCAGCGTCTGCCTTTGCTTGTTCTACAGCGGCTAATTTTTGCGTCTTGGCTTTTTTCTCGGCTGCAATCGCAGCAAGCTTGGCTTTCTTTTTCTTTTTAGCCAAAAGATAAGCCCGGCGTTCTGCCGCTTTCTTTTTCTTTGCAGCAATCAAAGCTCGGCGCTTGGCAGCAGCTACTTTGCGTGCTTTTGCGGCCAAAAAAGCGCGTTTTTTTGCAGCTTTTTTCTTCGCCAAATAACGATGTGTACTGCCGCCAGATCCACTCAGCCTGCCATGACGTTTTAAGACCCAGGCATCATGTCCACTGGTACCACCACCGGCACGGGCATTGGCACGGGCACGCACGACATCGGCAACATCATTCGCTAATACCGGCTCCGTAGAAAAGCTACTGACGGCTGCTACGAGTGACGCAATTAAGACTGTCCATTTCATTGCGAAGTCCTCTTTCTGATCTGGGCCCGCGCGCATCAAGGCGGGCGTTACGTAGCACCACAATGCGCTGAAAAGAGCGACCTAACAGTCACCTTGGGAACAGGGATCGTTGTTGCCTTACGCGCTTACCGAGGTCGGGCAATAAGGCCGCGTGTAGAAACTGTGGCAAACAAAAAAACCGGCGGCCAAGCATTGTGGCCGCCGGTTCTCTCGTTGTTTTTTTAAACGCTGCTTAGCAGTCAACTGTCACAGTTTGACCGACCTCAGGAATAAAGCGCTTGCATTCACCCGTTGCGCCATCTTCACTGACAGCGGAGTTGTCCACTGATGGGCCCTCTGTAGTGGTGTCATCGTCCTTGGTTTTATCTTTGTCGTTCGTTGCAACGACGTCAGAGGAGTCTTCTTTTGTCACCTTATCCGCCTGATCGTCGGCGACATCCTGGTTGGTCAACACAGCGGCAGTTGATGGCGTTGCCGTCGCATCCTCTGTCTCCTTGGATTTATCTTGAGACTCATTTTGTGTCGCTGCCCGACGTTCTGCAGCGCGCTTTTGTTTTGCCGTCTTCTTTTTCTTCGCTGCAAGTGCGGCACGGCGCTTAGCAGCAGCTTTTTTCTTAGCCGCTTTACGCGCACGATGTTTGGCGGCAGCTTTCTTTTTAGCACGCGCCTTTGCTTTGGTGCCTGACAGCGCGCCGCCACTTTGTTTCAAAATATAGGCATCGTGCCCACTGGTGCCACCACCAGCGCGCGCATTAGCACGCGCACGCACAACATCAGAGACATCATCTGCCATCACAGGCGCAGTTGAGAACGCACAAAATGCCGCCACAACCGAAGCCAAAAGTACTGTCCATTTCATGGGCGAGGTCCTTTCAATGTTTAAGACCCAACAAGTGTTGGCGCAGATCTGTCTGCGGAAATGCCATCGCAAATCGTTATGGGTAACATGATGCGCTATCTAGCTGAGCTTGCCTGTTCCACTCGAAACAAGACCAAACCAATACAACAGACAGATCGAACGCCTCATCAGTCACTGCTGCTAACGTAAATTATCCCATTCCTGACATCAAAAAGAAACCCCGGCTGCCTTGGATCAGCCGGGGTCTTTGTACTGCCTTGGGAGAAGCATGCCCTGTTTTCAGGGACTTAGGTATTCTTAACTGTATGATTAGTGGCGGCGTGCAGCGCGGCGAGAAACTTCAGCTTTTGAAACCATGCCAGCTGAAACCAGAGCGTTGACGCAGCGCTTGGAAAGCTTGGTACCGTTGCGGCGCATGCAGCTTTTCGTTGCAGCAGAACCTGGAGCATGCTGGCTGCAGTAGTTCAGGTAA
>JAJFHG010000030.1 GCA_021775735.1 Hyphomicrobiaceae bacterium
TGAGATTGCACCAGGTGCGCATGTTGAGGCGACGAGTAGATCGCGTAGCCTCGAAGACATTGTGGTCGAGTTGCTCAAACCGCAGCTTTCAAAGTGGCTGGAAGCCAATATGCCACGTATCGTCGAGCGGGCATTGAGGGCAGAGCAGAGCGGGTCTTCCGACAAAGAAAGCTCTTAAGACACCCCAGTCCTTCCTCGTCATGCAGACCGTATGTCACAAGCCGGCTCGGCTCCACATCCACGTGGAGCTGAACCTGAAGGCTGCACAGCAGGTATGGTTGGATTGCGGCCTGAAGCCTGTAAGGTTGACAACCCGATGCACCTGCGTCACGAACCTGAAAAGTCTTCATACTTAGCGGCACCCTCTTAATGCTTGAAAAGACCTATCAGCCGGCTGACATTGAGCCGCGCATTCGTGAGACGTGGACCAACAATGAGGTTTTCAAAGCCTCACGGCCCGATCGTAAGGATGCGCCACCATTTTGTATCGTGATCCCACCGCCGAACGTAACTGGCTCACTGCATATGGGCCATGCGCTCAACAACACCATTCAGGACATTCTATGCCGCTTTGAACGTATGCGCGGCAAAGACGTTTTGTGGCAACCCGGCATGGACCATGCCGGTATTGCCACGCAGATGGTTGTTGAGCGGCAGCTGGCTGAGGCGCAAGAGCCAGACCGACGGGCGCTTGGCCGCGACAAGTTTCTCGAGAAAGTTTGGGCCTGGAAAGAAGAATCCGGTGGCGCCATCGTCAACCAGCTGAATCGCCTGGGCGTATCGTGCGATTGGTCGCGTGAACGCTTCACCATGGACAAGGGTCTATCCGAAGCGGTCATCAAGGTATTCGTCGCGCTCTATGAAGAAGGCTTGATCTATAAAGACAAGCGCCTCGTTAATTGGGATCCAAAATTCCAAACGGCCATTTCTGACCTTGAAGTTGAACAAGTTGAAACAACGGGGTCATATAAATGGTCTGATGGCGATGAAGACGATCCCTTTGATGGTGATGCGTTGGCAAAAGTGTTAGCCAAAAACCCAAGCGGACACATGTTCCACTTCCGCTATCCGCTTAAAGATGACCCAAGCCGGTTTGTCGTCGTTGCAACAACGCGCCCAGAAACGATGTTGGGCGACAGTGGTGTTGCCGTCCATCCTGACGACGACCGCTATAGTGATATTGTTGGCAAGCACGTGGTGCTGCCTTTGGTTGGACGTGACCTTCCTGTCGTAGCAGATGAACACTCTGATCCCGAAAAGGGCACAGGTGCCGTTAAGATCACGCCTGCACATGACTTTAATGACTTTGATGTTGGCAAGCGTCACGACCTTGAGCAGATCAATATTCTTGATGCGTCTGGCAATCTTCTTGATGCCGCTGGTGATGAGCGGGGCACTGTTCCTGAAGCTTATCGCGGCATGGAACGGTTTGCAGCGCGCTTACAGATTGTCAAAGATATGGCCGCTCAAGGTCTGCTGTCTGAAATTGAACCAACAACACACACCGTGCCTCATGGTGATCGGTCTAACGTTGTTGTGGAGCCGTGGCTGACAGATCAGTGGTATGTGGATGCGGAAACACTCGCCAAGCCAGCGCTGGCAGCAATCAAGGATGGTGATGCCCGGTTTGTGCCTAAGAACTGGGAGAAAACTTACTTTGAATGGCTGAACAACATCCAACCTTGGTGCATCTCGCGCCAGTTGTGGTGGGGTCATCGGATTCCGGCTTGGTATGGCCCAGATGGCGAAGTTTTTGTTGCGCCCACCGAAGAGGGTGCCCAGGCTAAGGCCAAAGCGCACTACAAGAAAGAAGTTGCGCTGATCCGTGATGAAGACGTTCTGGACACCTGGTTCTCGTCTGCTCTTTGGCCGTTCTCTACACTTGGTTGGCCCGAAAACACACCTGAGCTTGCCCGCTTTTATCCAACGAGTACGTTGGTCACCGGATTTGACATCATCTTCTTTTGGATTGCCCGCATGATGATGATGGGGCTGCACTTCATGAAAGAGGTGCCGTTCAAGGATATCTACATTCATGCTCTGGTGCGCGACGCTAGAGGACAAAAGATGTCGAAGTCCAAAGGCAATGTCATTGATCCTTTGGAGATTGTCGATGAATTTGGCGCGGATGCGTTGCGCTTTACGCTGGCTGCTATGGCGGCCCAAGGTCGTGACATCAAGCTTTCGACAGATCGCGTAAAGGGCTATCGCAACTTTGCGACCAAGCTTTGGAATGCTGCGCGCTTGGCGGAAATGAATGAGTGCGTGCGTCAAACGAACTTTGATCCTGCATCCGTGAACGAACCATTGAACAAATGGATTGTTGGTCAAACTGAGCAGGCGGTGAAAGCTGTCGGTGAAGGCATTGAAGGCTATCGGTTTAACGAGGCTGCTGCTGCTGCCTATGAATTCACCTGGGGTGTTTTCTGCGATTGGTATCTTGAGCTGATAAAAACCATCCTGGCGGATGATGATGAAGCGTCCAAGTCGGAGACCCGCGCTACGGTCGCGTGGGTACTCGACCAGATATTGAAAACCTTACACCCATTCATGCCCTACATCACTGAAGAGCTATGGGCCCATATGGTGGAGCATGGCGAACAACGCGGTACAGTGTTGGCGCTCAGTGCATGGCCTGAACTTGACGGTCTTGTATCGGACGATGCCGAACGTGATATCGGCTGGGTTGTCGAGATGATTTCTGAGATTCGCTCTGTCAGGTCAGAAATGAACGTGCCTGCAGGCGCCAAGCTGCCGTTGGAAATGGTGGCACCGTCACAAGAGATCAAAGAACGAACCAAAGTGTATTCCGAAACCATTCAGCGTATGGCTCGTCTTGACGATATCTCGTTTGTTGATGCTCCAGCAAAAGGTGCTGCGTTGATCGTCATTGATGATGCAACACTGGCGCTCCCGTTGGCGGGTGTTATTGACATGGATGTAGAGCGCAAGCGCCTCAACAAAGAAATGGGTAAGGTCGAGAAAGATCTTAATAAGGCTGAAGCCTGGCTTGCCAATGACAAGAATGTCGCCAAGTCACCAGCTCATGTCGTAGCGCTCAACAAAGAACGCGTTGTTGAGCACGGCGAGCGCATTGCGCGCCTTAAAGCCGCGCTAAAACGTACTGAGGGTTAGAGCGCTTTGCCAGGGTTGGACTTGGCGAAAATGGGTGCCCGAGAGATGCAAGGTTAACGTGGCGAATTTACCACAATTTGAGGCCAAGGTGCCACTATTGAGCCACAAATCCAGCAGACAGTCTAAAATGGATCCAAGACCACGCGCGGGCGGCATTGGTGTCTTCGTTTTTTTACGACAGATTTCAGTTTCGTCTCCTGGACGAGTCTGGTGTGACCATAATCTTGAGGATGTCGTGATCTCGGTTGCTGACATGCTCAGGAGTTGTGGTGCTTTACAAGCGGGGACAAGGGCCGAGCAATGGACGCAAAACCATTTGATAAAAAGAAACTACCAAGTCGTCATGTAACCGAGGGGCCGACACGGGCTCCACATCGGTCGTACTACTACGCCATGGGCTTAACCGAAGAACAGATCCACCAACCCTTTGTTGGCGTGGCATCGTGCTGGAATGAAGCCGCCCCCTGTAACATCTCTTTGATGCGCCAAGCCCAGTCCGCCAAAAAAGGCGTTGATGAAGCTGGAGGTACACCACGCGAATTTTGCACCATTACGGTGACCGATGGCATCGCCATGGGACACCAGGGTATGAAGTCGTCACTCGTGTCGCGCGAAGTGATCGCAGATTCTATTGAACTCACCATGCGCGGGCATTGTTATGATGCGCTGATTGGCATTGCAGGCTGCGATAAAAGTTTGCCTGGCATCATGATGTCGATGCTGCGCCTCAATGTGCCAGCTGTGTTCATGTATGGCGGCTCAATTCTTCCCGGTAAGTTTCGCGGCAAGGACGTCACCGTTGTTGACGTGTTTGAAGGTGTTGGCATGCATTCGGCAGGCCGGATGTCAGATGAAGATTTGCATGAGCTGGAATGTGTCGCGTGTCCATCTGCAGGTTCATGCGGTGGCCAATTCACCGCTAATACGATGGCTTGCGTTTCTGAAGCTATCGGTTTGGCTTTGCCAGGTTCTGCTGGTGCACCAGCGCCGATGGAAAGCCGGGACGCGTTTGCGCTTGAAAGCGGCCACGCTGTCATGCGGCTTGTCGCTGAGAATATTCGCCCACGTGACATCGTAACGCTGAAATCGTTTGAAAATGCAGCAACAATTGTCGCCGCAACCGGTGGCTCAACGAATGCGGCTTTGCATTTGCCCGCTATGGCCAATGAGATCGGGTTGAAGTTTGATCTGTTTGATGTTGCGGAGATCTTTAAAAAGACTCCGTACATTGCTGATTTGAAACCTGGTGGTAAATTTGTTGCCAAGGATGTCTATGACATTGGCGGTGTGCCGCAGATTTTAAAGACGTTGCTTGATGGTGGTTATCTGCATGGCGATTGTTTGACCGTGACTGGGCGGTCGCTCGCAGAAAACCTCGAAGATGTCACATTTAACACCAATCAAAAGGTCATTTATCCGGCATCTAATCCCATAACGCCAACAGGCGGTGTGGTTGGGCTGAAGGGTTCACTGGCACCCGAAGGCGCGATTGTAAAAGTCGCAGGAATGACCAATTTGAAGTTCCGTGGACCCGCTCGTTGTTTTGATTGCGAAGAAGATGCGTTTGAAGCGGTTTCAAAACGTAGTTACAGCGAAGGCGACGTGATCGTTATCCGCTACGAGGGCCCCAAAGGTGGTCCGGGGATGCGCGAAATGTTGTCAACCACTGCAGCGCTTTATGGGCAAGGCGCAGGCGATAAAGTCGCATTGATTACGGATGGTCGCTTTTCAGGAGCCACACGTGGGTTTTGCATCGGCCATGTCGGACCTGAAGCAGCTGTTGGTGGTGCTATTGGTCTGATCGAGGATGGCGACATCATAGCCATTGATGCCGATAACGGCACGCTAGATTTGGAAGTTGATGTTGCCGAGTTAGAACGACGTCGCAGCAACTGGAAAGCGCCTGACAATCCATACAAAAGTGGTGTGTTGCGCAAATTTGCAAACGAAGTGGGCCCCGCACGCGATGGCGCGGTCACACATGAAGGAGGTCATGCGGAAGTTATCTGTTATGCAGACATCTAAAGCAAAACAGGTCGTGATGTGGGCAAGGGTTGCGCTCGCGAGTGTGTTGGTTCTTTTTGGAGCCAGCATCTCCATGGTGGGCGCGGCCGAACCCGTATTTCGCTCGCCTGAAGCCGCCCTCAAACAGGGTCTTGGCGCCTACCGCGGTGGCTACTACGAAATTGCCGTTCCTGCTCTGAAGTTTGCTGCTGATGAAGATAGCTTGCTGGCCAAATACTATCTGGCGCAAATCTATTCTGATAACTTGGGCTCTCGCACGGATCACGCGCGTGCATTTCACATTTACGAGCAGATTGTTAGCGACTATTCCGAAATGGATCCCGGTGTCGATCCACGCGGACCTATTGTCGGCCAATCGATGACGGCTTACGCCAAGTATGTCCTTAAGGGGCTCTCGGAGATCGATCTAAAACCAAACCCCAAGGTTGCTCGCTATTACTTTAGCAATGCCTCTACGACATTCGACAATGAGGATGCGCAATTCGAGCTGGCAAAAATGGATATGGTCGGCGATGGCGTGCCGCGTAACAGGCGTCTTGCACGACATTGGCTGAGTACGTTGAGTGAGAAGGGTCATCCGGGCGCGCAGGCGTTCCTGGCGGACTTGCTTTGGCGCGGCAAACACGTTGAAGCGGATCCCGTACAGGCTCTGGCGCTGATTGTCGTTGCAGTGAAAAATGCGCCACCTCAGGAGAGGCTTTGGATCGAAGATATCTATCAGACCATCTATTGTGGTGCGCCCAACGGTGTGCGTAAACAGGTCACCGGCATCGTTGCGAATTGGGGCAAGCGCTACAGTCGTAAAGTGCGCGCGCGTTCGCCGCGTCATGCGCTTGGTGGTGATGCCCGGCCTCTGCGCACCTGCCAAGACGGTGAATACGTTGGTAGTATCTGGGAACAGCGTGAGCCTGCGCGTGTGCCAAACGATGATGAATCGCGCATCAAGGACGTGCCACACCAGCCCATCGCCGCACAGCCGCAACACAATGATGGTTTCTCACTTGGTGGTGCGACCGCGGGTTCATCACGCTCAGCACTTGGCTTTCGAGGTGCGCGACCACCGCCGCCCGGTCGTCGCTAGAGGGCCTGCCTGCGTTTCATGAGCCGCAGATAAGTTGCTCAACACCGCTTCGCTAGCGGGTTTCAACCGAAATTGAGTTCGACCCAAACAGGGACATGGTCTGATGGTTTTTCCCAACTGCGGGTAAAACGATCAACACTACAGCCTTGCGCGACATCAACCGCCTGCGGCGACAACAACAGGTGATCGATGCGAATGCCGTTGTCTTTTTGCCAGGCACCAGCTTGATAGTCCCAAAACGTGTATTCAGGCGTGTCTGGTTGGCAGGTGCGCACGTAGTCGGTCCAGCCTTCGTTGGTCAGTTTGCGAAATGCTGACCTACTTTCGGGTTGAAAAAGCGCATCATTTGTCCAGGCTTTGGGGCGTTTGGCATCGAGTAGTTGTGGGATGACGTTGTAATCACCCGCAAGAATGGTTGGCATTTCGCCGTTTAGCAGCGTTCTGGCGTGCGCATTGAGGCGCGCCATCCATCCAAGCTTATAGGGAAACTTTTCCGTATCAATGGGGTTGCCATTGGGCAAATAAAGCGACGCGAGACGGACCGCGTTACTCCCATCAACAAGCGTGGCTTCCAGATAGCGGGCTTGGACATCGTCGTCATCGCCGGGTAGTCCGACTTGAATATCTTCAGGTTGCGTTTTGGAGAGGATGGCGACGCCATTGAAGCCCTTTTGGCCATGCGTCGTGACTGTGTAACCTAGGTCTTCAAAGACTTCGCGCGGGAAGCCTTCATCAATGCTTTTAATTTCCTGCAAACAGATGGCGTCGGGCGAGGTTTCTTTGAGATAGGTGGAAAGGCCGCTGAGCCGGGCTTTGATGCCGTTGATATTCCAGGTGACAATTTTCATTGCTAAGCTCTTAACCGTTAAGTCGCAGGGATGGCGCGATCTTAAAGGGTGAAGCTTGTGCCGCAACCACACGAAGCCGTTGCATTGGGGTTTTGCACCTTAAATGATGCCCCAACGAGGTCATCGACAAAGTCGATTTCAGAACCGGACATATATTCAAGCGACATTGGGTCAATCAGAACTTTGATACCTGATTTTTCAATTGCCAGATCATCGGCGTTTTGCTCGTTCACAAGATCAAACTTGTATTGAAAGCCGGAACAGCCACCGCCTTCAACCGAGACCCTGAGGACGGTGCCGGCAGGCTCGTCTGCTACGATTTCCGCGATACGCTTGGCAGCTCGATCAGTGACGGCTACGGGTGGTATTGCGTTTGCTGGTATTGTCTCGGTTGTCATGAAGATGTCTCTACATGGGTTCTGCAATAAGGGAAAGAGGTTGCGTGTTTTGGGCGGCCGTTAAGGATATGCGACTGCTTGATAGGCCCATTACTGAGATAGGAACTGTTCGTCCAAAGTCAAACCCGCGCATCTGCAGGTAGAACACGGTTTAAGCCAGGCAAATCATGGTAGTTGTTGGCGCAGATGCGAACGAGAAAGGATCCGGGCACGGCATGGACGGGCAGAACCGCCATCTGACCAAACAGAGCAGCGCTGACTTTGGAGAAAGTCTGGCACCAGGTGCACGCGATCCGGCTCACTATGAAGCGGGTGCCGGGGCGTTGCGCGGCCGCCAGTTTTTAGAAACGGAATGCGCAACACGCAGCCCGTTTCAGCGGGATCGAGATCGCGTGCTGCACTCAACGGCCTTTCGTCGCCTGACCCATAAGACACAAGTATTTATCTATCACGAAGGCGATCACTACCGCTCTCGGTTGACGCACAGTTTGGAGGTGGCGCAAATCGCGCGCACGATTGCGCGTCAGTTACGGCTCAATGAAGATCTCGCCGAGTGTCTTTCGTTGGCACATGATCTGGGGCATCCGCCATTTGGACACGCAGGCGAACGCGCTCTTGATGGGTTGATGCAAGGCTATGGTGGTTTTGATCACAATGCCCAAAGCTTACGCATCGTGATGAAACTTGAAAAAAAGTACACTGCTTTTGATGGCCTTAATCTGACATGGGAGGTCATTGAAGGATTGGCCAAGCACAACGGCCCGGTGCGTGAGACGACCTCTCCAATTCAAAAAGTCATGACAGAACTGGCTGATTGGCAGACGTTTAATCTTGGCACTTGGCCAAGCGCAGAGGCACAGGCGGCGGCGTTATCCGACGACATCGCCTATCTGACGCACGATTTGGATGATGGTTTGCGTGCAGGTCTGATCTCAATTGCTGACATTCGTGAGCTGCCATTACTTGATGACATCATTGCCAGAATTAGAATTGATACCGCGTGTGATGTGGATCGTGAGGTGACGCAGTTACCCTATGAAATTGTGCGCCAACTCATTACGGCCTTGATCCAAGACATGGTGCAGGCAAGTCGCGCCAACCTGCGCGCTCTTAACCCGGCAACTCCAGATGCCATCAGGGCGCACACGCATGGCGTTATTGGCTTTTCTCAGTCGATGGCGGGTCAGATCAAGGACTTACGTCAGTTTCTGTTTGACCGCGTTTATCGTAGCGAAAAGGTCATGGCGGTGATGCGTCGCGCTGAAACTATCGTCTCGGAACTGTTTCATCACTACAGTGTCCCCGGCGGTAGCGCTGACCTGCCGCGCGCTTGGCAGCAGGCGGAACAATCATTGTCAGATCAGCAGCGCTATCGATTGATCGCGGATTACCTTTCTGGAATGACGGATCGCTTCGCCGATGCTGAACATCGCCGCCTGTTTGACGTCACGCCGGAATTGAGATAGGCGGCAAGCGGTTCGGCTCATTGGCCTGCCCCCTTTTTCGCTCATCACATACTGATTTCACGTACGGATTAGAGGTTAACTAAATGAATGTTTTTGCGCTCGTTGAAGCGCGTATTGCAGATGCCCTGAAGGCGCTGAAAAGCGAAGGCTTCTTCAACGATGACCTGGCTCTGCCAAATGTGGAAGCAGAAGTGCCGCGTGATGCAAGCCATGGCGATGTGGCAAGCAATATTGCAATGGTGTTGGCAAAGCCAGCCAAAACAAAACCACGCGAAATCGCCGAAGCCATTAAAGGGAAGCTGGAAGGCGGCGATGATATTGAAGCCGTGTCGGTGGCCGGGCCTGGATTTCTTAATGTCACGCTTGCACCAAGCTATTGGCAAAATCTGGTCGCCAGCATTTTAAAGCAGGGATCCGCGTTCGGTCAGCCCGACCTTGGCCAAGCAAAGAAGGTCAATGTTGAGTATGTGTCCGCCAATCCAACTGGCCCGATGCATGTCGGACATTGTCGTGGAGCGGTGTTTGGCGATGCGTTGGCCAATTTGCTGGAGTTTGTTGGCTACGATGTGGCGCGCGAATACTATATTAATGATGCTGGTGGTCAGGTTGATGTGTTGGCACGCTCTGTCCACCTGCGCTACCGCGAAGCGCTTGGCGAAGACATTGGTGCAATTCCAGAAGGTCTCTACCCTGGAGACTATTTGAAGCCCGTTGGAGCAACGCTTGCGAAAGCACATGGGCGCACATTTGTTGATGCACCTGAAGCTGATTGGCTGGCTGTTTTTCGTTCCTCCGCCATCGATGCGATGATGGATATGATCCGCGATGATTTGGCAGCGCTGAATATTCGTCATGATGTGTTCTTTTCTGAAGCGTCACTGACCGCAAATGGCAATGACGGCGTCAAAGCAGCTGTTGATGTGCTCGCCAACAAGGGCTTGATTTACAAAGGCACCTTGGAGCGGCCAAAAGGACATGAGGGGGAGGACTGGGAAGACCGCGAGCAGACGCTATTTAAGTCAACCGATTTTGGCGATGATGAAGACCGCGCTATTCAGAAGTCCGATGGCAGTTATACCTACTTTGCAGGCGACATTGCCTATCACCTCAACAAATTAGAACGTGGCTTTCTGCATCTCATCAATGTGTTTGGTGCGGATCATGTCGGCTACATTTCGCGCATGAAGGCTGCTGTCAAAGCTTTGTCGGAAGGTAAGGCCGATCTCGACATCAAGGTCTGCCAATTGGTCAAGCTGTTCCGCGGTGGTGAGCCGGTTAAGATGTCAAAACGGGCTGGTACGTTTGTCACCTTGCGCGATGTGGTTGACGAAGTGGGGCGTGATCCAGTGCGCTTCATGATGCTGTATCGCAAGAACGATGCATCGCTTGATTTTGACTTCGCAAAGGTCACTGAGCAGTCTCGTGATAATCCTGTCTTTTATGTTCAGTATGCGCATGCGCGCGCTGCCTCTGTCTTCCGGCGGGCGCGTGAGGCCTTTCCAGAGCTCACGGCCGACTCAAAATCCGTGCTGGAGGCTGATCTTAGCCAGCTAAAGGACCCCGCAGACCTCGCTTTGATCAAGCGCCTGGCGTTTTTCCCCAAACTTGTACAAAGTGCTGCAAGGGCCCATGAGCCCCATCGTGTGGCGTTCTATCTCTATGATCTCGCTTCAGAATTTCATGGTCTTTGGACCAGAGGCAATGATTTGCCACAATTGCGATTTATCCACGAAGATGACGAGAGCCTGACTGCGGCACGCCTGGCGCTTGTGGCCGCGACGCAAACTGTCCTATCTGCTGGATTGGGTGTGCTCGGTGTCGAGGCCCCAGAGGCGATGCGTTAG
>JAJFHG010000004.1 GCA_021775735.1 Hyphomicrobiaceae bacterium
CGATAGTTTTCGTTAGTAACCTCGCTACTACGACTGCGCCATACCGGCCCATGTTTCACATAAGCGACACCGCGACGAAGTCCGGGCAATCGAAAAATTATCACGCACGCCCCGCCGACAACCTTTCCAGCCTGTTCGACAGTCACGCAAACCAGTCGATGTGCGCCCCAGCGTTCTTTGGCAAAGGCCGCTGTTTGTTCAAAACTGATGTCGTCAAACTGCGCAATGATTTTATCCCATTCGCCTGGTTCAATTATTTTGATTTCCCAATCATCAAGCGAACTGGCCGGAACATCGCTAGTCAACACCGTTGTTGGCTCAAAGAAGGTATGACTTGATCGTTCTAGAGTTGTCGTATCTTGCATGTTCAGCTCTTGTGCATTTCTTCTTGTTACGGGTCTGCCCAGACTGGCCAGTTAAACAGGTCGCGTGGCGATATTTTTGAATTGGCCGTGCCACTTGTTGCCACGCTGAAGAATATCCATCAGCCTATCGCTTTGCTTAATCTTACGTTTGAGATGCAGTCGGGCTTGAAGGAAATTTGCAACAATTTTTCCCTTCGAACTGCAGCCCTTGATAGTCTGTCGCATTTCCGTTTTCGAATTACACAGCGCGACTTTGTAGGGTTCATCGCCAACCGAAAAATCGAGTATTTCTTGATTGTCGTTGATCGCCGTCTCGATGACGTGGTGCAACAAAATCATTCCAGGTGATGAGCGACTAAACGGGCCCTGATCGTACGACATAACGTAAATAAGTGGACCGTTGCACGCCGTCAGCGTTACAACTCCAGCAATGGGAATTCCATCGAGATCAAGCGTGATGATTTCGAGCCCATCGCGACAACTATCGGCCGCGCGCCTTAGGAATTCAAAAGAGCGCCGATCCTCAAATGCATTCCGCGCACCCGTTGCTTCAAGTTGCCGACATTTCCATTCAAGAATAAGCGACATGGTTTGAGCCCTGTCTTCTTGAGCGGTGTGCCGTGTATAGGAGATCTGTCCTTGCTTTGCCAATTTTCGCGACTTTTCTTTCAGTCGTCGTAGCGTAGATTTTGAGAATGTGGACTTGGCAAAAGATGGCCAGTCGTCACCCAATTTGAGCGCGTGGGCGCTTGATGCCTCAACATCACTGTTGAAATGGGAAAACGGGTTCTGTTGGCCAGCAAGGCCACACGGCTGGCGCAACAAAGAGATGACATCAACGTCACCTATGCAAGCGACAATATCATTCCAAACTTGCGCGTTTGACAACTGCGTACCGCTATCATGCACCTGTGATGCAATAATGGGCGTGTTATAGTCATTGAGAGACTGGCCAATCCATTCCAGCGTTCTAATGCCCCAGCGTTTTCTGATGCACAATGGAAACAATGCAACGGGAGCGCCATCGTCGTTCTCGCCAACCATGATTGCTAACTTTGTTTCATCTCCAGCGCCGAACGTTGAATAAAACGACTGGAGCCATTCAAATTTTTGAAATGGAGAGTGGTTGGAAACGGTCTCCAAATGCTTCCAGGTCTCTTGGGCCTCGGAAAAAGTGTCAATGCGCTTCCAAGAAAGAGCGTTTAAGCCTCCGTGTCCGCTTGTCTTGATATCAAAATCAGATTGAGATTGCTTCTCAGCCAGGGATCGCAACTTTCCAGATTTTTTAACGCGCAGTTGATCAACATACAGCAGGATCGTTGGCACAGGGTCGCGCCAACTCCACGTCAAATGCATATCTGCTTGCAGTCCTGACCAGACCAATTGGGTCAGTTTTTTGACTGCACGGCCGACGCCGATTTCCCCTTTGAAAACTGCTGACTTTGTCCCTCGAAGTTCACCATAGGACCAGACAAATTTCTGGCCGGTCGTGTTCGGGCTTGGGGTGATGTCTTCTTGTTTCAGGCTTCCGTTTGCAAGAGAGACAGCAAGTTCTGAGAAACGAAGCCCCACCTCCTCTTGCACTTTATGAAGGGCAGAGGTTCTTGGATTAATTTCAAGGAGGCAGGAATGTCCAGTTTCAGGATCAATCACATACTGAGCACACCCAATGCCAGTGTAATTTAGCGCGCGAACCAAGGCATCCGTTGGCTCTCTAACAGTGGTTTGGAGCGCAACAACTTTGCCAGATACGCACAAGCCTGTACCATCCATGTGATCGGTACGAAGGTATTCGACCTGCATGGAACTCAGGATTTTTCCATTCTGTGCCGCAAAGAAAACGTCATGACGCGGGCCTGAGATATATCTTTGAACAAGCCACGTTCCAACTCGGTCAGACAAACGCCCCTGCAAGGCTTTTAGCTCAGATGCGCGCTCGACAATAACCGCCTTCTTATGTCCAATACGGCGAGCTGGGGGTAAGGGGCGAATGATGAATGGGTAGCCTACAGATTCTGCAATCGTTTCCAGATCTGTGGGTGAAACAAGGGTGCGATAAGCAGGGCAGTGGATCCCAACTTTTGCAGCCAAATCAAGTAGACCAACTTTGTCACGACACGTCGCGACGACATTTGATCCAGGGGAAACAACGACAACAGGTCTTGGGAGATTGCAGTCTGGTTTGGAAAAATATGCAACAAATTCCTCTGCAACGGGATAGACAAAATTTATCTCAGGTCGCTGAATGAGTAATTCTGTGAGGCATTTGGTGAACGTTTCGGGACACTCATCAAGGGAAGGATGTACCCATTTTTCAGACACGGCACGTGAGTATTCTGTGTAGCCCTCTCCGCCACCCGTCCCCATGATCACAACGTATCCTGCGTCCGACAGCGCGCGCGCCACGGTTAATGCAGGACGGTAGTTCCCAAGGAGAAGGACCGCACCTTTTGGATGTGCACCACGGATTAAAGCCTCACTGGGGTAAATCGGATGGGTATCAACGTCATCAATGATTGGAATTTCGTTCAAGAATTAGGCGCCCCTTGGTAAGTCAGCAGGAGTTATGCGTGACGAGTTCGTCATGTTGACGGGGCTTGTGAGCGTAACTCGTATATTTTGTGACTGTTTGGACACGGCTAGGTAAGCGGCCTCAATATGAAACGCAGCCCACGCAGAAATGCCGAGTATTTTTGCGCCGTCCTCTAAAAGAATATGCGTCGTGCTCTCACTGTGTAGAATAACGTCCAAAACCACGCTCGTACCAAGGAATGCCAATGCAGCTATAAGCAAGTTGGTGCGGTAGGTGATAATTTTCTTCCAAGAAAGAGCAAAGTAACTTATCGCCAATCCGGCATAGACAGCATAAGTCAACGGTTGTGAAACACCGAAAGCTGGAAGAACGTCTTCGTGTACTAAGAAAAAGTCATCCAACATCAGCCAACCCGTAAACATCCCTGCTGCTGCGAAAAATACTGCATCGGAAATCTTGGTTCGCTTGGATAGGCAAAGAAGGGCTGTGAACAGGCAGATGGCGGTGGTCGCGCACCATAGGAGCACGCCAAAGTTTGACAGCAATCCATAGTAAACACTGCAGCACTCGCCCTTTGCCAACTCGGCAACAGCAAGAGGATCCTTGGTCAGATAGGCAATGGGAACTACAGTTTGCATGGCCATGATGGCGAGCAGCACCAAGGGCAGGACAAAGGTTAATCCATAGAGCCAGCCATTTTGAGCCCACTGCACCCTTGTAGCGCGCGTTTCTTCAGAAATCCGTACCCGCTGCATGATGGTTTCTCCCGGCAATTCATCGTGGTGCACGCTTGTTGGCATAAGCTCGTTCGGCACAGCCTCCACCACTTGGCTATTTCGACCTAAACTAAGCAAAACTGATGCCACAAATTCTAACGGCATTAGCGTTAAGAAGAATTTTGAGCCGGACTAGGAATCGCCACCCCGATCAATGCCAGCGGTTATTCCCGCCGACGTTCATCTCCGCAACGCCTAGATATTCAGTGAATTTGGAGCGGGCGATAGGAGTCGAACCTATGTCTGCGACCTGGAAATCCACCACTCTGCCATTGAGCTACGCCCGCATATGTTCAGTCAAAGAACATCTGATGGTCTAGGCAAATTACGGGCCACTTTATTTATGGCTGGAGGTTGGTTTGGCGAAACCCGCATCCAGGGTTAATTCTGCCAACAAGCATTGCAGGCTGTCGGTAAGGCTCGATGCTCGTGGTCACGCTGCAAGGCATGCCGGACGAGCAAGTTCTGCTGAGGGGCTAAAGGAGATATCTCCCAAGCGGTTTCGTCATGACCGCTAAACACTTCGGGTTATGCACAGGCCACGGTCGCTGACGGCCTTTGCATTAAAGAATTGCTTTTCTATTCGGCTAATCCGGCCTGTTGTCAGAGGCTGACTTTGGTTAGCCCAGACGACGATAAACGAAGGGTGGGGGTTCTTCAGCGGCCTCGTGTTCCGCCGTGGCTGCAAATTCATCATGGTAGGGCGATAGATGACAAGCCGGATCGGTGGCAGCGGCGTCTCCTGTGACGGCAAGCGCCTGGCAGCGACAGCCACCCCAGTCAATTTCGCGCCGGTCACACGATTTGCACGGCTCTTTCATCCAGCTCGTGCCGCGGAACATCTGGAATGCCTGACCCTTGAACCAAATATCTTCAAGTGGCGTATCGCGCACATTGTCAACCTCAAGGCCGGGAATGGTTTCACATTCCTGACATGGCATAACTTTGCCGGATGGTGAAACGGTAAGAAGACTGCGCCCCCATCCGCCCATGCAGGCTTTCGGCCGGATAGCGTATTGATCGTGCGCGACCACATCAAATACCAAGATGCCTTTGAGGCGTTCCTTTGCTTCGTTTGAAACTTTGACGGACTGGTAGAATTGTTCGCGTGACGGAATGAGAGCCGCCCGGTTTTTCAATGCCCAGGCATAGTATTGCACGTGAGCAAGTTCGATCCGGCCGGCGCCAATGTCGACCGCATAGTCGATAATCTCGGACGTGTTCTCGATGTTATGGCGGTGGATCACAACATTCAGGGTCAATGGCAGGCCAAGTTCCTTGACCCAGCGGGCCACCTCGCGCTTCTTTTCAGCGCCACCCTTGTAGTTGGAGATGAGTTTGGCCGTGTTGGGGTCAACGTCCTGAATTGACAACTGGACATGGTCCAGCCCGATTTTCACCAGACCTTCCAGCCGTTCACGAGTCAACGTCACACCAGAGGTAATGAGATTGGTATAAAGCCCGGCCTCGACAGCACTCTGCAAAATCTCTTCCAGGTCCGGTCGCACGCATGGCTCACCCCCGGACAGATGAAGCTGCAAAACGCCACATTCGCCAGCTTGGCGCATAACAGTTTGCCATTCTGCCGTCGTCAACTCCGTGTCGGCGCGATTGATGTCCAGAGGGTTTGAGCAATAAGGACATTGCAGTGGACAGCGATAGGTGAGCTCTGCAAGCATTCCCATCGGGGCACCTGTGCCGTTTTCTTGTTTGTTTTGCGCTGTGCTCAGCGTCATGTCTTCACTCATAGTCTTGGTCCTCTTAGGCGCATTTTTCAGCATCTCGTCGCGGCAAGTGCCTGGCTGCTCACGCGTCAACCAACCCCTTGTCGGCTAGGTCCTGCAGCATGTCCAAAATGTCGGGCTGTATGACATCTATAGTCGCCTGATATTCATGGGTGAGCTTTTCGGCGATCTCGGCCACCGTGCGCGTTCCATCACACTGCTTCAGGACCGCAACCGAAATTTCATCGGGATGAAAAACGCGTTCCGGTGCCAGAATAAGCCATTGCTGACGCACTGCGTCACGGTGCAGCTTGATGTGGGGCGGGAAAGCCACACGGCTTTCCTGCGTTACCACTGTACGTTTTTTGGAGATACTTTCGTCCATGGTCACACCTCCTCTGGGCGATAGGCGCCGGGCGGAATCATGCCGTGGACATATGCCAGATGCAACGCATCAAGCTGGGCCCATAGAACATTACACTTAAAGCGCACCGCATTGACGCAAGCCTCCTGAATGTAACGTGACTTGGCGTATTTCTTGACAAACTCCAAAGCAAATGTCGCATCACGCGGTGCCTGATTGAGCCGCCGTTTGCCGTATTCCATTTCAGGATCGTTGATGAAGTCATACCTTTCCAGCATGCCAGCGATGCGCTCGCGATGGATGGACGGTGCAAACAATTCCGTCAAAGAAGAAGCTGCGGCAACAACCAACGGTTGTTCGCGAACGAAGTAGACGTAGGCCTCACAGGCATAGCGCGTGGCGGGCAACGCACCTTCCATGCTGGTAACGTAGTCACGATCGAGCCCCAACCCGTCGGTGAGAATCAGCCAACGCTCGAGGCCGCCTTCTTCTTCCAACGGCACCTTGCCATCGTGATCATGAATTCTGTGGATCCACTCGCGGCGAAGTTCACGGTCGTGGACGCGACTCATAAAAGCAGCATCTTTGCGCGGTATCGCCTCCTGGTAGACGTAGCGATTGAGCGCCCATGCAGAAACCTGCCCCTTGTTCAACTTGCCCCCGTGAAGAAGTTTATGAAACTCGTGTTTGTCGTGATAGCGCTCGGCACCGACGGCGCGAATGGCGGTCTCCAACTCATCCGGACTCATAACCGGGCCACCCGGGACAAACGATTTAACAAACTCATTCATATTTGGATCTCCATTCCATCATAGCCGACCTCCCAGCCGGCAGCTTCGGTCTGTTGGCGCTCTGGCGAATTGTCGTCGAGTACCGGATTAGAATTGTTGATGTGCACATAGATCTTGCGTTTGACCTTCAACGGCGAGAAGGCAGCAATCGAACCGTTAGCGCCTGATATTGAGATGTGCCCCATGCGTGCACCCGTTTTCGGCATCAGGTCCTGGCGGATCATCTCGTCATCTTCGTAAAGCGTACCGTCGAAGAAGAGGAGGTCGGCACCTTTAAGTCTCTGTGCAAGTCTGTCATCAACTGTGGCGCAGCCGGGAATGTAGAAAAAGCTTACGCCTGAGGTCTGATCTGTGACTTTAAGACCTACGGTGTCACCTGTGTCTGTACCTAGATCCGGCCCGGCGTTTTCATCTTCAAGATAAAGCGCGATCTTTCCTGGAACGTCGAAAGCTTCCACTGTCAATCCAAGGTCATTGCCGTCGCCGGACAGCGGGGTAGACATGCCAAGCTCCAATTCCGTGCGCGGCACAGCCTCAGCATTCAGAATATTGAAGATTGAATTGCCGTTCAGGACGTTCAAGACACGACGATGTGCGTAGATAGAAAAAGGTTGCAACTCACGAAGATTGATGAGGCCTGCCATATGGTCAACGTCACCATTTGTGATGACCGCTGCTCGAATAGGGCTTGCGCGTTTTTGATCTTCGGGGCCAGGTTGGAGTGCCCGGGCATCAGCAATCTGTTGGCGCAGATCTGGAGAGGCATTGAGAAGAACCCAGGCTTTGCCATCTGAACTGACGGCGAGCGAGGACTGTGTGCGTGGTACGAAGCCAGCCGCGCCAGCCCGCACAGCCTTACAATTTTCGCAGTTGCAATTCCATTGCGGAAAGCCACCGCCAGCGCCAGCGCCAAGCACGCGAACTAACATACTGGCCTCGCGATCTGAGATATTAACTTAAGATGGTCATCAAAAAACGGTCGCTCAATGGACCGGCGCCAATAGCGTGTCGCGTTAATGTTGGATCGGGGGATAGCATCGGTAACAAGACTAAAATACCGCGCTGAAGTAATTCGCATGTGTTCGTTTGCCTTCCCATAGCGTTTCCAAGCCATGGAAGAGTTGCCACAAACGCGCCGATTGGACTTGATCTACATCAAGCGGTGCATGCACGTTTATTCACAAGCGCGTGTACTATGTTCAACGCGTTCCCGGTTTAAAAGAAACGCTGTGAAACGATTGGATCATCGCCAGACCCATGCGATTTTCATTAGTTCTGCCTGCTTTGGTAGTGAAAGCAGACGTTGAGGCTGTTTGTCGGGCGCGCGTCAGCAGTCCCAAAACTGGGTGCAAGTAAACCGAGTTGTTTTTTGTGAGCTAGATTAGACGGACGTGCTAACGATCCTACCAGCCAATATCGAGGCAGCCGAAGATTCCGCATTCGTTCAGTATGGAGCCGCGGCCAACAAGTTTGTTGTGGTATTCGTCGAGATCCACCGATTGAACACGCAGCGTTTCCGAGCAGCTTGTCCGGCAATAGGTCCAACGGCCATTTGGCAACTGCACTTTTGGGCCTTTGCGTGATGGGCGGACGGCACCAGAAACCGAGCCATTGCCAAACCGGCTATAGGCTGTGGTGTGACCGTTTTCAATTTCCATATACCGATCTTTGCGCCAGCCTGCTTCGGTTGTTGAAGCCATCGCGGTCACCGAGATGGCAGCGATAAGGGCTGTCAAAGCGAACATAAAATGGCGATTGAGCATCGTGGGTTCCTGCATTGATCCGTTAAGATTGTGAAACGCAGTATAGCATATTCGCAAAGTGGCAAATGCTCTTCGTGTGGCAGCCTTTGAGATCGTTGCTAAAATGGCGCAGACCGGCGGCGGGCAATCCAGGTTGGCACCTGCGGCCAGGTTGGCACACGCGGAATCGGCCGTAGGTGCAGTGCCAGGTGCCTCGTTTTACGACGTCTATCGGCGTTGCAGTTTCAGGTGCACACCGGTCAGCGTTGCACCTTCTGCGTTCAACGATACCAGTTGGCTGTCTGCACCAAGAGAGAGAACAAGGGTGCCGGTTATGCCGCCATCGAGCTTAACCTGAAGCCGCTTGCCTTTAACAGATCCGGAAATAGACCCTTGTGTATTAAATGTTCGTTCTTCCCAGGTGCCTGCAACCGCTTGGCCCTGGCCTGTGAGGGCTGCGCGCATATCAATTTTGTTGGATGGACTAGCGCAGCGCAATGCAAGTTTCAGATCGCTGTCTTTTCCTGTGTAGTAGGCTTTGCACATTAACGCTTCGCGCGCACCGCCATTAAAGATGGCGTTGCCACGTCCGGACCAGGTTCCGTAAAAGTCGTTAAATGGACCAGCGCTGCTTGGTGATACCATCAGTAGGAGCAGCATCACAACGAGGCCCATCCGCAAAGATGGCACCTTGGTGGGTGAGACGGCTGAAAAATATAACATAAGTAAGAGACCTCAACCTGGGGGTTGCTTTATCGTTGGGCTGATGTGGCGCCTTTATAAGACAGGACTGTGACGCAGCTCGTGCCCAATAGGTTCAATGCCAATTTCCGAGGCATTTAAACACAGATGGGTTCGTTTTGAGGCAGGGGTCGTGGGTGGCCATTGTCATCGAGCGCGACAAATGTGAACTCGGCTTCGGTTACCGGTTGGCATTCAGTGCCAGTTCGCGGTCGTCGCCAAGCTGAGACATCAAACGTCATGGATGTTCGCCCTTTGCGGACCAGTGTCGCCCAGATGCTGACTTCATCACCAACACTGACCGGCGACAAAAACGCCATCCCTTCAACCGCGACCGTTGCACAGCGCCCCTCAGCCAGTTGTGAAGCAGCATTGCCCGCAGCCATATCCATCTGCGCCATCAACCAGCCGCCAAAGATATCACCTGCCGGGTTCGTATCCGCTGGCATGGCAATGGTGCGTAGCGACGCATCGCCTGTCGGCTTTTCCTTTTGTGGTGTTTGTTTTCTACTGGTCATCGCGTGTGTCGTCCTCGTGAAGCGATCGGTCTCGATAAGACCCTTTTTCCTATCGCACAAGAGTAAATTGGCGCTTGCGCAGTCTCAATTGTCATCCGCGTGTTGGGCACTACATATTTCGGCGAAGGTCGTCGACTAAGTCTTTGGCTTCTTTCAGGCCAAGACCCAGATCACGCCGCACGACCTTGATGGCGGCTATCAAATGACCGCGGTCCAGCAGATGACCAATTTCACGTTCCGCCTCCGCAGAAAGAGCGCTGTGTGAGGAACTGGCGTGAGCGCGATCTGCTCGAGCCCGTTTGGCAACCGGAGCTGCAGTACGGTTTTCGCCGATCGGTTTGGCGTGGCGGTGCGGGCCATCCGCTTTTGACCAGCGGCCGAGAAGAAAACTCACAGCCGCCACGAGGCACAGCGTCGCCAAGGAATAATTCAGCGCATAAAAGTCCATTGGTTATGTCCCCGGTGTTGCCAGTATTTGAGCGTGAACCATTATCTACCCATCCCAAGTTAAATGCTGGCAGGCAAGACTTCAGAGTCCAAAACGATCAGTTCACTATAATTTAGGAAGCAAAGCCCGGAAATTCTATCGCCAATCACCATATTTCGGCCTGTTGTGATGCCATATTTTTTTTGTCTCTGACCCCAAGGATTGCGTAGGGTCGTCCGTCCAAGGAAGTGAAGAGCCATTTTTAGGGTAGGACTCGGTGTCAGACATCAGTCTCGTTGATGATGGAAAAGACTGCGATCGCGACCTTGCGATGCGTGCTGGCGCAGGCTGTCGCCAGGCCTTTTCGCACCTGATGAACCGTCACTACGACCATATCCATCGTTTGGCTTGGCGGTTTTGCGGTAAACGCGAGTTGGCTGAAGATATAGCGCATGACGTGTGCGTGAAACTTGCGCGAAACATCAAAAGCTATCGTGGTGAGGCCGCGTTTTCCACTTGGCTCTACCGGATTGTTTTTACCACCGCGGTAGATAGTTTGCGTCGCGCCCAAAGAGTGCACATCGCCGAGCCGTCTCATGTTGTGTCATTGATCGAGCGCTCAAGTGAAACATCGCCGTTAACGCCGGAAGAGGCGATGCTCAATGGTGAGCTGTGGGATGCGGTGCGCGACCTCAGCCCACAACAGCGCGATGCTGTGCTGTTGGTCTACGGCGAAGATTTTGCGCACGCTGAAGCTGCTGAAGTGCTCGGCTGTACAGAAAAAACAGTGTCCTGGCATCTGTTTGAAGCAAAGAAACGTCTCAAGTTTATTCTGGAGGCGACCGGGTGAGCATATGACAGATCAAGATTTGAAAAAGATTGCGCAAACGCCAACGCCTAAGCCGCGTCGCGCTGCGCGTGAGGCAGCCTTATCTGCTGGGATGGCTGAGTTTGATGCATCCGTATCTGAGTCTCAATCGGAATCTGAGCAACGAACGCAAACAAAACGGCGCAAGTTTAGTTTCAGATCCAAAGGTTCTGGGCGACACACCCGTCCTTCAAGCAATCATTCTTTGCTTGAAAGGAAATTCTCTATGCGTGCGTATTCAAAATATGCTGTTGCGGCATCTGTTGTTGCCGTAGCGATCATTGGTCCCGCATCGCTTTATTATAAGCGTACTGAAACATACGATGGTCCAGTCACCGGTTTGCAAGGTTTGCAGAATTTTTCAGGATCAAGCTCTGACGCGGATCGTGAAGAACGTCCTGCGGCCGAGCCAAGAAAAATGGCTGCAAAAAAGCCGGTTGCTTTGCCAGCGCCTGTACCATCGAAAACCAAACCCCCTCAAGTTGTCAAAACAGCGAAGCTTAAGCCGGACGATAAATCTGCAAGCGCCTATTTGGGCCTTGGACGAGAGGATGATGCCAATTCGACTGCGGATCAGAAGGTTGCAAGAACAGAGAACATTACGCCGCCCGCCAGTGGCCGATTGAAACAGCTGGGTGAATTGTATGATAACAGCGCCAGGTCGCAGGAGGCGGGGAAAGGTCTCGGCGCAGCTGGCGGTAACGGTCAGTCTTGGACCCGATCATCGGGTGAGCGGGGACCGAATAGGCCAACCGATGGTCTTGGTGCTGTGGGCAATTATAGCAGCGGCACGGTGGCTCAGACACAACCTGCGCCCGGTTTTGGCGATGGTTCACAAACCCCTGATAGAACGTCTCGTTCATCTCGAGAACATCGCGACAAGTTTGAGGTCGCTCCGTCTAGCCCGATAAAACAGGTTGCGACTAATCCCGTCTCCACATTTTCGCTTGATGTTGATACAGCCTCTTACGCGTTTATGCGCCGTGCATTGAATGCGGGTCGGTTGCCACAAAAAAATGCGGTGCGCGTTGAAGAATTGGTCAATTACTTCAATTATGCGTATGCACCACCGGAAAGCGCAGACGTGCCATTCAAAGTTGAGGCCAATGTTGTGCCGTCGCCATGGCGGACAGGAAACAAACTCGTGCATCTGTCTGTCAAAGGCTACGAGCTTTCAAGCGCCGAGCGCCCACCCGCCAATCTTGTTTTTCTGATTGATGTTTCGGGGTCTATGACGTCTGCTGACAAGCTTCCTTTGGTGAAGTCGGCTCTTCTGATGCTGGTCAACGAACTCAAGCCAGACGACACAATTGGCATTGTTACCTATGCGTCGGGAACGGCCGTTGCGCTTCAGCCAACGAAGGTTAAAGAAAAATTCAAAGTGCTCTCGGTGATTGGTGCGCTGAGATCGGGTGGGTCGACTGCTGGTGCACAGGGCATCCACGATGCTTATCGCTTGGCTGAAGCCAACTTTGATCCACAAGGTGTGAACCGCATCATTTTGGCGACGGATGGTGATTTCAATGTCGGTATCACCAACCGCGAGGAGTTGAAGGGTTATATTGAGCACAAACGCAAGTCCGGTGTTTTCCTGTCCATTCTTGGTGTCGGCCAGGGCAACTACAACGACGCCTTGATGCAGACCCTGGCGCAAAATGGCAACGGCACAGCGTCTTATATCGACACGTTGAACGAGGCGCGCAAAGTGCTTGTCGATGAAGCGTCATCCACGCTGTTTGCAATTGCAAAAGATGTCAAAGTTCAGGTCGAGTTTAATCCCGAGCGGGTTCAGTCGTATCGCTTGATTGGCTATGAGACCCGTGCACTGAAGCGTGAGGACTTTAACAACGACCGTGTTGATGCTGGAGAGGTTGGCTCTGGCCACAGCGTCACTGCGATTTATGAAATCACACCTGTCGGCGCGCCGTCAGACGTTGACCCTTTGCGTTATGGTGAATCTAAGACGGCACCTGTCGTGCAGGTCGACCCTGATGCAGAATATGGCTTTGTGAAACTACGTTACAAGTTGCCGAATGAAACGGCATCGAAGCTGATCTCGCAGGCGATTACGCCGAGTGAGGAAGCCTCGCGGATCGATATGGCTCCACAGGATGCCCAGTTCTCAATTGCTGTTGCAGGATTTGGTCAGTTGCTGCGTGGAAATCCGTCTCTCAATGACTTTAGCTACGACGACGTCATTGAGTTAGCACGCCGCACCAAAGGTGTGGATCAGTTTGGTTACCGGAGCGAGTTTATAAATCTCGTGCGCAACGCGAAATCGGCAACGCGCTAGAGCCTGACAAACGTTTGGAAAAAGCTAGATAAATTGACTGCGTGACAGAGTGGGGAGTGGGTGCGTTTAGTTGAAAGGCGCGCCCACTTTTTTTAGGGCCCATTTTTTGCCACCAAATGAGCATCTGTTTCAACACGTCAATTTGAGGTCTGAAGCGTGTGGCCACTGACAACAATATCAACAAAGGCTTCAAGTTCCGCTCGAAAAACCTTTTCTATTTGGCCAAGCTATCGTGAACCAAACTCGAATTGACAGTCTAGTTCACTCGTTTTTTGTTTTCACCTGTTTGACGCATTGTCTCACGAAGTAGGGATGCTGATCTGTAATCAGTTATAGACCGGGCAATGGAGGAAACTACGGAAATGGCAACCAAAAGCAGACATTGTAACGCTCCATAAGTTTTACGAATAGAATAGAAAACAGAGCCCATACAATGCCGATCGACGAGACGGCTGCACTTGCCTAGTACACGAGCTGCTCGACACCGTGTTAGCGCGTTGTGAGCTGATACTTTCCCTCTGTGTGCAGGTAGAGGACGCATTCGTTGCTTGATACGCATGATACCTGATGTGACGCAGCGCCCGTGGAACCGAAGTAGCTACCTGGGGCAAGTTTATCCAATCCTTTAGAACCTTGAACCTGGGTTACACCTTGGATCGTCACCACACGCATGAGTGGCGCTGTGGTGCTCAGCTCACCAGAAAATCTCGAGGGCAACTTAAGAAACGTACCGTTCTTGTCACTGTCGGTGTTCTCGTTCCAGAGGTAGGCCTGCTGGGGCCCATCACCCTTAATCCAAGTGGTGTCCTCTGCGTCCAACCATATAATGTTTCGGGCTTCAATGTTGATGGGAAGCTCACCAGCGTCGAAAGCTTCAGCTGCGGGTTTAACGAGATAAGGGCCTGAGAGAATTTCTAGAAATATAGTCGTGTTTGCACCTTTTGCTGCGGTGATATGGTTTTCTCCCAGCGGTTGCGTCCAAAAAGAACCAGGACCCATCCACATCTTCTCCGCCTTAGGGTCATCATTGTGAACAGCGCCTTCAATAACAACGGCACGGTATGTGATGTTGTGTATGTGAGGGGGTGACTGGAACCCATCGCTAAACGTAACGAGCATTCCCGACGGCACATCTCTTCGTATGTCTCCCCAAAGTTTGCCGGATTTTGGACCCAGCTCACCGCGAGCAGGGTTTAGCGGGATGAACTCTAGTTCCGACCTTTTAACGAGTTCAGTGGTTGCGTGCCCGTCCGACGTGTCCTGGGTAAATACTATGAGCATTACCGCAATGAAGATCGCAACAGATACGTGAGGGTTTGCGCTCATGATAAGTTTTCCAGTTTTGGTCTCGTTAATCACCCAATAATCATCGATGATCGAGTAAGAAAATTTGCGGCCAAAAAACATAGTTTTGCAACATGCAGACGGTTAGCGTTTTCTGACCAGTGCCCCTTTTAGGTCCATTAAGGCAAGCAACACGTCATGTCTGCTGTTGCAGCCGATATGCAGCCGAAGCCATGATGTCCGCAATGGGTCACAAGCAGTCGTGGTGGCTTATCTCCTATTATGTTGTTGATCGGCGCACTTCTCCAGGCGTGCTATCGAAGTGGCGTTTGAATGCACGATTGAAAGCAGCCTCAGACGCATAACCAGTTTTTTCAGCAATCTCGATAAGTCTATGTTCGGTATCTATCAGAAGGCGGCGCGCGAGTTGCATCCGCCATTGTGTGACATAGCCCAGTGGTGTCATGCCCATCAGCGATGTGAAGCGTTCGGCAAAAATCGAACGAGACATTCCAGCCTCGGTCGCCATTGCCTCAACTGTCCACGGCTTTTGTGGTTCGATATGGATCTTTGACAGACACTTGCCGAGTTGGGGATTAGTGATCCCAGCTAGGCAACCTGCTGCATCACCAATGTTGTCGACAAACGCTCTTATGACCTGAATGAAAATTATCTCTGTCAATCTAAGTACGATTGCATTTGATCCGGCTTGGTCTCCCATGATTTCGGACGATACAAATCGCATGATGGACTCAAGCCAATATGCGTTCATCGTTTGCGTGTTTGGGACGTGAATGTAGTTTGGAAGTGCTGATAGGATCGGATGCAAAGTATCGTCATCAAACTCAAAATGACCGCAAAACAGTTTGCATGTATGATCACCTTCATCTCCCCCAAACGTCAATGCACCAGCTCCTGCATAACCCGACTGACTTATAACGTCCTGCACTTCAATAGCCTCGCGGTCTTTTGTGTCGCTGAGGATATGAGATGCACCGTGAGGAATGACCAGAAGGTCACCTGTTGACATATGGATCGCTCCGTCCGTGCCTTCCACGCGTAGCCAGCAATCTCCACGCATCGCCATATGGAACCGGGCAACATTGCCATATGCAGGAACGCGTACCCCCCAGGGTGGATTGAAATGCGTATGGAAATACACCGAGCTGCGCAGCCTGAGTACGTCCAGAATCTGACTGAGTGCGTCATGCAGCATAACAATTCCTTTTCTGTCTCCAATTCATCGAAATTGACACCCTACATCTGGAAAAGCCAGGGCTGTCGGACGATGGATCAATAATTCCGGACTAACGCGCATAGACCATCTGGGAAGATGGATCCAAGAATACGGTCAGTTGCACAGCAATTGGAGACCATGCAAGCGAGTTGAAGCACTAAACGGAACGACCAGGAGAACTTCACAAATTCCCAACAGGCAGCGAACTGCTCTGGCTGAACGGGAGAGATGTGTCGAACGCGGGCCTATGCAGCACATCCGCAATTCTTTTGAGCACGCCCGGCACAAGTCCGGTTCGCCTGTAATCGGGCTGCATACGTAACGACGAACTGATGGAGTACAAACACATGAAACAAATAATCAAAATGAGCTTTGCCTTGGCCAGTCTTATGGCAATTGTTACGCCTTCTATCGCCGGACCTGAAGTCAACACGTCTATAGGAGGTGTGCTTGTTGCCGGCAAGCCAGCACCTGGGCTTGCAGTTAGGGGCTTTGACGTAGTCGCCTACCACACACTTGGAAAAGCAAAACTAGGCACATCAAAGTATGCAGCAAAGCATGGAGCCGCAACGTATAGGTTTTCAACGAACGCCAACATGCAGGCATTTAAGGCGAACCCTTCGAAATATGAACCTGCCTATGGTGGCTATTGCGCGTACGGTGTTTCGGTGAACGCGAAGTTCGACGGCGATCCGCGCCTGTGGAAAATCGTGAACGGTAAACTATACCTGAACTTGAACCCGGACATCCAAAAGGCGTTCAACAATGACGTCAAAGGAGCAATCCAAAAGGCCGAAGTAAACTGGCCGAAGATTGCCAGCAAGCTGCCATCTGAAATCAAGTAGTCACGATTCATGGGTCCGCGCAGTAGATCAGCGCGGGCCCAAATTCATCCCAGATCAAACAGGAGCATATGTTATGGATCCCCGATTTATCACACGCACAATCCACGCCTATCTCGACTATCCCGTCGCTTTCGGCCTCATGATTGCACCGTTCATTCTGCAATTAGGCAGCTCAAGTCCGCTAGCAATTTGGCTCTCAGTTGCCACGGGCGCAGCAGCACTTGTTTTGACCTTACTCACCGATCACCATCTCGGCGTATGGCGTGTTATTCCCTATTCGTTGCACGTTTCTGTTGACTTTGTCGTGGGGCTTACGTTCTTGGCAGCCCCGATTGCACTTGGCTTTACAGGACTTGATGCATGGTACTATTGGATAAACGGTGCAGCAGTACTTACTGTTGTTAGTCTTCACAAGCCCGACAGCACGTCTGTCCCTGCATAGACCGTCCCATTGATTTAGAATCGGTAGGTGTCTCAGTCATGGGATCAAAACCAATGCGGGTTTGTACAAAACACCTGCATTGGTTATTCCCATTGAACAAAATCAAAATGTTGAAAACTAAAAGAATTTATGAACCCTTTGAAATGGCGGACGGTCACCGTGTCCTCGTTGACCGCCTATGGCCACGTGGAATTACTAAAGTTGATGCACGCCTTGATGAGTGGTCGAAGGAGATAGCACCGAGTGCTGATCTAAGGCGATGGTTTGATCATCGGCCTGACAGATGGGAAAAATTTCGTGAGCTCTACATTCTCGAACTTGAGGTACCGTCCAATGCCGTCCACCTGGATCGATTGCGATCACTGTCTAAGAAGAAAACGCTTACTTTGCTATATGCCGCACGCGATGAACACCATAACAACGCAACTGTTATTCTAGATTTGCTCAACCAAGATTGATTGGTTTGCAAAGCAGCTACATGTCTGCTTCTGGCTTTAAGCTGACATACTGCTACGCCATGCTAAAGGTCTGCAAATGACCCAATGCTGACATCGGCATCTACAAACGACCCTTTGAAGTCCCTATATGATATTTATGCGCGAACAATGGCGTGATCCTCGTAGGTAAGGAGACACAGACATGCGACCCCATCTGAGTAGTCTTTTTATGGCATCACTCGCATTGCCACTTTTTGCCGGCGAGGCAATGTCTGCCTCCTTAGCTGGAACGTGGCAGGGCAGTGGCTATGTGGCGCCGAAATCAGCCGCACGTGAGCGGGTCCGCTGCCGTGTTACGTATCGCAAACAAAGTGCGAAGGTCTTTAGCGTTTCGGCACGGTGCGCTTCCAAGTCAGCAACGATTCGCCAGACCGGTGAAGTGCTGATGGTGAGGCCAAACCGGTACGTGGGTGATTTCTACAATAGCCAGTTTGATGTCTCAGGGCGGGTTCGGGTCACCATTAGCGGCTCCCGGCAAACGGTCACCTTTTCAGGCGGCGCGGGCCGGGGCCGGCTGAACCTTCGCAAACGATAGCCTGATGATGGGGGTGGATGTGGTTGAATTGCCGATCCACAAACCGTGACATTTTTCGGTTATCCACAGCTCAGCAGTACGCATGTGGAAAAGTATCTGCCTTTGCCGCCAATCAAGTTTACCATCCGATCCAGTGGGTGTTTATTGATCATTTTCTAGTTGAGTTGTGCGTATTATTATGTCTCTGCGTCTTAAAAATGCGGTGCCGCACATTATTTTGTGGCGATTAGCTGTGGCTATCCTCGTCGTATTGGCCGCTATTGTCATTCCCCCACTTCTAGGATCTGGCTCCGACCGCGCCAAAGTATCCCACGCCGTTTTCGGAAAATTGTAATTGCTCTCAACAGCAGAGGCAAAAGGTCGGCGAAAACGCTGGGCGCGGCGACGTGCAATCCGCATGCATCGAAAAAGACCACGACAAATTAGACCTGCCGTAGTGCGTACACGCATGAGGCAGGAGCGCGCCCCAGCGCCAGCGCACCGTGCTCAACACGTCACGCCGTCACTGGTAACACCCTCAGAAGCCGCGGTGCCAGCGCACCGCGCTCAACACGACACTCCGTCACGGGTAACACCCTCAGAAGAAGCCGCGGTGCCAGATGCGCGTCGGAAACGGGGAAGACGTCGACGTGGTAAAGCCGACAGGCGGGCTACAGCTAAAACCGGTGACGTTAACGAGCCGCAAACGTTCGACGTCAACAATCCACCGCCAACAGTTGCCAAGTTCATTAATTTGATGCTCCAACCGCGCAGCGGCGCAAACCTACAAAAGGTGCAAACGCCCTTGTTGTCGCTTGGCGCGATCCCTAACAAGATGCGAGATCGGCGTGCGAAAAGACGGGCACGACAAACACGACAAAAGAGTCGTTTCAAACCTAAGGATTTACCGGCAACCGTTGACAGCGAACCACCGAGTGTAGAGCCGGCTACGGCGGATCCCGCACTGACAAAGCCCGCACTGACAAAGAATGTCAAAGCAGCGCCACGGCGATCACGCAGGCGGTTGCCTTACGCGCCTGATGTCCATCGGCCGCCGCGCCCACTGAACATTATTCCAAACGAAGTTCTGGCAACTAACGTCGACAATGGAACGCTAATAAAAGCGATCAAGATGGGATTTCAAGTCGTCACCGCGGATCACTTTTCGGGCCTCGGTATGACTGTAACGCGGCTTCGTGCGCCCTCATCGCTAACCGCGCTCGATGCCCACCGCACACTTCAGTCAATGCTCCAAGTTGGCGCGGTTGGTTTCAATCACCGCTACCGTCTTTATCGCTCGGCCACATCAGAAAGGGCCGCGACTGGGCGCGCGCATAAAGCCTGTCATCGCCAGGGTTGTTATGGACAGTCTGCCATTGGTTGGAGCAGTACCCTTGCGCGCTGCGCCAAGGACATCAAAATCGGCGTGATCGACACTGGCATTGACGCCAAGCATCCGGCATTCACAAATCGGCAGATTGAATTTGCGACTACGACGTCCAATGGCCAGCGAACATCCGACGATGGCCACGGCACGGGTATTCTCGCACTCCTTGCTGGTAATCCCAAAAGCGGTGTCCATGGGTTAATCCCCGAGGCTAGGTTTGTTCTCGCCGATATTTTTTCAACCGACACCGGGGGAGAGCCAGTAACCGATACAGTGAGTTTACTGCGCGCGCTGGAATTGATGGGGACGTTGGATGATGTTGCAATCCTCAATATGAGTCTGAGCGGTCCTCATGATCCTCCGATCAAAACTGCAATTGCGAAACTTGCCAAGAAGGGGATTATCTTGATTGCCGCTGCCGGTAATGGCGGGCCTGGTGCACCTCCAAGCTACCCTGCCAATTACGAACAGGTCATCTCAGTCACTGCGGTTTCGCAAAGTGAGAACGTATTCCGACATGCCAATCACGGTGATTATATCGATCTTGCAGCGCCAGGTGTTCGGATTTGGACAGCGTTGCCCGGCGGGCAATATGGATTTCAGACAGGGACATCATTCGCGGTTCCCTATGTCACGGCCGCTGCCGCTGCCATCTACAATACGCTACCAAGACACGCCAGAACCAAAGCAACACTCCTTGCACGACTGCCAACGCAGGATCTGGGTGTGCCCAATAGGGACAAAGTTTATGGAAAGGGTTTGCTTCTTGCGCCGCCAAACTGTTCGCGCAACATCGTCTCCTGGGCCCCGTCCGTTCGCCGGGATGCGCCGGTCAAACCAACCTCTTTTTCGCAGTTGGCAAGCCAATGAGTTTTGATTTCGTCTCAGGTATATGTTTGCTGTGAAAAGCGCCACTTTGGTTGGCTCAGAATGACTGCGGTCGGAACAGGACCAGGCCAGATCTGATCAGTTTCCAGCAACATACAAAAAAGGTTTGGGACCCGTTTCATCCTCACCACGCGTTGCGGGGTATGCAAGATGAAGGCATGAAGCGGGTCCCGCCCCTTGATACGTGAAAAAAAGCAATTGCGGCTGCCAACCAACCTCATCTATCCGTTTAATTCGCCCGGCATATCCATGTAGCGGGGTGCTGATATGCCGGGTTCTACAAAGACTTTATGAGGCCGTGACAAGTGGTGGCGGGGTCTGGCCGTTCAAACATTGCTTTTCAGCACGCCTAACTTGAATAAATATTCTTTTCAAAAAAATGCTTTTGAAGACGCTTTAGGCGCTGTCGTTTCCCCTCGTGCCTTATGTTTCTCCTCCCGTGTGTCTGTCTTCTATTTCTTGGCAAGACGTGCACAACGCCAGCTCGGCTATTGTGCGACTTTCCAGTGCCGATTGATCAACCCCGCCTCTTGTTCGAGCGTTAGTACATCACCGGTGATAAGATCATCGACGACGGCCTCAACAGACTGATTTTTTGGATGAGACGCAGTCGTTACTTTGTCTGCGGCCGACGTACGTTGCGAAACTGGAACGTGCGCCATGATGCGCCAGTCGCCGCCAGATTGGCGGCACGCTACACCAACGAACGATGGCGTGGACCGAGTCTGAGCCTGCTTCTGGCGGGCCAGATGATATTGTCGGCATATTTCGCCGGTTCGGCTGTGAAAGGTCAGCAGGACTTTAAATGTGGTATCGCGACGGCCGGAATTATCCAGCGGCAGACTGTGCCCGGCAGGTT
This sequence comes from Hyphomicrobiaceae bacterium, assembly GCA_021775735.1. Classification (GTDB taxonomy): domain Bacteria; phylum Pseudomonadota; class Alphaproteobacteria; order Rhizobiales; family Hyphomicrobiaceae; genus JAHZKN01. The sequence continues at coordinate 21,096 of JAJFHG010000004.1, forward strand.
GCGTTTCCAACGCAGTCAACACATCGCCGTGGGCTACAACACCGATGGATCCTATCGGATGACTGGTCTGGTTCAATCCATAGCCAGTCCAGCCCGCGATCCCCCCGATGACGAGCCCCAAAGACAATGCGGTTGCGTGCTTCCATCCAAATGCGGTGGCCATCCCAGCTTCGAACGGTCGGTCCGTACGAAATCGGCGCCACCACTGCCGCACAGAGTTTGCGACACCCGTGGCTTGTGCGTTGTCGAGCACCAGCGCTCGCAAATGTTTGGGGACCGGTGCATTGAGCCCGTCATCGTAGAGATCAGACAGCGCCGTGCGTCCGGTGTTGAGAAAAACGCGGGCCCGTTCAGCCAGGACGGGGTCGGCGGCAAGACGGGTCTCGAGTGCGGCATGCTCTTCCGGCGTCAACTCGCCGTCCGCATAGGCGACCAGAATTTCATCTGTAACTTTTTGTTCCATAATCACGACTCCACGACATGTGCCTGCCCGGCACCCTGATTGACGAGGTCATGAAGTTGGCGCCTGGCACGCGCCAGGCGGCTCATCACAGTCCCTATCGGCACGCCGACGACATCGGCGGTGTCGCGGTAAGACAACCCATCAATACTGACCAGACAGATGAGGACGCGCAGATCTGGCGATAATTGATCAAGGGCACTATTAACTGCCTGCAGCGTCAGGCGTTCATCGACAAGTTTTTGCCCATCGCTCGACCCGGCAGCAAGGGACTCGTCAATCGGCACTACCGTGCCGCGGACCTGTTCGCTGCGCAAACGGTCTATCCAAATATTCTTTGTGATCTTAAACATCCAGCTATCGAGTCGCATTCCAGAGCGAAATTGATCGACCCGCGACAAGGCACGCAAACAAGAATCCTGAACAAGATCGTCACCGGTTTCCAGATTTCCGGTCAGCCCGTGGGCAAACCGCCGCAAACGCGGAAGAAACCTAACTAACTCAGCTCTAAACTCGCTCGACACGCGCGTACCCCTTCGCAGGTCTTACCAATTAATACGGATGGACAAACAAATTATTCTCGCGGCAACGACCTTTTTTTTCATGTCATGTGATTTTCGGCAAATCTACGCGCGCTAATAAGCCCGCCATCAGCTGCTGCCAATGGGACCCGCCACACTGGCCGACCTCCGGTTTTTTGGGGTTGTCAAGAATATGGCGCCAACTTCCAAAAGGCGCGCGCGGCGGTAATGTCTGGTATTGGCATAACAGCGGACGGACCTCGCATTAGACTGACGCTGATGTCAGGTACGGACCCAAAGCAGACTCTAGCTCAAATTCTCTACATGTCCGCTACTGAGCGTAGAGCAGACCTTCCATTGATTGGGAGATAAGCTTGCAGCGCCACAAACGTTGTCCACGTCCTCTGCAGTCCCGACACCCGGGGCCCGACACCCGGGAAGTGAGGTGACGGTGTTCATGGTGGACCGTGATCACCAAAACTTTCACCACGGTTTCCGACTGGATTTTGTTGTGCCTTTGATCCACGCGCCATCGCCACCGCGGACCCATGTTTTATCAACACCGTCCAGAGTCATTTCTTGACCGGCGCCGTGGTCAATTTTGCCCCAACCGTCACCGCGGTTGTCCGCACCTTGACGGCATCTCCAAAACCAAAGGCCACGTTGGGCAATCAGTTCCCGCAAGTCTATTGGGCGGGCTCTTTGTCCGGCTTTGCTGCATCAGCGCCCGCCTTGTCCGGGTCGGCCTTCGGCGCCGACGTTTGGGCTGGCGCGTCCTTGGCGTCTTTCTCGCCGCCGCCAAGCGCGCGCTGTGTCACCTCGTCGGCATCTTCAAGCGCCTTTTCGGTGAGCTCCTTGGCCAGATCGAGAGCCTCAATCGTGATCTTCTTGGCGCTATCGATTGATGGGCCTGCGTTGTCCTTCGCTTTGCCCAGAGCATCCGACACACTCTTACGCGCCTTCTCGATGGCATTGAGTGCCGCCGCCTTGGCGAGGTCGAGGGCTGATTTGGTGGCTTTGCGCGCTGTATCAAGTGCCTTGTCGGTTTTGTCGTCCTGCGTTTGGTCTGTTTGGTTGGCGCTGTTATCTGCTGCATTGGGCTTCGCCGTCTCTTCAGCGACGACGCCAGTGACGGCGACAACGGACAGCGCCATCAAAAGTGCAAACACCACACACGCAGCGACAGATGTTTCGTTTCGGGGAGTTTTCATCATCTGGGGTACTCCTTGTTGATCTATTACGAAAGCGGCACAATCCCCAACCTCAGTATCTCCGATCAGGGCTCCTTGCGCAATCACGTCGCCCAGATGCGCGCATAGACGTGTCACCAAGCCGCGCATGTACGCGCTGCTCCGTTTCAGGATGGGGTCGATGACTTTCCGGGCGGTCACCGATGTTTACATCAAACAGACCACGACCCGGCCGGACGTCCTAAGCCTGCGCGGCAATAAATTATATGCCAACAATTACTTAGAGCGCTCAATAATATTCGGGTCAAAGCCGTCAGGAAAATTTCGAATAGCAAGAATACAATATCAATGAGAACCAGTTTAACGCGTTGCGTCCGCCGCATCTTTGCGTGCCCCAATGGCTTCTCTTATTCCATACATGCGTGCGATCAACGGCTTGACTGTGCCAAATTCGCGTTTCTGGTGCAGTCGCATGAGTTGGCGTTTGAACAGCTCGCGAGCATTGCGGCTTCTTCGAAGGTAGGTATCCCCGTGCGGTATGCTCGTTGAGCGAGAGTCGGGTCACCGCCAGAACGCAGAGTGCGCCGTAGCTCAAACGCTCGCTCACGTACCTCAATAAGGGACACGTCACGAGCAGAACCCAAACCGATATCGCGCCGTCTCCCACGAACCACTAACCTCAACACCCAGCGCTTGGAGTCCGACGGCGATACGCGAAGCATCAGGCCTGCGTCCTCGCGAAACACCCCGGGCTGTTTGCACTGCTGTACAAACTTTGCGGTCAATGCATTGTGTTTGGTCAATTAAAATCCCGCGGACAGTCCACCTTCGTGTCCACCCTTTTTGCCGCGCTGGTGTACGCGTTCCCAATCCTAAAAGAGTTTTCCTGGACAAACCAGTGGATTGCAATGTGAGGATTTGAAAGGCTTTTTGAGGCCTCATGAAAAGTTGTGAGCGGTCATGAGAAATCAAATTTGGCGGAGACGGAGGGATTCGAACCCTCGATACGGGGTTACCCGTATGACGATTTAGCAAACCGTTACCTTCAGCCACTCGGTCACGTCTCCAGCAGGTGTCCCCTATAGAGGGCGTCAATGCCAATTGCAAGGCACTCAGGCGCACACCTCGCGACCTTTTCAAATGCAAAAAGCAGGTGCCTGAGATGACACCCGCCCAATATCAGGCCTCGCAAGCCGCTGGCGCTTGCTGCGTTCGATTGCATGCTGAATTGCTGTCCTAACACGCCCACAGAGGCCGACCCTGAGTTGACGGATGAATGGCCAACCTGGTCTGAAAACAGGTTGGCTCAGAGACCTCGTTATAGAGGGTAAATCGGTTCTGCTTTGAGGCTGTTTGATCTAATCTTCGCAAGGAATATCGACTGTCACAAACGGCACATCAAGACGACAGATCTTTTCACCATTTTTGCCCTTTTCGATCTTGATGCCATATCCATCTCCAACCTCGATACCATCCTCTGACGCAAAATTCTCAAGCAGCGTAGCGAGGCCATTGGGGCTACCTGAATCACGCTCACCGTCATCCTCATCACGGCGCGACCGATCATCGCGATCATTGCGTGGTGGATCAGCATAGATAGAGGACTTCTCATCATTTAAGTCACGATCTGAACGCGACGCATCACGCGTTTCAGGCGCAGGCGTGACTTTGGCTGTTCGTTGAGGCTGAGCCGGCGTCTCCTCAATGCTGTCACGTGGTGGCGCTGAACGCGGCTCACTAGCGCGTGCTGTCGTTGTATCCGTCTTCGGTGCTGCGCGTACAGTTTCGGCAGTTGGTTTTGTTTCCGGCGCTTTTTTAGCGGTAATCGTACTGTCGCAGCGTTGCAAGTTACCCGACGCACGATGCCAGATCATTGTCTTACTCAACAACTTGATACCCTTGTAGCCTTTGACGCGTAATCGATTGTCATCAAGAGGCGTCAATTCAACAGAGAATTTCTGCTTTTTCTCCGGGCTGTAAATCCAGCCTTTGTCCCATTGATTGCTACCAACAGATTTGACATCGCCAAGAATCTGCAAACCACAGCCTTTAGCATCGCCAGTGTCTTTGATCCAGACAACATGGCCGCATAAATTTCCATTGCCGCAGTCTTTGATTTCAACACCACCACGCCCGGTGTGATCAATCCAAACACCTGTCGGCGAGGATGCTGCAAAAGCGGCAGTTGATGTAACTCCGCACACCGCCAACACGGCATATGAGAAGCTTTTGAGATGATTGACACGCATAGTTGACGCTCCCTTGGATCTCGGGTTTGAGACGAGTTTAAGAGACGCAGGCTTTCGAGCCAAGCCCCGTCACACTCACAGTATTGTCGCGCACTTTATCAGACAGCAGAAATGAAGCTGTTCCAGGGGGAACACCAGCTTTGCGGCCGCAGATTAGGTTGATTTAACTGGCTTCTCACGTCATTAACATTCATTTTCGCCCTAAAGCCCACGAGACAAGAAACCTAGATGTCCACACGCCCCTATTCCAAAATAGTCATTTTAACCGGCGCGGGTATATCTGCAGAATCAGGTGTTGCCACGTTTCGTGATCCCAAAGGCATTTGGGCTGAGTATGACTATCAGGACGTGGCGACGCCTGAAGGTTTTTCACGTGATCCCGCTAAGGTTCTCGAATTTTACAACATGCGCCGCAAATTGCACGGCGATGTCAAACCCAATGCTGCACATGTTGCGGTTTCCCGATTAGAAGCTGAATTTCCGGGCGAAGTAATCGTTGTTACGCAGAATGTTGATGCGCTTCATGAAGCTGCGGGAACTCAAACGCTCATTCATATGCATGGAGAAATTCTCAAGCGACTGTGCAATGCCTGTCAGATGCGCGAGACGTGGCATGATGATTTTGATGCTAACGCGCAGTGTCCGTCGTGTGAATTGCGCGGCACACTACGCCCTGATGTCGTGTGGTTTGGCGAAATGCCTTATCACATGGAAAAAATTGGTGCACATCTTGAATCAGCAGACCTATTTATTTCCATCGGCACCAGCGGACATGTTTATCCGGCAGCGGGATTTGTTGCAGAGGCACGTCGTTCTGGCGCACATACTGTTGAACTCAATCTAGAACCTTCCGAAGGCGCATCCCTGTTTCATGAGACTATTCACGGAAAAGCCGGTACGATCGTACCTGCCTATGTCGATCACCTTTTAGAGGCGGCGACGCGCTGAAACACAGCAACAGATTCCAAATGCGCAGAATAAACAAACTGATCAATGGGTATCAGCCGCGTAAGCTTAAAATCTCCATCAAGCAATATGCGCGCATCGCGTGCGAGAGTTGCCGGATTGCACGCCACCATAACAATCGTCTTCAGCGCTGATTTTGCTAGTCGTTCGCACTGCTCTGCCGCACCCGCCCTGGGTGGATTGATGACGGCAGCATCAAACGCGCGCAATTCTCGTGGAGACAACGGATCACGAAATAGGTCCCTCTGCTGCGCCGTGATCGGTTTAAAGCCTTGGTTGCTTTTTGCCGCCTCAGTCAAACTCGCAATAGCGCTTGCATCACCATCATAGGCTGTGACCAGCGCTCGTTTTGCAAGGGGAAACGTGAATGTTCCAACACCACAGAACAAATCGACAGCTTTCTTTGATCTATTCATCGCCTCTAGAATAACGTCAGCTATCCATTGTTCTGCCTCAGGCGCGGCTTGCAAAAACGCCGTAGCGGGCGGCGCAACCCGTGCCCCATTGATGCTCAAAGCAGGTGGCTTTGCCTCAACGATTGGATCACCATTAAGCGTCAGCAAAACAGCATCAATGGCTGTTGCACGCTTGGACAGCTCAGAGCGCTCGTTTTGCGATGGCTTAGCACCAGGCACCGTCAACGCAACATCAAGGCCGTGATCAAGCACGGTCACCACCATGCGCCCCTCTTTTCCGTCCACAGCAACATAACTGGCGATGGTACGAAGGGAGCTCAATTGAGCTGAAATGTCATCCTGAAGTACGGGACACTCGGAAATCTCCACGAGCATATGGCTCGCACGGCGGTGATAGCCAAAGACAAAGTTCTTGCCAGTGCCTCTAAAGCTGAATGTTGTACGCCGTCGGGCGCCAGAACCAACGCTGCGTAGTGGTTCTGGATGAACGTCAATGCCTCGGTGGGCAAAAGCAGTTGTGAGCGCATCAACCTTCCATTTTGCATAAAGTTCTGGAGACATGTGTTGGGCAACACAGCCACCGCATTCAGGAAAGTGATGACAAACAGGATTTTGCCGGTCATCTGAGGCTGAGAGACGGTGGGGCCCATCCTCATCAAGACACCATCGCTCGCCAGGTAAGGCACCCGGCACAAATCTCTGTTCGCCGTCGCATGAAACCACACCGTCGCCTTGCGCACCAAGAGAGCCAATCTCAACACAATCGTGATCATGCATCGCGCCGAGCCCCAACAAGACTTTCAATATTTGCGGAGCCTCCTGAAATTGGTGATTGCGTTGTCCTAACAATGCGCCATCCTGGCTGACGAGCAAGCCAATCACAGACATCCTTTACAGCACGTTGGCGCAATTCTTGATCACGACCTACACCATATTTGCGAATGCCAGAAGCTCCGACGTCAAACTGTGGCTTGATCAGTGCAACCAGCCCCGCACCAAGTTGTGTCAGCGCCAACGCCACAGACAGTGCTCTTGTCAGTAATATGAAACTGATATCAGCGACGCGTGCGGTAATCAGTTCAGGACTGAGCTGGGTCGATAAGAACCGTGCAACACCGCGTGGATCTTGCTGACGGCTTGGATGCAGTTGACCGTGTTCCACATCCATACTGAATATCTTTTTTGCACCGTCCGAGATAAGCACTTCGGTAAAGCCACCCCTCAAAGCACCAATATCTAACGCCACGCGATCTGTGGCATCCAGACCAGCGGCTAGGGCCGCCCTTAGCTCGAGCACACCTGGCGAAACGTGGGTTAGACCTGCCTCATCAGGGACCGTGATTTCAGCCTTTGGATCAATAAGATAGCCCGCTTTTTCGATAGCTCGTCCAGCTCCTTGCATAACTCCACGCAGGATCGCATCTCGCGCCCACGAGCGTGCTAATTCCTTTTCCGCAAGAACCTGATCAAGACGCATTCGCATTATAGCTAAGATACGCTATCCTCCGGTGAAACGACATAAGCGCAACGTCGCTCTGCACCTATGCGATAGCAGTTTTGGGCGGAAGACATGATCCAATTTATCAACCTGGGAGCTGGACATGAGATTCTTGATGATTTTGATGACGACCATTTGCTTAGCGGGCTGTAGCGACAGCAGCGATAATACGCAAGCCAGCGGCCCTCGTGTCTTTTTTGTTGAGCCAAAAGATGGTGCGACGGTTAAAAAGCCTATCAAGGTTGTATTTGGTATTGAGGGCATGGAGATCGCACCTGCTGGAACCGACAAACCTAATAGCGGCCACCACCATTTGCTGGTTGACGTCAGCTTGGAGGACTACGCCTCACCAATTCCGTCAGACGAAAATCACATTCACTTTGGCAAGGGTCAAACCGAAACAATCATAGAGCTGGCACCGGGAAAGCATACCTTGCAGTTGGTCCTTGGTGACAAGAACCATATGCCACATAAACCCGCCGTGGAAAGCGACGTGATCACGATCACAGTGGAGGAATAACCACCCAGCAGCAGGCATTAAGCTCTTTAGTGATCAAGCAAAGACAAACGACCAGGGCCATAGCCAAAGACTAAGAGTAGCCCGCCTGCAATGGCAATGTTCTTTAAAAACATCGTCATCTGTATTTGATCGGCAAAGTCGCTGTGAAAGATGGCGGCCGCGGCGATTGAAAATAATGCCAAAGCAAGTGCCGCCCAGCGCGCTAAAACACCTGCAAGCAGTGCAAGCCCACCGCCCAACTCCAAAGCAATAACAAGCGGAAGCAGAATTGCTGGCAGCCCAAACGCCTGCATGTAGCTTACAGTACCGTCATAACCCGCAATCTTGTTCCAGCCGGAAACAATAAAAATAACAGCCAGCAAAACACGCCCAATAAGAGCCACCCAATCTTGTTGAGATGTCATCTTGGCCTCCGCCACCATGTTGTTATTGCGCGCAAATGACGACCGCTAGGCCCGGCTTGCTTCATCAGATAAGTGTTCTCGACCGATGGCTGCCAAAACAGTTTCGACAATGCCTAAAGCCGATAGACCAGCTTTTTCATACATCAGTTTTGGCGCATCATGGTCGATAAAGGTATCGGGTAAAACCATCGTTCTCACCTTGAGGCCTTTATCCAAAGCACCACTTTCCGCCATGTACTGTAGGACATGACTGCCAAACCCACCAACTGAGCCTTCTTCAATTGTTACGAAGACTTCGTGATTGGCAGCAAGCTCATCAATAAGCTTTTTATCTAACGGCTTTGCAAACCGGGCGTCAGCTACGGTTGTCTGCAATCCAAGCGCTGCCAATTGATCGCTGGCCGCGAGAGCTTCACCAAGTCGGGTGCCAAGCGACAAGATAGCTACAGCGCTCCCTTCACGCACGATGCGCCCTTTACCAATCTCCAATATTTCGCCGTGCTCAGGCAACTCTATGCCCGTTGCTTCACCGCGTGGATACCGGAACGCTGATGGGCGATCATCAATCGCAGCCGCGGTTGCCACCATATTACGCAACTCAACTTCATCAGCAGCAGCCATGATCACAAAGTTTGGCAAACATCCAAGGTAGGCAATATCAAATGAGCCCGCATGCGTTGGCCCATCCGCGCCAACAAGGCCCGCACGATCAATGGCAAAACGAACCGGCAAATTTTGAATGGCGACATCGTGCACGATCTGATCATAGGCACGCTGAAGGAATGTTGAATAGATTGCAGAAAAGGGTTTCAGCCCCTCAGTCGCTAAACCTGCAGCAAAGGTAACTGCATGTTGTTCAGCAATACCAACATCGAACGTGCGATCTGGAAACTCTTTTGCAAAGAGATCGAGCCCAGTACCATCTGGCATTGCAGCGGAAATCGCGACGATCTTAGGGTCACGGCGCGCTTCATCAATCAAACTGTCTGCAAAAATTTGCGTGTAGCTTGGCGCGTTCGCTTTTGGCTTCATCTGAGCGCCGGTAACCACGTTAAACTTGGCAACGCCGTGGTATTTGTCCTTGGACGCTTCAGCCGGGGCATAACCCTTGCCCTTTTGGGTCACAACGTGAACGAGGATTGGACCCTGCTGCGTGTCGCGGACATTTTTAAGCACTGGCAATAGCTGGCTCAGATCGTGACCATCAATCGGCCCAACGTAATAAAAGCCGAGTTCTTCGAACCACATACCCCCTTGCCACAAGTGGCGGGTATACTCTTCCATGCGCGCTGCGCGTCGTTCCCAACTTTTGGGCAACCGTTTGGCGAGCTGTTTTGCAACATCACGCATATATAGATAGGTACCGCTTGAGGTGCTGCGCGCCAGATACGATGAAAATGCACCCGTGGGAGGGGCAATGGACATGTCATTGTCATTGAGAATGACAATCAAGCGCTCATCACGTGCACCTGCATTGTTCATCGCCTCATAGGCCATGCCCGCGCTCATCGCACCATCACCTATGACGCAAACAACGTTGCGGTCTTCTTTTTTCAAGTCGCGCGCCACCGCCATACCAAGACCAGCTGATATAGATGTAGACGAGTGCCCGGCGCCAAATGGATCGGCTTTGCTTTCAGCCCGTTTTGTAAATCCTGAAAGCCCGCCGCCTTGGCGCAACGTTCGCACTTGATCGCGCCGTCCTGTCAAAATTTTATGCGGATAGGTCTGATGACCAACGTCCCAGATGAGGCGGTCATCCGGCGTGTCAAAGACCCAATGCAAAGCCACTGTTAGCTCAACAACGCCAAGGCCTGCGCCGAGATGCCCACCGGTGACCGACACCGCATCAATTGTTTCGATGCGCAGTTCATCGGCCAACTGACGCAGCTGCGATTCCTCGAGCTGGCGCAAATCAGCTGCCGTCTTGACGGTATCGAGCAGAGGGGTCTTGCTCACGGTCTCAATCTCACTCAATTCATCGCGCTCAGTTTTAGGATCCACCTTCGCGGCTCCCACTTTTCTACGCTTAACCATTCTTGTCGAGAGGCTCGGTGCCCTTCGGGCTACCCTCAGCATCAAATGTCAATTTTTCAACCTTGGCTTCTGCACGTTTGAGAAGTTGATCGCAATGCGCTTTCAACACCTCACCTCGCTCATAGATTGAAATACTTTCTTCAAGCTCCACGTCGCCGCGTTCAAGGCGAGAGACAATCGCCTCAAGCTCTTTCAGCGCGCGTTCAAAGGGCATCTCTTTCACGTCTGCATGTGCTGCTGCCTTCGCCATCGCGCAATCCCATAATCTCGTTTAAAACCCGCTTCACGTAGACCCGCATTCGTCATTTAGCTGGCTGCAGCCATCAGCGTCCGTACATGGACACCTACAGACTTTGCGAGTGCTTCAAGATTGTAACCACCTTCAAGCATCGAGACGATGCGACCATTGGCAGTTTTGGTTGCTATCTCAACCAACTTCGTTGTTGCCCACATAAAATCGGCCTCAACAAGGCGTAGCCCACCTAAGGGATCGTGCTTATGGGCATCGAAACCAGCGGAAACAATGACCAAATCCGGCGCGAAATTCATAAGCGGGTCCAAGATACGTTGCGTATAAGCCTCACGGAAGATAGCACCATCATCGCCCTCCTTAAGCGGCGCATTCCAGATATTGCCAACACCCGTTTCTGACAACGCTCCGGTGCCGGGGAATAGCGGCATTTGATGTGTCGACCCATAAAACATGTCTTTATCAGACCAGAATACATCTTGTGTGCCGTTGCCATGGTGGACATCAAAGTCAATAACGGCCAGCCGCTCTGCTCCAAATCTGGCGCGGGCGTAGTGAGCGGCAATTGCGGTATTTGAAAAAAAGCAAAAACCCATCGCGCGCTCTTTCTCAGCATGGTGGCCTGGCGGGCGCACCTGACAAAATGCATTGTCGACTTTGTCTGTCATTACAGCGTCAACGGCATCCAGCCCGCCACCTACAGAACGCAACGCGGCTTCCCACGTGCCCTTGGACATGACGGTATCACCATCAACATGAGCATATGTATTGGTTGTAAATGATTGGCTGACAGAACGTATGCGCTCCAAGTGGCTTTTCGGGTGAACCCGCACAATCTGCTCTTCGACATCATCACGCAGCGGTGCTTGTTGTCGCTTTAACGGGCTGAATAATTCATGGCCGAGAACACGATCAATCGCCCGCATTCGATCAGGTCGTTCAGGGTGACCGAAGCCAGTATCGTGATCGACAAAACTTGGATGGGTAATTAAAAGCGTACTCATGGGGTGAGCGTAAGTCCTCAAGCGACCGTCAAATCAAGGCGTCTGTATTAGCTTTTCATGTCAGCATGGACCAGCCCTCTGTGCAAAAGAAAACGTTCGTGCGAGGTATTATCCAGTCAGCTTCATGGGTTCGACCTTAACGCCGTCAGGCGGTTTACTACTGTCTGGCACAAAGAAATCGGCCACCAGGGGTTGCGAGGGATCAACCCGGTAAGACTCAAAATTGGTTACGCCCCCCAGCTCCGAAAGCAACGAATCGTCGATAGCAAACTGGCCAGTGAACTCGCTGGATGGCTGGTTTAAGAGAAGATGAGCCGCGTCAGCCACAATTTCTGGCGTCCTACTCTTCGCGATCAGGTCGTCTCCACCCAGAACATTCTTAACCGCAGCCGTTGCAATGGCAGTGCGTGGCCATAGGGCGTTCACCGCGATTCCAAACGGCTCAAATTCCTTGGCCATACCGAGTACACATAAACTCATTCCATATTTGGCAATAGAATAGGCAACGTGCGGCGCAAACCATTTAACCCGCAAATCAAGCGGTGGAGACATCATCAAAACGTGAGGGTTTTCAGATTTTTTTAGATGTGGAAGACAAGCCTTGGTGACCAAAAACGTGCCGCGCGTATTGATCTGATGCATTAAGTCAAAGCGTGCCATCTTGGTTTCCTCTGTCGAGGTCAGAGAAATTGCACTGGCGTTGTTAATGACAATATCAATGCCACCAAACGTTTTCGTTGTTTTAGCAACAGCGGATCTAACTTGCTGTTCATCGCGAATATCGCACGCAATTGGAAGCGCCTTGCCACCCGCTGCTTCAATTTCTTCCGCTGCTGTAAAAATTGTGCCGTCAAGCTTGGGGTGTGGTTCTGCCGTTTTTGCAATAACCGCAATATTGGCGCCATCTTGAGCCGCTTTGTTTGCAATAGCTAAACCTATTCCGCGACTTGCTCCGGTAATAAAAAGGGTCTTACCGTTCAATGTTGCCATGCGAAAATCACCTTTCCGATTATCATCGTCGTGTACGCCCTTACGAGCGCGTCAATCCCAACAGCCGACCAATAAAACGAAACGGTGCGAGGATGATGAAAATGAGAGGCCGGAGATACGTCCAGATTACTGCCGGCGTGCCCACAAGCGGCAAAAACAACAGCACAAACGCAATCCCTCGCGCCACGCGCGCAGCCTGATAGCCAAAATTACCCGCGTACTCTTGACGTTTTTCCTGCGGCCAAAGTTTGCGCCACCATTCACGGGCTACACCAAGCCCCATCAGCCCGGCAAACAGGCCCATTGCATACAAAATCTGTAGAGTGGATGGGATACCGGGCACGAGCCTCAGGGTATGTTCATTCTCTTGATCTCGATTGCGCGTATAAGCGATGATGCCGTTTGTTGCGACCGTCCCAGTCACCTGCTCGGAAACGACATCGATCCAGCTTCTAATCTGGCCCGTGACTTCACCAGGCAGCGATCCTGTTGGCGTGGCCGTAAACACAAGGCGACCTCGCACACCTTGATTGGCTTCAATCAGCAAGTCTCCAGAATTTGCCGTCACGCTTTGCAGAAAATCTGCAAACGTTGGTCGTTTGAGTGTCGTTTCCAGACCATCAATCTCCACCGTTTGCCATAACCAGGTTTTAGCGCCAGGTTGCGTTGGAGACGAGGACTGTAGCACGACCAAATTTACGTCGGCCCCACGTGCAGCTTCTGCAAGGTCCTTTAGTTCGACTTGTCCTGCCGGTGCCGCCGACGGCTCAAAATGCAACCGGCTGCCTTTTACCTCACCGGTGACGACAACCGTTTGGCCTTTCAGTTTGCCGAGTGCCGACTTAAGATCGGCAGGATCAACGGATTCAGTGAGGCGTCTCTTTGTTTTGGGATCCCGACCAGGCACAGAAGACAATCGCTTTGGCCCACCTGGCTCCAATGCCAAAATTCGAATATTCGCGCTATTGAGGGACCGTTGAAGACGAAACAACGCTTCATGCAACATTGCTTTCTGCGTCAGCGCAACATTGAGATTAGGGCGCACTTGAACCGTGAAGCCGGTTGCTTGATCAGGTGACGGCACCAGTCGATAGGCTTTTTTTCTTGAGACAATGTTGAGCTTGGCGTTTGCCGGAAGATCTTTCAACCGTGCTGCTTGCTCAAAAACTGTGTCTTCCGTCAAATAGAGCGCTAGTGGTTTGCCATCTGCTGCTGTTCCAAGGAGTGTCTTGGGTGCACGGTTTAATTCATCAGGCGTACCAGCGGTAAACTGTTCACCCTTCTTATTGACAAGAACCCAGTGGCCTTCTGGCGTAGCATGGACGGCCAGTGCGGTTTTGGCATCACCATCAGGTAGCTTGCGTAAAGCGCTTGCCGCATTGTCGAGAGATCCAATGCCATGCTTGCCTGCCTTGCCGCCAGCCTCACCTGCTTCCCGCAGCAGCTTCGATAGAATACCGGCTGCTGTTGGCGAGGGTAGCAGGGCGAGGTTTGCCGCGCAGACCAAAACACTCGCTAAGAAAACGCTGATGAACCGGCCAATGCGCCAGCCAGGTGCAACTTCTCGGTTATGCAAACAGGAACGTCTCGAGAGCACAGCTGCTCCTTTTATTATCATCTGGTGTTTTTCGTCTAACCAGACGATTTGCTGAGAAAGGCTTGAAATGCTGTGCGCGCTTCTTTTGAAGATAAGCGCTTGGCAAAGATGACAGCCTCTTCATCAATACGGGCATTGAGCTCTGTCAAATCCCCGCGCATTAAACGGCGCGAAATCTGCAACGCATCGGGTGGTTTTTTTGCCAAACGTTGTGCAGATTTCAAAACCGTTGCGTTGAGATCTTCTGGCGTAACAATGGCATTCAGAAGGCCTGCTGCATGCATTTGATCTGTGGTGTAAGTTTCGCCCATCACCAACATTTCAAAAGCCCGGGCGTAACCCAAACGCTGAGGCATCAACAGCGAGGACCCAGCTTCTGGCACCAATCCTAAATCTAGAAACGGTGTAGCAAAGGCAGATCTTGGGGTCGCGAACACCATGTCGCAATGAAATAACAATGTTGTTCCAACACCAATGGCCGCTCCATCAACACCTGCAAGGATTGGCTTTTTGACATTTGGCAAAAGCTTGATGAAGCGTACAACTTCTTGCAAACCGGAGCCATCGCTGGCTCCTGTTGCAGAAGACATAAAATCAGCGATGTCATTGCCAGCAGTAAACACGCCTTCAGCGCCAAGAAGCACATGCACCGCAATATTGTCGTCTGCGTCGCCCTGCTCGAGAGCATCAGACATTGCGCAATACATCGCCTGCGTCAGCGCATTTTTCTTTTCCGCACGTGCAAGCGTGAGCGTTTGTACGCCATCCTGGGTCGTGCGTATCACATCGCCGGTCATACTGAATGTTCCATAATCATTTCCACATGGTCGTTGGTGACCGAACCCGCTCCATGCATGATGATCTCTCCCAGCCCTTGGGTTTTTGGGAGAATACTTTCGCAATAAAAACGAGCCAACGCGACGGTACGTGGTGAAAAATCACTGTTGATGGCACACTGACACAAGTAATGCGCACCCGCTGTCAAACCAAAAAGCTCCAAATACGGTGTCGCTGTTGCAAGGGCGGCCTCTCGATCTGATGCAATGTGTTTTGCAATCCAGTGCGTAACTTCACCCAACACAGCAGCGGCCTGGCCTAATCTTTCGCCCGTATCACCAAGATCAGATCGGTCGACGCCCTGCACTGCTGCTACTCCGCCTGCAATTTCTGCAAGATACTGGCGCATCACATCACCACCTTCGAGCGGCAATTTACGGAAGATGAGATCCATGGCCTGGATGCCATTGGTGCCTTCATAAATGGGCAGAATGCGCGCATCACGGTAATATTGAGCAGCGCCCGTTTCTTCAACAAATCCCATGCCACCGTGGATCTGCACGCCAAGCGAGGACACCTCGCAACCAATATCGGTTGAGAACGCTTTGGCAATGGGCGTTAACAAAGCGACACGATGCCCAGCAGCAGCGCGTTCTTCTTCGGTTTTTGCACGGTGCAGCAGGTCAGTTTCGCGCGCAACAACCAGACAAATGCAGCGTGCGGCCTGGGTCAATGCAGACATCGTCAACACCATGCGACGCACATCTGGATGGACAGCGATCGGATCCATCTCCGGCCCCTTGGAGTTAAGCCCACGGCCTTGCTTGCGATCGTGTGCGTAAGCCAAGGCATGTTGGCGCGCGCGCTCTGAAACCGCTACGCCCTGCACACCAACAGCAAGTCGCGCCGCATTCATCATAATGAACATTGTCGCTAAGCCACGATTTTCTTCACCAACGAGGTAACCAATCGCGCCACTCTTGTCGCCGTACGTCATTACGCATGTTGGACTGCCGTGAATGCCAAGCTTGTGTTCAACGCCCGTGCACACAACATCATTGCGCGCCCCTAAGCTGCCGTCGTCGTTGACCAGGAACTTTGGCACCAAAAACAAAGAAATGCCTCTCGTGCCTGCAGGGGCATCCGGCATGCGGGCCAACACCATGTGGATGATGTTTTCGGCCATGTCATGTTCGCCATAGGAGATAAAAATTTTGGTCCCAGAAATGAGATAGGTGCCATCATCCTGCGGCACAGCCTTTGCCTTAACCGCATTGAGGTCGGAGCCGGCCTGTGGCTCCGTCAGGTTCATTGTACCGGTCCACTCGCCGGACACCATTTTGGGCAAGTACACCTCTTTAAGCGCATCGGAACCTGCTGTCGTTAAGCTATCAATCGCTCCATTGGTCAACAGTGGGCAGACACCAAACGCAAGATTGGCAGAATTCCAAAGTTCACACACGGCCATCGCAACCGTCGTCGGTAAACTTTGCCCACCATAGGCTTCTTCGCACGGCAATGCGGTCCACCCGGCGGCAGCAAACTGCTGATAAGCGTCTTTGTATCCGGTCGGCGTGGTCACTGCACCATTTTCAAGCTTCACGCCCGCACGATCGCCCACCGCATTCAGCGGTTCAAGCACTTCGGCTGAGAATTTTCCCGCCTCTTGCAGGATCGCCATGATGGTATCTTCATCCAGCTCACCAAGCACACCGTCTGCAATGAGGCCGTCCAAACCAGCCGCACCCTTGAGCGCAGCCAAGATGTCGTTTACTGGAGCTTCGTAAGGCATGGGCCCTCACCACTTATCCAAAATTCTACTTCAGGCTCGACTTGAAACCCTCTTCACTAAGACCATACCGGCATTCTAAGCTTACGCAATGGTCAACAAGGCACCTTCACCAACAATGGCGATCCTTTCCCCTGATCCAGGCAACATTGCGAAAGCTGCAACAGCGCTCAAGGATGGCCAACTGGTCGCGTTCCCGACGGAAACCGTGTACGGCCTTGGTGGTGACGCGTTGAATCCAGATGCTGTTGCACGCATTTTTTCTGCAAAGGCGCGTCCAAGCTTCAACCCTCTTATTATTCATGTCCCCGACCTTGCCGCCGCGGAGCGCTTTGGTGTGTTTGGAGCAACCGCACGCAAACTGGCTGAACAGTTTTGGCCTGGCGCATTGACCATTGTCGTACCACTTCGCCCCAACGCTGGTATTGCTGACCTTGTCACAGCCGGTCTTCAGACGATCGCTATTCGAGTCCCTCACCATAATGTGGCGCAAAACCTGTTGCATGCCGTTGGTCGGCCACTCGCAGCCCCGTCGGCCAATCGCTCAGGCTTGGTCTCACCAACAACCGCTGACCATGTCGCTGCTGATTTGAGCCAAGATGTATCACTGATCATAAATGGAGGCCCGACAACAGTCGGCCTGGAGAGCACCATTGTTGCAGTCGATGGAGACAACGTCACCTTGTTGCGGCCCGGAGGAGTGGCACGCGAAGCTATAGAGAGCCGGCTTGGGTCATCAATCACAGCGACAAAGACTGAGAAAGCACCGACAGCACCGCTGTCTCCCGGACAATTGGCAAGCCACTACGCCCCACGCGCTGGCGTGCGATTGAATGCGACGGCGCCCAAGCCCGGTGAAGCCTTCCTGGCGTTTGGACCAAACGTGTCAGAAATCGACGCTCCATCTATCAACCTCAGCCCATCGGGTGATGTGACAGAAGCTGCCGTCAATCTGTTTGCTGCCTTGCGCACGCTGGACGAGACCGGGGTTCACACCATCGCAGTCATGACAATCCCAAACCACGGTCTTGGTGAAGCGATTAACGACAGGCTGCAACGCGCAGCCGCACCACGACCCAAACCCTTGGCATACTAGCCACGCAAAATTGCGAGACATTTTCAATGTGCCGTCAGTTCGATTATGGTCTCAGAATGCGTTGCCTCATCCCCTCAAGAATGCCTTATCAATGACAATGACCACAACCAACATGCCGGACACTGACTCACTTGCGCGATTGATCGCAATTGTTGGTGATGCAAACGCAATCACAGATACCGCCGCACAAGCGCCCTTTCTCACGGAATGGCGCGACCGTTATCGTGGCAAGACCCCCGTTGTCTTAAAGCCTGGCACGGTTCGCGAAGTGTCAGAAATTCTGAAACTGGCAAATCATGAAAAGATTGGTGTTGTCACGCAAGCTGGAAACACCGGGCTCGTTGGGGGACAGATTGCGCGTCCAGCCGGTACAGATATCGTTCTGTCGGTGGCACGGCTCAACCAATTGCGTACATTAGACGCCAATAATCGCCATATGGTTGTTGAAGCTGGCGTTACGCTTGCCAACGCACAAGAACACGCACGCAATGCCGGTCTCGAATTCCCGTTACGAATAGCCTCAGAAGGCAGTGCGTGCGTTGGTGGGGCTGTCGCAACAAATGCAGGCGGTGTTCACGTCGTGGCCCATGGCTCAATGCGTAATCTCACGCTTGGCCTCGAAGTTGTGCTTGCAAATGGTGAGGTGTGGGATGGACTACGTGCGCTAAAAAAAGACAACACCGGCTATGATCTCAAAGACCTCATCGTCGGTTCCGAAGGCACCTTAGGCGTCGTCACTGCTGCAGCGCTCAAGTTGGTCACGCCACCTGTAAGCGTCGCAACCGCTCTGCTCGGCGCATCGACACTCGATGACGTTGCGATACTCTTTGCACGTCTGTCCAGGCACCTTGGTGCAAATTTGACGGCATTTGAATTTATGTCAGACCAAGCGCTCAGTTTTGTAACTGACGCAATTCCAAATACACGATTGCCATTTGGCAAACTGTGCCCTTGGACGGTGTTGATTGAAATTTCAAGCGGGCGCAGTCCAGACGATGCTGATCTGATGCTCGAACAGGCGTTGTGTGATGAAACGGTGCTCAGTTGTCTTCGTGAAAGTGCGATAGCGACCTCTGATACGATGGCTCAGTCTTTTTGGAAATTGCGCGAAACCATTTCAGAAGCCCAAAAACATGGTGGCGGAAGCATCAAACACGATATTTCCGTGCCGATCGGACAAATCGCGAAATTTATTCCCGCTGCCAATGCACGTGTTACCAAGCTGTGCCCTGGTGCACGTCCCTGCCCGTTCGGTCACTTTGGTGACGGAAATATTCATTACAATATCTCTCAACCAGAAGACGGAAACAAAGATGCGTTCCTGGCGCACTGGGAAGAGATGCAAACAGTAGTTCATGATCTCGTCCGTGAGTTTGACGGTTCAATCTCCGCAGAACATGGAATTGGCATCATGAAACGCGACGCCCTCAAACGCACTAAGAGCCCAGCCGAACTTGCAATGATGCAGTCAATCAAACAGGCGCTCGATCCCAATGGTATTTTGAATCCAGGCAAGGTTCTTTAGGCGCGTCTGAGGCGCTTGGCGTAAAGGTGCTCTACCAAACACCGCGCATAACACCGTTCGACAGATAGGCCCACAATGTCGGCGGGAACCACTGTTTTGAGGGTAAATCTACCTGCTTTGGATTGAGCCGTCCGGCCTTGGCATCCAGCAACGCGCGTGCAAACAGCGGCAGCGCATAAGCTGCCTGCACATGCTGATAAGTTGCAATGCTGTCAGCATCCGTAAAAGCAACGCGCGTTTGATAAAGCACGCGTCCGGTATCAACACCTTGATCGACCAAATGGATGGTAACGCCTGCATGATCAGGGTCGCCTGAGGCAAGCGCCCAATAACCTGGGTGCTGCCCACGATACTTTGGATTGATACCGGCATGATAGTTGACAAACGGTGCGTTGGTCGACCCGAGTGTGGCTTCCTTCAAAATCCGTGTGCCATAAATCGCAACAACTTCAGGATTGAGCTTAGCTAACAATGCATGACACGCCTGGGAATTCACAGACGGCACTTCGTGGACGACAACATCTCGGTTCGGTGTCGGATTAAGTCCAAATTGACTCCAGACCTCACGACACCGCGCGTTGCCTTTGACAAAGATACGCTGCACCAATCCAAATGCGAGTTGTCCAAGCGCAGCAGGCCAACCAAGCAGTCGGGCACGCCGCTTAATCACAGCTGCCTTTGTTTCTTGCTCTTCACGGATAACCGTGATCGGCCCAAGGCGTTCAGTAAGGCCGTTAACGATAATCTCAGCCAACGGCCCACCAGCCGTCAGCAACACGATGTTTTGAGCCGCGGGTTTGTGTTCACCCTTAAGATTTGATGGAGAAAGACGTTGTGGTGCCATGATCTGGGCTTCCGTTTGTCAAAGTTGAGCGTATGTGGACAACCCAAACGCAAAATCTGCGCCAAAGGATTGCTTTTGGCGCAGACATTAACTGTCTTAATGCTGTGTTGAGAGAACTCGAGTACGGCCCGCCTAAACGGAGTGTTTCTCAGTAGGCGGAACGGGAGGCGTCTCCCGATATCCACACTGGAATGCCTTGAGTTCTTCTTCCACACGGGATGCTTGCGATGGCCAGCTGTGGGCGATCCAATCATCGGTACCAAACAGCCAATACCAAAGACGATTGCGGCGGTGATAGCGTTCGACCGTCACCTTGTGCAAACGCTCAATCGTCGTCGACATATTGTTAACGCGGTCGTCGGTATCTCCGCGCCAGTTACTGACCGCATCTGCAAGCGTGTGCTGGTTTGCATTGAGCTTCATCAACGCGTCGTGCACTTCTGACAAGTCATCACCTGAAAGCCCCGATACAGAGCCCGATGTGCTTGAAACACGCTTTATTGAAGATTCCAGATCATCGATACGGTCTGATAGTGAATTGACAGCCGTAGAGACAGCGCCCTGGCGACTATCAAGCGTTTGCTGCAAATCGTCTAAACGTTTTGTAATCGGCGTCACAACGGCGCGAACTTGGCCGCCAATGACTTCTGTCGAAGCTTTGCCGTCGCCAAACGCACCGCGCAGGCGCGTCGCTATTTTATCGGATAACGTATCGGATGAGCTGTCATCGCGCGTCAGCAGTGCCTTTTCCATATTCTCAAGGCGCTGCGCCAATGGGCTTAGATCAGCGACTTCACCGCCTGCACCCTTCATTGCGGTTTCGACGATATCAAAACGTGTTTCCAGAGAACGCTCGAAGTTAGCCAGTCGCTCATTGAGTGCACGGGTTGTTTTGTCGAGATCATCTGAACTCATGCCAGATGAGGCTGAAAGACCGCCGCGTACATCGCTGTGTAAGCTTTGTAACATTTGAGAAAACGTTTCACGTTCGTCAGCAAGATCATGAGACAGTCCGCGTACCATCTGTTCAAGCTGATCAAGACGATTATTTTGCAGCGTATCAACTGACGTCGACCGCGGATCTGGTGCCCGCGGCACGCCCGTCTCATTCACGTAATATGCTGGCACCATACGCACCTGCTCGCGTGGCATCTCATAACCTGAGTATCGCGGCTCTGGCGAATAGTTTGTTGGCGGAGCCAAGTGACGATGCAGCAATTCCAATCCACGCAAACCTGGCTCTAAATCCGTCATAACATGCAGTAGATCTTTGACACCTGCTGGCGCTTCATGGCTGGTCGCAACTTGACTGGCTTTTCTCAGAACAAGTTCCAACTCTTCTGAGCGCCGAGGATGTGCCTTGCCATTTGGCAATCCAACCGGAATATCGCTGGCAATGACCGTTGCTGTTTCGCGGCGTAATGCTAATTCACGAATGCCGTAGGATTCCAAAACTTGGGCCGCAGCTTCAACGCGCGTCAACGCATGCAACAAATGTTCTAAGCGGACTTCTGAAGAACGATGAGCAAGTGCAACCTCATAAGCGTGATTGCAACAGCTGAGAACAGTTTCATCAACCCAGATGGGTCCGTCATGGCGGCCCAGCGCAACATCGCCAGGAAATCCACCTGATGCGCCTCTCGCCTGAGGCGTCCTGAGGTCCAGATCCTCGCCCCGATAACTCATACGCATAAACTCCTCGTCTGCACTCACTTTGCGTGGCATCACGTTCAGCACTTCGTTCAATGACTGCACGCCACGCTTTGCAAGAGACAGTCGCACACTTAGCTCAGCCAAGCGCTAACGCCTCTGCAAATCTGTCTCCATATTACCCGCAACCGTCCTCGACTGCGAGAGGGCAACCGGACCATTGCGCAAAGTTGGTGAACACTGCTGTTCAAGCTACCGGTCCAACCCCATGGGTTTGCCTGTTTAACACGACGAACACGGCCCTTTTACGTCGAAACCGCCCTCATAGGAGGTTCCAATCAGGGTTGAGAGACAACCAGCCATCGCGTGTGCAATAGCGTTAATTTCTCTGCACGAGCAGCTTGAGGGCCAACAGACACGCCTGACATCATCCAAGCGGAAGCTCTGTTGGTTGCTGCACCTCGGCAAAATCATTGCGCGGGTTGTTGAGTTGACGATTGACCGCGGTGATCTGGAGGGGCGGAGCTTTGGGAGCGTCCATCAACGGCATAATATCTATGCTCGAGCCTGATCTGCAATCAAGCCAGGTATCAAAATATTCCGGTTCAAGAATAAGCGGCATACGGTCATGAATAGATGACACCTCACCTGAAGCAGGGACGGTTAAAATGGCCATGGTTTCAAGTTCGCTTCCGTCCGCACCCAGCCAATGTTCGCAAATCCCCGCGAAGGCGGCCATCTTGCCATCCCTGCGGCAAACAAGATGGGGTTGCTTGTCGCCCTTGGGTCCGGTCCACTCATAAAAACCATCTGCTGGCACCAGACATCGACGATGACGCAACGGGGCGCGAAACGATGGCTTTTCCGCTGCGGTTTCAGCGCGGGCGTTGAAGAGCGTTGAGAATTTCTCCGGCTCCTTTGCCCAGGATGGAATGAGTCCCCAGCGCACCAATACAAAGGCACGATTGCCATGAATGTCATGGCGGACAATCGCAACCGGTTGTGTTGGTGCAATATTGTAGCGCGGCGGGAACATTTGGTCGCCAGAATACTGAAACCATGCCCGCACCTGTTCTGGTGGTGATGTCAGATAATAGCGCGAACACATGGGCCCTCAGAAGTCTTTGTCAACGTCGATACGAGGTGTACAACTAATCTTGAGGCTTCACGAGAGCACACGTGGTAAAAAAGATGTCTCGCGCCGTGTCTTGGCCTGGAATCGGTGTTAGAGGACCAGACGAAGGCGTGGCCCTAAGAGCCACAGTCTCTCTTTGGAGAATGAAGTCCCGCGATGACGACCCGTCAAACCCCAATTTTGCGCGCCGGCCAGCGCAACATGCTGGCCATCCTGCTCATGGCAGGACTGCTCGTGGCAAGCTCCGGCGCTTGGCCAGCGTTTGGACAAGCTAAACAGACACGGCCTTATGACACACAGATCTTTCGCCTCGCCGAAATCTTAGGCGCGATTCATTATTTACGTGAGCTGTGTGATGCCAAGGAAGGTCAGCAATGGCGAGACCAAATGAAGGGTCTGCTGACGGCAGAGGGGGCAACCGCGGTCCGCCGTGCGCGCCTGACGCGTTCGTTCAATAGTGGTTATCGCAGCTATTCCCGCACCTACGTCAACTGCACGCCATCGGCTAAATCCGCCATTTCAAAATTCCTGACAGAGGGCGTGGAAATCAGCGAGACATTGATGAAGGCCAAGCCTTAACCAACCCAAACCTTGCCTCCCGTTCTATTCATCGTCTCATGCGATGGGTTTGTCCGAGACCAGGCCATCAGCATGCATTCGGAAACAGCGTGCGTAGCGCACGAGCGGCGCGGCGCAGTTTACTGTGAATGTGTCGAAAGGCTGTGCGAGCCTTATCCTCGTGATAGCTGTCAGTTGAAACAAAACTCTGGGTCCTTGTTAAAACGCGTCAAATCAGCCATTAGCACAACAGTTCAAGGCCGGGAAAAAATTCAACACACGCACATGGCATCATGTGTCACTGGGGATGTGAAATGGAAAGTTTTCAGAACAACGACAACAACGATCCGAGCATACGCGCGCTGAGTCTGATTCTTGCAGCCTGGGATGAAGGAGCAGAAAGCGGTGTCTCAGCGGAAAAAATGGCTTACGCCGCGTTATTCACAGCATTGACGGACCTGGTCAATCTTTATGGAGAAGACGCTGTCATAAAATTGACCCGTGGGTTGGAAAAGCGCGTTTGCTCAGGTGAATTTACGTTAGAACGCACGTTACAGTAGCTGTCACGCGAAGCGCACGACGGGACAAGCGAATTTAATTCCAGGAATTTAATTCCAGAACGTATAGTCGACGCCGTGTGCGCCTGTGATCAATACCGCACCGAATAAAACCAGCAACAACCCACCCACACGATTGATGACACCAAGGCTCTCAATATCAATTCGGTGACGGTATTTGGCAATGAAATTTGACAACATCACCCACCAAGCGATGCTGCCGCCCATAATTGCAGCCACCATCAGCAGGGCTTCGAGATAGTTCGTCACCTTTACAAATGAGCTGACTCCACCAAAAATTGCGAACAGTCCCAACACGGCACCAGGATTGGTGATGGTCAGAAAAAATGTTTGCGGAATATCCCAAACAAAATCTTTGAGTGTCTCAGGACGTACATCTTCAGAACCAACCGTCTCAAAGTGTGGCGCTGTGTAATAGAGCTTCAAACCAAATAGAATGAGCGCCAGACCGCCCACATTCTGAATGGCATAGCGGTAGTGCTCAACAGCCCCTGTGATGGCACCAACTCCAAGGGATGCAAACAAAGCAATCAGGCCATCTCCCATGACCGCACCCAAGCCGGCCGCGATGCCGCCCCAAAAGCCACGTTCAATTGCCCGTTGAATGCACAAAACGTTGACCGGGCCAACAGGAGCAGCCACAAGTACACCGATGACAAGGCCAACGGGTATAATTAGGGGATTTGGAATAAAATCCATCAAGACTGCTTATTTAACTCCCGTCATCTGGGCCATGAGAGTGCCCAACATCAACCACCACGCACAAGTTACGGGGAGACACCATTCATGCTGCTTTGGCTAAGTACACCCACCCTGCTTTGGTCAGGGCACAACCTGAAAGCAGGACCGCTTAGAAATCAATTCCGCCAAGCTGCGTCATGTCGACCAAACCGCATATTGTCGATTCTACTCGTACTGATGATGGCTGGAATTGTCCAATTTGCGTTTAGCAAAGACGGATTTGCCGAAGACAAATCCGCACAAGCCAGAACAGAAACAAAACCTAACCCCATCACAGACGCTAAAGCAGCTATTGGACCTGATGGCAATTCTGGAGTCAAAACTGAGGGGACATTCATACCCCTGCCCAAGAATGTTGCATACATGCGTGATGCTCTGTTGGCGGCAACCCAATCAGCAAAAATTGAGGAACTGCGCACGCCCTATGAGTGGAATGAGTTGCCACCTACCATTTCAGATGAGAAGATTGACGACCCGATCGCCTACTGGAAGCGAATATCTCGTGATCAGCAAGGGCTCGAAATCCTTCTCATTATCGACAAACTTCTGAAACTGCCGCCGACCAAGTTGAACGTTGGAAGTGACGTTGAAAATAGTGCGCTCTATGTATGGCCGTATCTGTCAGAACTCGATCTCTCTAATTTGACCCCAAGGCAAGAGTTTGAGCTGCGCACGCTTGTGCCTCCGAAAGACGCCCGTAAAATTATGGATTCAAAAAAATGGACATGGTGGCGTCTCGCCATTGGCGCCGATGGCACATGGCACTCATTCATGAAACATGATCGCTAGGCTGACGGACAACACCCGGCCCACATTGAAATTCACCGCACTCGACCTGCCTTGAATGCGGCGCACAAACGTACGCAGACGCACAATCCCTGATAGCTTAACCATAACTTTCAGGACAAAGTGATTTGCAAAATCGGTGGGGCTGTTAGGGTTCCAGAGGCAATTCACTTTTGCTAGGATTTGAAGGTGTGCAAGTGATTGCATCGAATTTGACAATCAAAATAGGCACTAAGACTACCCCAGGGGTTCGAAGTAATGAGTTTGTATCGCGTTGTAGCGCTATGTTGCGCCGTGTTTGCCGTTTTTTCGCTGGTCAATAGTTCTGTTAAGCCGGCAGAGGCCCAGGGTTTGACCCGCTATGGCATGTGGGGCAACAACATCAAGAGGCGGCACTCTTCTCCAAAAAAATACCAACTCCCACCCGGACAAATTTTTGGTGATCCGCAAAAACTAGGAGCCAATCCAGCCCTGGCGCGCGGCGTGATCACGAACGGTCGCAAACCGCACAAACCGATTGCGCTTGCAGAAGGTGGCGCACGACCAAATATAAAGCCCAAGCATCCACGTATGGTCGCTTTTAAAAGCGACGTCTACAAACCTGGCGACGTCGTAATCGATACCAAGCGGCGCAAACTCTTCCTACTTCTGGCAAACGAAGGCCATGCCCTTGTTTACCCAATTGCCGTTGGCAAACGCGGCTACACCTGGACTGGTGTCGAAAAAGTCACCCACGTACAGGACTGGCCAGACTGGTATCCACCCGAAGAAATGCGTGAGCGCAGTCCGCGCCTGCCGCTAAAAATGACGGGTGGTATCAAAAATCCGCTTGGTGCCAAAGCCATTTACCTCGGCAAAACACTCTACCGAATCCATGGCACCAACGCCCGCTGGACCATTGGTCAGGCCTCTTCGTCTGGTTGCTTCCGCATGCACAACGCACATGTTGTGCATCTGGCGAAATTAATCGACAAGAACACTACCGTCCATGTTCTGGACCGCCTGCCACGTGGTGTCGTTGCCTATGAAAAGAAGACCTGGAAGAAGAAAAAGCGGTGGCGCAAAAAACGTAGACGCAGCAAACGGCGGCGAATTTCGGTATATGCCGCGCCGCAAATTTAAGTTCCATCTAAGCGGGCGGACTAAGCCGACGCTGGTGTGCTGCCTTCATAAAAGTGCACCGCTTCGCCTGTCGCAGAATTTGGAAGGTCGCCCTCCCACATCACCGTCTCACCGCGCAACAACGTACCAACCGGCCAGCCCTGCACGTCTCGACCATCGTACGGTGTCCAGCCGCAACGACTTTCAATCCACTCGTTACGGATTGTCATACGTTTGTTCATGTCGACAATCGTAAAATCGGCATCATATCCGGTTGCAATCCGACCCTTGCCGACAATACCAAACAGACGCCCTGGGCCGTGGCTGGTGAGGTCAACAAAACGCTCTAACGAAAGCCGCCCAGCGTTGACATGGTCCAACATGATGGGCACCAACGTTTGCACGCCGGTCATTCCGGAGTGAGAAGCAGGGTAAGCAACATCTTTTTCTGCACGTGTGTGTGGCGCGTGGTCAGATCCCAATACATCGACCACACCCAGATGAAGGCCCTGCCAAATGCCGTCATTATGCGCTTGGTCTCGAACAGGCGGATTCATTTGCACATATGTGCCTAGCTCAGAGTAGCACTTGGGACCAACAAGGGTCAGATGATGTGGCGTCACCTCAACGCTGGCCCACTGTTTGTGGTCCGCCAGAAAGCGCATTTCGTCAGCCGTCGAGATATGCAGCACATGGATGCGCTTGCGGTATTTTTCAGCCATCCCCACAAGGCGCTTGGTGGCCATCAATGCAGCTTCCACATCGCGCCAAACCGGATGTGAAGAGGGGTCACCAGCAATACGGAGCTCTTTGCGCGCATTGAGACGGTCTTCATCTTCAGCATGAAAAGCTGCGCGACGGGATAGCTTGGCAACGATGGCATCTAAAGACTCTGCGTCATCAACAAGCAGATTCCCTGTCGATGACCCCATAAATACTTTAATCCCAGCAGAAGCGGGCAGCCGCTCCAGCATTGGAATGTCATTGATGTTTTCGCGTGTGCCACCAACATAAAAGGCAAAGTCGCAAAACATGCGGTGCGTGGCCCGGCTGACTTTATCGGCCAACGTCGCTTCTGTTGTGGTCAACGGCACGGTGTTTGGCATTTCGAAAACCGCCGTGACGCCACCCATCACCGCAGCACGACTGCCGGTTTCCAAATCTTCTTTGTGGTCAAGCCCAGGCTCACGAAAATGTACCTGACTGTCAATCACGCCAGGCAGTATGTGCAAGCCAGTACAATCACGCACCTCGCCTGCACTGGACATGGCCAAATCGCCAATTGCAGCAATGCGGCCAGCGCGAACGCCGATATCACGCAGCCCAATCCCATCATGATTGACAACCGTGCCACCTTTTAAGATGAGATCATATGTATCTGACATGTGTTTTGGCCTGTTCAAAATTTCGTCTGCTGACTTGAAGCGTTTCCATGATACGCAACATAGGTCGAGTCAACTGCTTCGCGAGTTTGAGCGCGCCGTTTCCACCTGAAAGACGACCAACATGCCAAAATTACAGACTGCAGAGCTTGAAGACCGCGGCGTGGTCAACGTGAAAGGCGCAGACGCACACAAGTTACTGCAGGGCTTGATTACCAACGATCTTGATCGAATTGAACCGGGTGCTGCACTCTTTGCTGGCCTCCTGACACCGCAGGGAAAGATTCTATTTGATTTTTTTGTGGTGCCTGTCGAGGGCGGATATCTTATTGACGTTGCCAAAGACCACGTTCCTGCGTTTATCAAACGGCTGATGCTTTACCGCTTGCGGGCAGACGTCACCGTCGATGACGTGAGCGCTGAGGTTAAAGTCCTGGCGTCTTGGGGCGGCCCGCAGAGTGAGCAAAAAACTCTAGATGTGATCGCTACGGTCAGGGACCCGCGACATCCCGATCTCGGTGCACGTCGTCTCCTCGCCCGAGATAACGTCACCTCTACGACATCACCCAGCGCCGACTATCATGCCCATCGGATTCAACTTGGCGTTCCAGATGGCGGGCATGACTACGTGTTTTCTGACACCTATCCGCACGAAGCCTCATATGATGATCTCAACGGCGTCTCCTTCACGAAAGGCTGTTTTATCGGCCAAGAAGTCGTCAGTCGTATGGAACATCGTAACGCAACAAAAAAACGCATCGTGAAGGTTGTAGGTGATGGATCGTTGCCTGAGGCGGGCACAGAAATTTCAGCGGGCACTATTTCACTCGGCCGCCTTGGATCACGTGATGGCAACACAGGCCTCGCTCTTATTCGTGTTGACCGAATGAAAGATGTGACCAAACAAAATACATCACTTAGGGCCGACGGTATTAAACTGAAGATAAGCAAACCCGATTGGGCAGATTTTGAGTTCTAATGGCTGATCAGAAATCAAAACGCTGTCCTTGGCCAGGCATTGAAGACGAAGAGTACACGCTCTACCACGATACCGAATGGGGCGTGCCAATGACGGATGATCAAAAACTCTTTGAAAAGCTTGTTTTAGAAGGCTTTCAGGCTGGCTTGTCGTGGCTGACGATATTGAGGAAACGCAAAAATTTCCGCAAAGCCTTCCATAATTTTGACGCCAAACGCATCGCCGGTTATGGCACACAGGACATTACGCGATTGATGGCAGACACCGGCATCGTGCGCAACAAGTTGAAGATTGAAGCCACGATCGCTAACGCAAAAGCCCTTCTGATCCTGCAGAGCGAGATATCGCTCACCGAGTTTCTTTGGTGCTTTTCCGATGACTTTCCCGCGACCAACCAATTTTCTAACTTCTCTGATGTTCCTGCTGAAACTGCAACATCAAAAGCACTTGCAAAAGAACTCAAAACGCGCGGATTTCGATTTGTTGGCCCAACAACGATGTACGCATTCATGCAGTCTGTTGGTCTCGTCAATGACCATTTAACGACCTGCCCGCGCCACAAACCTTGCGCTCAAGCTCAAAAAAGGCTTTCAGGAATACTGAGAAAAAAAGCTACTACAAAAAAGTCAAAACGGACATGACAACAGATACTTCATCGCGTGCTTGGCAACGTATGCTGTCCGGGCGTCGGCTCGACCTTCTCAATCCTTCGCCTGAGGATATTGAGATTGAAGATATTGCTCACGGACTTGCGCGTGTTGCACGCTGGAATGGGCAAACAGTGGGCCAGCATGCATTCTCTGTCGCACAACATGTTGTTGAAGTGGAACGCATCGCGTCTGCAGAAAACTCCGACTGGCCCGCCCGCTGGCGCATGGCAGCGCTGCTGCATGACAGCGCGGAATATGTCATTGGCGATTTAATCAGCCCGTTTAAGAATGCGATCGGTCTTGATTATCGCAACTTTGAAAACAATCTGCTCAAAGCCATTTACACCCGCTTTGCTATTCCAACTGAAATACCAGATCACGTCACATCTGAGATTAAGCGCGCAGACAGCATCTCCGCCTATATTGAGGCCACACAACTTGCCGGATTTTCTACCGAAGAAGCAACGCGTTTTTTTGGTGCACCAAGCTTATGCGCAGTGCAACAAACTGAACGGCTCAGCCGCCTTATCGCTTGGCCGACAGATACCGCACAGCAACATTTCATTGCACGTTTTCGTGAATTGGAACAAGAAATCGAGCAATCGCCTTGAATTTGCCGCGCCCCACTACCACTTGAACCCAACAAGCGCATCACGCGACAATGATAAGAAGAAGTTCAGTGGGGTAGGATGATGCATTCTGATCGAAAATCATTGGCGAATGAAAAATCTGATGCCAACGACTTGCCTGTACTAGATCAATCTTCGCACAACCAAAAGCATCTGGTTGTCTGCTCACTTGCAGCCGTGTCTGAGATGGTCGCGGCTACAAAGGCCTCAGCATTGATTTCGGTACTGCACCCTGAACTCATTCCTGATACACCAAAAACCATTGCACCAGATCAGCATTTCAAACTTGCAATTGATGATATTGAAGCACCCCATGAAGGGCTCCAACATGCCGAGCTAAAACACATTGATGCGCTTTGTCAGTTTGCAGATACATGGCACGCTAAAACAACAAATCATGAAACAAGTTCAGATTTGACGTGCGATACATCGCAAGGTTCACTCATCGTACATTGCTATGCAGGCATTTCACGCTCCACTGCTGCAGCCTTCGTGGTGCTGTGTGCTCTCAACCCTAAAGTTGATGAGCTTACGATTGCAAAATATATGCGAAATTGCTCAGCAACTGCAGCACCCAATCGGCTGATTGTCAGCCTCGGTGATGAAGTTCTTGGTCGAAAGGGCCGGATGACCAAAGCGATTCGTTCCATCGATCGCTCACTATCATACGAACCCACGCATCCGTTCGCGCTCCAAACAAAATTAGAACACACTCGAAAAAGCCTATTTACCGGCTCTAAAGCTGCATAGAAGGTCTTTTTTCTTATTTTAGCAAATCTATTGTTCCGAAAAACGCCATTATCGCGAATTAGCTCCTCCTTAACGAGGGAGCTGAAACCATGATGTCTGATGCCAATATGAGACGACGTTCTCGTGCGGTGCACGAGCGAATGGTGGGGACAACAAAAGATATGCGCCACGATGACCCGAGCGTTGAGATCGGGCTCAATGCGGCCATCGTTGCTGTCATTGATGACGCACCGGTTGTTCTTGTCATCAATGACGAATCTAACGACGGCGATAGTCTGCCGTTTGGACGATTTTCACCACTTGATCACCAAACATTGGAAATCGGCCTGAGATCTTGGGTCGAAGAACAAACCAATCTTGGTCTCGGTTACGTCGAACAACTCTATACATTTGCAGATAGAGGCCGACACGCAGTACCAGACCTGAAAGACCCGCATGTTGTCTCGATTGGCTATCTTGCGCTTACCAATGCCGACAAAGCTGAAACAATGCAGCGCGGCACCTGGCGCAGTTGGTACCAATTCTTTCCATGGGAAGATTGGCGCAAAGGTACACCTAAGATTTTGGAACAAGAAATTGCTCCGCGTCTGAAGCAATGGGCGGAAACACACGCAGGTCACTCAAAACCATCTCAATCTCTGCCAACACTAGAACGCATTCGGATGTGTTTTGGTTTGGACGGTGCGACCTGGGATGAAGAAAAAGTACTAGAGCGTTATGAGCTTTTGTATGAAGCCGGTCTTGTTGAAGAGGCTAACCGAGATGAGCGCGAAGCAGCAAGCCAGTGGGAGCGTTCTGATCGCTTTGGCAAGCAAATGCAATTTGACCATCGCCGCATTCTAGCAACCGCTATTTCTCGCGTGCGCGCGAAGATCAAATACCGTCCGGTGATCTTTGAACTCATGCAAGAAGAGTTCACACTCTTTGAATTGCAAAAAACCGTGGAAGCTATTTTGGGTCCACACTTGCACAAACAAAATTTCCGTCGCCTGGTGGAAAGTGCAGGTCTTGTGGAACCAACGGGTGAAGTCAGAACGCGGACGGGAGGACGGCCAGCAAAACTCTATCGTTTTCGGCGCAACGTCTTACTTGAACGCCCAGCTCCCGGCGTGCGTGTCAAACACACGCGCAGCTAGAGTGCAGATTGTAGTTTCAGGTGCGCCGACCAACCGGGTGTTGGACATAAAAAGCGCCATCGAAACTACAATCAATCTTGCTGTTACCCCAACGCGTAAACCAATTAATTCACTGGAAACCCTAGAAATTTACGGGTTAACACCCTATATTAGACCCATACAGAATACTCACTTCGAGTATAAGTAACGTGGCCGGCCCCAAGCCGGTCTCTCTCAGGCCCAGGTTATACTCATTTGGAGTATTATGGGTGGGGTAAGGAGGAACCAATGGCTTCGATTGATATTCAGCACAGCTCAACCCTGAGCACGCGCAAATCACGAGATAAACGCGCCCACACAGCGCCGCCTTTGGAACCTTTTTCGCCCGCGCTGGAGCGAGAAATGGCACCGCTCTATGAGCGCGTGAAAACCGTTGTCACACCCATGGAGTGGATGCAGTACGCACCGCTGATCAAACAGATCAATACGCTGAAGAAAGAACGCAACGCCGTTATTCTTGCGCACAACTATATGACACCGGAAATTTTCCACTGTGTTGGTGATATACGCGGCGACAGTTTGCAACTCGCCAAAGAAGCTGCACGTGCAGACGGCGATGTCATTGTTCAGGCTGGCGTTCATTTCATGGCCGAAACGTCCAAACTGATGAACCCAGACAAAACGGTTTTGATTCCGGACATGAAGGCTGGCTGTTCGCTGGCAGCCTCGATCACCGCTGAAGATGTGCGCGCTTTGCGTAAAGCCTATCCAGGTGTGCCGATCGTTACCTACGTCAACACGTCGGCCGCCGTAAAAGCAGAATGCGATATCTGCTGTACGTCGTCCAACGCTGTACAGGTTGTAGAAAGTCTTGGTGTTGATCGTGTGCTGTTGATTCCAGATGAATTTCTAGCCAAGTACGTGCAAACCAAAACAGACGTTGAGATTATTGCCTGGAAAGGTCGCTGTGAGGTCCATGAGCGTTTTACGGCCGAAGAACTCAATGGCTATCGCAAAAGCGACCCTGGCGTGCGCATTATTGCCCACCCAGAATGTCCACCTGATGTGATTGATATGGCCGATTTCACGGGTTCAACATCTGCCATGATCAATTGGGTCAAAACGGAGCGCCCGGATAAGGTGTTGCTGGTCACAGAGTGCTCGATGAGTTCAAATGTTTCTGCGGAAGTGCCTGACGTGCAGTTTGTGCGCCCCTGTAATTTGTGTCCGCACATGAAGCGCATCAGCTTGGAAAATATCAGAGATGCTCTGCTCTACCTTGAGCATGAAGTTACAATTGATCCCTCTGTTGCAGCAGCAGCACGACGCTCCGTCGAGCGCATGGTCAATCTTACCAACTAAGGCCAGACATTATCGATACCGCTGGCGAACGATGACCTGATTGCCAGCGCTCCCTTCCGATCTATCAGATGTAGTGGGGCTAATGACAACCAACTCCAACATGAAAACCTTTCAAGGTTTCGCCGATCCGGCGACTCCTCTTGGGCCAGGCGATGTTGTCATTGTCGGGGCTGGGTTGGCTGGTTTGTTCACCGCACTTAAGCTTGCGCCACTACCCGTTACCGTTATTTCTCCGACACCACTTGGCGATGGAACAGCAAGCCAATGGGCGCAAGGTGGCATCGCCGCGGCCGTTGGCGAAGGTGATACGCCTGAAGCGCATGCCCGTGATACCATTTCGGCTGGCGGTGGTTTGGTCGATGAGACTGTCGCTAATATTGTGACGCAGGAGGCTTCTGATCGTGTCCGCGACCTTCTTAGCTACGGCGTTCCATTTGATCGCGACCTTGCTGGATACTTCACGCTATCTCGCGAAGCTGCCCACTCTAAAAAACGTATTGTGCGTGTCTCAGGTGATCGTGCCGGCGTCGAAATCATGCAAGCCTTGCTGTCTGCTGTGCGCGCCACACCGCGTATTCGTGTGCTTGAAGGCTACCAAGCCGCTGACTTGGTGCATGAAAATGGTCGCATAGCGGGTGTGAAACTCAACACAACAGGCAGACCACTCACGCAACCTTATGAATTTCTGCCTGCAAGTGCCGTTGTGTTGACGACCGGCGGCATCGGTAGCCTTTTTGCAGTAACCACCAACCCGACAACCGCACGTGGCGAAGCACTAGCCTTTGCAGCCCGCGCTGGAGCTGTCATCGCCGATGCAGAGTTTGTGCAATTCCACCCAACCGCACTCGATGTAGGCGTTGCGCCAGCCCCCCTTGCAACTGAAGCGCTACGTGGTGAAGGTGCCATTCTGGTCAATGACCACGGCACACGATTTATGCTGGATCTTCACGAGCAAGCAGAACTCGCACTACGTGATATTGTTGCCCGCGGGGTGGGCGATCAAATCGCTCAAGGCCACCGCGTTTTTCTTGACTGCCGCAAGGCGGTTGGTGCGCGTATGGCCTCAAGTTTCCCCACAGTGACCGCGCATTGTCGAGCAGCAGGAATCGACCCCATCCATGACCTGATTCCTGTTACACCAGCTGCGCACTATCACATGGGCGGTATCGCAACCGGCCTTGATGGACGCTCTACGGTTGAAGGGCTGTGGGCTGTTGGTGAAGTTGCGTCCACGGGCTTGCATGGCGCAAACCGCTTGGCCTCAAACTCTTTACTTGAGGCAGTCGTCTTTGGTCATCGCACAGCTGAAGACATTGCAAACCTGATCAGCCCCGACATGGCAACACCCCGCGCTGAGTTAAAACCTATTGGCCGCTCAAAGCTTGCCGATCTCAAGCTACGCTCAACCGCTTTGGCCCGCCTGCAGCGGACCATGAGCACACATGTCGGAGTTGTCCGTGATGGTGAAGGCTTGTTTGAAGCTTTTCAAACATTGAGCAAAATCGCTGCTGATGCTGACCATGATCCAGTATTGGCTAACATGACACTGACCGCGCGATTTATTACAGGTGCTGCATTGATGCGCCAAGAAAGTCGCGGTGCGCACGCCCGACGGGATTTCCCCAATAAAGACAACAGCCACATCACGCGGTCTTTCCTAACGTTAACGGATCTTGAAGACCTCAGCAACGACCTGCTTGGTCACAACCAGGTTCGAGAGAGCGCTGTGAGTTGCCCCGTATCATGAGCCAAAACGCTCCCCCCGCACCACTCAGTCCACACATAATTGTGGATGCGGTCATGGCCGCGCTGAGCGAAGACCTCGGTCTTGCTGGCGATGTCACAACCAATGCAACGGTGCCTGAAACCGCAACTGCGGTGGCTGATATTCGCGCCCGAGAAAACGGCATCGTCTCAGGTCTTGATGTCGCCAGAGCGGCATTCAAAGCACTTGACCCTGACGTTGAGTTTACTGAGATCGCGGCAGACGGCGCTGCGGTCAAAGCCGGAGACGTGGTTGCCACAATTTCTGGATCCGCGCGGGCACTGCTCACAGCCGAGCGCGTTGCCCTCAACTTTATTGGCCGCATGAGTGGCATTGCGACGCTAACTCGTCGCTATGTAGACGCTGTTTCCGGCACCACAGCCACCATCGTTGACACACGCAAAACAACGCCTGGTCTCAGAGCGTTTGAAAAATATGCTGTCACCTGTGGTGGCGGAGCCAATCATCGCAGCGGCCTGTTTGATGCAATCTTGATCAAAGACAATCATATTGTTGCGTCTGGCGGACTAGCGGCCGCCATTACACGGGCACGCCAGTCCAGCGGCCACATGCTAAAAATCGAAGTTGAGGTGGATACGCTCGACCAGCTCAAGGAAGTCATGAAGCATAACGTTGATGCCGTCCTGCTCGACAACATGACACCTGCAACACTCAAAAATGCCGTTTCGTTGGTGGCCGGCAAAGCGCTGACTGAGGCCTCAGGTGGCGTAAATCTTGAGACGGTCACGGCCATAGCTCAGACCGGCGTTGATCTCATTTCTATCGGTGCACTTACCCATTCAGCGCCTGTTTTTGACGTTGGCCTCGATTTTCAGGCCAAGACGACTTAGACCGTTCAACTAAAACCGATAAGGTTGCTTGATTTTGCCGTCTTTTCTTGTCTTGTCTCTTCTGGAGTCAAGAGCATGAGGGCGCCCTGCGGCGTCACCCATATTTTTAAAGAAAGAACTTCGTTATGGTTATGCAAACGATTGTCATCGTGGGGCTTGTCGCGCTCGTCTCAGCAATCGCGTCTGGCATACTCGCTGGTTGGAAAAACCGCGACTATTCGTTTTGGATGGCCTGGGGGTTTATTGTGCCTGTGATCCCCCCCCTACTGCTGTTGTTGTTGCCCCGTCTCCAGGGCGAGCGTCCGCGCAGACCGTCGCTGGATGAGGATGACCGGCATTTGTTTTAAACGACAGACCCACATCAGTGCACGAATTTATGAATTACCCACCACGGTTTTCGCGTTCTTTTTTGATGCGTATCGAGGATTGTGCTGCAGCCAGCCGGGCAATAGGAATGCGAAACGGCGAACTTGATATATAGTCAAGGCCCACCTCATCGAAAAATGAAATCGACAGCGGATCACCGCCATGTTCACCGCAGATGCCGATTTTGAGATCTGGTTTCACTGCACGCGCCTGGCGAACACCAATGCGCACCAATTCACCAATACCCGCCTGATCAATCGACACGAACGGATCAACGTCATAAATCCCGGCACGAGCATAGTCAGCCAAAATGATTGAGGCGTCATCACGCGACAAGCCGAGCCCCATCTGAGTCAAATCGTTGGTGCCAAAAGACAAAAATTCGGCGCCACCTTCACCTGCCACCAACTCATCTGCTTTAAGCGCCGCGCGCGGCACTTCCAACATAGCGCCAATCTGATATGTGAGTTTTTTACCTGCAGCAGCTTCCACCTCGCCTGCAACCCGGCGAATTACATCGGCAATCAAATCAAACTCTTTACGTGTCGCCACAAACGGAATCATCACCTCCGGCTCAACCGCGTGCCCGGTTTTCTTGTCGGCAGCAAGCGTTGCCTCAAAAATTGCACGAGCCTGCATTTCAGTTATTTCAGGGTACCGGATCGCTAGACGGCATCCCCTAAATCCGAGCATGGGATTAAATTCGGAGAGTTCGTTGACCCGCTGTTTAATATGATCAAGCGAAATATTCAGGCTTTCTGCAATCGCACGTAACGCCTGCTTTTTGCGCGGCAAAAATTCATGCAATGGAGGGTCAAGCAAGCGGATCGTAACGGGCTGGCCCTCCATAATTTCAAACAGCTCCGTGAAATCACTGCGCTGCATGGGAAGAATTTTATCAAGTGCCGCGCGACGCCCTGCTTCATCGCGTGCCAAAATCATTTCGCGCATGATGGTGATGCGGTCGGTATCAAAAAACATGTGTTCAGCACGACACAAACCGATACCTTCAGCGCCAAACGAACGCGCTTGCTTGGTATCTTTTGGTGTATCGGCATTGGCGCGCACACCAAGACGGCGGACAGTATCGGCCCATGAGATCAGTCGGGCAAAATCATCTGAGAGATCAGGTTGGCGCAATGGGGCGTTGCCTGCATAGACTTCACCTGACGTGCCATCGAGTGTAATGGCATCACCTTTATAGAAAATGCGCCCGCCGACACGCAGGCGTCCCTCTTCTGGCTCAACCCTAATGACGCCCGCACCGACAATGCACGGCACACCCATAGACCGAGCAACAACCGCTGCGTGACTGGTCATACCACCACGTACGGTCAGCACACCAGCAGACGCGAGCATGCCCTGAACATCTTCAGGGCTGGTTTCAATCCGCACAAGAATGGCACGCCGGCCCTGCGCTTTAATGACTTCCGCTTCGTCAGGCTCAAATACGATCTCTCCAGATGCGGCCCCAGGTGAGGCTGGCAACCCCTTGGCAACGAGATCTTTTGCTCCCTCGGGGTCAATCGCGGCATGCAACAACTGCCCTAACGATCCTGCATCAACACTCATCAGCGCGTCTTCACGGCTGAGAATTTTCTCATCTGCCATTTCGGCAGCGATGCGAACCGCGGCCTCCGCTGTGCGTTTCCCACAGCGGGTTTGCAAGAGCCAGACCTTGCCTTTCTGTATTGTGAACTCAACATCTTGCATGTCGGAAAACAACGTTTCAAGAGTATTGAAATGGCCTTCAAGCTCTTTGAAAACAGATGGCATCTGTTCTTCAAGAGAACGTGCTTTGGCGCCAATTTCTAACCGACCCGCTTTGGACAGAATGTGCGGTGTGCGCATCCCAGAGACGATATCTTCGCCTTGGGCGTTGATTAAAAACTCACCATAGATTTCTTTGGCACCGGTTGACGGATTACGTGTGAAGGCAACCCCGGTCGCCGAGTCCTCACCCATATTGCCAAACACCATCGCCTGCACGGTGACCGCAGTCCCCCAGTCATCCGGAATATGATGTAAACGCCGATAAGCAAGCGCGCGTGCATTTTGCCATGAACCAAAAACAGCAGAAATTGCGCCAACAAGCTGGGTCTTCAGATCATCAGGAAACGGCTTGCCCGTTTCGGTCTCAATCGCCCGCTTATAGTCCGCGATGATCTCTTTCCAATCAGAAACTTCAAGGTCAACATCACGCTTGAGATCGTTGAGATTACGAAACGTTTCTAGAATATCTTCAAATACATAGTGATCGACGCCGAGCACCACATCGCCATACATCTGAATAAACCGACGATAGGAGTCATAGGCAAAGCGCTCATCACTAGCCTGGCGCGCCAAACCCTCAACCGTATCATCATTCAGGCCGAGATTTAGAATGGTGTCGAGCATCCCAGGCATGGAGGCACGGGATCCAGATCGCACAGAGATCAATAGTGGATTTTTGGTGCTGCCAAAAGTACCACCCGCAATCCGTTCCAACCTGTGCAATGCCTCTTCAACCTCGGGCATGAGGTCTGCGGGAAGTTTCTCGCCCGCACGGTAGTACTGGCGGCAGACATCTGTTGAGATGACAAAACCAGGTGGCACCGGCAGGCCCTTATGTGCCATTTCACACAGATTGGCACCCTTACCACCAAGCTGTTCGGACATTGAGGCGCGCCCTTCAGTGGTTTCCCCACCAAACAGGTAAATTCGTTTGCTCTGATCCACCGTGTTAGTCACTTGTTTTCCTGGGCTAGGTTCCATATTGGCATACTGAGATCCTGACGCGCGTTGTATCCATTTTATGGAGATTGAAATGGCATAACATCCAATCGAGTAACACAAATCTCTCAAGGTCTCACGCACGCATCAAAAATTAAGCATTGCGCGGCCTTGTATCTTGCTAACTGTCACAAAATCCTGGACCAAACGCGCCAACCCCCCTGAAGAGACCACACTTGTCCCCCTGGATGCGATACGGAACCGTCTATCATGACTGCAAACTTAAAAGATGTATTGAAAACCGTTGATGGCAATCACAACGCAGCCCTTGAGCGCCTGTTTGAGCTTTTGCGCATCCCGAGCATCTCAACAGACCCTACCTATAAAGCCGAGTGTCGAACAGCGGCCAACTGGTGCGCCAATCAGCTTAAAGACATTGGATTTAAGACGCAGGTTAAGAAAACAAGCGGACATCCAATTGTTGTGGCTCATGATCGTGGCACCCGTAAGAAGGGCAAACCTCACGTCCTGTTTTACGGCCACTACGATGTGCAGCCCCCTGATCCACTAGAGCTTTGGACTTCACCTCCGTTTGAGCCACGCATTGCTTCCGACAAACGCAATGGAAAAATCATTGTCGCCCGGGGTGCTGAGGATAACAAAGGGCAGTTGATGACGTTCTTTGAAGCCGCCCGCGCTTTTAAGGAGGCGACCGGTGAGCTTCCTGTCAATGTTTCGGTCATGCTCGAGGGCGAAGAAGAATGTGGCTCACCATCGCTACCTGAATTCCTTAAAACAAGCGGCAAAGACGTCAAAGCCGATCTTGTCTTGGTCTGTGATACCGGCCAGTGGGATAAAGATACGCCGGCCATTACCACCATGTTGCGCGGCCTTGCAACGACAGAAATTATCATCAAAGGCCCCAATCGAGATCTGCATTCCGGCATTTATGGTGGCCCTGCCCTCAATCCGATCCGCGTGCTCGCAGGTATTGTTGGGGCCATGCACAATACTGCAGGACGCGTGAGCATTCCTGGTTTTTATGACGGCGTTCGCCCTCCGACGACAGCCCAGAAAAAACAATGGGCAGCGCTAAAACTTGATGCCAAAGCAGCCCTCAAAGACATCGGCCTGACAACTCCTGCCGGAGAACGCTCAAAATCGTTCATCGAGCAGTTATGGGCGCGTCCAACCTTGGAATTCAATGGTATTTCGGGTGGCTATCAAGGCGAGGGAACGAAGACGATTATCCCCGCTGAAGCATCAGTCAAAATATCATGCCGTTTGGTGCCTGGGCAAAATCCAAAGAAAATTCTGAAAGCCATTCAAACCTTTGTCAAAGCCCGTCTCCCCGCCGATTGTAAAGTAGTGTTCCGCGGAACACATGGCAACGCAGGCGTCAGCTTTGATACAACCTCGCCCGTTTTTAAAGCTGCTTCCCGCGCACTTGAAGACGAGTGGGGTAAAGCCACTATCCTGATGGGTTGCGGCGCCTCGATCCCCATCGTCACGTCATTTCGAGATCATCTCAAAATGGACTCGATGTTAATCGGCTTTGGTGTTGAAGATGATCGCATCCATTCACCGAATGAGAAATACAATCTCAAAAGTTTCAAGAAGGGTGCACGCAGCTGGGTTCGTATTCTCGCCGCACTTGGCCAGGCATAACCGTGATGTAAAAAGGCGCGGCCGGTCACATTGCTGCACGTACCAAAACAAACATAATGGCGCCGATGGCCAGTTTCGCTGGGTGTGTCACATCTATCAGAATCGGCCGCTACAAGCACTAAGAACAAGAAAGTCACGATCTCATGTTTTCACTTTTTCGCCGCCTGCCTGCGTTGATCGTAGGCGTCACCTTAATTGCAATTGGCTTTGTGCCAGCAGATGCCCAACGCTTTAAAAAAGACCGTGGCACGTATGCAACAAAACATAAAGCTGGAGATTTTGACTACTACGCGTTGGTTCTGTCATGGAGTCCGTCTCATTGCCAGACGCCACAGGGTCGTCGCGATCGCACACAGTGTCGTCCGCGCAGTGGACGTGGCTATTCCTTTGTCTTGCATGGGCTGTGGCCACAATACGAGCGCGGCTATCCAGAAAAATGCAGAACGCGCTACCGGCCCTTTGTCCCCAAATCAACGATTGCATCAATGATGGATATTATGCCGTCAAAAGGTCTTATCATTCACGAGTATCGCAAGCACGGCACATGCTCGGGGCTTGTGCCGCAAGACTACTTTGACTTGTCGCGCAAACTTTATGACAAGATCAACATTCCCGCCGCGTACAATGCTCCAGCCAAAGAACAGTTCGTCAGCCCACAAAACCTGGTCGCACAATTTACTGCTGCCAATCCAGAAATAAAGGCGGACATGATGGGTGTCGTCTGTCGCGGATCCGGCAATCGCCTGAGAGAAATTCGTGTTTGTTTTTCCAAAGACGGCAAATTTCGCAGCTGCGGAAAAAATGAATCCCAACGCAAATTGTGCAGAGCAAACCGTATGTTCGTGCCCCCTGTCCGCTATTTACGCCATTAGGCGGCGGCTGGGCTGGGAATCAAGCCGGCAAGCGTCATCTCTTCGACATTTTTACCCGTCCATGGTGAGGGTTGGTCACGCCATGAAACAAACATGGCGTGTTGATGGGGCATGTAGAGGAGACGGGCCATGACGGGGGATGCACAACAACTAAGCGCGGGACAAAGCTGGCAGTTCAACACAAGTCATGGTTTTGACGACGCGCGTGCAATCATCGGCGCCATCGTTTCTCCCAGCGGGGGCGAGCGTATTATCTGCTTTTCCGTGACGCGCGCGCCAACGACACTTGATGATGGCACCGAGACCGACGCCATGATCTCCTTTATTCCGATGGCCGAAACCGCGTTTCGCGCCACAATTACAAATCTCGAAGGCACAGCAACACCACCACCAGAATTTTCCGATGAGCTGGCGGTATGGCAAAGCGATGTGCGTGGTTTGACCGTATTTACGGTAGCCTTTGATGGCTGCTTGGATCGACTGCTAGCGCATCAAGCCGCATCATTGATTGCCCAACCCGCCGCTTAAGTGATCGCTAAGCAGCCCCCGTCACCGGGCACACAAGGCATAACGCTGCAAAGCAGCTTGATCACTGCGCCGCTGCTCCAATCACCTGTTTGAGGCAAACAGCCAGCCGAACGCATGGAAATTGCGGGGTTCATTCCAACACAATCCGACTGGCTTAAAACCGAGCTGAGGAGCCAGGCCCCGCGGGCGTGTCATCCTCTAAGCTAAACTGCAGTGCACCGCTTGGTAGAGCGAGGTGTTACGGTGACTCTGCGCGTTGTTGTCCTCGGCAAATTAAACACTACTTCTCAATTGTTAAGCCCATATGACAGCTACGATCCGCTTGAAAACAAGCGGTTTTTGATAGATTCCTGGCGCAAAAACCCTGTTGCCGTGTTTTATCGCTGCGTCGGAAAAATACATAAGGAGACTTCCCATGCCACCGTCAACTTCGGTCCCTTCAACACCACGGCGTCGCGGCAAAGGTACAGCCCATGAAATCGATTACGAGATCATTGGCCAGGAAATGCAGTACGTAGAAGTTGAATTGGACCCTGGTGAAAGCGCAATCGCTGAAGCCGGTTCCATGATGTTTAAGTCCCCGAGCATCAATATGGATTCGATCTTTGGTGACGGAAGCAAAGACGAAGAAAGTATTTTAGACAAGGTATGGACCGCAGGTAAGCGAGTTCTCACCGGCGAGAGCTTGTTCATGACAGTGTTCACGCACCAAGGCCACGGCAAAGCCCACGTCGCCTTTGCCTCACCTTATCCTGGCACCATTCAAGCGTTTGATCTTTCTGAGCACGGCGGCGCATTGATTGCACAGAAGGATGCTTTTCTTGCAGCAGCCAAAGGCGTCTCCGTCGGCATTCATTTTCAAAAGAAAATCATGACTGGGCTGTTTGGTGGTGAAGGCTTCATTATGCAGAAGCTGGAGGGGGATGGCATGGCCTTCATCCATGTTGGCGGTGTCCTCATCGAACGCAAACTCAAGCCTGGCGAAGAACTCCACGTTGACACCGGTTGCGTCGCCGCGATGTCGCCATCGGTGGAGTTCGACATTGAGCGCGCAGGCTCTGTGAAGTCGATGATCTTTGGCGGAGAGGGCGTGTTCTTTGCCAAATTGCGCGGACCTGGAACAGTCTGGCTACAAAGCCTGCCATTTGCACGCCTAGCAGGTCGTATCCTCGCCAACATGACACCTGTTGGGGGTCAGGGCGAAGGTTCAATCCTCGGACCGTTGGGCAACATCATTGATGGCAGTTAAGGCGTACAAGTTAAATTCAGTGCACAAATCAGCGCGATCAAAAAAAGCCAGGGCCTGAAAAGACCCTGGCTTTTTGCGCCAATGGGAGATGGCATGAAAAAAGTTTTGTCTTAGTAGGTAAAGGTGCCCGTGAAGACGAAGCGTTCGTCTGCAAGACCTGGCAAACCACCTGCACCTGAAATGTCTGTATCCCAATAACGAAGATCAAACGCGAGCTTTTCAATCGCAAGCTCCAGACCCGCATTCCAGTAGGTAAAGTTGTCATCGCCGTTTGCAATACCTGCATTTTCGTAGTCAGTGCCGCCACTTTGGTGGCCGACTAATGCGCTGATTGTCGGCGAGATCGCACCCATAGCAGGAAGCGCGTAGCTGACGGAACCTTCAACGGTCCAAACATCACCCGATGCAAATGTATATTCAGGTGAGTAGTACGCTGTGACACCCAGCGTCACTTTCTTGATCAGATCATCTGTGCTAACGCCGGCCTTAGCTTCCCAATAATCAACATCTTGCGCTGACTGTGCCGCAGGATATCCGTAGTAGATAAATCCGAAATCAAAATCAAAGATGCCTGCCGACGGCGTGATGCCGCCGTAAAGGTCAATCTCTGAATGCGAGCCGCCAACAAAATTAGGATCTGTAATCGATGCCCATGCGCCGACGTAAAACAACCCATATCCAATATCTACTCCACCCTGTAGAGCAGGATCTTCATTGTTTTGAGACACACCACGAAATACGTAATCTGTGGTCCCGCCGATATTAAATGAGAACGTCCATTTGCGATCCGCACCGTCTTCGTTTGCAGCCGCCGGAACTGCGTAAACCCCTGCTGTTAGAGCAAACGCCCCCAAAGCACCGATTAGTTTGCTTGTCTTTGTCATCGACTTTCTTTCACTCTTATTAGGTTGCCCCCACCCAAAACCCATTTCGGATTTGTGATGGCTATTTGATTGACAACTGAATCCAAGAACACAATTCGCTTCATGTTGTCCCTACAGGGCCCTGAATCTCTAAACCGCTCAAGTTTAAACAACAGACTGAAAACGCAGGAGTTATCGTTGTCTCTGGAACGCAACGATTAGGTTTTTTTGATCAAAATTTGATCATTCCAGTGCTGTTTTGCATAATAATTAATCAGTCAAATTTATGAGATCTGCGGGTGCCGCAGCGCTGATAAGCACAGGCTGCACACGCTGACGTACCGTCCTGTCGCAGTCCAAAGAATGCGCAGCCATTTACACCAGTCAACCGTAATGTGATTCTGTGGGAAGAGCTCCCAGCAATGCTTGCCACAAGGAAAGGTCACCCTGTCTAT
This sequence comes from Hyphomicrobiaceae bacterium, assembly GCA_021775735.1. Taxonomy (GTDB): domain Bacteria; phylum Pseudomonadota; class Alphaproteobacteria; order Rhizobiales; family Hyphomicrobiaceae; genus JAHZKN01. The sequence continues at coordinate 65,974 of JAJFHG010000004.1, forward strand.
GTCGTCTCAAGTTGCACATGGCACAGTACTAATCACAGGTGCTGCGCGACGGATCGGGCGTGCCATTGCGCTGGCCTTGGGGGAACAGGGCTGGAATGTTGTTGTTCACTACAAAGGCTCTGAAACAGATGCGAAAAACCTTGTGTCAGAGATAGAGGGACTTGGAGCGCGTGCGGTCAAAATTCAATGCGATCTAAGTGATCCAAACCAACTCGAAGCGCTCATCCCGCAATGCTGTGAACGGCTCGCACCGCCGACATGCGTTATCAACAATGCCTCAGCCTTCCAGCCTGATCATGTCCCCGATCTCAACAACGCATTGTGGGATAAACACCTGGCAATCAACCTGAAAGCACCCGTTTTCCTGGCACAAGCCATGGTCACACATCTGCCCGCCAAGACCTCCGGCAACATCATAAACATTATTGATCAACGCGTATGGCGTCTGACACCTGACTTTTTCTCTTACACGATTTCAAAAGCTGGCCTTTGGACAGCCACTCAGACACTGGCACAAGCTTTAGCGCCGCGCGTCCGGGTTAACGCGGTCGGACCCGGCCCGGTTTTAAAGAGCATCCATCAATCAGACGATGAATTCACCAGCGAGGTGCGCTCCACGTTGCTGAAGCAAGCCCCAACACCGGAAGATATCGCGAGAGCGGTCCAATTCATCCTTCAGACGCCCGCAATGACAGGGCAAATGATTGCTCTGGATAGCGGCCAACACCTGATTTGATCAGATAAGGGACAGGGCTAGATCAAAGTGCTACAGCACCTTATCTTCGCAGGAGAAACCGCGAGATGCTCTGGTTCTGCGGATATGGCGTCCGTGATCTTAAGTTCTGCCACAATTCTTCCCTCTCCCTCCCCTACTGATGCCCCATATCACAGGCACTAAGGGGCGCTCAGCTGGCGCTCGGCCCGGTAACCAATCGGTAAGGTTAATCCCTTATAAACCTATCGATTGAGTTGGGTGCCTAAGCGCCGCGTCAACAAGGTTGTGAATGACTATGCTGCAGAAAACTGCACCCCTTATGGCATCTCTCGTTGCCACACTGATCGTGGCCTTGCCTGCCACCACCGCTCAAGCGGTTACCCTTCCAGCTATTAAAGCATCTTCCAAGAACACTGTGCCTGCATGCGTTACGCCAGGCCGGTTGATGTCTTACCTGAAAAACAACAACCCAAAACTGCGATCAAAATTCAGCGGCATTGCCACCGAATACATGCGCCACGGCGAAGCGCTTGGTCTGCGTTGGGACTATGCCTTCTTCCAGATGCTGGTTGAAACCGGCTTCCTGCGATTCAAGGGTGATGTGAAGTGGACGCAAAACAATTTTGCAGGCCTTGGTGCAACAGGTGGTGGTGTGCGCGGCGAAGCGTTCAGCAGTATTTCAAAGGGCGTAAAGGCACACATGGAACATCTTTCCATGTACTCCGGGGCACATGTTGAAAACCCAACGGCTGAACGGACTCGCAAAATCCAAGAATGGAAAGTGCTCACCAAGTGGCAACGCCAGTTTAAGAAGCGTCCGATGACGTTTAAGGACATGGCGCGCAAATGGGCGCCTGGTTCACGTGGTTATCCACGCGATATAGAATTTGTCGGCAATCGGTTTTATGGATCAAGCTGCAAACAGCGAGACCCTCAACCAGAGTTGGTATTGGCAGCGCGCGGCGGCAAAACTAAACAAAAAAAATCACTGGCTCCAGCTAAGATGAAAGTAGCGGCGACCAAAAAGGCAAAAACAAAAAAACGCTACAACCTAGGAGCTTCTAAACGCTCAGCTTCCTCCGTCAAAGTTCTCAATGGAAAGCCAAAATCTGGTGCTGTTGCTCCCAAGGGTTCGACATCCAAGTCTGCGGCTCGTGCGAACGGAGACAAAACCATCAAAACAGCTTCAATCGCTGGTGCCGCTAACCAGAGCGCAAAGTCTGCCGCCTCTGGACCACGCAAATCGGCAAGCAAAGCGAACTGCCGCGTTTGGTCGGCAAGCTACGGCGGCACAAAGGCCGTCATCATCAAGGCGGTCAACAAAGATATCGTCAATTACACAGTATTGAAGGTGAATGACGGTCGTGTGCAGCCAGAAGCCAAGGCCTACATCCACGCCTATGCCAAAGGTGGTTCACTGCTTGATAAATTTTCCAACCCAGATCAAGCGTTGGAAAAAGCATTTCAACTTTGCCCTGAAGGCTAAAACGCTTCCAAGTTAAGTCGTTTGAACACCCTGTTGCCCAACTCGGCGACGGGGTGTTTTATTTTGCCATCGGATTCTGATCCTGCAGTGTGCTTTAATAGCCCTGAAAACGTGAGCTTAGATAAACGCGCTCTCAGCCTAAAACGATTTTTGGGCGGATAACTTGTTCCACGTGAGAGGATGAACGAATGGGAGCATCACAAACATGAGCCGCTGTGTTCTGGCCATTGACCAGGGGACAACATCCAGCCGTGCCATGCTGTTTGATGCCCGCGCCAACGTCGTTGGTGCGGCGGGACAAGAGTTCCCTCAGCACTTTCCAAAATCGGGTTGGGTTGAACACGACCCGGAAGACATTTGGTCCACCGTTGTGTCGACCGTGCGCAAGGTACTCAGCAGTGCGCGACAAAGCGCAGCCCAGATCGCTGCCATCGGCATCACCAACCAGCGGGAAACCACAGTTCTTTGGGATCGGAAGACCGGCAAACCCGTCTGCCGGGCCATCGTCTGGCAATGTCGCCGGACGGCGGACTTGTGCCGGACTCTCAAGGAGCGGGGGCTCGAACAGACGGTTCGGAGAAAGACGGGGCTGGTGATCGATGCCTATTTCTCGGGCACCAAAGTTCGCTGGATGCTCGATTCGGATCCTGAAATAGCGAGACGAGCTGCCGCGGGAGAGCTGGCCTTCGGCACCATCGACAGCTGGCTGGTCTGGAACCTTACCGGCGGAGAGTGCCACGGCACGGACTACACCAACGCAAGCCGGACCATGCTCTTTGACATTCATGAGAAGCGCTGGGACGAGGAGCTGCTCGAAGCCATCGGCGTGCCGTCGGCGGTCCTCCCGGAAGTGCATGATTCGGCGCACAGATACGGGTTGACCACGGCGGATTCCTTCTTTGGTCACCAGGTGCCTATCAGCGGAATCGCTGGCGATCAGCAAGCTGCCCTCTTCGGCCAAGGATGCTGGGAGCCCGGTACGGCGAAGAACACCTACGGCACCGGCTGTTTCCTGGTGATGAACACGGGGCAGAAGGCCTTCACCTCCCAGAAGGGTCTGCTCACGACACTCTGCGCGGGCAAGAAGGGAGAACCGCTCTACGCACTGGAAGGATCCATCTTCATTGCCGGCGCCGCGGTCCAGTGGTTGAGAGACGAACTCGGAGTGATCGAGAAGGCCTCGGAGTCCGAGGCGATCGCCCGATCAGTCGATGACAGCGCCGGTGTCTACTTCGTGCCCGCCTTCGTCGGTCTTGGCGCTCCCTACTGGGACATGGATGCCCGGGGCGCCATCCATGGTCTGACCCGTGGCGCCGGTCGAGCCCACATCGTTCGGGCTGCCCTGGAGTCCATCGCCTACCAGACCCGGGACCTGATGGACCTGATGGTCGAGGAAGCGAATCTGTCGGTCTCGGAGCTTCGGGTTGACGGGGGTGCCTGCGCCAACGATTTCCTGATGCAGTTCGTCGCCGACGTGCTGTCCGTGTCCGTTGATCGGCCGGTCAACGCCGAGACGACCAGTCTCGGAGCAGCCTACCTTGCCGGTCTGGCCGAGGGTTTCTGGGCCGGCGCCGACGAGCTGGCTCACGTCCGGACCCGGGATCGCCTGTTCGAGCCCGGAATGGCCCGGGAGACACGAGAGACTCTCTACGGGGGCTGGAAGGCGGCCGTCAGCCGGGTCCTGAGCCGATAGGAGCCAGGGTTTCGGGCTAGTGTGGTGGTCCGCTACTTCCTTTACATATGATGCCTGTCCACCAAACCGTTCGTCCGAGCTTGTCGAGGGGCCGGTCCGCGAGACGGCGCTCTGTGCCTCGACAAGCTCGGCACGAACGGATAAGGAAAGAAGCGCTAGTGTGGTGGTCCGCTGTTTCCTTTACATATGATGCCTGTCCATAAAACCGTTCGCCCCACTATGGATGCCCGCATCCAGGACGACTGAATGGCCGAGTTTTCCCGATCCGTTCGTCCTGAGCCTGTCGAAGCATGTCCTGAGCCACGCCGAAGGGGATGAATGGAGCGGGCGGCCATATCGTCTGAGC
>JAJFHG010000031.1 GCA_021775735.1 Hyphomicrobiaceae bacterium
GGTCGGGGCCGTGTCGGCATAGGCTTCATCTAAGACGAGAAGCGTTTGCGCCGGAAGTGCGGCGTGGAGCTTTGCTATCTCAGAGGCTGGCCACCACGTCCCCATTGGATTGTTGGGATTTGACACATATACGATGCGCGCATTGTGCTTTCGTGCTGCTGTTGCAAGCCCGATCAAGTCTTCTCGGTCATCAACGAAGGGGACTTTAATCAATGCCGCGCCGTGCGACACGACATGAAAATTGAATGTCGGATATGCGCCATCTGATGTGATGATGGCATCACCTGGTGCTGCAAACATCCTTATTGTGAGGCCAAGCAAGCCATCAATGCCCTCGCCCACCACAACATTTGACAACGCTACTTTGTGATGCGCCGCAATAGCGCTGCGTAAGTCAAAGTTATCAGGGTCGGCGTATTTCCAATTTTCACGGGCTGCAGCTTCCATGGCCGCAATCGCCTTTGGGCTTGGCCCAAACACACTTTCATTGGCGCCGAGGCGGACACGAAACGGATACCCTTGTTTGCGTTCTTGTGCTTCGGGGCCAACAAACGGAACAAAATCCGGAAGTGCGGCAACGATATCTGTAAACTTAGGACGGGCCATTTCAGATAGACCTGGCGGAGATGTGATGTGACTTCGGCGTTCGCTCAGATATGCACGTCGTTACAACAGGCACAAGGCGGCGAGTTCTTGACGCAGCTTAAGAGGCATATCGAGCAGGCCCTGGCCTGCATCAACGCCAAGATCTGTTGGGACATCCTCAGCGTCAAGGTAACGCCAGCCTTGAAAAGCGCGGCGGGGTTGGGGTTGGACCGGGACAAGTGCGGGGTCGAGCAACAATGCACACGCGGCATGCCCTTTTTCACTTTGGACACTCTCAAACCCAAGTAAGCGCTGGCGCACTTGAATAGTTCCTTTGATCACCCAGTAGATCGACCCGCCATCCAGAATTTCATCTTGCCGCTTTGGGCGTTGGCGAGTCGTATGATAGGCGCATGATTGCCCAACCCTATCCCAGTACTGCGTGCGATGATCGTGCTGCCAATTGGCGAGGTCTTCAATAGAGCCCGCACCGACGCACAACTTAATCATATGAACCGTCATCGCTCTCTCTCACCAAGTATTGAATTCGCACTCTCATATCGGGTGCAATCAGCCCATCATTCGCCAATGAGAACAGTGTTGCGCGACTCGGCGCTTTGCGCAAAACCGTCTGCCACGATATCCACCGACCACACTGCAATTTCGTTGAATTTGACGCGCGGAACGCGTTCGAAAACACCCTTTTTTCCTGCTGTTGCATGGCTTATACTGAGCACTGAGTGATTCATCTGAACACGGGGCTCAAAAAGGCTAGGGCTAATGCTGGCTTGGCACCACATATCATCCCTGCGTGCTCAACGCCTAAGCTCTGCCAGGCTCATGCCTCTCGGTGTCCTCTGCACAGCCATGACAATCGCGACAGGTTGCGCCAGTCAATCAAATCTGAGCATTGACGCAACTGGCGGGCCCCCACAAGCAAAACCTACCGGCATGTCCACTGGATATGTGCTCACCGATGCGGACCGAGAGCTGGACTGCAAAGTCATTCGCGGGCGCATGAAGGTGGCTATATTCCACCTGCAGTCGCACAGGGACATGCCATCAAGCACCGTTCTTTCACGCAACATGCAAAGCGCGGCGGCAGGTATCTTTGGCGGAACAACCTACGGCACAAACCCTCAGGCGATCGTTGATAAAGAGACCGCACGGCTAAAGGCTTACAATAGTCTTCTCAAAGACCAAGACTGCGCGACTTTCGATTTGCAGAAAGAACTTGCACCAACGATAACGGGCTAATTCCCCCGGGGCAAAAATCACACAACAATTATGGGCCGTTAGGTTGCGCTAACGACAAAGCCCCACCAATACATACGTTGGTGGGGCTTTGAATTCTTCTGTGATCATACAAACACGATGCGTGTGCACCGCTGTACGTCAAAATGCTATCTACTCAGCTGGCAAGCAGGCGATACCAATAGCAACGCACTGGAAGCGGCTACCGCGTTTGCGGCAATCAACATCTCGATCCGAGGCATTGTCCCACTTCGCCCAATCACCGCCATGCTTGCGACGTGCATCAATGCGCCAGCCCCAAATGGCCTGATCAGCAGCTTTGTCTTCGGTTTTTTCCCGACGGCCATATGAACTTACAGGGTCGGATTTGCATTCTCTCTTCTTGGTGACCTTTTCGCCCTGCGCAACGGTGCTCAGCGTGTCCTGACATGGGCGTGCATTACGCGTACACTGCCATTTGCCATCAGCACGTTTACAATCAATATCGCGATCTTGCGCGTACCGCCAAGAATTCCATTCTGCACCGTGAGCATCACGCACAGCACGGCGCCAAGCAAACAATGAACTTGGGTAGGCAACGATCTGCGTTGAGGCAGGCTCACCAACAGCCTCAACAGCGTCGGTCTTACAGTCGCGCGCGTTAGCCGAAGCGGTAATCGAGAACACAGCGAGCAACGCAAGACATACAACCGAAAAAACTCGTTTCATAGGAACTATCCTTCATCTCAAACGAACAATAACTCTAGGTGTTTTATAGAGCGGGGCTGGCGCCAACAAAGCAATCAACAGCCGACCCCTTCAAAACAGCCACCACACGGGAGCAGAATTCAACCGTTTCTGAATTCTTCAGCCGGTGACAACACAGAGCCCTCCTCTGCCCCAGCATGGGCGTGAAAAGAGACCGTGGCTGCAACAGTGTCAAGTCCCCGAACATGATCCAACCCAGCATAGGTCCTAGAAAACGGGCAATCATTGGGCTGAAGTCAGGCAAAAACCTGTGCGGTATCTCTATTCGGCGTTGGCTGCGTCGAACAGCTCAAGACTTGGCGGCCTCAAACAGCGCAACACAGCCAGAGGTTTCAATTCTGACTGACACAAACCTTGAGTGAAGTGCCGCCTCCAAAGCGGTCTGATCATCGTGTGTATTCGAGAAAATACCGCGTCGGTTGTAGAGATCCATCAACTTTTGCGCCGGCCAGTTACGCGGCGCATCACCTTGCAAGATCGTGGCTCCAAAGATCCGCGCTCCCGGCGCCATAACCTCAGAAATGTGATCAAAAAGCTGCGTTTTCTGCGCCATCGTCCCTGGCAAGCAGTGCAGAAGATAGCAAATACCAACAGACTGAAATGGGCCTATTTCAGGCAATGGCTGCAATACGTCCCCTTGCACCGTTGTCGGGTTCAGTCGGGCGATACGTTGTGCAGCGGCCTGCAAAGAATTGGCGTTGAGATCGAACAATGTAATGTTGGGTTCACTATCAGGCCAGTTTGCATGCTTTAAAAAATAACCCGTACCAACACCGATATCGAGATGGTTGGCAGAAATATTGCGATTGTAGAGTGCGCGCAACTTTGCCGTTGGACAGCGCCACAACAGGTGGTTTGACACCCCAAGCACCCACAGATCATAAGTCTTGAGAACAAGTGGCGAATAAATGGCCTGGCCTTGGCGTGTGCTTAATGGGTCCGATTCAGCCATGACTTATCTTTCGGTGGATCAATAGGTCACAATGATTGGCGCGCGCAATCGCCAGAGATCAAACATAACGGATCCTAACGATAGTGGAAAGTTTCTCCGCGGCCCTTCCAGACAAACTCAAATTAGCTCACAATCTGCACTACTGTTTCTCATTGCGCAAATGCAATCGCCACGCACAAGGATGCCATGTCTGCTGATCGCCCGTCCAATATTCCTTGGCCACCGCTCCTGCTCATTTTGTGCGCGGTTGGCGCATGGCTTCTCGACCGCTGGTTTCCACTTCCTTGGCCTGGGCTTGATGATGGTGGCGCACGGTTTGTCGGGCTCAGCTTTGGCGTGATTGGTATTGTTTTGATTGCTTGGGGCATCGTTACGCTGAAACGCCATCACACAACCTTCAAGCCACATGCAGCCAGTACAAATCTTGTCACAACCGGACCGTTCCAGGTCTTACGCAACCCGATCTATCTTGGTGATGTCTTTGTCTTCTTGGGCTTAGCTGAAGTAACAAAAAATATTTGGTTTGTTATCTTGGGCTTGGTGTTTTCTGTCGCCGTAACATGGCTTGCAATATTGCCTGAAGAGGCGCATCTCGAAGCACGCTTTGGTGATGCCTATCGCAACTACAAAGCCAAAACCAGGCGCTGGATTTGAGGTCCGCTGCAATGTCAACCGACTATGCCAAAAAGGAACGCGCCTTTCTCGATGCTCTTAAAGCAGACACCGGCCATACACTCGAGGAGTGGCTTGTCATGATTGGGGCAGAGATGCTCGAAGAACGCAACGACATCATTGATTGGTTGCGCCAGCACGGGTTCACCTTCTCTCGCGCCTCATGGATCGAACGTATTCATCACAACGGGGGACAGCCGATATATGCCGATAGAGTCCCTGGTACCCACAGCCTAAAGCATGAACCTCCGGCAAGTTTAGCTGCACCTTTAGAGGCCTCGAAGGCTGATAGAACGAAGCCCGGGCAAACACCCACAAAAACTGAGGTGCAGGCTGCCTCTACGCCGAAACAAGACGTAGACTTGCGTGTCGTTAGCTCCAGACCAGAGCCAAGCGGGCCCAAACCAAAATCCTCTCAAGATGCGACTGAAATTGAGCAAACACTTGCTCGTGCGAAAGGCTTACGTCCGCTCGCCCAGCACGTATTGGCTGAGATAAAAACCGTGGTGCCGGATGTGAAAATTTCAGCGTTCAAATCTGCGCTGGTCTTGGCGAGCGGTGATACACGATTTGGCCTGCTCGCCCTGTCAGCGAAAGACCTGCGGCTTGGCCTCGCGCTCACCCCAAGCACACCACAAACACCATTCCAAACGCCTCAATTTACCGCCAGCTATACTCGTATTTCCGAAAACATAACCCATATGTTGATCCTAGATGATGTGCGCCAAATAACGCCAGCTGTGCTTTCAGGCGTGCAGAATGCCGCAACACGAGCATAAAGCGCTATAAAACCAAGAGAACACCACGGATTCGCCGAATTTTTCGGTGTTTGTGCAAGCTCCCTAGAGGAGGGCAACAATGACCATAAGACCCATCATCTTAGCTTCGCGCACCCATGCTGCGTGTGCCCTGGCGGGTCTTTTTGTGCTTGCACCTGCATTGAATTCGCCAGTTTTCTCGCAAACGGCTCATCGTGACAGCATTTCGGATCTTCTGAGCCGCGTCGGCGTATCGCCAGCAAAAGCTGCCCAAGTGACAGTGGGACCACCAGCAGATGCAAATCAGACGGCTAAAGACCCACGTGCAGGCGACCCAGCATACGAGCAAGCGCGCCGCCTTATGTCTGCTGTCGATGCGATTTTGAAAGACACCGCGTCTGAACGTTCGCAGGCGCGCAAGCTTCCCGGCAATGATGAATTTATTCTGACACCACTGTGGACAGAAACCCGCGAAGATCGCGAAGAAAAGATACGTAATCTTTTAGACTCGGCCCTTGGCATCGTCACTGATGTCCCCGTTGTCGAAGTGCAAAAGAAAATTGAGGGATTACGCAAAAATATTCGCGAAACAGAAGATAACATCGTCACACTCAAGGAAAAGCAGATCACAGCGCCGAAAGACGCAATGTTGCCCGGCGTACTGACGGACACGGTGGCCAGTCTGCAGGAGGACATTAAAACCAGCGAAAAACGCATCACCGAAGCGAAAGCTGAAATTGCGACTGCAAAGATTGAGATTCACGATGCGCTTCAAAATGCGGGGATCACGCTTGAGAAAGATCAGGTTGACCTGTTGCTTGATAGCGTTCTGTCCGGTGATCTCATACGCTTGGTCGCAACCTTTAATGCCGCCAAACTCATAGATGGTCAGCTCGGAAAAATGATGTCGGCGGCGGGTGAAAACATCAACGCCTCGCGCAAATATTTCGCCATGCACGCAGCGCTTTTTGCCATGCTGGTGCACGCACAAAACTCTACAATCGAGAAAATTGATACACACTACTTGCCCCGCCTCGATGCTATCTTAAAAGACATCCTAAAAGCCAAAGCGCGTACCCAGCGCCTGCTTCGTGCCAACAACAGACCCGACCAAAAGCGAGCCCTTCAAGCCAATCGCGCCAGTCAGAAACTGGCGGAACAAGCCGCAAACGGATACAAACGCTATCTGCGTCAGCAGCGCGAGCAAATAGCCAATGCCCGCAGACGCGCCACCCACGATCTGAACATTGCCGACAATACATTTGAAACGGTTGAAGCCAGTTTTCAGCTCCGCCAATTAATGCGCGATAGCGCGGCCTCATTTGAAGCCATCCAGAAGCTGGAAGCACCAACCTTTGATCAGATTTTTAAAAATGAAGAGCTGCGCCGCGAGTTTGAAAACCTGACGCGCAAACTTGATGTGCCAACGAGCTAAAGCAAGAACAACGCGGCCAAGCCAAGGAAGGCAAAAAATCCAACAACGTCCGTCACCGTGGTGACAAACACACCCGACGCGGGCGCAGGGTCTAATTCAAGATAATCCATGGCCAGTGGAATAAGGATGCCAGCAACGCCGGCTGCGATCATGTTGATCACCATGGCGGCCGCAATCACGAGACCAAGGGTGTCTGATCCAAACCAGATATAAACTACCGTTGACATGATGAGGGCAAAGATGAAGCCGTTGGCAAGGCCAACAAGTGCTTCTCTCGTCACAATGCGTGGCGCATTCACGCGACCAATCTTGTTTGTTGCTAGCGCCCTCACGGTCACAGTCATTGTTTGTGTGCCAGCATTGCCGCCCATAGAGGCAACGATCGGCATCAAGACAGCCAAAGCCACCATCTGTTCAATCGTTGCATCAAACAACGCGATAACCCAAGACGCCAATATCGCCGTCGCCAAATTGACAACAAGCCACGGTGCCCGACTTTTTAAAGTCTCAGCAACACTATCGGCGAGGGTTTCATCACCGATACCAGCAAGCGCCTTCATATCTTCCTCCGCTTCATCCTGGATCACGTCAACAACGTCATCCACAGTGACGACGCCAACCAGACGATCACTGTCGTCAACAACGGGAGCGGACATTAGGTCATGGCGTTGAAATTCGCGGGCGACTTCTTCCTGATCCTCCGTTGCTCTCACGGTATGAAGGTCTCGATCCATGATGTCTTCAACTTTGACGCCACGTTGGGAACGCAAAAGGCGCGAAAGAGACAATGCACCCACCATGCGATGCTTCGGATCAACAACAAAGATTTCTGAAAACGTGTGCGGCAGGTCTTCTGTCTCACGCATATAGTCGATGACTTGACCAACTGTCCAAAACGGTGCGACAGCGACAAAGTCGGAGAGCATTAAACGACCAGCAGTTTCTTCTGGATATTCAAGGTTACGCTGGAGTGCGGCGCGATCGCTGGAAGGTACCTGCTCAAGAATTTCTTCCCGATCACTCTCTTCCAAATTTTCAATCAGATACGCGGCATCATCACTATCAAGCTCAGCGACCGCTTTGGCGAGGAATTCATTTGGCAGCTCCTCGGAAACCTGGTCACGAACAGTTTCGTCAAGTTCAGACAACACATCAAAGTCGAGTGACTTACCAACCGACTGAATGAGCGGTGCGCGGTCTTCTGGATCGAGGAGTTCAAGGACGTCAGCAAAATCCGGAGCGCTGAGATCGCGCACCAGTGCTGCTGCAGATCGAATATCATTGTTGTCGAGAGCAGCTGAGACCGCGCGCACGCAGGCCGTCGAATCAAAAATCTGCCGTTCCCCCGCAGGCACGTCATCGGGATTTTCGACCACTGGTTCGGTCATGATTTAGCGTCACCTCTACCACCAAAAATTGGCCATCAGAATCGCACGGCTATGACGTGCTGCTTGCCCCATCACTTATTGACATGCAACAGCGATTTTTTCTTCGTATACCAGTTGCAGGATGGAACGCCGCTTCACGTCCATAACAACGGGCTTATGCGGCTAAATCAACACCGTCCGGCCAGCCCATTTGATGCCACCGAAGACCCTCAGCCAGGCGGCATTTGCCGCACCCACCCTGGTGCTGTATTGCCACAATTACTGGAACCCCACCGTGATAGACTACTGCGTCGCCAACATGAGACACATCCGGTCCCACGCACAGCTCAACGAACGTTATCCATCGACCCTATGCAGATAACCACACCTCAACTCAATTTGCTGTCCGCCCGGGTGCTCCTGGCATTGATTGTCCTAATCACTTTGCCAGCGGCAGGTACCCTCGCGCAGGCCCAAGGCGCCCCGACGAACTGTCTCGGTCGGAGTGACGTGCTTGGCATGTCACGTATCGTTGAGATCGACACAGCAGCAGGCCCGCGCTTTGGCGAACAATATGAAGAAAACATATTCCTCGAAGCTGGCGAGGTTGTGCTGACGTTTGATGACGGGCCCATGCGCCGCTTCACACAGCCCATCCTGGACATTCTCGATCGACACTGTGTCAAAGCAACCTTTTTTACTGTTGGCCGAATGGCCGTCGCAGACCCCGCCATGCTGAAACAGATTGATCGGCGAGGACACACCATCGGCACGCACACCTGGTCCCATAAGAAGTTAGGCAGAGTAGGACAAGCCACCGCAAAGCGCGAGATTGAGCTTGGCGTTAGCGCCATCGTTGCGGCCCTTGGCAAACCCGTGGCGCCCTTTTTTCGGTTTCCTTACTTGTCTGATCCAAAGAGTGCGCAAAAGTTGTTGCGCAATCGGGGCCAAGGTATCTTTGGCATTGACGTCGATTCAAGAGATTTTAGTACGCGTTCGGGCACGGTAATGGCTCAGCGCGTGCTCGCCAAGCTCAAGAAAAAAGGTAAAGGCATCATCCTATTTCACGACATACAAAGATCTACAGCACGCGGGCTTGATGGATTGCTCACAAAACTGAAAAAACGCGGCTATAAAGTCGTGCACATGGTTCCAAAAGAGACCGTAAAAACAGTTGCCCGCTATGATGCGATTGCCGCCAAGTACGTAAAGCGCAAAGCCAAGGCCAAAAAGGACAATCCACTTGCCAATCGCGCTGTCACATGGCCAAACGCGAGCGGAGCTGGCGCCGGTAGCGCTGGTGAAGTCCTGCCTTGGACAAAAAATAAAAGCCCTGCCCGCCGATCGCCCAAAACGGCGAAACGAAGAAAGCCGAAGCCCGCGCCACCACAAACTGACGACTATGAGAAGCGTTGGCAATTGAGCCCGTTTGGACGTTAATGAGCATCCACCACCTTATTCTCAACGCTGAGGTTGTGGCCCCCTTGCACAACTTTCAGCCCAAGCTCTGTCCATTTTAACAAAAATCCGTTCACCCAGTTGTCGAACCGCTGCAAATCTCCCAAGGTCCACCAAAGCAGTGATCTGGAAGAGACAATGCCGCTTCACATAACGCCACCACCCCGTTTTCAGCAGGCTTCACTGCTGACCAAGTTGAGTCTCTTTTTAAGTTGCATCTGCTTGATTTTGGTTGCAACGGTCGATCATGCCCGCGCCAAGAAAACGGCCTCGTGCAACACACCGGGGGCTGGTCTTGGCGTGTCTCGGATCATTGAGGTGGATGCCTCAAATGGCCCACTCTATGGGTCCATCTCCAAATACACCAAAGAAGATGAAGTCCTCGGACCTAAGGAAGTCATCCTGACTTTTGACGACGGACCCCTGTCGTGGATTACAAAATCCATTCTCGACACGCTTGATGCCTTTTGCACCAAGGCGACATTTTTCTCGGTCGGCAAGATGGCGTTGGCCTATCCAGATTCAGTCAAAGATGTTTTGCGCCGCGGTCACACGCTCGGTACCCACACCTGGTCCCACCCGCTCAACATGCGCCGCTATAGCATCGACAAGGCAACTGCACAGATTGAGCGCGGGTTCTCGGCCGTTGCTTTGGCTGCTGGCCAACCCATTGCGCCGTTTTTCCGCTTCCCTGGTCTCAGCGATTCCGATCCTATGCTCAAGCACTTGCAAGAGCGCGGCATCGCAACGTTCACCGTCGATGTCGTCTCAAATGATAGTTACATCGGAAGTCCGACCCGACTCGCAAACTACACCATGGCCAAACTCAAAAAACGTGGCCGGGGCATTATGCTGTTTCATGACATTAAGGCGGCGACTGCAAAGGCCCTACCCAATATCCTGCGTCGCTTGAAAAAGGGCGGCTACAAGGTTGTCCATCTACGGTCTGAAAAACCACTTGTGCCGGTGACAAAGTTTGATGAAAAGAACAAAGCAAGGCTTGCCAAAACACTAGCGAGGAAGAAGGGCGGCAAAAAAAACCTAGTGCCTTTCTATGGTGCTGTTGCACCGAGCAAGCCAGACGCGATCATCAATGGCAAAGCCCTGGAAATTACCAAGCTCAATCCACCGCCAAGAGAACGCAAGAAAAAATCAAAACGCCTACACAAAGGCACGACGAGAATTGTTACGGATGAACACGGCCGAAAGGTATATCAGAAACGACGCAAATATCGCCGGCTCCGCAAACCCCGCCGCCGCTATAGACCACCGCCGCCCTCACCAACATTCTGGTTCTAGTCCCCCCAAAGCAGCAGCAGGAAGCTGTAGATTTAGTCTTCGCCCTGCCTGCCATTGCCTGCAAATTGCAACCGATAAAGCGCAGCGTAACGACCGTCCCGTGCAATCAGCTCATCATGCGTGCCAGATTCAACTGCAGTGCCATCTTCTATGACATAAATCCGATCTGCGTGTTGAGCCGTCGACAGGCGGTGGGCAATCAAAACTGTCGTGCGGCCTTTTGAAAGATCCCGAATTGAGCTTTGCAGAATTTGCTCGGATTCACTATCAAGGGCCGACGTTGGTTCATCCAGCAACAAGATTGGCGCATCTTTAAAAAATGCCCGAGCAACGGCGAGGCGTTGTTTCTGTCCGCCAGAAAAATTTGCAGCCAGTTCATTGATCTCGCTATTATACCCATCTGGCGTGCGCTCAATAAACTCATGCGCATTGGCCGCTTTAGCTGCAGAGATCATAGCGTCTCGACCCATACTATCATCGCCACCACGAATATTTTCGGCAATTGTTCCTTCAAACAAAAACGCTTCTTGATCAAGGAATGCCACCTGCGATCTGAGCGAGGCCAACGACACCTCATCGAGGTTTGCACCATCAATTTTGATATGGCCTTCCGATGGGCGATAGAGCCCCTGGATCAATCCCAGAATTGTTGTCTTTCCACCACCTGACGGACCAACAAGTGCGGTGGTCTTTTGGCCCTCAAAGGTAACATCAATCGCTTTTAAAACTTCGGGGCCATGTTGATACTGAAAACGCACGTTTTCAAAAGTAATTTCTCCAGCAGAAACTTTGAGGGGTGGGCGCTTGGCACGCTCGTGGCTGTCTTCGGGTTCATCAAGAAGCTCATACATCATCGTTACCGGCACGGCCGCTGTGGCCAAATCAACATGCAAGCGCGATAAGCGTCGCAACGGCTCACCAGCTAGCAATAAAGCGGTGATGAAAGAAAAGAAGCGGCCGATCATTTGCGGATCAGCGTCAGCGCGCATGACCCCATAGAGAATGACGCCTGCAATTGCCAATCCTGCCAAAATTTCCGACAACGGCGCAACTGCCGCACGCACACGAACCAGTTTTACCGCCGCCTGCTCTGTAATCGAAATCGCCGAACCCATTTTCTTGCGCATCAAATTCTCAAGCTGGAAAGATTTAATCATTTTTGCGCCCTGCGCTGTCTCACGAGACAGTGAGACGACGGTGCCGAGAATGTCCGTTGTCACCTGCGAGGCCTTCTTGGCCCGCTTTGAAAGCTGCTTTAATGCAAGAGCAGCAATCGGAGCGGTTACGACAACAATCAAGAACATAATCGGGTCTTGAAAAATCATCACGGCGCAAAGACCAAGAACAGTCAACAAGTCTCGTCCCAAACTAACTGCAACCAACTGAATAAGTTGGCGCGCGTTGGTGGCGCCCTGATTGAAGCGAGCAACGAGATCACCGGAGGACCAACGCCGGAAAAACTCCAGATCCATCGCCAAAAAATGATTGTAGATCCGGCTTTGCAAGTCAGCTGTGATGCGCATGCCGACTTTGGCCAAAGTGACCTCTTGCAGATAGGCAAAGATACCCTTGATGATGAAGATGGCGGAGATCAACGCCGGAAAGAACATCACCTGGGAGCGATCCTTGTCAACGAAGATCGAATTGGTGAGGTCTTTCATCAGCCATGCGGACAATGAGGTGCAGACCGCAACCACAACCATGAACCCCAACGCCAACGCATACTGCGGCCAATGCTGGCGACCATACTCATCAAGAATACGCTTGATAGGCGGTAGCACAGAGGTTTCGGACGGGGACTTTTGGGGCATGGTCGAAGAAAATCTGATCCCTGCTGGTGCGGACGAGAGGACTTGAACCTCCACGGGATTTCTCCCACCACCACCTCAAGGTGACGCGTCTACCAATTCCGCCACGACCGCAACTCAACCGCAGGGCCTTCTAAGAAGCATCATGGACACGAATAGAGTTGTGCCAAGCTTCCAAGAAGGGAGGCTCCGACTAACAGAGCCCAACCCAGATGGCAAGAGCGGGCTCACGTCTGTTTAGCCAAAGCTTGGATTTGGCCACTCTATCGGGATTGATCGGCGGCGAAAACCCCTCTCAAGGCCGCATCTCAGTAACCACAAGCCTGGCGTAGATATGCTAAGGGAGCCCCTATGACAGACCAGGCCATACCTACAGCCCCGCTCGGCATAAGCGCGCGCAGAGCGCCCCTGGCACCAGTCGTGTGGCAGGTAAGTCCGCACCCTGTCGCTTACCAAGACGCCATCGCGCAAATGCACCAGTGGAGCGAAGCTGTGAGCACTGGTGAAATCGCTGAACAGGTCTGGTTGCTGGAACACCCTGCACTTTATACCGCGGGCACAAGCGCCAAACGCGAACACCTTCTGGCGCCTGATCGATTTCCGGTATTCGAGAGCGGACGTGGTGGAGAATACACGTATCATGGACCAGGCCAGCGCATTGTGTATCTGGCGCTCGACGTGCGCCAGAGATTTGCAGGTGATGTGAGAGCGTATGTGCATGCGCTTGAAGACTGGATCATTGCAGCGCTTGGTCAGCTTGGAATTTCAGGTCAACGGGGTGGCGAGCAAATTGGTGTGTGGGTTCACGACCCAAACACGCCTCATGCGGCTCCGCGAAAGATCGCTGCCATCGGTGTACGTGTTCGCCGTGGAATTGCGTTGCATGGGCTTGCGCTCAATGTGGCGCCAGACCTTGAGCATTTTTCCGGCATCATTGCCTGTGGAGGTGATGGTGACGATCCAATAAGCCTGACAACGCTTGGAGTCGCTGCGACCATGGACGCGGTCGATCAGGCACTCAAAGATACATTTGCGGCAAATATTCTGGCTCGGCCACAAGATGTTTAATTATTGCTCGTGACGACGGGTGGGGACTGCCAACGAACCCCGGCAACCGAAGAGCGTGTTGGCAGCGGTTTACCACTGACTTCAATGACAAACTTTTGGCGAAATGCGCGACCGAAATCTTTGTAGCCTTTAGCCGTCAATAAAAAGGCTCCGGGCCCTGCAATGACATGAGTTTTGAACCAATCATCAAGGCGTGTCGTTCCAGTATCGGGTCCGCGCGCCATGTTACGAAGCCCAAAACCTGGTTTGCGATAGGCGCCAGACCCAACGATGTTTGAGCCATGCAGCTGTAATATTGGCAAACCATTGATTGTAACGCCCTGGGCGGTGAGCGCTTGGCGGTGCGCATCAACGGTTTCAGGCACCGTGCAATTGTCGATGCCATCTCCCGAAACATCAAGAACAGTGCGCAGCGCTGGCACAGGCACATAGGGTACAATCAGCGTCGCAATATGGTCCATCATACGCGCCATGCAGGTGAATTCGCCGCCCTTATGGGGAAGCGACCGCACGAGGCTCGCAACGTGTCGCGCTTGTGCCTCAGTCGTGATCCGCTGCCAGTCAATGACCAATTCAGGCTTGTCTGCCCAGACCATCATGGCAAACAGAATGCCGCCGTTTGGCCCATTGAGGATTACTTGAAGAACATCGGGATCTTCAAGAGACTGTGCAATGCCTTCCATTTGCAAGCGGTAGCGTTTTTGGTCGACAGACTGGGAGACATCAACGGCAACGATGAGTGCCGTATCAACGGGTGCCAGCGCCTCGTCATTTGCAAATCCTGAACCTACGGCCAGCGAGATTGCCCAACACGCAACGGCTGCGGTCACAACCCAACTGAACGTCTGACACTGAGATTGATTACGCATATCACCCACAAAAACGGTTGAAGGTCGCTCGCTCAAAAGCAGCCATAGAAAAAGGCGGCCAAGCATTGCTTGACCGCCTTCTTTAATAGCAGAGCTAAACTAGATTAGTTAGCAGCAACTGTTTTTGGAAGTTTGAAGGTCCAAACCATGCCACCTTGGTTCAGGTGAGCAACAGTTTTAGCCACTTCACCGCCCCACAGAGGAACAGCACCACCCCAACCAGAAACGATAGTCAGATACTGCTGACCGTCTTGTTCCCAGGTGATTGGTGAACCAACAATGCCGGAACCGGTGTTGAAGCTCCAAAGCTCTTTGCCTGACGTTGCGTCAAGAGCTTTAAAGTCACCTTCTGGCGTGCCGTAGAAGACAAGACCAGCAGCTGTCGTCATAACGCCACCCCAAAGTGGAGTTTTAGACTTCACGGACCAAACGACCTTGCCAGAAGCAGGATCGACAGCCTTCAGAGCACCAATGTGATCGTCAAAGATTGGCTTAATGGTAAAGCCAGCGCCGAGGTATGCAGCGCCTTTCTTGTAAGTCACAGGCTCGTTGTGAATATCCATGCCCCATTCATTCGATGGAACGTAGAACAGCTTGGTGCCTTGGTTGTAGGCCATTGGCATCCAGTTTTTGCCACCCAAGAAAGATGGAACAGCAAAGACTGCTTTACCTTTTTTGCCATCCTTGGAATCTTTTGGGTTACCAGGATAGTTATCCTTGTTGAATTTTGGACGACCATTTTTATCCAAACCTGAAGCCCAACTGATCTTGGAAACAAACGGGAAGCCACGGATGAACTTGCCGTTTTCACGGTTAAGAACGTAGAAGAAGCCGTTACGATCGGCCGTTGCAGCAGCTTTTGTGCCGTTCAGGTCGAAAGAAACAACTTCGTTCACGCCGTCATAGTCCCAACCATCGTGTGGCGTCGTTTGGAAGCCCCACTTGATGTTGCCGGTTTCTGGATCGATAGCGAGGCGTGAGCATGACCAGCGATTGTCACCAGGACGCATGTGGCTGTTCCATGGTCCAGGGTTACCTGTACCGATGAAGATCAACTTGGTGTCTGGATCGTAAGTACCGCCAAGCCAAGTTGCGCCACCACCGGTTTTCCAGAGGTCACCCTTCCAGGTTTCGTTCTTTTTGCCGGTCATTGTCGAAGGCTTGCCATTGAGTGAGCCAACGTGGCCTTCAATTGTTGGGCGAGACCAGACAATATCACCAGTATCGATTTTGCGTGCTTCAACACGGCCTACGATACCAAACTCACCACCAGAAACGCCGGTCACAAGAATTGGACCATGAGCTTTTGAAGGCACGATCAAAGGTGCGGCTGTAGATGAGAAGCCAGCTTTGAAGTCATCGATCTTTTTGGACCAAACAACTTTGCCTGTCTTGGCATTAAGCGCAACAAGTTTGGCATCGAGTGTGCCGAAGATAAACTTGTCGCCGAAAAGTGCACCACCACGGTTGATCACGTCACAGCATGGCAGAATGCCTTCTGGAAGACGGTGGTCATACTGCCAGATCTCACGACCGGTGCTGACATCAATCGCCCAGGCACGACTATAGGACCCGGTGATGTACATGACACCATCTTTGACCAATGGTTGTGTTTCTTGACCGCGCATCTTTTCACCGCCGAGCGACATTGCCCAGGCAGGAACAAGAGAGCTAACATTGTCTTTGTTGATTTTTGTCAACGTGCTGTAGCGTTGGCCCTGTGGACCAATACCGTTGCTGACGATATCACCAGCTGTAGCGGCGTCATTGACGATATCGTCGATGCTGACGTCAGCCTGTGCTGGAACCGTCAGTGCAGCCGTAAGTGCAACGGCACTCGCGGACGCAACCCATTTCCAGGTTTTCATGCGTTTCCCCTTAAGGTTTGTTTTTAAGACCAAAAACTCGAGTTTCTTGGAAGCGAGATAGCGGCAGTAACGCTATCAGCCTGACGGGAACCTAGCGCAGGGGATGGACAGTCATAATTGTCAATTCGTACATTGTACCAAAGTAGCGAACGATGTGCGGCACATCTATCGTGCCCGGTGAAATGAGCCGGTAAAGACAACAACAACCCTAAGGCGTTTCCACATCTACACGAGGCAACCCATCCGCTTCGAGCTTCGGAAATAAATGGGTGACTGAGCGCTCATATTCATAGCGCGCCAGAGCGATTTTCTCAGTCCATTTCGGCAGCGGCTCCGCCATCGCTTCGTTCATCGACAGTCCGCGCTCAAAGGCCTTTGAAATGATCTCATTGATTGCCACCAACCAGTCCCGCGTTTGCTGAATGGCACGGGTCCCATCCTCGGCTGGTCCATGACCTGGCACCAACAGCCGATGGGGAATGCCACCGAGATTAGCAAGACTGATCCGCCAGCGTTCAATATCCGCGTTGGGCGTCGTAGGTGCGCGATCCAGGAAGGCCAGATCGCCGCCAATCAGCACTCCTGAAAGCTCGTCAAACAGCACCAGATCAGAGCTAGTGTGCCCGCGCATGGTTAAAGACCGGATGCGCCGATTTCCAAAATCTTCAACCCCGGTTTCAATGGCTTTACCCGGGAGGACCAGTTCTGTTCCCCGCATCCAATCACCCGCGGTGCGGTACATGGCATCTGCAAAACCCTCTCCCATAACTTTCAGACCATCAATCACACCCTTGGGGGCTGCGATTTGATCGGCGCCAAAGGCTTGGTTGCCAAATACATGGTCGGGATGAAAATGCGTAAGGTAAACCCGCGCGATGTTCTTACCGGTTAGGTCGCGCGCCAGTTTTGCAAGCGCTTCGCCATAACGACGTGATGGCCCGGTATCAACAATGACCGCACCAGCGCTGGTGTCAAAAATGATCACATTGGCAATTGCACCACCATTACCCTGGCTGATCGCTTCCTGAGCCCCAGGAATCATCCAGATGCCATCCGTCAATCGCTGCGGCTTAAGCGTGTATTGTAGTGGTGCTGCATCAAGATCAAACGCCGGCACGAAGGCTGCGGCGGCGGTTGTTGACATCAATGCCAACGCTTTACGGCGTGTCAGTGCGGCGTGGCCAGGGTCATTTTTTGTTGTCACCAACTCAATAAACCTATTGCGCTTGGCTTTGGCGCCAGGGGGCTGGAACAGAGGACTGAAAAAGCCCACCGTTGTTATCTCTCGCCTCAAGCTCGACATTGATTGTTGATGCAGGCAAACGCAGCATCAACGTCAAAGTGGGATCTTCACTCACTGGCTCAAACATTTCGATATCTGCCAGCGCTTTGCCTTCACTGCCGCGAACCTTAAGTGTTTCAATAAAGTAAGCAGGTGTATTGTCCGTTGCTAAACCGGTGTCCATCGGATGGCGCACCTTGAGCCGCACACGCGCTGAACCATCCAACTCGCGCCAGAGTTTTGCCTGCGTCTGACCAACAGTTTCAGACCAGTCCGCCATCTTGCGTGCCATAGCTGGCGCTGAACACCCTCCACCAGCAGCGTCTAGAAATACACCACCAACGTGCCAAACACCATCACCGGTCAACGCAGCGGCGCGAACAGGTGTCGCCTGTTCAACCTTCATACGGAATGAAATATAGGGTTTAGCTTTACGCGGCGATAACGTCAGCACATGTGTAATGGGATTAAGGTCAGCAAAAACAATCAGTTTTTTCACATCACGCAAGGCGCGCGCGTCCGCCGTGACCGGCACTTGTGCCTGATTTTCAACCAAGGAGGGAACAACAACGCGCACCTTGTCATCAAAAACAATTGGCGCAGTTCCAAAGAAACGTTTTGAAAGATCTTCCCACATCGTCGAGTCTAGCGGGTCTTTTGGCATTTCTGCCTGGCTTGGCGAGGGTGCACACGCCATCATGGTGACGAGCGCAAACAAACTAAGTCTCGAGATATGCTTGATCAAAAAGTGTGGTGGCCTCTGCATGTTTCGCCTCTTTGGAACACTGATCTCGTTTAACAGCACGCACGACGAAGCCGATTTAACCGCCTGGTGGAATGTAGGTTATACCATATTTGGCAAATATTCCGGCCATTTCTCCACTATCTTTCAGCTTTGTAATGACGTCGCCAGCCGCATAGCCAAGATCGCGGCTATTTTCGTGCACCGCCATCGCGACCACCCAGTACTTGCGCACAATGCCTGTCATATCTGGTTCAACCAGCGGCACTTTGAGACCCATGTCATAAAGCTGACCTTCGATGAGCGAGCGCGTCCCCATCAGCGCGACAACATCTTTGCGAGCAAACTCCTCCACACCCAAATGAGGTTTGGTGTGATGAGCGATATGCTCGATTAAAGAGCCGTCCTGGTAGGTCATCAGAAAGTAATCTGCAACGGTGGCAAGCTGCACACCGATTTTCTTTTTCTCTTTGTTGTTCGTTTCGCTGAACGCATCAAATTTGAAGTCTGGCGCGATCAGCTCAGGATGTATCGCAACGGCAACGCGTTCTTCAAAGTACGGATTGACGATCACGGCTTCTGTATTGCGAATGCGAAATTCCTTGTCATAGGGAATGTGCAAAACAATGTCACCGACACCACCGCCAGTGCGTGGGCCCTGCCAGACATTGACACGCACATCATCATCTGCGGTCTCTCCGGGCATGCGCAAAATGATTTCCGCTTCGACGCCAAGTTCGCGAGCGATCACCTTGCCGATCTCAACATCAATGCCTTGCGGCTTACCTTTCTTGTCCATAAACGAGAATGGCTTGTTATCTAGATAGGCAATGACACGGAGTGTTTTGGAAGCTTGCACCTCATCAAGCGGTCGTGCCTGGCTAGGCGTTACCGCCAAGCTAAGCACACCGAACAAAACACTAAAAAAAAAGCCGAGACGCAATGGCTGCACCATTAGTCGTCGTCCGCCACACGCTGGGTTTCAACGTAGGTACGAATGGCCCACATCGCCTCTTGGCTGATCAAACCTTCAAACTTTGGCATAATGGTCGTGCCATCAGATTTACGAGCGCCGTTGCGGACACGTTCAATAAACCATTCATCACCTGGATCTTCGGCTTCGAGATAACGTAGATCAGGAGACAGTCCACCTGAAATCACCTGGAGTCCATGGCAACGTGCGCAATTTTGCGCATAACCCGAGGTGCCAATTTCAATTGCCCGCTTATTGCCGCGATAAGGATTGTGTTCAAGCCACTCTTCACCAAGCTTATTCAAGCCAGCGGTATCTATAGGCTGTGGTGTCACATCGCCGTGTGCATAAGCTGTCGTCGCTACGCCCGCGCACATTATCGCAGACAAAGTTAAACTCCGGAAATAATCCTTATTCATCATCGAGGGCTCCAAGCATTCCAGTGATCCATAACGTCAGCCTACTCATGTAAAGGGGCGTAGACACGACGAGACAGGACTAGTTGTGGTGTATTTTCTTGCCTCACGTCAAGAATTCATCTGAATTCAGCCTTACTCTGACAGAGACATTGTACAAAGGTCTAATTCCGCAGCATGAGTGCTGCACCTAACCTGCAAGCCAGACGGCTAAAGCCTTGACCTTGCCAGCTTGTGATTTCCGTTCAATTGCAAGTAAGACAATCAGGAAAACAAAGATGCGTGGAATGACTTGGACGCTAACGCTTGTGTGTGCGGCCAGCTTGATCTTGTTATCCTTAACAGCGCGCACTCAGGCACACGAAGTCTATGTCTCAAATGAAAAAGACAACACGATTTCTGTGATTGATACGAAAAAATTGGAAGTGGTACGCACATTTCCGGTTGGAGAACGCCCGCGCGGTATCACCTTTGCGCGTGACTTCAAAAAATTCTTTGTCTGCGCCAGCGATAGCGACGCCGTTCAGGTCTATGCCGCCGATGGAAACAAGCACCTGTACGATTTGCCATCTGGCAGCGATCCCGAGCAATTTGCCGTCTCAAACGACAACAAGCGGCTCTATATCGCCAACGAAGACAATGCCATCACCACTATTGTTGATCTGGAAACGCGAAAAGTGATGCAACAAGTTGACGTTGGCGTTGAGCCGGAAGGCATTGCGGTCTCGCCTGATAACACGTTGGCTGTCGCAACCTCAGAAACGACCAACATGGCGCACTTCATCGACACCAAGACATTTGAGGTCTTGAACAATGTCCTTGTCGATGCCCGCCCGCGCCATGCAGAGTTCACGCCAGATGGTAAAATGGTCTGGGTATCCTCCGAAATTGGCGGAACGGTTTCAATTATCAACTCAGACACACACATCGTTGAGCACATCATCAATTTTCAAATTCAAGGCGTGACCGATGATCTGATACAACCTGTTGGCATCAAAATGACATCGGATGGCAAGACGGCTTTTGTTGCCCTTGGCCCATCCAACCGCATTGCAGTGATTGATGTGGCGACGCACGAAGTTAAAAAGTACCTGCTTGTAGGACGCCGTGTCTGGCACATGGCGCTGACACCGGAAGAAGACCTATTGTTCTCCACCAATGGTGTTTCAAACGACGTCACCGTTGTAGACGTGAACGCACTCAAGCCAATAAAATCGATTAAGGTCGGTCGTTATCCTTGGGGGGCGGCAGTACGTCCAATGAAACCAAAATCATAAATACTCTCAGTTGTCGTTTGTGATGTGAGTCACTGAGGACCCCATCAAATGCTTAGTATCTTGCGCGCCATGAAAAACTTATCGATCATCGGCCTCGTTTTTTTGAGCACAACCATCACAATGAGTGCGGTCGCAACCCCCGCGCCAGTAGATCAAGAGCACTTTGATGCGAAGACCGGATATCGCCTGGATCGCTATCGCGCGCCGACGCCGGACAGCGTAGAGGGTGGAACGCGCATCGACATTGATGAACTAGATCGTCTTGTTCGCGATGAAAAAGCAATCCTCGTTGACGTCATGGTGGCTGAAGGTGCAGGCACCGATCCGAAAACGGGCGCATGGCGACTTTCCAAACCGCGCAAGTCAATTCCAGGCTCTGTTTGGCTGGCTGACGTTGGAAAAGGCAAACCGAAGCCAGAAATTTCAACCTACTTCAAACAGAATCTATCAGCCCTTACAGCCGGCAACAAAGAGCATCCCATCGTAATTTTCTGCATGGCCGATTGTTGGATGTCCTGGAATGCTGTTAAACGCGCGGCAAGCTATGGCTATTCGCGTGTTTATTGGTATCCGGAAGGCACAGACGGTTGGCGTGATTGGGGTCGCCCATTTGTCGCCGCGGTACCACGTGCCTTGACGCGCGTACAACTTGCCGACGCCCGCGGTAGCACGACCGAGGACGCTTTAAAAACGACACAACTAACAAACTCTGCCACCAATACACTGCCTCAAGGCAAGAAGACCGCAACCCTCATTTCACATGATGGCCTGCGCCAGGAGATCGCCACGGTGACCTTCAAGTCTGGCACCAAACCAGACACTGTCGCTTATGAAGTGAAGCTAATTGATGCGCCTTTCCAGGATGAGTTCCTATCCATGCGTCCATTTCGCTGCCTGCCAGACACCAAAGAGATGTGGTGTCACCTCGCCTACCCATACACCAATAAACACGAGATTAGCGCTTCAGATCTGCAAGATCTGGAATATGATCTGTTGTTCTTGTTCAAGCCGCCAAAAGGCTACGGCATCGATGCCTGGAATGGCCTCTACTTCAAGATTGAACTTCAAGGCGATGGCAACCTCACAGGCACGCTGCATGAGACGGACATGAACGTACTCGCTGTGCCACCTGATGACGGTGTGCTACGTCCCATCAGTCATGACGCATTGACCGAAGTGGCACCCGACGCCCATCGCTTTGCAACGATTGAGATCCGATAAAATCTCTCGCAATTATTTCAATAAAGAACCGGGGCCACCGAAGCATTCTTGGTGACTCCCGGCCATTTTCGTTACGTACGCCATTATCTGCGATCTAACGCCGACGCGCTGTTTTGCGCTTAACAGCCTTACGCTTGGTTGTTTTGCGTGCTGTTGTCTTACGCTTGGCCTTCGTTTTACGCGCTGTCGTCTTGCGTTTGGCTGTTGCTTTACGCTTTGCTGGCGCGCGCCGAACTTTCGTCTTAGCCTTTGTCTTACGCTTTGTTGTCTTGCGCTTCGCTTTGGCTTTTGTTCTTGGCTTAGCCTTCACTTTACGACGTGTTTTTGTCTTGGCTTTGGCTTTTGTTCCCACTTTGCGCTTTGATGCAACCTTGCGCTTCGCGGTCGTTTTGCGCTTGGCCTTTGCTTTGACCGTTGTGCGCCGTTTTGTTTTCACTTTGGTTTTTGCACGCGCCTTTGTTTTTCTTTTTGCTGGGCGTCGTGCTTTAGATTTCACCGCCATGCTTCCATCCTCTCTTACTCTTTCCGTCATTTATGACGAGCAACTTTTCACATGTCGGATGGCATGTGATGATGCAGTGTTTAAACACTTTACGTGAAAGTTGCAAATCGCACTCATAATTTGCAACACATGAACATTACAAACAACATCACGTCGCACCCCCGAACTTGCAAAAAATGTAGACGATGCTCGTGCGAGATTTACATTTATGCGCACATCAATACGTAGAAATTTAGAACAAATTGAACTTACAAATTGCGCTGCATGACACATGTCAGGCGAGCCAACAAACGCATAACATTTCAAATTGTTGCAGTGCGTGAACAGCGCAGTGTCACGCGCATGCACGTCATATTGCGAAGGTGCGTATTATTCAGCTACCAAGGTTGCCTTCAACGTGAGGATGTAAGAACGATGGTTTGCAAACGGCAGCAAGCTATTCAAATTCAAGAATAACTTCGTCCACTGCCAAGCTGTCACCGGGCTTTGCATTGAGGCTCTTCACAACGCCGTCACGCTCTGCGCGCAAGGTGTTTTCCATCTTCATAGCCTCAACAACGGCCAAGCTGTCACCGGCTTGAACACTTTGACCGAGTGATACGTGAATATCCTTCACCAAGCCTGGCATGGGACACAGCAGGAATTTGCTCATGTCTGCCACGACCTTTTCAGGCATCAACGCCGCAAGTTCTGCTTCTCGCTCGGTGTATACATAAACTGGCGCCTGAATGCCGCGGTAAGACAGTGAAACTCCGTTCAAGAGCGGACGCACCAAGACGCTCACAGACTTGCCGTCAAACGTGCCCTGCCAGACAGATTGGCCCGGCCACCACGTCGACGTAACTGCGACAGGTTTACCGATCATGCTGCCATCATCGTTCAGGAAGCGGATCTCAAAGGCCTCAGGATCTTGTCCCACAACCTCGATATGAAGGCTGTTGGAGCCAATATGGGTTACCCGTCGCTTGGCAAAGGCAACGCCTGGACCTTCCATTTGCTGCGTAATCTTGCGACGACGCACATTGTGCAGGTGATCCATAGACGCGGCCACCGCCGCCAGAACACGCGCCTCTTCCCCTTCAGGCTCGCGTGCAAGGAACCCATCCGGGTATTCCTCAGCGATAAAGCCTGTCGATAGCTCGCCAGAACGCCAGCGTGGATGCTGCATTAATGCTGCCAGGAACGGAATATTGTGCTGGATACCATCAATGAGGAACGCGTCCAATGCCTCAGCTTGCGCATCAATCGCCTGCTCACGGGTTGGTGCATGCGTTACCAGCTTGGCGATCATCGGGTCATAGAACATCGAAATTTCGCCGCCATCAAAGACGCCGGTGTCATTGCGCACGGTCACACCATCTTTTGTGCCTTCTGCAGGCGGGCGGTAGCGCACGAGGCGTCCAATGGATGGCAAGAAATTGCGATAAGGGTCTTCAGCATAAATTCGGCTTTCCACTGCCCAGCCATTGAGCTTCACATCCGATTGTTTGATCGCCAGCTTTTCACCTGCTGCGACACGGATCATCTGCTCAACAAGGTCGATGCCTGTGACGAGCTCCGTGACCGGGTGCTCAACCTGCAACCGTGTATTCATCTCTAGAAAAAAGAACGAGCGGTCCTGTCCAGCGACGAATTCAACCGTACCTGCACTATCGTAATCAACAGCCCTGGCAAGCGCCACAGCCTGCTCACCCATTGCCTTGCGCGTTTTCTCATCAAGGAGAGGCGAAGGTGCCTCTTCGATCACCTTTTGGTTGCGGCGCTGAATAGAGCACTCGCGTTCACCGAGATAAATGATGTTGCCATGCTTATCGCCCATCACCTGAATTTCGATGTGTCGTGGATTAACGATAAACTTTTCAATGAAGATACGGTCATCACCAAACGATGACTTGGCCTCGGAACGGGCAAGCTCAAAGCCCTCTTCGCATTCAGCCGCGCTGTGGGCGACGCGCATTCCCTTACCACCGCCACCGGCTGATGCTTTGATCATCACCGGATATCCGATCTCGCCTGCAATCTTCACCGCATGCTTGGCATCGGAAATTTCGCCGAGATGACCAGGCACTGTGGATACCTTGGCTTTGGCAGCAGCTTTTTTGGATTCAATCTTATCGCCCATCGCCGCAATGGCTTTAGGGTTCGGTCCAATAAAAATAATGCCAGCTTTTTTGAGGGCAGCACAGAAGGACTCGCGTTCTGACAAAAAACCGTAGCCCGGATGGACCGCCTCTGCACCAGTCTCCTTGCAGGCGGCAATAATCTTGTCAGCGATTAGATAGCTTTCCGCCGCTGGTGGCGGACCGATATGGACAGCCTCATCGGCCATCTCAACATGGAGAGCATCTCGGTCGGCATCGGAATAGACGGCCACCGTCCTGATCCCCATAGCTTTCGCAGTCTTGATCACGCGGCACGCAATCTCGCCCCGATTTGCAATGAGAATTTTCTTGAACATTGCCCCGAACAGCCCTTGTTGTTGTTGATTGAAAAAAGGTTGGTGGCGAGTTCTAGCGGGCTCAGTGGCTGTCGTAAACTGTGCTTAGGCGCGGTAAAACGTCAATTTTGGACCCTCAGGCGTTGTCGAACCAAATCAACAGCCGCTTGGAGCTCATAAAAGCGGTCTGAGAAGGTCAACGGCACCGGAATAACCCGGACCGATTCACTGATCTTCTCGATCTCACTGCGGTAGCCTGCCAGCCCCTCCAGAGCCGTATCAACAGCAATCCGATGCTCCAGGTCTTTGAGTTGGCCGTACCAGTACAGCAGTCGCCGCCGCACCCGCCATTCATAAAGCCAGGGACCAATCTTGATGAGCGGCAACAGAATCGTGGCGATCGGCACGATTAACACAATCATACGCTCAATAAAGATCGCCAGCCAGAAGGGCAACAGACGCTGCAGAAACGGAACACCGGAATTATAGGCAATCTCAGCGGCGTCCGAGAGCGGGAATTCCGGATCGGTCCGTTTGGGATATTCACCAACATTCTGAAACAGACCGCCCTTCTCGTGAATACGCTTGGCGGCATTGACGAGCAAGCCCACGATGGCTGGATGGATATCCTCACGCGCCATGAGACCGGCTTGGGCTGCAACCAAAGTCTTGTCAGTCGCTGGAATATTGCGCACGAAATCGATCACACCCTCGGGCAAATCAACACGCGCGAGAAACGGAAAGATGCGTGTCATCGCTTCACCCTGTGCAAAGCTCATCAAGCGAACGCTTTCGTCGCGTAAAAGGCCCTGAACTATTTTTGATTTGGGCGAGGCAACGAGGAACACGGCATCACACCCACCCTGTGTTAAACAGGCCGCCGCGGCAGCACCGCCAACATCTTGAAATTCAGCAGTCCGGGCAGTGATCCCATTTGGTTTTAATAGGACCAAGGAGAGCTGACGCGTACCACTTCCTTTTCCACCAATTCCAATCTTCTTACCCGCAAGCGAAGAAAGACGGTCCAAGTCCTCTGATCCGCGGTAAAAGACCCATACCGGCTCCATAAACATGCGGCCAAGAGAGACGATGCCGGGTGCACGATCACCTGTGGCAACTCCACCTTGGACGAGCGCAAGGTCGACCCCTGACTGCGCCTCCTGCAACAGAGCGATATTCTCAACCGATCCCGCCGTTGATTTAAGGTGAAGCTTGATCCCGGCCTTTGCGATCTCCGATGCATACTGCCTGGCAAAGCGATGGTAAGCGCCCTGCTCACTTCCTGTCGCAATGGTGATGTGTGATGGTGGTGCTGGTTTAATGAATTGGGCAGCGATCCAAAAACCTAGTGCGGTCACCAGCACGGCAGGCAAAAGAATAAGAATCCCTTCTTTTGAGAAAAACTTTGAGATCGAAAAATTCATGCCCCGTCCGCCCGTGTAAATTGGTATTCCGTACGTATTCGTACATCACCACGTATTCGACCAGAAAATGCAGGGTTGTCAAAGGTATCTTGGGCTAGACCAAACACATTTCTGCGCGCAGCGCGATTTCTTCAAAGCAAGCGCACTGACGGGTGAGCCAGAAATAATCATGGCCGGATCAGAGCCGGCCATGAACACAAGTTTTTAGGAGTCTCGCCGAGCTTATGCCGCTTCACTCAACTTAGAAACGCGCGCGGCCAAGATTGGGTGAATTTTTGGGCTTTCTTTATGCAAGAATGCAATCAGCGCTTTTTCATTGGCGCTGAGTATTCCATCGCGACCAATGCGGTCGGCCAGCCACTCAGCTTCGTCTTCAGTTATGACTTCATTGGTGACAATCTCAGCACGTTGGCGCTCAAGACGCGCGAGCGCGCGCTCTTCCGGACTCTGTTCACGGTAGGCACTGAGTACGGCTGTCAGCGACCCACTGATCATTTTACAGAACAAAGACCCCGAATTCATATCACCGCGACTATCAAGCCAGGATTCCGCATGCAACGCCTTCTCGCGCGTCGGCACCGCATAGCCGGAAGACGCCATCAATACATTGGCAATCGCTTTGGTGAACAAATCTGTCCAGGCTGGATTCGGTTCAGCATCCAACGTAGCGTCATTGATGTAGAACAGCACTTCCGCCTCATCGCGAGTGATCGCGATGTTTCCATCACCACCAAACGCATACAGGATGCGGCGCAGAAGTTCGACCTCTGTTTCGTCAATGATGCCTTTTTGCAATCCACTTCCGGTACGTAGCGGACCTGTATCTTCCAGGACAGCGCGCTTCACTTGATCGAGTGCATATCGCACAAGCCTGACAGGTGACCACCGAGCTCGATCCAGCACGTTGACCAGCAATTCAAGTTCGGTCCTGGTGTCGATTTGTCCGTCTTTAGCAATGCGAGCTATCAACCAATCGGCATTCTCAGCGGTTACGTAGCCTTCTGGAATGGCTTGGTTGACGATGTAATCGGTCAGCGCTTCAACAAAAAAGTCTGTCCAATTGGCATCTTTCACGCCGCAAACATCATTCGCCTCGAACAACTTTTTAGCTTCATCTGGCGTGATAATGCCGTCTTTATAAAATGCGCGTCTTAGTCGGGCGACGTCAAAATCGGTGATCGAACGGCGCGCGATAATATCTTCTAGCCCACTGGAATTGAGGGAACTCATACTTTACTCCGCCACAAATACGCATATATCGGAGCGGGATCATAGGTTGTTAACCTTACCAAGATGCTAACGCGGCCTATCAAGCTGGGCCAAGAAGGACTATTGCAACGCAGACAAGCGGATTGTCAGTCAGCGCACAAAAAAAAGGGACCACCCGAGGGTGATCCCTTCTACCTCAAGCAAAAGCTGGGATGCGCGAGAAGCGCTTTTGCTCTTAGGTCTTGCGTGCGAACGGAAGGTCGAGGACTTGGGGGTCTGGGACCTTCATTCGCCTACCGCCAGCGACGGGTATAGCGGCGATAGTTGTACCAAGGCGCATCATCAAAACGCTCTGAAACGCGGTCATGGCGATCATGTCCTCTGCGTCCACCACGAGCGTAGCGACGTTCCGCATCATGTTTTTCAGCATAGATATTGTCGTTGGCGACACGCAGCAACTTGGTCAAACGCTTGCGTTCAAAACGATCCAAGCGGCTGTCACGGCAGAACCTGTCAAACTTGCGTCTGATGTGGCGGTTTTCAGCTTTCAGCTGACGCGCTTCATAGCGGGTCAATTCACCGGAGCGGACACCTTGAGCAATGCGATCAGATTGTCGCTCAATACGACGCTCGATATTTTTGCCAACAGATTGGGCAGCTGCCGGAAGGGCAGCAAACGTCATGGCAACTGTGGCCGATGCTACGGCGGTAAGAATGGTTGAAGCTTTCATGCCTCGAACTCCCCTTATCGGGTTGAACTGACACTGGCCAGTTCCTCAAACCCATGACGAGAACCCTAATGGAGGGGTTTTGAACCCCTCCTGAATGTGGTTTGCAGCAACCATTCACGTTTGAGGCCAATATTTTATTGTTTAATTTCAAAGATTTATGTCGTTTTTCTGTTTTTTTGCCGAACGTGCAAACGTGTCGGTTCACATTGGCGCGTTGAGGGGCCCTCAACGATCCTGGGTCCCGCTTTGATAAGAAATTCCGCAAGCCGCACATGCTTTCATCGCATGCGTGGCGAGAACAAAAAAAGAGGCGCCGGTTAGGGCGCCCCAAAGGTGATGTTGGGAGGAAGTAAAGTCGTGTGGTTTAGCGATAGCGCGCCAACCAGCGACGAAAGCGCGAGTACTGCCAATCGCTGGCTTCACGAAGGATGTTGGCGCGGGCATCGTCTTGAACATTGCAGATGCGACGAAACTCGCGACCGGTCACCTGCCCATCAGAGCGGGCCTGGCGCAGCAAATTATCAATGTGGCCCTGTTCGCGCAGCAACCGGCGATATTCAATGCGGGTCAACTCACCACTGCGGCGGTATTCTTTGATCTGGTTGTACTGACTGGCCATTTCACGCTCAATTGGCGTGGTGTCATGAGCCTGGGCAGCAAATGGTGTTGTGGCCAAAACAGTCAGGGCAATAAGTGTACGTTTCATCATCGTCTCCTGGGGTTAGATCGTTGTGCAGATCCCCTTGGAAACGATACCTAGTCCATTGCCACTGAACGCGTTCTGAATTTGCCTGTCAGCCCATGTTCATGTCGGCGGCCCTTCCCTAACACCATCCAAAACACGCCCTAAAGTGGGATGTTGTCGTGCTTTTTCCATGGATTTTCGAGTGTTTTATTGCGCAGCATGTTGAGTGCACGGCAGATCCGTTTCCGCGTATTTGCAGGCACGATTACCTCATCAATATAGCCGCGCTCAGCTGCAACAAATGGATTTGCAAAGCGGGCTTGATATTCATCAATGCGCTTTTGAATCTTTGCCGGATCCCCTAGTTCAGAACGATAGAGGATCTCTGCAGCGCCCTTCGCCCCCATCACAGCAATTTCAGCCGTGGGCCAAGCATAGTTCACATCACCACGAATATGCTTTGAACTCATCACATCATAAGCCCCGCCGTAGGCTTTACGGGTGATGACAGTGATTTTCGGCACGGTCGCCTCAGTATAGGCAAACAATAGTTTTGCACCGTGTTTGATGAGGCCTCCGTATTCCTGCGCTGTGCCTGGCAAGAAACCTGGAACGTCAACAAACGTTACCAATGGAATTTCAAAACAATCGCAGAAGCGGACAAAACGCGCACCCTTGCGCGAGGCATCGGAATCCAACACGCCGGCCAAAACCATTGGCTGATTGGCAACAATCCCAACCGTGCGCCCTTCTAAGCGCGCGAAGCCGGTGACGATATTGCCTGCAAAGTTCTCCTGGATTTCAAAGAAATCACCTTCGTCGACTGTTTTGACGATCAGCTCTTTGATGTCATACGGCGTATTGGGATTGGTCGGGATGAGTGTGTTGAGCGACGCTTCAATGCGGTCAGCTGGGTCCGCTGTCGGCAACTCAGGTACACCATCCAAGTTGTTTGAGGGGAGAAAATCCATCAATCGGCGCATCTGCAACAGCGCTTCGAGATCATTTTCATAGGCATTGTCTGCAATGGAAGACTTGGATGTATGCACTTTGGCACCGCCCAGCTCTTCGGCCGTTACGGTTTCATTGGTCACTGTTTTCACAACATCAGGACCGGTAACGAACATATAAGAGGTGTCGCGCACCATAAAGATGAAGTCCGTCATCGCTGGTGAATAAACATCGCCGCCCGCACACGGTCCCATGATGACGGAAATTTGTGGGATAACACCGGATGCCAAAACATTTCGCGTAAACACTTCACCATAACCGCCAAGCGCATCCACACCTTCTTGAATGCGTGCACCACCGGCATCGAACAAGCCAATGATCGGCGCTCTGTTCTTCAACGCCATATCTTGGATCTTGGTCATCTTTTCTGCGTGCGACTTCGACAGCGAACCACCAAACACTGTGAAGTCTTTGGCAAAGACATAAACCACGCGACCATTGATCGTACCCCAACCCGTGACAACGCCGTCACCTGGAATTTTGGTCGTCTCCATTCCGAATTCAGTACAGCGATGCTCGACGTACATATCGAATTCTTCAAATGAGTTTTCGTCCATCAACAGGTCGATGCGCTCACGCGCTGTCAGTTTGCCCCGTTTGTGCTGGGCATCAATCCGTTTCACACCACCACCCAAACGGGCATCTGCGCGACGGCGCTCCAATTCTTCGACCACTGATTTCATGATGGTACCTTTGAATAGTAGAAAACGCCCGCCCCCAGCGAGCGGCGACTTGCTAACCGGCAACCTGGGAATTGAGTGCCCAACTGGTGCCGCCAGCGCGCCATGATCAGACCGCTCATTTAGCATAGCCCCAGGCCGAGGCAAATCCATCCCGCAACCAAAGGTGCAGGCCAATTGTCTCGCTTGGCAATGGTAATTTCGACAAGAGTTAACCGGACTGGGCCGCAATTAACCTCGATCTGAGGTCGCCAGGTGCCAATTCAAGAGATAGCGCCCCTTCGACATGCTCGGGTCCGACCTGGGCACCACGGTCTCGTAGCCAGGCCAGCGTCCGATCAATGAAATTTTGCAACGGTATTTCAGAAGCCATCATATCACGCCACAGTCCATTGATGCGCGCTTCAGCGAGCGCGCGCTCTGACCAGCACGGTAGAAAAAACTGACCTTCCCCAGCTCCAGAAACCAACAAGGCAGGGCCATTAGAATCTTCCAAGGCAAACACACGACCCTCTCGCACCACCTTCATCACGAACACATCGAGCGTCTCAAGCCGAACCCGCTCCGCCAATATTGTTGGATCGGCTTCAATCTCAATTGGATCAGCCGTCCAGTCCAGGCCAGCGATACGTTTCAGTTGTGCCAACGCCGGCAAAATTTCACCAAGAAACTCTGACAACGTCAGTTCTTTGATGCGTGGATTTTTTGCGATAGCGTCAGCCCAACGCATCGCCTCACTACGTTCAGAAAAAAACAACGTCACCTCACGCCCACGCTGTGCGCGTGAGGCTACACGCGCCAAACCTTCCTCGCCCGAAATTGCAAACACGCGGCGGTCCTTAGCGATCCGCTTCAAGAAGCGATCAAGGTGCGTTTTTTCCTGCGGTGTCTTGGTTTGAATGAGCACGAGGCCTAAAACTCCGATCTGTTCCAGGACTGAAATGAGCTATTTCAAGCCCTAGCAGATTCGGAGCCCCTCGCGCGCCTCCAGAGATTTTCCCGAGCACCATTTCAGCCCTAAAGTCTCAAGCGTTCAGCTCAAATACGGCCCGCAAGAACAAATAAGCGATCAGCGGCTTGAGCATCTTTGTGGCGCATCTGGCGGCGGGCCTCAGCCTCGCTATCTTCTCCCCAGCGTTCAATTTGCCAATCTTCATCCAGATTTGCGCATTGCCATAGGTCATTAAACGAAATTGCGTTGTCCTGGTAGGCAAGCGCCAATAGCGCTGAACCGCTGAGGGTCGTCAACTCATGAAGCGCAGCCAATTGAAAAGAATTCGTGTCTGCCAAACGCTCCTTAACTGCATTTGTTGTTTGCGGTGACTGGGTGACAGGCATCACACCGCCAGCACATATCCAACGAACGCCGAGACTATTTTCCGCCCAGGCGAGTATCGGATCCCAGACTTGAGACTGACGCACCGCCAATTCAGCCGGCCCCTCAGAACGATAACAAATAGCATCATGGCCGGAGAACTTGGCGATATCATCAATGACGACTTGGCGGTTGGGGATGACGCCGTCGAGTATTGAATTGCAGAGCTTCGTCAATGGCATCAATGACGGATCAATGACTTCAACCTGCGCCTCCCACTCGTGGGCAACAGCTTCAGCTAAATCTTTGGCCGGAACACGAAATTCAGTTCCTTGTGGTGTTCGCACAAAACGCCCATCAAGCGTGATCGTATAGCCGGTGTCTGCTGGTGCAACAGATACGCTTTTATAAAAGCGTTTAGGCAAGGATGATGCCGCAGCTTTTTGAGCCTTGTCAGTGGCTGTATCACCAGAAACGCCAGATGGAGTTTTAACCAACGACCCGCCCTCCCACAGCAATCAATCCATTGAGATCTTCAATTAAGGTGTCTGTTGTCTGGGAGACGTGGTGAGCGCCGGCTCTGTGCAACTCAGAGGTGGGGTGGTAGCCCCAGCTCACGCCAAGAGCTGCCACTTCGGCGGCCCGTGCCATATCCATATCAAACGTGGTGTCACCAATCATCACGGTCGAGGCAGGGTCTGCCCCTGTTTCCTGCATGGCATGAAAAATCATTGATGGATTGGGCTTTGAGGGATGGGTATCTGCGGTTTGGATGCTCGCAAAATCAGCCTCCCAACCCTCACGCACCAACAAGCGATCAACGCCGATGCGGGATTTGCCAGTCGCGATGGCGAGGGCAACATCATCCTGCGCACTGAGCGTAGCAATAATATTGCTAATCCCCGGATAGAGGGCTTCTTCTGGTTGTCCTGCCTTACGGCGCTGCGTGTATGCAGATTTATAGCGGCCTGCAAGCGTGCTTTGTTTTTCAACACCTGCATCCGGTGCTAATCGTGCAAATGCGGCTGGCAGGGAGAGACCAA
Organism: Hyphomicrobiaceae bacterium; assembly: GCA_021775735.1. Lineage (GTDB taxonomy): Bacteria > Pseudomonadota > Alphaproteobacteria > Rhizobiales > Hyphomicrobiaceae > JAHZKN01. The sequence goes on from JAJFHG010000031.1 coordinate 33,089, forward strand.
TAATCGCCATCACATCACTGCGTGAGGGCGTTTCCATATCAAGGCTTGTAAAGGCATCACCAATGGCTGCAACAATTGCATGTTGGCTATCAATCAGCGTGCCGTCGCAATCAAAAATTACAAGTTTCAAACTGGAGTTCCATTTTTTAATGCGGATTTGAAACACTGCTCGTCAATGATCTAAACTGAAAAGTCATCATCACGATCAAAACGATTGGCGTCCAGCCCAAGCATTTCCCAACTGCGTAACATATGATCGGGCAATGGCGCCGTCACATCAATCTGCTGGTCCTCAAAGGGGTGCGGGAGGATCAGACGGCGGGCATGTAAATGCAGCTTGTCTTCAATATTTTCAACAGCAAACTCAGAGCCATCAGGGTACTTGTTATCACCAACAATTGGGTGTCCAATCACATCCATATGAGCGCGCAGTTGGTGCTGGCGTCCGGTGACCGGCTTCAAGGAAACCCAAGCAGCTTTACGTCCGGCCCTATCGATGACGGAGTAATGTGTCGTCGCGTGCATGGCTTTGTCTTGTTCTCCAGGACGCGCCTTGCGGACACGATCACCCTCAGGCCCTGAAGCCTTTACAAGCGCCACCTCGACTTTACCTTGCGCTGGACGTGGCACCCCTTTGACAAGTGCCCAATAGGTTTTTGCCGCCGACCGGGTTTGAAAAACACGCCCCAAACGCGAGGCAGCATGTCGGGTCTTTGCAACAAGTAAAATACCAGTCGTATCGCGATCAAGGCGGTGGACAAGTCGCGGGCGATCTCCGAAGCGATCAACCATCCCCTGCAGCATGCCATCAATATGGCGAGTGGTGGACGTGCCGCCCTGCACCGCAAGGCCAAAAGGTTTGTTGAGCACGAAGACATAATCGTCTTCGAACAAAATCAACTTTTCAATCAGACCTCTGTCGGCTTTGGAAACACCCGGTGCGGCCCGTGCTGTTGCAGAGGCATTCGGCGTCAATTTACGAATGACTTTAGGCACACGCACTTCATCGCCTTGTTGCAGTCGTGTGTTGGCTTGCACGCGCTTGGAATCAACGCGAATCTGTCCCGATCGCACAAGCTTTTGCAAATAGCCGTTTGTTAGGTTGGGAAACCGGCTGCGCATCCAGCGATCAAGGCGCATACCCTCTTCACCGGTCTCAACCGCAATGGTTTCAACACGATCACTCATGCAAACAGTCCTCGTCCGACCCAAAGGCCGACAAACAACGCTGTGATTGACAGCACAACTGAGCTTCCGGCATAGCCAAGTGCCAGCGCCCAGTCGCCGCGCTCAACAAGGTTGGAAAAATCGAGGGAGAATGCAGAGAACGTTGTAAAGCCACCGAGCACACCAGTTGCAAGAAATGTTCTGGCATCCAAAGATCCAGAAAAACGCAGTGCAAAGCTGGCGATCAAGAGTCCCATTGCAAGCGAACCGACCACGTTGACGAACACCGTCTGCCACGGGAATGCGTACCCGAGAAGTCGACCAAAAACTACGTTGATTAGATGTCGTGCGCCAGCCCCCAAAGCCCCACCAGCGGCCGCCAAAAGAAAAAGTCTCATGCGTTTTCAGTCTTTGTTCTTAAAGTTGCAACGCGCACCCTCGCCTCAAACATCGTCGTCGCTATCCTGTGCAAACGGAGCGCCAACCGCCCAACCTATCGTCCAACCGACAATCAAGCCAAACAGATTGGTGGCCATAAAGCCCATTTGATTGACAGTCTCAGCGGTATCTGAGCTTTCATAATACTGCTGCAAGGATAGCCAATTCGATACTGGCCCGCTCAAAAACTTCATAGCCAATACCGTGGTGACAATGGCAAAGCCCATCGCAATCACATATCGCATTGTCTGTTGCCTTCCTGTTGATCCGAGCCAGCTTATAAGCCTATTTGCAGGCTCGCCAGCAAACAGCATCTATTTTACTTCCCAAAACCAAATCTCGCGCGCACCCGCATAGTTTGAATAATAACCAAGCCATGAAAACCACTCCATCAACCATTTTGAAGATGAGCGATAACCATTCCATATATCAATGTGGTCACCGGTCGGTTGTCGGCCTTGTTCGCCCGCCCTGTGCCAATAGTCCTGAATGAACATGATGCCTGTTCGCCCAAAGATCTTTGGATAGAAGTTAGCAGCTTCGTCACCCTTGAAGGTTTCCCGCGGACCGATGCCTGCGATATTTGCACGGTTCACAGCACGGCCAAGCGCGGTTGCATTTATAAAATGCATCTCAGATCGAGGATGCACAGAACAGTACGCACAGCCAGAAATTTGTGACGGCTGCACTCCCGCACGACGCAAAGCAATCCCCATCCGAATGGCACATTGATTGGCAAATACCGGACGGCCTTTTTTCACCGGCTTGCCTTCCAAGTTTACGAGGTCTTTCTGGGCGATGCAGGGTGTTGACAAACTTTCGTTGATCGGGTGGCCACGCCACAGATCTTTAAACTCAATCATCTTTGAAAATCCTCTGGCAAGGGTGCCCCACCCGCACCCGGCTGCTTATTTTCAATCCTGATTATAGGCTGCCCCAGGCAGTGTTACCAGCACCTTGACTAGATGAGTGTGTGGCCAGATTGCGTCATAGAATACAGCCCCAAGGCTCCAGCTACGTTCCCTTCTTTTTTTGCCGAAGGCCCTGCCAATAGGTAAGGCGCTTGCGCAATTCACGCTCAAACCCGCGTTCTGGTGGATCGTAGTAAAGTGGCCGCTCCGCCATTTCATCGGGAAAGTAATTTTGCCCGGAAAAGCCATCTTCCGTGTCATGGTCATACTCATAGCCATCACCAAAGCCCTGGTCTTCCATCAACTGGGTTGGCGCGTTGAGGATGATCGCCGGTGGCGATAGGCTACCGGCTGATTTTGCTGCTTGCATAGCGCCTTTGTAAGCAACGTAAGCGGCATTGGATTTTGGCGCTGTCGCCAAATAGAGTGTTGCCTGGGCCAGTGCCAATTCACCTTCAGGAGATCCTAGAAATTCATAGCTGTCTTTCGCGGCGATGGCTTGGCTCAACGCAGCAGGGTCTGCAAGTCCGATGTCCTCAACCGCCATGCGCACAAGGCGGCGGGCGATGAACAAGCGGTCTTCACCACCATCCAACATCCGGCACAACCAATAAAGCGAAGCATCAGGGTCAGACCCACGAACAGATTTATGCAAAGCGGAAATAAGGTTGTAGTGGCCCTCACGGCCCTTATCGTAGATCGGAGCGCGTCGCTGGACCAGTGTTGTGAGCGCCTCACGATTGAGGTCCTTGCCTCCGGCTTTGACAGTCGAGAACACTTCCTCAATCAGATTGATCATGGCGCGACCATCACCGTCCGCCATACTTTTCAAACTCGTTCGCGCTTCGTCATCCAGAGGAAGCTTGCGACCCTCCTCCTCTTCGGCTCGCGTAAAAATCAAATCAAGGGCTGCATCACCGAGGCGGTTTAACACCAACACTTGACCGCGAGAGAGAACGGCTGCGTTGAGTTCAAAGGATGGGTTCTCAGTCGTTGCTCCAACCAATGTGATTGTGCCGTCTTCCATGTGCGGCAGAAAGCTGTCCTGCTGCGATCGATTGAAACGATGAATCTCGTCAATGAACAATAGCGTGCCTTGGCCTTGCTCACGGCGCGCTTTAGCGCGATCAAAGGCTTTGCGTAAATCCTGGACACCAGAAAAAATTGCTGACAACTGCTCGAATTCGAGCGCTGTCTCATGAGCCAGCAGGCGCGCGATTGTCGTCTTGCCGCAACCCGGTGGTCCCCAGAAAATGATGCTCGGCACGCGACCCGCTTCGAGCATGCGCGTCAGCGTTCCATCTTTGCCAACCAGATGATCCTGCCCCACCACCTCAGCAAGCGCTTGAGGACGCAAGCGATCAGCCAGCGGTCGCGGTGCTGAGCTTTCTAAATTTGCAGCTTCGAATAAATTGCTCACGTCGATTGCTCATCAGAGCGACAGGTTACACTGTCACCGAGGGGAGGGGGTCCGCCAAGCGACCACATGTTGGCATCGCATACCACGCATATCCCAAAACAGCGAGCCCCGTCGGCGCATGATCAACAGCACGAAACCCGCGCCCACAGCAAAAACAGAGCTTACAATGGGCTATCCAGAGATCCTCAAATGCAGGATGCGGCCCTTACGATTAACGCCAATATTCCAGCGGCGCAAACGACGGGTCAAGGCTTTACGTAAATCATCAAGGCCTGAAATCTTGCTCCGCCCCACTTCAAAAATCACATCACCTTCACGAAAACGATATCGTGCAGCGACCGATCGGGGAAGGACCTTGAGGACAACAACACCGCGCTCATCTTCCAATTCCATCTCTTCTGAAAGTCCGCCGGTGATGTTTGCAACGGTCAATCCATCAAGGGGATGATCGCCAAGTAGTTCTTCGACATCTGAGGCCGACGGGCCTGGAGCGGTACGCAACGGTAGCGTAAGTGTTTTGCGCTTGCCACGGCGCAGCACTTCAATGGCAGCATTCCGGCCAACACCAATTGTTGTCAGGCGATAGAGCACACTGCGGTCATCACGGACTTTAAAGTTTCCAACGCGCGTGATCACGTCGCCTAATTCAAAGCCCGCCTCACTGGCTGGCCCACCTTCCGATAGACGGACAACATAGGCGCCCGAGATACGGTCGAGACCAAGCGCATCGGCAACATCACGGGTAACAGATTCAAGCTTGGCACCAAGCCAGGGGCGCTTAATTGTTTTGCCTGTCAGCGCACCGTCCAAATAGACCCGAACCAAATTTGACGGAATGGCAAAACCTATACCGTGCGATCCACCCGTCTTGGAAAAAATCATGGTGTTGATACCAATAACGTCGCCCTCAACATCAACCAACGCACCACCTGAATTTCCGGGATTGATGGCAGCATCCGTTTGAATAAACACTTGCTGATCAGACCGACCAACTTCTGTACGCGCCAAAGCCGAAACAATGCCACTGGTCACCGTTTGACCAACACCAAATGGATTGCCGATTGCAAGAACGAGATCACCGACTTCCAGTCCATCTGAGTCGCCAAGGCGCAAACTTGGAAACGTTTCACCATTGGATTTGATCTTCAATATTGCAATATCTGTTTTGTCATCCTGAGTGACAATAGTCGCATCAAACTCACGCTGATCGGGGAGCGCGACACGAATTTCTGTTTTGCCGCTGCCTTTTACAACATGCGTGTTGGTAACGATGATCCCTTCTGGACTAACGATGACACCGGAACCGAGCGAATTCTGATAGCGTTCTGAGGGTCGCCCTGAACGATCACCAAAGAAACGGCGAAAAAATGGATCGTTGGCAAAGGGTGAGCGGAAGGTGCGCACGCGCTTGCGCACATAGACGTTCACAACCGCTGGTGCTGCCGTACGCACAATTGGCGCAAACGATTGGCGGATGGCTTCACGCGACGTTGGCGCCACACGTTTTTGGGCTTCAGCCGGGCCCATCAAAGGCATTGCGGCCACAAAAACCGTCAAACCAATGCCAACCAACCCTATTGCACTCTTACCCCAAGCTGATATGGACCCGATCATTTCAAATAGTCTCCAACGGTATTTCGAAGCTCTGCCCTAGCAATGTTGAGAGCAAAGATCCCCACTGAGTGTCGCGATAGTATGGCATGAACGTGAAGGTATAAAACAAAAACCCCCGCGCGCCATAGCGTTGCGAGGGTTTTTTAAATTTCGTAATGTGCGCGGACGTGCGCCAATCCTAGAAAGCGCCGGGTGCACCTGGTGGCGGTGGGGCGTCCGCATTCTGTTCCTGTTCAGCCAGATATTCGGCATGGCGGGCACGATCTTCAGCCCCCTTCACGCTTTCATCACGGTCCACCAGCTCAATTACGGCGCGTGGTGCACTATCTCCATAACGAAAACCAGCTTTTAGAACGCGCGTGTAGCCGCCGTTGCGGTCTTTGTAGCGCTCAGCCAGTGTGTCAAACAGCTTCTTGATCATATCATCATCGCGCAGACGCGCAGCTGCGATGCGGCGTGAATTCAGATCACCTTTTTTGGCAAGCGTAATGTATTTGTCCATCACACCGCGCAGGTCTTTTGCTTTATGTAAAGTGGTGACGATTTGTTCGTGGCGGATAAGTGCTGCCGCCATGTTGGAGAACATAGCTTGGCGGTGGCCGCTATCACGACTAAAGCGACGACCCTTCTTTCGATGCATCATAAGTCTAACCCTTTCGTTGTTGGATGCGCCGTTCTATGGCGACGCTTAGTTGATGCACGTTCAAGCGTGCTTGGTTCAAAATTCTAGCCTTGGCTTGAAGGCTTCTAGTACTGGTCTTCAAACCGCTTGGCCAACTCTTCAATGTTGTCGGGCGGCCAATTTGGAACTTCCATGCCCAAGTGCAGCCCCATACCGGCCAGCACTTCTTTGATCTCATTGAGTGATTTGCGCCCGAAGTTCGGCGTTCTCAACATTTCAGACTCTGTCTTCTGAATAAGATCGCCGATGTACACGATGTTATCGTTCTTCAAGCAGTTGGCAGAGCGCACAGAAAGCTCCAGCTCGTCGACCTTCTTGAGCAGTGCAGCGTTGAAGGACAGCTCTGGATGCTCTTTCTCTTCTTCCGGCTTCTTCGGCTCTTCGAAGTTGATGAAGACAGCAAGCTGATCTTGAAGAATGCGGGCAGCCAAAGCGACAGAGTCTTCCGCTGTGATTGCGCCGTCCGTTTCAACCGTCATTGTCAGCTTGTCATAGTCGAGGATCTGGCCTTCGCGGGTGTTCTCAACTTTGTAAGAAACCTTCTTGACCGGCGAATAAAGGCAATCAATTGGGATCAAACCAATTGGTGCATCTTCAGGACGGTTCCGATCAGCGGCCACATAGCCCTTGCCCATGTCAGCGGTAAATTCAACGCGAATTGAAGCGCCTTGGTCCAAGTGACACAGCACATGTTCCGGGTTGAGAATTTCCACCTCAGAACCGCACTCGATATCACCAGCAGTGATTGGGCCCGCACCCTCCTTCTTCAGCACCATGCGCTTGGTACCTTCAGAGTGAACACGAATTGCGATCTCTTTGATGTTGAGAATGATGTTTGTAACATCTTCTCTAACGCCCGGGATCGATGAGAACTCATGGAGCACACCATCAATCTGAACTGTCTTAATTGCAGCACCTTGCAGAGATGACAGCAAAACGCGGCGCAGCGCATTGCCGAGTGTCATACCAAAACCGCGCTCAAGCGGTTCAGCCACAACCGTTGCTACACGGCGCGCATCACGCCCCGATGCAATATCAAGCTTGGATGGCTTGATCAGGTCTTGCCAGTTTTTTTGAAGAACGTTGTTGGTCACGCTGTGCCTCGTCTCGTTTTGCCCGCTAGCGCCTGGTGGTCGGCGCCCCATGGCTCCTTTAGAGCCGTACCTTAATGTTGGTTAAGCTGCGCAGAATTAAATCTGCGCTTCAACAAACCAACCAAGCGCCTCTAAACACGGCGGCGCTTTCTTGGCCGACACCCGTTATGTGGGATCGGTGTAACATCGCGAATACTTGTGATCTGGAAGCCAACAGCCTGCAGCGCACGAAGCGCGCTTTCGCGGCCAGAACCTGGACCGCATACTTCCACTTCTAAAATTTTCATGCCGTGTTCTTGCGCTTTTTTACCGGCATCTTCTCCCGCCATCTGAGCGGCGAATGGTGTCGATTTGCGCGAGCCTTTAAAGCCCATAGTGCCTGCTGATGACCAAGCCAGTGCATTGCCCTGCGCGTCTGTGATTGTGATCATCGTGTTGTTGAACGTCGCGTTAACGTGGGCAATACCCGACGTGATATTTTTCTTTTCGCGCCGGCGGACACGGCCTCGGCTTGCATCTTTGGCCATTCTCTAAAACTCCTAAACCCCGTAAGCTGAAAGCGGGGCATCTTGTTCAAATTCTGCGGTCTGACCACCTACACTCAAAGCAGATGGCAGCGCTCTCAATTCCTAGGCTTTCTTCTTGCCAGCGATGGCTTTGGCGGGACCCTTACGGGTGCGCGCGTTGGTGTGGGTACGTTGGCCACGTACCGGCAAACCTTTGCGGTGGCGCAAACCACGATAACAACCAAGATCCATCAGGCGTTTAATGTTCATAGCCGTGTCGCGACGCAGGTCGCCTTCAACCTTGTAGTCACGGTCAATGGTCTCACGCATTTGAAGCACTTCAGCATCCGACAATTCGTTGACACGGCGCTCACGCGGAATACCGACTTTGTCACAAATTTCGTTCGCGAACTTTGGACCGATCCCATGGATATACTGAAGCGCTATTTCTACACGCTTCTGGGTCGGAATGTTCACACCTGCAATACGAGCCACGTCTGTCTCCTCGCGCCTTGTCAGCGTTAAATCTGAATCGTCGACACAACTGCCGTGATCCGTCTAATTCTCCACGAGCCAAAACGCGACAGTCCTGCCCCCCAGGGTGATGATCCACCGTGGAGCGGCACTATCGCGAGCGCATTTTGAAAACGCCCTTGTTTAGCCCGCCTATGTAACTCCGTCAACCTCATGATGTATAAGGATTTAAGCCTTTTGTATTTCGTCTAAAACAGCACCAATTTGGCGTGAAACGCCGTCAATCGGGGCCATACCATCAACGGCTCTGAGCTTGTCTTTCGCAAAGTAGTAGCCAATCAACGGCGCTGTCTCACGGTAGTAGGCCATCAAGCGGCTTTTGACCGTTTCTTCGTTGTCATCAGCCCGACGCGTGAAGTCACTTTTGCCGCACTTGTCGCAAACGCCCTCTGTCTTTGGCTGCTGGAATGTATCGTGGTAGCCAGCGCCACAATTGGAGCAACTGAAGCGGCCAACAATGCGCTCAATCATGGCGCTGTCATCGACCTTCATCTCAATCACGGCATCCATGGATGTCCCGCTGTCTTTAAGCAATTTATCAAGGCCGACAGCCTGAGCCAGGGTGCGTGGAAAGCCATCAAGGATGAAGCCATCGGCGCAGTCCGGCTTTTTGATGCGATCAGCAATAATGCCAATCACGATGTCATCAGAGACCAGACCGCCAGATTCCATCACGGCTTTGGCTTTCAAACCGATCTCGGTGCCTGCTTTGACGGCGGCGCGGAGCATCTCGCCCGTTGAAAGCTGAACCAAGCCACGCGCATCTGCTAACCGTTGAGACTGTGTACCTTTGCCGGCACCCGGAGGCCCAAGAAGAATCAGGTTCATCGTCTACCTCCACGCGAGCTCGCGCCTCGGAGTTTTGCCTTCTTAATGAGGCCCTCATACTGGTGTGCGAGCAGATGACTCTGCACCTGAGCAACGGTGTCCATGGTCACCGAGACCGCAATCAGCAAAGAGGTGCCGCCGAAATAGAATGGGACAGCTGCTTTGGCCCGCAAGATTTCAGGCAGCACACAAACAGCTGCAAGATAAATGGCTCCAACAACAGTAATCCGCGTCAAAACATAGTCGATGTATTCTGCGGTGCGATCACCGGGGCGTATACCCGGAATGAAGCCACCATACTTGCGCAAATTATCCGCTGTGTCCTTCGGGTTGAAGACCACGGCGGTGTAGAAGAACGCAAAGAAAATAATCAGCGACACGAAGGTCAACAAATAGAGGGGTTGGCCAGGACCAAGGGCAGCCGTAATCGTGTTCAGCCACTCCGGACCGCCCCCTTGCGCGCTGGAGAATTGGGCCGCGGTGACCGGCAACAACAGCAAAGATGATGCAAAGATCGGCGGAATCACGCCAGCTGAATTGAGCTTCAACGGCAAGTGGGAGCTATCGCCCTGGAACTGACGATTGCCGACCTGGCGTTTCGGATATTGAATAAGCAGACGCCGCTGCGCGCGTTCTATGAACACAATGGCGGCAACGACAAACAACATCAGAGCCAGCAGGGCCAATAGCATTGAGGTCGAGATCGCCCCTTCACGTGCCATACCGAACAACTGCGGGATGGCGACAGGCAGGCCAGCGACGATGCCGGCAAAGATGATCAGAGAAATACCATTGCCAATGCCGCGCTGTGTGATCTGTTCACCCAGCCACATTAGAAACATGGTGCCACCAACTAACGTAATGACCGTGGTCAGACGGAAGAAGTAGCCAGGGTCAATCACAACAGCTCCAGCTTCCGAGCGTGATCCTTCAAGACCAACGGCGATGCCGTAGGCTTGAAACGCAGCCAAAAGAACCGTCAGGTAGCGCGTGTATTGGTTGATCTGCTTTCGGCCCTGCTCGCCTTCTTTTTTCAGCTTTTCAAGCGTCGGGTTTACCGACTGCATGAGCTGCATAATAATCGAAGCCGAGATATACGGCATAATGTTGAGCGCGAAGATCGCCATACGCTCAACAGCGCCACCTGAGAACATGTTGAACATGCCCAGGATGCCTTGGCTTTGGGAATTAAACAGAGCTTCAAAGGCGGCAACATTGATGCCGGGAATGGGAATCCATGTGCCAAAGCGATAAACCAACAACGCACCTAGCGTGAACCAGATGCGCCGCTTCAGATCTTCCGCCTTGGAGAAGGCAGAAAAATTCAGGTTCTTAGCAAGCTGCTCTGCAGCTGAAACCATGGTCCGTATCTCCCACCTGCACGACGCAAGCGTGCAGCAAACCCTTCAGGTGGGGGCTAATCCGCACTTTAAAAGGCGGTACCCCCCTCAAACGTTACTTTTTCTCTTTAGCTGCCTTCTTAGCGGCCGTCTTTTTGCGCTTTTCTTCATCCGCAGCCAAAATCTTTGGCTCAATGACTTTGATCGAGCCGCCTGCTTTTTCAACGGCTGCTTTGGCTGAAACCGTCGCATGATCTACCGTCAACGCCAGCTTGGCCTTCAGTTCACCGTTGCCGAGAATTCTGAGGCCATCTTTGGCACGCCGAACCACACCAGCTTCAACCAGCGTCGCAACAGAAACGTCACCACCGTCTTTCAACTTGCCCGCTTCTACAGCTGCCTGCAGTTGGCTGAGGTTGACTTCGTTGTAGTTCTTACGACGCCACTTGGTGAAGCCGCGCTTTGGCAGACGACGATGCAATGGCATCTGACCACCTTCAAAGCCTGCCAGGGCAACACCCTCGCGTGACTTTTGGCCTTTGAAACCACGTCCTGCTGTTTTACCAACGCCTGAACCAATGCCGCGACCGACGCGGACACGTTTTTTGTTGGCACCAGGATTGTCTTTAATCTCGTTGAGCCGCATGGGACCCACACTCCTTTAAGTGTCTAAAACCTTAGGCTTGATCTTCTACAATGCGCACCAGGTGATGCACTTTGTTGATCATACCGCGCACGGCAGGGGTATCTTCCAACGTCCGCGTGCGATGCAACTTGTTGAGACCCAGACCGACTAACGTCTGCGCTTGCGACTTGTTGCGTCGGATTGGAGAACCGATCTGTTCGACTGTGACTGTCTTTTTCGCTGCCATCTTCGTTCACCGTTTGGTTGCTGCTCTGGAGCAAGGCCCCTCAGCAGCACAATCAATGTTTGTCGCCGCTTTAAGCGTCCGCAACAACTTCGTCCTGAGCCGAGACATCACGCCGACGCGAAACAATCTCGGACACTTTCTTATTGCGACGAGCAGCCACTGAACGTGGGTTCTCCTGTCGCTTCAAAGCATCAAATGTGGCGCGGACAACGTTGTATGGGTTGGTTGAACCAACCGACTTTGCCACAACGTCCTGTACACCCAGCATTTCAAAGACAGCACGCATAGCGCCACCTGCAATGATACCGGTACCGGCCGGTGCTGCCCTCAGCACAACCTTACCAGCGCCATGGCGGCCCTTGCTGTCATGGTGCAGGGTACGTGCATCGCGCAACGGCACACGCACCAGATCACGGCGCGCAGACTCGGTTGCCTTGCGAATAGCTTCAGGAACTTCACGCGCCTTGCCGTGACCAAAGCCAACACGGCCTTTCAAGTCACCAACAACAACGAGCGCTGCAAATCCGAACCGCTTGCCGCCCTTCACAACCTTCGCAACACGATTGATGTGAACCAGCTTATCGGAAAATTCGCTCTCCTCGCGATCACGGTCGCGTCCGCGATCTCCTCGGCCTGGGGAACGTGCCACAGTTAAAGTCCTTTCATTAGAAGTTCAGCCCGCCTTCACGTGCTGCATCAGCCAAGGCTTTTACTCGGCCGTGAAAAAGATATGAGCCACGATCAAAGATCACGTCGTTGACGCCAGCACCTTTGGCGCGTTCGGCTACAAGTTTGCCAACAGCTTTTGCCGCTTCAGTATCTGCGCCCGTCTTCAAAGACGACTTCAGGTCCTTCTCAAGCGTTGAAGCCGCAGCAACTGTCTTGCCATCTGCATCATTGATCACCTGCGCATAAATATGCTTGGATGAACGGAACACCGACAAACGTGGGCGACCTTTGGCGCGTTTTTTGAGCGCCAAGCGGACCCGCTTTTTGCGGCGCTCTAAGAGTTTTCTCAAACTAGCCATAATCTTATCTCGCGTCCTATTTCTTCTTACCTTCCTTGCGGAAGATGTATTCACCCTGATAACGGATGCCCTTGCCTTGGTAAGGCTCTGGCGGGCGGTAGGCGCGAATTTCTGCTGCGACCTGACCCACCAACTGACGATCAATTCCAGAAACCTCGACGATTTCCTGCTTGGCACCAGCTACCTTGACTTCAATCCCTTTCGGGATGCTGTGAATGACTTCATGACTGTAGCCAACATTCAGCTGCAGCTTGTCTTTGCCCTTCATCGCCGCGCGATAACCAACGCCCTGAATTTCAAGCGTCTTGGAATAACCTTCCGAAACGCCATGGACGAGGTTGTGAATGTGCGTGCGCGACATGCCCCACATAGACCGTGAGCGTTTGTCATCACCACGTGGTTTCACCTCAATGCCACCATCCGTCTTTTCAATCAGAACCTCATCGGGGGCTGAGAATGCCAGCTCACCCTTTGGGCCCTTCATCTTAACGATTTGGCCATCGATGGTCGCGGTTACACCCGATGGTACGGCTACGGGTCTTTTGCCAATGCGCGACATAGTTTTCTAAACCTTGTGTTTGCCAGACCCTCATGTCCCGGCGTTCAACTAGAAGACGTTACAGAGAATTTCACCACCAACGTTTTCTTCGCGTGCCTTCGTATCAGACATTACGCCTTTTGGCGTTGACAGAATGGCGACGCCAAGACCATTGGCAACAGCTGTCAAATCCTTCACCGGCGAATAAACGCGCCGACCCGGGGTTGAGACACGCGCAATCTTTTTGATCGCAGGCTCCCCGTTGAAGTACTTCAGCTCGATTTCAAATTCAGGCATGCCATCTTTTGGCTCCACGCGGACGTAACCGCGGATAAAGCCTTCGTCAGCAAGCACATCAAGTACACGGCCGCGAATGTTAGAGGCAGGTGTTGCCACTTTCGGACGGCGGCGCATTTGCGCATTGCGGATACGTGTCAGCATATCGCCTAGAGGATCGCTCATCGACATGTGTTTCGTTCTCCCTACCAGCTCGACTTGACCATGCCAGGGATCAGGCCTTGACTGGCCAATTCCCGAAGCTGGTTACGACACATGCGAAGCTTGCGAT
>JAJFHG010000032.1 GCA_021775735.1 Hyphomicrobiaceae bacterium
GTGTTGGAGGTATTGCCCAACACTCGTTTACGCAGTGTTGGCACAGGGGGAAAAATCCCAACACAAGCTTGCGCCGTGTTGGTGTATGGGAGGACGCGCTCAGCGCGGACGTGCTCGTGGCAGTAGGGCATCAATTATGCGACTGCGGCCATGGATAATCTTGCACCTCGGCCAACCATTGACCATGATCGCCATGAATTGTGCTTTTTTGTCTCCAGTTCAGGCTTACGCCCATGTTCCTCACCTTTTTCGATCAACTGCGCTCCGCCAAAGTGCCGGTGACCCTCAAGGAATATCTGACCCTGATGGAGGCGCTGGACGCCAACTGCGCCAATGGCAAGGTTGAAGACTTCTATTATTTGGCGCGCTCCACATTGGTAAAAGATGAACGCCATATTGATCGCTTTGACCAAGTGTTTGGGCATGTTTTCAAAGGTCTGGAGGCACTCTCAGAAGCTATCGACTTGGAAACAGAGATCCCTGACGAATGGCTGCGCCGGATGAGCGAGCTTTATCTGTCGGAGGAAGAAAAGCAGCGCATTGACGAGCTCGGTGGTTGGGAAAAAATTATGGAGGAGCTCAAAAAGCGTCTCCAGGAGCAACAAGGGCGCCATGAGGGGGGCAACAAATGGATTGGCACTGGCGGCACCTCTCCATTTGGCGCGTACGGATACAACCCTGCAGGCATACGCATTGGGCAACATGAAAGCCGCCACCGACGGGCGATCAAAGTCTGGGACAAACGCGAATTCAAAGATCTGGCCGATGATGTTGAGCTGGGTGTGCGCAACATTAAAATGGCCCTGCGTCGCTTGCGTAAATTTGCCCGCCAAGGGGCTGCAGAAGAACTTGATCTTGATCAGACAATCTCAGGCACGGCGCACAAGGGATATCTTGATATCACCATGCGCCCAGAGCGGCGCAACGCCGTCAAAGTGCTCATGTTTTTTGACGTTGGCGGCTCAATGGACTGGCACGTACAAACAGCCGAACAGTTGTTTTCAGCCGCGCGTAGCGAATTTAAACATCTGCGCAATGTTTACTTTCATAACTGCCTTTACGAAGGTGTTTGGACAGACAACAAGCGACGCCATAGTGCGGTTACCCCAACTTGGGAGGTCATCAATACCTACCCCAACGACTACAAGGTGATCTTTGTAGGCGACGCGTCCATGAGCCCCTATGAAATCACGCATGCAGGTGGAGCTGTGGAACACATGAATAAAGAAGCAGGTGCTGTGTGGATGTCGCGCGTCACAGAACGCTTTGCAAATTGCGTCTGGATTAACCCAGTGCCCGAAGACCATTGGCAATGGACGCAGTCTATTGAGATTATACGTCGACTTATGGACGGGCGCATGTATCCAATGACACTCAATGGGCTGGACAGAGCGATGCGAGAACTGCTCGACTGATCATCCGGCAGGACACCCTGAAGGCGGTCACACCGCTTCCCAGGCTGTCCTTATTCATACTTTTGAGACATTTGGTCTAGCTCGCCTGTGGCCCGAATGATACCAGATGTGCTCTGGAGGATTATCAGGCCATCATGTCGACATATCCCCAGGGCTTCGTTCATCTGAACATTGACGACGGTGGGCTAAACGGCCCATTTTTAGCGGACCTAAGAATAGATTCGGGCGCACTTAGAATGACCTCTTACAAACTTGCCATTCCTTTCATGCTCGCCGTCGTTGCTGGTGGCTGCGCTGGTTCGGCATCATCGTTAACGACAGGCTCGTTATTTGGCGGGGGTTCTTCAGAGCCTGCCAAAGCAGAAGCACTCGCTGCACCTGCAGGAGATGCCACAAGCCGGGCCTTCCAAGTCGGTTCAGTCTCTGCGAGAGCTGTTAAGTGTGGCTATAACTTTGATGCCCCGGCTCTCAAAGCTAAGTTTCTTGCAACAGAAGCAAGCCAAGGTGCCACGCCTGAATTAATTTCCCGCGCCGACAAAATTTACGACGTTGCCTACAACGGTGTTTGGAAAGGTGTCGCTGCTCAAAAAGGTTACTGTTCGGCAAAGCGCACACAACAAATTCAATCTGATTTGCGCCGCCATCTCGCTGGAGATTACGCAACGTCTTCGAAAAAAGTTGTCAAGGCCGCCCCGACCAGCAGCGGTTTTACAAGCTGGTTTACAGCCCAGCCTTATTAAAGACCACACAACCCTGGCCTGTTTGTTTTTCATCAGTTGCCACGCTTGATCCCAGACGGATCGCAGGCATTTACACTCTTTAAGCGGCACCATGGAACAGCTCCTTTGGCTCGAAACCTTGATCAAAGGCGTGATCGGGATTTCCTTGCTGCTGTCGCCTAAGATGCTTATTCGCATGTTTGCTCTGCCAGACTCCAGTTCATCATTCTGGCCTCGGTTGACGGGCGCATTGCTTGTCGGGCTTGCTGGAGTCATCTTTATGAGCGGCGCAAAACTGATTAATGACGGTATCGGACTTGCTGGGCTGGCAACGCTTAATTTGTGTGCTGCAGCCATTTTATTAGCCACGTATTGGGCCCCAAGACCCAGCACCCAGCAACGCGGGAAATCGCTTCTTGGCGGTCTTGGGCTGGCCCTTTGCCTGCTCGCGATTGTTGAACTTCTAGTTCGTTAATGGCCACGGTTAACGTTTGAATTTTGGCACAGGTTTTGCTCAGACATATGAGTAATTCTCCAACCTGTCCCAGATTTGGCCAACCATGTCACAACAAAGTGCTTACCTTCTGCCAGATTGCTTGCCATCGCCATCTGTCCCAAAGGTCTCCTGTCCTGAAGATCTCACATGGATGTGCACTCCCCCCCATACACCTGCACGCACGGTTGCTGATCCAGATTGCGCCTTGTCTATTGTCACCACCAGGTCCGCATTCAATGCCCTTGAGGCTGACTGGTGCGATCTTATGGAGCGCGCTGGTCCCAGCGCACATGTGTTTCAAAGCTTCCATTGGCTCTGGCACTGGTGCAACCACTTTTTAACAGACGACGGCGCGGAGAATACGCTGGCCATTGTCACTGGGCGGCGGGCCGGTAAATTGGTCTTGGTTTGGCCGCTTGTGGTTCAACGCTCTGGTGGATTGAGGCGCCTGACCTGGATGGGGCATCCGGTCAGTCAATACGGTGATGCTCTGGTTGACGGTTCAGCATGCAGCATCGATGACATCCACGCATCATGGTCGTTTCTTTCAAAGTCCATATCAGCCGACGTGGTCCACTTGCGTAAGGTGCGTGCTGACGCATCTGTCGCGGGTGTAATGCACGACGTATGCAAAGTGCCACTAGAACAGCAAACAGCACCCTATCTTGATCTTTCTAACGCTCAGTCATTTGACGGCTATCAAAAGCGCTATTCTGGAAAAGCCCGCAAAAACCGTCGTCGACTACGTCGCCGTATCGAGGAAAAAGCAAAACTTAACGTATCGACACATAGCGAGGGCGACCGTCGCGGGCGTCTTGCAAGCCAAGCTATTAAGATGAAGCGAACCTGGCTTAGATCTCGTGGACTCGTTTCACCTGCTATCCAAGATGAACGCACACGGGCTTTCTTTGTGGATGCAGCGTCATCCAAGTTGCATCCAACGGGGTGTCGTACGACAGAGTTGAATATCGGAGAAGAAACAGCAGCTATTGAAGTGTCGTTTGTTTCAGCAGGTCACTGCGCTGTTCACATCATCGTTTATCACATGGACTACGAAAAGGCTGGAGCCGGTGTGTTGTTGATGGAAGACCGCATTAAGACTGCGATTGCAGCAGGCGTCAGAACGTTTGACCTGATGGCCCCCGGCGACAATTACAAACTTGATTGGGCTGATGGTGTTGTCGATGTATACGACTGGTGTGCACCGTTGAGTCCGCTTGGACACACCTATCACAGCTTGGGCATCAACAAATTACCGGGCGCGATCAAGTCTGCGATGCAGGCATTACCACTCCCAATGCGGCAGTTATTACACCGCGGCTTTGCGTGCGCGCACTAAATTCAAGCTACTTCACACCCAGCTTCTTTTGCAGGTTTGAAGACGATGTTGTGTATTGAAAGCGTAACTTCTTATCAGGATAGATGATGTGATGTGCCTCTTGTGCCATCAATGCCGCCTCGTGAAAGCCTGATAAAATCAGCTTGAGCTTGCCTGGATAGTTATTGATATCGCCAATCGCAAAAATGCCCGGCTCGCTGGTCGCAAACTTTTCCGTGTCAACTGGAATCAAGTTTTCTTCCAGATTAAGACCCCAATCTGCAACCGGCCCCAGCTTCATGGTCAAACCAAAGAATGGTAAAAGGGCGGAACAGGCAAGCTCTTCCTCGCTGCCATCTTTCAGGTGTAACGTGAGCTTTTCAAGCTGGGCACCAGTCCCTGTTAGCGTTTTCACTTGGCCAATCTTCAGATCAACTTTTTCACTAGCTACGAGCGCGCGCATTTGCTCAACCGAGTGGGGAGCTGCACGAAACTCATCGCGGCGATGAACGAGTGTTACGCGCTTGGCAACAGGCTCAAGGGCTAATGTCCAGTCCAATGCTGAATCGCCACCACCGACAATGACGACGTCATGGTCAGTAAAGTCCGCGATCCGGCGCACCGAATAGTGAACAGACGTTCCTTCAAACGCTTCGATACCTGCAAGAGGTGGGCGTTTTGGAGTGAACGACCCACCACCGGCAGCAATCACCACGACCTTTGCCAAAAAGCTGTTGCCGATATCCGTCGTAAGTTTAAATCGTCCATCAGGCTGGCGCTCAAGTTGATCAATACGTTGCGCCAGATGAAATTCAGCACCAAATGGTTTAATCTGCTCCATCAACCGATCCGTCAATTCCTGACCGGTAACGATGGGCAACGCCGGGATGTCGTAGATCGGTTTTTCGGGATAAAGCTCGGAACATTGTCCGCCGACTTTATCAAGAATATCAATGACGTGGCATTTGATATCGACGAGTCCTAACTCGAACACGGCGAACAAGCCCACAGGGCCTGCGCCAATGATAACAACATCCGTTTCAATGCTTGTCGATTCCGCTTGATCGGCACTGTTTTGATTGCCATTAGCGGCACTAGTCGCTGACATGCCTGCGCTTTCTTCTCAAGGCCTGGTGTGGGCTGCGATTAATTTGCCCAGCACGCTCATAAGCCGAGGGATTAGAATTGTTTTTCCGGAACACGAAGCACGAGGCCGTCAAGCGCATCAGACACAGTCACCTGACAACACAAACGGCTTTCATCGCGCACATTAAAAGCAAAATCGAGCATGTCTTCTTCCATGCTTTTACGCGTGCCTGTTTTATCGACCCAGGCTTCGTCCACATAGACATGGCACGTCGCACAGGCACAGGCACCACCACACTCTGCTTCAATACCTGGAACGTCATTCAGCTTGGCCGCTTCCATCACGGTCAGGCCGTTCTCGGCATCAATAGTCTGCTCTGTTCCATCGGGTTGTATAAACTTTATCTTTGCCATGGCGGCGCGCTCAGCTCCTGATAACCAGCGGCCAAGATGGGCAAGACGGATGCCTTGATGTCCTTCGCCAGCAGTCTAGTGGATCTCACGTGAGATGGCGTGACACTTAGACGGGCAACGGCTCAAATTCAAGCGCAGGTGGGGCGGCCATGATGTCTCGGGTTCGCCAGTTGAGGGTGCGCCAGCACGGTCGGAGATGGCGTGATTGCATCAGACCGATCGATCTCTAGGCCGCTAGGCCGCATAGTGACTTTTGATGTAGGCCTCTGCTTCCCCGGCCGCAGCCTCAATTTTTACAATAAGGCAGGAGCAAGCTTCATTGTCACCAATTCCGCCAAGTTGTTCGGCTTCAAGGCCTAATTCTGCCAGTCGGCCGATGCCAACGGCACGGGCTGAGCCTTTAAGTGTATGGGCTGCGATGACCCAATCCTTGTCCATGGAGGCAAATTTCAAGGACTCGATGGTGAGCGGGATCTGAGCTAAAAACAGCCTCAGAATCTCAAGCTCCAAGCCCTTATCGCTCAACGTATAACGGCTCAAATGTGCGTGATCGAGGGGCACTTTGCCGTCTTTGGTATTTGGAAGGGCGGCCTCAATACCGAATTGAACATCGTTTTTTTGCTGTACTTGCGCCATATGCCAGGTCCCTGAGACAAATCCATCGCCACGGCTCAAATCCACCCACAGGTGACCAATGGCGACGTGAGGTAATGTGGCACAGCCCTCGCCAAGGCGAGGTAAAACTGAACGGTCCAATTTGACCTAAATCAGCAACCCCATCTCAACCAACTCGGCGTTCATGGTTCTTGGAGGTAAGGGGTTGAATTTCATCTTCATTTAGCCCTAAACCGGGCCTACTTTTGGCTCTGGCAGGGATCTGGATACGAGCCTCTAAAAGGGCATTGGGCCAAATCGCCCCAAGCCGTCAGTCCGTCGTGGAAAACTGCGGGCCGCAGCGATATATTTCAGACCTCGGGTGTCCTCGAATGCGATAGTCTGAATCGGAAAAACTGCCATCGGGGGCAGACTTACTTTATCTGGGCAGGTGCATGGCTCAAGACCAAAGCAACGTGGTTCGGTCTTCCACGAACGTAAAAGTTTCAGCCCCAACGAGTGCGGCCTCGTCAGGCGATGATGCATCGCGTGTGGCGCCATCACTCACAATGTCGCTTGCCGACCAACAACAGACCACGGCCTCGCCGCCTCCCCTGCCCAACACAAAGAAAAGCAAACACACAGGCGCTGATGCTGCACAAGATGCAGGCGTCCAATTGGAACCTGCCGACGACATGGACTCGCAGGCTCCTCAGCGTCGTGTTGCACGACGTCGTCCAGCAGGTCCCGTTAAAGGCACCATCGCAGCCAATGATGACGCGCCATCTATTGGCGGTTTGATTTATGCGCTTGAGCAAAAACCATCCAATCGTCCTTTTGTCTTTGCCGCAATCGCCAGTGCTGTTTGGGGTTTGGCTGGACTGAGTTTCGCTACCGTCATGACCTGGCAAGAACTTAGTACCGGCGCAACCTTGCTGTCCATTCTGGCTCGACCATCATTCTTTTTAGCACTGACGGCCATCGTCGTACCGATTTCCATTCTATGGTTTTTGGCGTTGCTCTCATGGCGGACGGAAGAACTTCGCCTGCGCTCATCTACGATGGCTGAAGTTGCCGTTCGCCTTGCAGAACCCGACCGCATGGCTGAGCAATCTGTGGCCTCACTTGGCCAAGCGGTGCGCCGCCAAGTTGCATTTATGAACGATGCGGTGTCACGCGCATTAGGCCGCGCTGGTGAGCTTGAAGCTCTGGTGCACAACGAAGTTTCAGCCCTTGAAAACTCTTATGAAGACAACGAACGCAAGATCCGTGGGTTGATCCAAGAACTGTCAGGCGAGCGCAATGCACTTTCCAGCACTTCTGAGCGTGTTGCAGGCACCCTGCGCCAGCTTGGTAGTGAAGTGCCGTCGCTTATTGAAAAACTATCTCACCAACAAATTCGGCTGGCGCAGATTATTCAACAAGCAGGCGACAACCTCACATCGCTTGAATCGTCAATTGGCACCAACGTCAACAAACTCGAAACATCACTCGGTGGGCGCACCGAAGAACTCCAGGTTCTTCTTGAAGGTTACACGACAGGCCTGGCCTCCGCGCTTGGCAATCGTTCTGAACAAATGCGTGAAGCCTTTGATGGCTATCTCAAGACACTTGATAGTTCACTTGGCGCACGCACCGACACTTTGCAAACAGTGTTTGAAGAATATGCGCGCGCACTCGACACAACGCTGGCCAACCGCGCCAAAACACTTGATGTGCAGTTGATTGAGCGCACCAAAGCGCTTGATCTTGCATTCAATGAACGACTGCAATTGTTCGACAACTCGATCAAGAAATCGACATCTGCAATTGACCAGGCCGTGGGTCAGCGCTCACAGGCACTGACGTCTGCGCTGAATAATCATGCTCAGACGTTTAAAGAGGAAATTACTCATCAGTCCAACGAGCTTGATGAATCGCTCACCCAAGGCATCAGTGCGGTTCGCAGGACCAGCGAAAATATTACCCGCCAGTCGCTGAAAGCTATTGAAGGGCTATCTGGTCAATCTGAAATGCTGAAGAATGTTTCAGAGAACCTGCTCGGCCAAATCAATGCCGTGACGGGCCGCTTTGAAAACCAAAGCCAATCTATCATGACGGCAGCTAATTCTCTGGAATCGGCCAACTACAAAATCGATGTCACGTTGAAGGCCCGCCATACTGATCTCACACAAACGCTGGATCAACTGACCGGCAAGGCTGATGAGTTTGGCCGCTTCGTACAGGGCTATTCTTCAACGATCGAAGGCTCTCTCAGTGACGCTGAACAACGCGCCCGTGAAGTCACTGAACAGCTTCGCGTCGACACGGAACAAAGCAAGAGCCGAGCTCTAACCGAACAAGATCGCCTCAAACGGGAAACAGACGCCCAAAAACGCGACCGTATTATCAACGAATTACAAAACGAATATGCCAAGCTCAGCGGCGCTATTGAAACAGAACTTCGGAGTATGAACCAACGGTTCGCAGGGGTTTCTGAGGATGTACGGAAAAATGCAGGCAACGCTGCGCGCGACATTGCAACGGAGCAAGAACGCTTGCGCGATGCGATCCAACGTCTCCCGCAATCACAACGTATCGATGCTGAGGGCTTGCGCCAGGCCATGCGTAACCAACTGGCAGCCCTTCAAAGGCTAAAAAGCCTTGCAACAAGCGGTGGTACACACCCCGCCCAGCAACAACGTAGAAGCTCTCTGTCATCTCTGTCAGGTGCCTATGAAGACGCTGCTACGTCCCGGCAGAACCCAACACGGCCAACACCGCCAGGTAACAACGGTGGTGACAACTGGTCGTTTGGCGATTTACTCGCCCGTGCCAGTCAAGATGAACAACGTCCACAACCTGCCGCACCAGTTGCCCCGAACGATGACTTCAAACTGAACATTCAAGCCATGGCTGGCGCGCTCGAACCTGCAGCAGCGGCATCAATCTGGGCACGTTTACGCAGTGGCCAAACCAACGTGATGTCACGTGCCTTCTATAGCAGCCAAGGGCAAGCGTTGTTCGACAAGTTTGAAACGGGCCTGCGCACGGACGCTGGCTTGCAACAAACGGTTGATCGTTTCCTAGCTGACTTTGATCGCATCCGTCGCGACACTGAAGCCAATGACCCAACAGGGGCCGCGGCTAAGGGTCAGTTGTTGTCTGATACAGGTCGGGTTTATTTGTTCTTGGCCCATGCACGTGGCCACATTCGATAGCGCCTGGCCTCCCTGAGGATCCGCTTGCCTTTCGCTGCCGAAAATTAAACAAGCAGAGGTGTTAGGGGCGCGCCTTCGAGATCAGCTTTAAAGCGCATCCAAGATCGTCCAACATCGCCAAGACCGCACAGACAGACTCATGGCTTCAACTCCATCATTGAACGTTGACGTTGCGATTGAGACTTGGCCGTTGGCCAGTCCCTTTGTCATCTCACGCGGCGCAAAAACACAAGCACATGTTGTCGTTGTCACCACGACTGACGCAAATGGGCTCGCGGGGCGGGGTGAATGCGTCCCTTATGCCCGCTATGGCGAAACACCAGAAGGTGTTGCGCGCGCCATTGCCAATTGGCAACCTTCACACAATCGCGAAACACTCTTAACGGCGCTCCCGGCTGGCGCGGCCCGCAATGCTGTTGACTGCGCCTTGTGGGACTTAGCAGCCAAGCGCTCTGGCAAGAGCGTAGCAGACCATCTCAATCTATCCCCCGTTGCAAATGCTGTAACGGCACTCACGGTCAGCCTCGACACACCAGACGCGATGGCAACCGCCGCCAAAGAAGCGCGCGCGCATCGTGTTCTCAAATTGAAACTGGGTGGCAACACGGATGATGACATCAAGCGCATGCAGGCTGTACGCGCCGCGCGCGCTGATGCGCGTCTGCTTGGCGATGCCAACGAAGGCTGGGGCGTAAAAGACCTCAGTTTGCTCTTGCAAACAGCAGCTGACCTTGGCTTTGAAACCATAGAACAGCCCTTACCTGCTAACCATGACGCACCGCTTGCTGACTGCGCGCGCCCGATTGCTGTCTGCGCTGATGAGAGTCACCACACCGCAGGGGACCTTGAAAGCTTGGTCGGAAAATACGATGCGGTAAATATCAAATTGGACAAAGCGGGCGGGCTGACCGCTGCCCATCATGCACTTCAGGAAGCGCGCATGCGCGGTTTTGAGATTATGATTGGTTCGATGGTTGCAACGTCGCTTGCTGTTGCACCGGCCTATCTGCTGGCCTGTCACGCGCGATGGCTTGATCTTGATGGGCCACTATTGATGGCAGAAGATCGTGCGAACGGTTTTCTTTTTGACAATGGCAAAATGCATGCACCTGAACATGGGTTATGGGGAACGCCATAACCCATGTGCTCAAAGGTTAGGGCCAACAGGAAGTTTGGGGCCAATTTCACCGTCGCGTGCGGGCTCATCCACCGTTGGCGCACCCCACAAAAGACCGCCCGACCAGCACACATTCAAGACCACCGCTGCCAACAACCCAATGCCTGCAACACCAGCCATCACAACATAACCTTGTCCCTGCATCGTCTCATAGAGCGGACCTGAGGCCAACGTCGCGGCACCCGTGCCAACGCCTGCGGCACACGCCCCATAGAACGCTTGGGCTGTCCCTGCAGCACCTTCTGGCACACTGCGCGCCATAAAGTAGATGGCACCAAGATGCGTTGCGCCATAGGTGGCGCCGTGCAGAATTTGCAACGGAATGAGAACTGCGAGGCCAGGATCAAAGCTCATCACCAACCATCTGAGGACGCCCGCCAGCCCGCCAAAAACAAGCAACACCACCGGGCCAAGCTTCGCTACAACCGCACCTGAATAGGCAAATAGCAACACCTCAGCCATGACCCCGATGGCCCACAGCGCACCAATCCAGGCGGTCGATAACCCTTGTGCTTTCCAATGCAGCGCGCCGAAGGTGTAAAACAACCCATGCGCACCTTGAATAGCGCTGCACGCCAACAGGAACAGCAAAAACAGACCACTCTGACCAAGACGTTTGGCATCACTTCCGTGCACCTCACGCGCCGCAGCCGAAACCTTGGTCTGTTCGCTATTCGACGCAGAATTAGAGCGAGGCAGTTTCCATCCAGCAACGAGCGTTGCAAGTGCCGCCAAGACCAACATCGGAACAATGACAGCCGCACCCTGCCAGTCAACCATCCAGCCACCGACAAAACCAACACCAATGAAGGCCAACGACCCCCACAGCCGCATGCGGCCATAGTCGGCACCGTCAGACTTCACGCTTGCCACAGCGATGGTTTCAATCAACGGCATGATGGTGGCAATGCACAGCGTAAAGGCCAGCGATACCAGAAAGATTGGCCAGAAGCCGCGCATGCCAATCAACACGAGACCCATTGCCAGTGCCAGCACAGCCAGGACGAGGATCACACGGCGATGCGCCTGATGCCGATCCGCGTAAACGGCAAGCAGTGGCGCAAAACCAAGCCGCAGAAAGAGCGGTGTTGCAGTGATGATCGCGATTTCAGACGCTGTCAGCCCCACCCAATCCAACCAGATTGGCAGGTAAGGCAAGTGCAAGCCAAGAACCAAAAACAAGGCCGCAAAAAAAGCCCCAACGCGCACTGCTGACGTGATTTGAAAACGCCTGGTGCTCGCGTCTTGTGGTGGGATGGGTTGGATCATGGCCAAAGTGCTTCCGGATACAGTGTGAAGCGGTTTTCCGATAGGAAGCACGACAAAACAATTATCTAGAGACCGGCCGCAATGCAAAGAAAAGCAGACTGTCTCAAGGCCGCATGTAACATAATCACAGCGCTTACGGCATCAGGGCGCTTAGCCTCATCCCCAAAGTTGACCCAATGTTGGCTGGGTGTTGGTCCAGTGTTGGCGCGCCATGTTAAGCGCCCAATGTCTCATCCAGCGATGGATGTCGGCTGAGAATGCCGTGGCACACCGCCGGTTCAGGCATAAAAAAGACATGACATGTCAAATGCCCAAAAAAAGACCGGCGGCTCTGGGCTCGAGCCGCCGGGTCCACTTTCTGAGGTTCGTTTTGAGAGAGAGAACCTTGTTTCTTTCGGCTATTCCAATGGTGGCAGCGTCATTGTCATGCCAACTGAAAGAATATCAACTGAAGAGTCAGTGTTGGCGAACAGAGGTATCGCAGGGCCTGCCGAAGGAACCCGGAGCAATTTCGACTCTTCAACAAACACATGGCTATAGGCGAAGTCGAGTGACATATGCTCGCTCCACTTATAGGTACCACCGATGCTTGCCCAGATCCGATCTGCGTCCGGTAACTGCACCAAGCGCTGCGTCGGATTTTGAATTGGTGAAATTTCGTAGGCACCACCAAAGCGAAGTGTCATCTTGTCGTTGACATCATACTCAGCACCAAGTGAGAAGAACCAGCCGTCATCCCATTGGAAATCCAATGCAGTAGGCGGCACAAACCCCGCAAGAGGACCACTTGGCGTTACCGGATGAACACCCAAACGGCTCCAATTGACCCACTCGACCGTACCCAAAAGGCGCATATTCGATCCAATTTCCTGGCGGAAGCTGGCAGTCACTTTTTCAGGAGTGGAAAGACTTGCACTAATTGGAACGACAGCAGGCGCCAGCAGCGGTGACACCAAGCTACCATCCAAATCGTGGTCAATTTTTGAACGATAGCCGATACCTATCGAGGTTGTCGCTGTGGGCTTGAAGTTTACACCCAACGTGAACCCGAGGCCAATATCGGATCCATCAAGCTTGTTAGATGGCCCACCAAAAGCTACGGCGGTCTTGAAGCGCTTCAGATCTAGATACTGAATCTGGACACCAGCACCGACAGTCACACCTGGCATGATTTCATAGGATACAGATGGATTAAGATTGATCGAAAACAACTTTGAAGTCTGGCCGTGAACCATACCTGCCCAAACCAAGTTATCTGGCTTAGTTCCGAGACCAAATTGAGAATTCATAGCCAACGCAAAGACAGTTTTCTCGTTGTAACGCCATGCCAAGTAACTTGCAGGAACTATAGCGTCACGACCAACGTCCACATTACGATCCAGCCCGGCAGATCCAAATCCGAAAACACCTTGGGCACCAACGCCCGTTACTTCGATGTCACTTTTTGGCAGGATGAGCGCGTAGTTTGAGTTCACCGTGACACCCGGGCCAACCAGAGCTGAGGTCGCTGGGTTCCAAAATATCGATGACAGACTGTCGCCTTGCGCAGCAGCACCCGCAAACGACATGCCTTGGAAGAATGTTGATTGCTCACGAACTTCAAAGCCGCCAGCCATGGCGCTTGAAGCGGAAAACCCGAGTGCAGCAGCGGCTGCAAAAAGTGGACGTGTCTTGGATGCTGTTAAACGGCGCATACCAACCCCCTTAAAAATACTAATCCCGCGATAAAACAAAGGATAGCTTGTTGGACCTTGGCCCTTGGTGTGTGCTCATTTTCCAGGCTTGCGACCTGGACCCCTGGTTCTGTGCCAGGCTCGGGCGACTCACACACCACCCTTTGTCGTTCGGACCTAAATTAGCCATGTTGACGTAATGGAAACAACTGAAACCAGCCGCCTTTAGCGTGCAGCGATTTGAATCCGCAACCGGTGTGCCAGATTAGTCACGAAGTTGCCATATTTGCTGCGCTGCAACAATGCTCAGATCTGACATATGGCAGCGAAAACAAGCCCTTTAGCCTCTTTCAAACAAAAAACCGGCCAAGGCTGCCAGGAACGGCGCCAAGACCGGCTTTTTGATTTCGGCGGCAACGGGTTGCAAGCGCCACCGCCATCCCTTGTCAGCACCACCCCCCGATTGTGCCGACCTGAACACCCTCGCAAACGCCAGCCGGAGAGGCAAGCACCGACCGATTTGTAAGCCAAATTGCAACCGCACGCGTGCATCTTCGCAACAATCAAAAAGACCCAAACGTATACGTGCTTTGAAGGCAGCGCCTCCCTGCCATTCGGCTGCGCGTGCTTTCGTAGGACTACGCCCGCGAGGCTAAAAGCGCATCGGTCACATACGCCTTGGCCTCCGAAATAGCGGTTTCAAGACAACTGCCTTTCGCGCACGTGGCCGCTATCGCTGCTGAAAGCGTGCAACCGGTACCGTGCGTGTCAGCGCCAACAACAAAAGGCGCCTTAAACCATTTGCATTTGCCATTGGAGGCAAGCACATCCAAAGCCGTTGTCGGCTCGCTGTCTGGCTCTGGCAGGTGTCCCCCCTTAAGCAACACCGCGGTGTCAAACAGGTCTGAAAGTCTCCGCGCTTGGTTTTCCATCTCAGACGCCATG
This sequence comes from Hyphomicrobiaceae bacterium, assembly GCA_021775735.1. Classification (GTDB taxonomy): domain Bacteria; phylum Pseudomonadota; class Alphaproteobacteria; order Rhizobiales; family Hyphomicrobiaceae; genus JAHZKN01. The sequence continues at coordinate 14,307 of JAJFHG010000032.1, forward strand.
CACGCAGATTGCCCGCCAAGCAACGCCGCGGCTTCATCAAGGTTTGGCGTACACAACGTCGCCTTTGGCAACAAAACGTGTTTGAGAGCACCTACGCTCTCGTCATCGATCAAGAGCGCACCACTTGTCGCAACCATCACAGGATCGATGACCAACACATGTGGCGGCAAGTCATCCAGGGCCTTCGACACAGCGTTGATCGTTGCGCTGTCACCCAGCATTCCGGTTTTAACTGCAGATATGCGCGTGCCTTCTGCAACAGCTTTGATTTGCTCGCATACGAATGCCGGTGTCATCAATTCAATTGCGGCAACGCGCTTCGTATTTTGCGCCGTGACAGCGGTAATTGCACTGGCTCCGTGAACGCCCAGTGCGGCAAAGGTTTTAAGATCAGCTTGGATGCCCGCGCCGCCTGACGAATCCGAGCCTGCGATGGTCAGAGCGACGGGCTGAGAAGGATTGGCAATCATGGCAGCAACCTAACAGGCGTCCCTGTAAACGGCTATAAAAACGGCATCGCAAAAACACAAAGCCGCCTACTGCAACAGGGCTGCAACGCCGGGCAGTTCACGGCCCTCAAGCCATTCAAGAAAGGCGCCGCCTGCCGTTGAAAGATAGGTAAAGTCCTGTGTCGCGCCAGCGGCATTCAAAGCTGCCGCAGTATCTCCACCGCCTGCAACAGAGACCAGCTTTCCAGCCTGTGTCAGCGCACCAGCAGCGCGCGCCAAAGCAAACGTTCCTTCGCCAAACGGCGCAATCTCAAATGCGCCCAACGGGCCGTTCCACAATAGCGTTTTGCAGCCCTCTAAAACACCAGTGAGTTGTTCAACGGACTGTGGGCCAACGTCCAAAATCATACCGTCGATTGGCACTTTGTGGATTGGGACTGTTTCCGCTGCGGCTCCTGCTTTGAATTCACGCGCAATAACAGCATCAATTGGCAGAACAATTTCGCAGCCATGAGTCTTGGCTTCGGCCATGATCTCGCGCGCTTGGTAATGGAATTCAGGTTCTGCTAAAGACTGTCCCGTCATCACACCCATCGATTGCAGAAATGTGTTGGCCATGCCACCACCAACAATCAATTTGTCAACGCGCTGGACCAAGTTTTTGAGAACGGGAATTTTGGTTGAAACTTTTGCACCACCAACAACCGCAACTGTTGGTTTTTCAGGTTTATCAAGCACGTGACGCAACGCTTCAATTTCAGCCAACATGGAAAGTCCGGCATAGGCGGGAAGGTGCGCTGCAATGCCGGCCGTTGAGGCATGGGCGCGATGGGCTGTTGAGAATGCATCGTTGACGTAGATATCGCCCAGCGCTGCCAGGTCTTTTGCAAATTCGGGAGTATTGCCTTCTTCACCTGGTGTGAACCTTAGGTTTTCGAGCAACAACACTTGGCCGGGCTGCATCTCATCAGAAAATGCCTTTGCAGGCTTTCCATCTTTGTTATCCGCAAACACGACCGGCGCGCCAAATGCCGCCTCTAGAGGCTTTTGCAAAACAGAGAGTGAAAAATCTGGCACGACCTGGCCTTTAGGACGACCGATATGCGCCATCAAAATCGGCAGACCGCCACGTCCGAGTATATCTTTCACTGTCGGCACAATGGCCCGGATGCGCGTGTCATCCGTCACCACGCCGTTTTGCAGGGGCACGTTGATATCAACACGCACCAACACGCGCTTGCCATTAACGTCCGCATCGCGCGACGACTTCAGTTTGTCAAAATCCATGTAGGGCTCATTTTTACTTTGCAAACACTGCGCTGCTCAGGCTGATTTAACTCTTAAGGCTGTTCTGCGCTGCATCAACAATTGCCGCCGCCGTAATTCCAAAATGTTCAAACAACTTTGGTGCCGGTGCTGACGCGCCATAACTGCTCATGCCGAGGAATCTATCGCCAGGACGTAACCATTCATGCCAGCTCTGCGCAACGGCTGCTTCAATCGCGATGCGTGGAGCACTCCCCAGCACGAGGTGTTGATAGCTTGGCGATTGCTCACGGAAAAGTTCAAACGAAGGCATACTAACAATCGCAGCCTTAATGCCGTCACCTGCCAACATCGACGCTGCAGAAGTAGCAAGACCGACTTCAGATCCTGTTGCAAGAAGCGTTACATCGCGTTCGCCACCGGCATCATCAATCACATAAGCGCCTTTGGCTGATAGGTTCTCATCAAGACCTCCAGACCGCAACATAGTGGGCACGGATTGGCGGGTCAGCACCAAGACACTTGGCCGTTTTTCGTTCTCAAGAGCAATCTGCCAGCATTCTGCGGTCTCAATAGCGTCCCCAGGGCGCAGCACCAGTACATTCGGCATTGCACGCAACGCAGACAAATGTTCAACGGGTTGATGGGTTGGTCCATCTTCGCCAAGTCCGATCGAATCATGTGTCATCACATAGATAACGCGCTGCTCCATCAAAGCGGACAGGCGGATGGAGGGCCGACAGTAGTCGGTGAAAACCAGGAACGTTGCACCATATGGAATGATCCCGCCGTGCAGGGCCATACCATTCATGGCAGCCGCCATACCGTGTTCACGCACACCATAGTTCACATAGTTGCCGTTAAAGGCACCAGACGAGACGGGTGTGTGATGTTCTTTCGTGCGGGTTCCGTTGGAACCTGTTAGGTCGGCAGAACCACCAATCAGTTCCGGAATTGCGGGTACCAAATGATCAAGCGTGAGTTGCGACCAAATTCGGGTCGCCCGGCTTGCACTGTCATCAGCAAATTGTGCTTTGGCAGCCTCAATAGCTTTGACCATGACATCGGCACGGTTGCGTGCAGTCGGTGAGCGGAACAGAGCTTTTCCGTCGGCATCTGCGCTATTGAATGCCTCTTGCCATGCCTCATAGGCTGTATTGTTGCGCTGTCCCAGCGCGCGCCAAGCCTCCATCAACTCTTGCGGAATCTCAAACGGTGCATGCGGCCAATTCAACTCCGCCCGCGCAGCCTTGATTTCATCCTTGCCCAATGGTGCGCCGTGCGTTGCCGATGTACCCTGCTTGTTTGGCGAGCCAAAACCAATGACGGTTTTGCATGCGATCAGCCACGGTTTGCTGTCATCAGCTTTGGCGTTTGCAAGCGCTGTCGAGATCTCTTCTGCGTTGTGCCCATCAACACGCATCGTATTCCAGCCCGAAGCGGCAAACCGCGCTAATTGATCATCTGAGACCGAAAGATCTGTCGAGCCGTCAATGGTGATGGCGTTGTCGTCAAACAGAACGATCAATTTGCCAAGACCTAGGTGTCCTGCAAGGGAAATGGCTTCGTGTGAAATGCCTTCCATCAAGCAGCCATCGCCTGCAATACAAAATGTGTGGTGGTCGACCAGCCCATCACCTACGCGGGCATTCAAGAGGCGTTCTGCCAGCGCCATACCAACGGCATTGGCAACGCCTTGGCCAAGTGGACCCGTTGTTGTTTCTATGCCGGGCGCGTGGCCGTACTCAGGGTGGCCTGCCGTCTTAAAGCCCAGCTGGCGGAAGTTGCGCAGTTGATCAATATCCATCCCGGGATAGCCGGTGAGATGCAAAAGCGAATAAAGCAGCATCGAGCCATGTCCGGCTGACAGCACAAACCGATCACGGTCAGGCCATGCCGGATCATCCGCTTTGAACTTCAGGTGCTCGCTAAACAGCACCGTTGCCACATCCGCCATCCCCATGGGCATACCGGGATGGCCAGACTTGGCAGCTTCAACACCATCCATCGAAAGCGCGCGGATGGCATTGGCCATTGTCCGCTTGTCGACCTTCACGGCCTGATCGTCAGCTTGTGCCCCACCCATTGTCGCTTGTCCTTTGTGTCCATCCCGTCGCCATACCGGCCTTTTGAGGCGAGGTTTAACGACCCATCCCGCCGCCGTCTATGCCCTCAAAAGCCGCAATGGCAGTGAAATCCGGAAAATTGGGGATCATTGCTTGATTTGGGGCGCTCCGGAGCAATCCACGCCTCACCTACACAAGTATATGAGACATATGTAGTGTCCATCGGACGCGATATCGGAGGAGATCACGTGGCAAATCAAAGCCAACCCTGGAACATCGTTTGGATTACAGGTGCAAGCTCAGGCATTGGCCGCGACATGGCCCTGAAACTTGCAGACGAAGGCGTCACCGTGGTGGCCTCTGCACGGTCTCAAAACGCACTTAATGATCTCGCCTCCTGCAATTCAAACATTGTACCGCAACCCGTTGACGTTACAGACCTTGCCGCAATGCGTTTAGCTGTTGCGCACATCGAAAGCACTGTCGGCCCGATTGACCTTGCGATTTTGAATGCAGGGGTTTGGCACCCTTTAGGCGCACGCGACTTTGATGCTGACAAAGTTGTTCAGTCGATGGACGTTAATTACAACGGCATCGTTCATGCCCTCGACGCTCTCCTCCCCAACATGATTGAACAAAAGCGCGGTCACGTAGCCCTAGTATCATCGGTCGCAGGCTACCGCGGCTTACCAAAAGCTGTTGCCTATGCGCCGAGCAAAGCGGCTGTCATTTTGCTCGCCGAAACTTTGCGCCATGATCTGGATCGGATGGGTGTCAAGATCAGCGTCATCAATCCAGGTTTTGTTGATACGCCCATGACAAAGATCAACGAGTTCCCGATGCCGTTCATCATTACCTCTGATGACGCGGCCAACCGCATCATCGCGGGATTGAAGAAAGGCAAATACGAAATCGCATTTCCTTGGCAAACCAATTTGATGATGAAACTGATCCGGTTGATGCCCAACTGGCTACTGTTTTGGACGACGCGTACCTTTATGATGTCAAAACACTAACAAGAAACAGCAACGTGCCAGAGATAAGGTCACGCGATTTTTTTGACGACCCTGTCTATCGCCATCAGTTCGCGCATTAATGCTTCAAAGTCTTTCAGCGCCACCATGTTAGGCCCGTCAGACGGGGCATTGTCTGGATCTTGGTGGGTTTCAATAAACAATCCTGCCACACCGACCGCGACAGCAGCTCGTGCAAGCACAGGCACGAAGCGACGATCACCTCCCGATGACGTCCCCTGCCCACCGGGCTGTTGCACGGAGTGCGTGGCATCAAAAATAATCGGGGCACCCGTTTCCGCCATAATAGGAAGCGCACGCATATCACTGACCAGCGTGTTGTAGCCAAAAGAAACACCGCGCTCTGTAAGCAAAATGTTTGCATTGCCAGATTCAGTCACCTTAGCAACGACATTTTTCATATCCCATGGCGCAAGAAACTGTCCCTTTTTGATTTTAATAACTTTGCCGGTTTTTGCAGCCGCGATCAGCAGGTCGGTCTGACGACAGAGAAATGCGGGAATTTGCAAAATATCAACGACGTCACCAACGGGCGCGCATTGCGCAGCGTCGTGCACATCCGTTACGATCGGCACGTTAAGTGTTTCCCGAATTTCCGCAAACACAGGTAAGGCTGCTTCAAGGCCTAATCCACGACGCCCTGAAAGGGACGTGCGGTTGGCTTTGTCAAACGACGACTTGTAAATCAGACCAAGGCCTAAGCGTGCTGAAATTTCTTTCAGCGCCGCTGCCATCTCAAGTGCATGGGCACGGCTTTCCATCTGGCAGGGACCTGCAAGAACAGCAATAGGCGCATCATTGGCAAACGTGACATCACCGATTGTAACGCGTGCCTTTGGTTTTAAAGTAGTGTCACTCATCGCGCGTCCTGGTCTAAATGTTGCTTTTCACGAGCTCTAATACTGTCTTGGAAACGCCTGGTAGACACCGTCCAAGGCGCGCCTTAGCAGACTTCGCCCAAATCACAACGGCTGTCTTGGCCGAAGCGGTTCTATTTTGCAAATCTGCAATGCGCGCGTCGTCACTGGCAATACATCCTGCTGTGCCCGCCCCCGCATCCTGCCAAATATGAAAGAAGATGCACGAGCCGGACTTTTTCTTTGCATCCGGCGGGTAGTCGACAACAATGCCGCGCTTATAGACTGGTATTGCGCCCATGTCTTCGGCGCTCGTTTCTACGCCAGCCACTTGGCGGGACACGATTTTCCCGTAGAGATCAGATTCGACGTCGTCAACACAAACCTGGGTATTGGCTCTCAGCGTGATGTGGCCAGGCCACGATGCTTCATTAAATCCAAATGTAGGCCCGACACGATAAATCCCTGCAGGCGTGCGTTCATCACCTTCGCGCTTCACGACTTCACGTTTGTATTGCAAGCCTTCAAATCCATTACCCCAACCAAGACCAGCGCGGCCAACGACCGCGGGGTATCGGGTGCCAGTTAAGGTCCATTGTGCATTGGGCGTCGTTTCACGTCGTTCAAGGACCGCAATCGTAGCATCTGCACTGTCCATTGTGTCCGTCAGCACCACGACCAGTTGCGTCACGTCTTTGAGGTTATCTTCACAGGCTGTTGGCAAAGTCGGCTCTGCGCAGCCTGAAAGCGCGAGCACTGTAGGTGCTGCAATAACGGCTGCAATCAATTCACCACGACCTTTTCGAACGCTCACGCGCACCACCTCTAAAACTCTGTCACGTCGACAACACCCTCAGCGGCTTCTAAGCGGCCAAGATGGGTTGGTGAAACATCATAGCGACCGCTGAGATGAAATTCGACTGTCTCATGGCCATCTGAGGGTGGCAAAATGAGGAGAATTTCTCCTGTTCCAGGGCCAGATTGACCATCAGGCAAGCGATGGGCTGCAAGTGCGGCGCGCAATTCATCCAGAGTGCGGCCGCCCTTCTTCACGGCGTCGACATCAAGGCGGACACTCAATCCATTTACGGCGCCAGCCGCTGCGGCATCCAACGAGTCTACGTTTTGTACGCGCATTTTGACCGTTTCACCCTCGCGTTCAGCTTCCACGCGGAGCAAAACAGGCGTGCCCGGTTCAAGCAGGTCACCAGCCGCCGCCAAGGTGTCAGAAAATATCACGGCTTCAAACTGCCCGCTGACATCTGAAAACATCGCAAACGCAAACTTGTTACCACGTTGCGAGCGCCGTTCACGTGCCGAGACCACGATGCCTGCCAGTCGCGCTGACGTCGTGCCTTCCTGCGTTTCCGCCTCGAAGTCTGTAAATTTCTTGACCTGCAACTTGTCGAGGACACGCGCATACTGATCAAGCGGATGACCGGAAAGGAACAAACCCACTGCATCAAACTCTTTTTGCAGTCGCTCCATCGCAGTCCACGTTGTCTGCGGTCTCAACACAAGGTTTTCACCACCATCACTATCGCCACCAAACAGATCGACCATGCCATCAGCTGCGTTACGTTCACAGCGGTTGGCAAAAGCAAGGATTGCTTCAACGTTACCGTGCGCCAACGCTCTGCTCTGTTCGAGATCATCAAATGCACCAGCTGCAGCCAGTGCTTCCAAAGCGCGTTTATTAACGGCTTTGGCTTTAAGACGGCGGGCAAAATCTGTAAGCGACGTATATGCGCCGTTCTCCTCGCGCTCAGCGACAATCGTTTCCACCGCTGATGCGCCGATGTTCTTTAGGGCGGCAAGGGAATAGCGAATAGCGCCGCGTTTGGCGCCCTGTTGGGGAGGCTCTGCACCAAAGTCAACGCCCGATGCGTTCACTGAAGGTGGTAGAACGGAAATACCGCTGCGTTTTGCTTCAGCGGAAAACTGCGCCAATTTATCGGTGTTTTGGGAATCGAGCGTCATTGAAGCTGCCAAAAACTCTTCACAGTAATTGGCTTTAAGATAGGCCGTTTGATAGCTCACCAAAGCATAGGCCGCCGCGTGCGATTTGTTGAAGCCATAGCCTGCAAACTTATCGACCAGATCGAAGATAAACTGAGCATCTCTCTTTTGAACTTTATTTTCACGCGCACCGTCAACAAAACGCGCACGCTGTTTGGCCATCTCACGCTTATCTTTTTTACCCATCGCACGGCGTAGCAAGTCAGCTTCACCGAGAGAATACCCCGCCATGACCTGTGCAATCTGCATCACCTGTTCCTGATAGATGATGACGCCGTAGGTTTCTTTCAGGATTGGTTCCAACAGAGGATGCAAACAATCAACTGGTTCTTCACCGTGTTTGCGATTGATGTAGGTTGGAATGTTATCCATCGGGCCAGGTCGGTAAAGCGCCACCATCGCGATGATATCTTCAAATCGATCAGGCTTCAGCCGCTTCAAGCTTTCGCGCATGCCGGTGCTTTCCAGCTGGAACACACCAACTGTGTCAGCTTTGGCCAACAGCTCAAATGTTTTTGGATCATCCAGTGGTGTCGTTGCTAAATCGATGTCAACGCCATGACCTTGCTTGATCAGCTCAACAGCCTTTTGCAAAACAGTGAGTGTCTTCAGGCCCAGAAAGTCAAACTTCACGAGACCGGCACGCTCCACCATCTTCCAGTTAAACTGAGTGACCGGAGAATCTGTTTTTGAGTCACGATAGAGCGGAACCAACTCGTCGAGCGGACGATCCCCGATCACAATACCAGCGGCGTGGGTCGATGCGTGACGATAGAGGCCCTCAAGCTTGTTGGAAATTTCAAGCAAACGTTCGACAATGGGCTCTCGGTCCGCTTCTTCCTGAAATTTTGGTTCGCCCTCAATCGCCTCCTGCAACGTGACGGGATTTGCAGGATTGCTTGGCACCAATTTACAAAGGCGATCCACTTGCCCATACGGCATCTGCAAAACACGACCGACATCACGCAACACCGCACGCGCTTGCAGCTTTCCGTGGGTGATAATCTGCGCCACACGGTCGGCACCATATTTGTCTTGGACGTACTGGATCACTTCATCACGCCGGTCCTGACAAAAGTCGATGTCAAAATCCGGCATAGAAACGCGTTCTGGATTGAGAAACCGCTCAAACAGCAAGCCAAAGCGCAACGGATCAAGGTCGGTGATGGTCAACGACCATGCAACGACGGAACCGGCACCGGAACCCCGCCCTGGACCAACCGGAATGCCATGAGATTTGGTCCACTGGATAAAGTCCGCAACGATCAAAAAATAGCCGGGAAATTTCATGCCAGCGATAATGTCGAGCTCAAACGCTAGGCGATCATAATAATCTTTCTCTGTGAACCCATCGGCGAGTGGGTTTGTTTTAAGGCGCTGCTTGAGGCCTTGCTCAGCCTGACGCTTCAACTCCGCGGCTTCAACAGCGAGTTGGTCTTTATTTGCCTTTGCTGCTTTTGACACGACAAAGCGCGGCAAAATTGGTTTTCGTGCTGGCGAACGTGCATGACAGCGTTGCGCAATCTCAATGGTATTGGAGATAGCTTCCGGTAAATCCGCAAACAACGCCACCATGTCGTCAGCAGACTTGAAATGATGGTCCGGTGTCACGCGGCGACGATCGTCTTCGACCACATAGCGACCGTCTGCGATGCACAACAGCGCATCGTGGGCTTCAAAGTCGTCGGGAGATTCAAAGAACACTTCGTTGGTGCCAACAATCGGCATTGCCAATTTATAGGCCAGTTTTAAAAGCGCTGCTTCGGTGTTGTTCGCGTTACGTGGGCCGTGGCGTTGAATTTCAACATAGAGACGGTCGCCAAAGATAGCCTTGAGTGCCTTGAGGCGATCTTCTGCAACCGGCAAACGCCCCTCTTTGAGCGCGAGGTCAATTGGTCCGTCATTTCCACCTGTCAGCGCAATCAATCCACCCCCGAGATCAGCAAGATCGGTGATCAAGATGGCTGGTTCTTGACTGGAATTCTCAAGATGTGCCCGCGAAACGATCTTCAATAAATTGGCGTAACCTGCTTCGGTCGCCGCCAACAACGCGACTTGCCCAATGTCCGTCGCCTTTAGGCGTGGCGCACCGCTACCCGCATTTGCCGACAGGGTTTTGTCATCCGACCCCTCAGGAAATTTAACCGCTAGCGAAACGCCAGCAATCGGTTGCAGGCCCTGCTCGGCAAAAGTTTCAGAAAACTCCAATACGCCAAATAAGTTGTTGGTATCAGTCAAAGCCAAAGCTGGCATGTTATGATCGACGGCGAGTGCTGCCAATTTTTTGATCGGCAAAGCGCCTTCCAACAGCGAATAAGATGAGTGCACTTTGAGATGCACAAATCCTGGCGTGGTTTTGAGACCGTGACCCGCTACATGAGGTTTGGATGATCGAATCGCTGCTGTCATAGTGACCCACGGTGGGGGACGAGGCCCTCAGCCGTCAATTTTTCAATGCACGTTATACTGTTCATTGGTCGACCACCATTCCGCAGCGCTCACGACAGCCCTTACGTTGTCTCTACCAGAAGTCCATTGGACAGCGTCAACGTGCGGTCCATGCGCTTTGCCAGCTCAAGGTTGTGGGTTGCAATGAGGGCAGCCACACCTTCGCTGCGGAACAGGTTAATCAATTCGTGAAACACCAGATCAGACGTTTTCGGATCAAGATTGCCCGTTGGCTCATCGGCAAGAATGAAGCGTGGATTGTTGGCAAGCGCACGACAGATAGCAGTGCGCTGTTGTTCGCCGCCCGACAATTCTGCAGGGCGATGTGTGAGGCGCTCTTTCAAGCCCAACGTTGACAATAGGTCTTCTGCACGATTTTCGGCGTCTTTACGACAACGGCCCAAGATTAACTGTGGCATGACCACATTCTCAAGAGCAGAGAATTCCGGCAACAGTTGATGGAACTGATAGATGAAGCCCATTGTCTTACGACGCACGCGGGTGCGTTTGTCATCATCCAGGGTACCGCAATCTTCGCCCGCCACAACGACACGACCGCGGTCAGGCGTTTCAAGAAGACCTGCGATATGAAGCAGCGTTGACTTACCTGCGCCTGACGGACCGACAAGGGCAACGCATTGACCAGGGAATATATCGGCTGACGCGCCGGTGAGCACTTGGATTTCGCGCCCGCCCTGCTTGAAGCTGCGTTCCAGCCCCTCAAGCTTAAGGACCGCATCTGTATCTGGTGCGTATTGCATGATGTGCGGCTCTCTTATTCGTAACGCAAGGCTTCAACAGGATCGAGGCGCGAAGCGCGCCACGAGGGATAAAGCGTTGCTAAAACAGATAGCACCAACGCCATCAACACAATCATACCTGTTTCCATCGGATTGATTTCAGCAGGCAAGCGGGTCAAGTAGTAGACATTGGGGTCAAATACAGGCGTCCCCGAAACCCATGTCACGAATTGGCGAATTTCATCAATGTAATGGCAAAACACAATGCCGAGCACGAGCCCTGCAAGGGTGCCGACAATACCGATCGATGCACCAGTTATTAAAAAGACGCGCATGATCGCACTCTTGCTAGCCCCCATGGTGCGCAACACCGCAATATCGCGGCCCTTATCTTTGACCAACATGATGAGACCGGAAATGATATTGAGGGCCGCCACGAGAACAATCAACGACAGGATGATGAACATGACATTGCGCTCTACCTCGAGAACCGTGAAGAATGTCTCGTTGCGTTGTCGCCAATCAGATATGTGCATGCGGTCACCAAACGCCTGTCTCAGGTCCTTGGCATACTCATCGACCTTTTCCGGGTCCTCAACAAACAACTCGAGAACGTCAACGTCTTCCGGTTTAGAGAAATAACGCTGCGCTTCGTTCAGTGGCATGAAGATCATCGTTTTATCGTATTCTGACATGCCGAGTTCAAAGACAGCGGAAATCGGATACGACTTGGAGCGCGGCGCGGTTCCAAACGGCGTCGACGCCCCGCGCGGGCTGATCAATGTAATCTGATCGCCGACATTGACCCGCAACGCATGCGCTAGTCGCGTTCCAATGGCGATGCCACGTTGGCTATCAAACCCCTCAATGGTGCCAAAACGAATGTTGTCAGAAACCAGGTCGAGTTTGCGGATATCATCTTCGCGCATGCCGCGCACGATGGCGCCCAGCGCTTGCGCACTCGAAGACACCATGATCTGGCCTTCAATCAACGGCAGCGCATGTTTCACACCAGCAACCGCCGTCGCCTTTTTGACATAGCTCTCGTAGTCGGTGAAATTATCGCCGATTTTATACACGACCATGTGTCCATTGAGGCCGAGAATCTTATTGAACAGGTCCTTGCGAAAGCCGTTCATCACCGCCATGACGATGATCAAGGTGGCAACGCCCAGCATAATGCCGAGGAAGGAGAACCCGGCAATAACCGAGATGAAACCCTCCTTACGCCGGGCCCGCAGATAGCGCCCTGCCAACATCCATTCAAACGGTGCAAACGGTTTGGTGTCAGCCGTTGCCGTCATTCTGTAACCCCCGTTGATGCCATTAGCGGCATAACTTAAAAAAAACCATCTTCGACAGTGCCTGCGTTTTAGACGAGAACCCGTGCACGATTGATCTCTTCGACGACATGGGCCAATGCAGCCTCCGGCGCCATCGTTTCACGATCGCCGCCAATGCGTGCTTTGACCTCGACCTCGTTGCTCTTGACGCCTTTTGGACCAACCACAATCTGATAAGGAATGCCGATCAACTCCATTGTTGCAAACTTACCGCCCGCGCGCTCGTTGCTATCATCTACCAACACATCGATGCCAGCTGCTTGCAACCTGTCATGCAGGTCAGCACAGACCGCGTCCGTTGCCTCATCGCCAGCTTTCAGATTGATCACAGCAACTTCAAACGGCGCCACCGGCACTGGCCAGATAATGCCACCGTCATCATGACTGGCCTCGATAATGGCACCGACAAGGCGCGAGACGCCAACACCATATGAGCCCATCTGAAGTGTCACCATTTGGCCATCCGGCCCTTGCACCCGGCAGCCCATAGGCTCTGAATATTTGGTGCCAAAGAAGAAGATGTGGCCAACCTCAATGCCGCGTGCAGAAACGCGCGCATCTTCCGGCACCTCTTTTTTAAAACGATCCGCATCATGCATATCTTCTGTCGCCGCATACTTCGATGTCCATGCATCCATGATCGGGCTCAAGTCATCTTCGAAGTTCGTGTCAGCGGATGGAATCGCGCCCTCCAGCAAGTCACGATGACAGAAGACTTCACTCTCGCCAGTTTCAGCCAGAATAATAAATTCGTGTGACAGGTCACCACCGATGGGGCCGGTGTCTGCCTTCATCGGGATTGCGCGCAGGCCTAAGCGCGCGAACGTGCGCAGGTAAGCGACAAACATGCGTTGATACGATGCGCGCGCCGCCTCTTTGGTCAAATCAAACGAATAGGCATCCTTCATCAGAAATTCGCGACCACGCATCACCCCGAAGCGCGGGCGAATTTCATCGCGAAACTTCCATTGTATGTTGTAGAGGTTTTTCGGCAAATCCTTGTAGCTTTTCACACCATCGCGAAAGATCGACGTGATCGCCTCTTCTGCGGTCGGACCAAACAGCAGGTCACGTTCCTGGCGATCCGTGATGCGTAACATCTCTTTGCCATAAGCCTCATAGCGTCCGCTTTCACGCCATAGGTCTGCCGACTGGATGGTTGGCATCATGACTTCAACAGCACCGGCACGATTTTGTTCGTCACGCACAATCTGCTCAATTTTTTTCAGCACCTTGAGCCCAAGCGGCAGCCACGAATAGATCCCGGCTGCAGATTGTTTGATCATACCTGCACGCAGCATCAATTGATGCGAGACGATCTCAGCTTCCTTCGGCGTCTCACGCAAAACGGGTAAAAAAAATCGGGTGAGATACATAGTGGGCGGTGCCTGCCGTTGAGCGTGTTTTGGGTGATCGAAACGTGATGGATCGGACCCACTGGGTTAAGATGTTAGGTTTTTTTGCGCACCTTCACTCCGGGGGCGTCAGTCAAAACCCGAATCCAGCTCCAAAAAGCCTTGGCGCTCATACCGAGGATTGGGGGTCAGGGCAATGGCGATGCGCATTCAAGCCCGCCGCCCGTGGCCATAAGACCCGAAAAAGGGGTCATTTTCACGGGCCCAAACGCATGTTTCCTGAGCAAAAGGGCACCGGCTGTCGGTTTCACGTGTCATGGGCGCTTGGGTTCACTCAAGCACCGTTTGCTGATTCACGTGATGAGGGACCACAGCACAAGACAACAGACCACGTGTTTCTAAGTCCGCTGGCGTTAAACGCAGGCCTCCAACTCACGCGATATCGGTCAGCTTCTGAGCGGAAGCAGAACATCATCGTGCAGCCTACGAGTTGGGACATTCAGGACCACAGCACGAGTAGAGGGAAGGAAGAGTCGTTTGTCTCGTGCCGTGGCCCCAAAATTTTCTATGATACTCACCAATAGCGATGACCATAGCGGTAGCGATAAAAGTAGGGGTCGTAATAACCGCCATACCCGTAACCACGACGACGGAATCCTCGGCGACTGAAATGATGTCGGCGAAAACCTCGGGAGCGGCGGAACCGCCGCCGGCCAAATCCACGACGACGAAAACCGCGAAAGCGACTAAACCGTCGGCCCCGATAATGGATTTGTTGAACCTGCCCTGTTTCCGTTCCTGTGCTTGTTTGCGCAGGCATTGCGGTTGCAGGGCGAGCGGGGCACAGAACTATGACGAAGGCCGCAAAAGCAGCACTCAGTCCGAGATTTGTTTTTGACATGCTTTTCCTCCTCACTATGTACCGGCGTATACGTCTTAAGGCCGGCTCCGCTGACCGGGCGACACGCGATCGCAAGATGGCGGCCATCCGACGTCAGCATTACTGCCCGTATTGTTTTTCTAAGTTACGAGGCACGAC
>JAJFHG010000033.1 GCA_021775735.1 Hyphomicrobiaceae bacterium
GCATTGCAGCAACGGGCCGATATCGACCATGGGCGGCTTGCGCCAACTTAATCCTCGCAACCGCTGCAAAGCAGAGAAAGGGGACATCGACTTGGTAGCACTTTAGTTGCTGAAGATGCCCGCTTTTTCCCAGAGCGGAAAAACGCAAAGAATAGCCAATGTCAGCAAATGACCCAAAGCGGAAGTCAGCATAGTTCTGAGAGCGAAAAAACATCACTCTACCCTTAAACCAATGCTGGCCTTGCTAGGACAAGGTTTTTTCCTCGTCAGGCAATGTCGTTGTTTGTTTCAGAAACAAGATCTGGCTCAAGATTGCTCCAATTTGGTCTTTTGTGAACGGTTTTTCAATCAGGAATGTAGGTTCTGGTCGCAGCCCCGTCAGTAAGCGTTCTGCGTATGCCGTAACAAAAATCACAGCCACGTTTTCTTGTACTCTCAGCAATTCATTGACGGCATCAATTCCACTGCTGCCGTCGGCAAGACTAATATCGGATATTATAATGTCAGCGGGAACACTGCGAAGCTTGTTTACGGCCTCGTCTTTGGTCCGCGCCTTGCCAATCACCACATGACCTAGCTGAGTAACTGTATTTTCCAGATCTGCAGCTATCAATAGCTCGTCTTCTATAATAAAGACGGTTGCAGAGAGCTGCTCCGCAACTTCACGATTTGCAAATTTTTTTAGATCCAAAAAATCAGGCAAGTTATAGTCCAGGATCTCGGCCGCTGCTTCGTCGGAAAATTGCTCCATCGTTGTGAGCAAGAAGGCCTGCCGGGTGTAAGGTGAAAGGGCCGATAGTGTGGCATCACATCCAAGAAGGTAGTTTTCAGCATCAAGCTTTTCAATGCTTTTTTGACCAACCGGACCATTGAAAATCGAAATAAAAGATTTGTAGAGCCCTATTGTCGGTGAGGACAGTCCCTCTAAAGCCGCCTTGTCTTTAGTCACATGTTGAAGCGTCGCATATACTAATGAATCACCAGCGCTTTGATCGCCTACCAGTGCTCTGGCGAACCGGCGCAGGTAAGGCAGACGGTTCTTTAATGTTTCTGTAAGGTCTAGGTCACTGGCAGGAAGTTCATTGTTCATGACACACCCCGAGGTTGACCAGAAAAATATATTCGTACTGTAATACGAACTGGCTCTATTTTATAAATTACACCACATGACTCTATATGATTTGTTAAACCTGCAAACCAGATTGTGCAATGTTTTTTTTATTGTCGAGTTTTCTTCTGGTTAGAACGCATCATGAAAGTGGATAAAACGCGTCATGAAAGACTGATGGTCCATCGAAGAGATCAATTCCAAGAGCTGATTTCAATATATACAATCCAATGCAAGCGAACGATACAATCGGTAGAGAGAGAGTGCAGATAGCAATTCGATGAGTTAGCGAGTTGACCTGAAGGCAAGTTTTCTGCGGGCACAATGAACGTCTGTACACGGGTGGATTCCGATTGGCGAGTTGTAAACAAAAAGCAAAAACTGACATCGGCAAACCTCCGTCGCAAATTATTTCATCGCAAAGTGGGATGCGCGAAATGTGGCTTTGGTTCCTCAGCAATTAGACACAAAGAAAATTACGTTAAGCGGACTATTATCACTCCTACCGCCCACATCAGGCCTGCAATATGCGCCCAACCGTGCCAGAAACTCTACTTCAAAGTGGCACATGAAATTGGGGCTTTACAGCTAAATGTCTTCTTCTGGCCCATGGGCGAAGTCAAAATTTGGAGCAGAGATTCCGCTGCCACCAAGAACGTATTCGAGGGAGTGGTCCAAGAGGTGAACGATCGTAGTTGCAGATCAACGGTCCCATGAGACTTGAATATATCTGATCTATAATCGCTTAAGTTTGAAATCGTATTTTCCCATGCCCGCTATGTTTATTAGAAGTCCATCCGGACACGGATCAATGCACCGCGGGTGACGTCTAAAATAGTATTGCGTCACCGTCATCGAGCTGGAGGTCTCTAAAATTGTCATATGACACTATCGGTCAGGAACGGAAATTTTGGGTTGCAGCTCCGATTGGAGTTTTGATTTCAAGTTTTATGAAGTATAAAAAGCAAAAACATTCTGGATGTGCGTACTTATGAGTCGGCTTGGCAGCACTATTGAAAAAATCATCACTTTTAACAATAGCCAGCGACAACCGGCACGTGGAACGCTCCTCAGAATCTCTCGAACGTCAATTGCATTCGAGGTATACAATCCATATTCCATCGTGCAGTTAAGCGAAGTTCTGAGCGACTTAACTATCCGCCGCGGCACCGATCAAATCTATAATGGGCGAGCCGTTGTCAGCAGCCTCGTCAACACCGGCCTCATGCTCATTGTGTCGGCGACACTTGTTGACCATTGGGCAGACCTCGCCCTCAGCTATTCCAAACACAACAACTTGGAACACGAGGCCATCGGGTTTGTTGAGGACTGGTCCAGTTCAAAACGTATAAGGCCTGAATATCAAGTTGCAGTTGGCGAGATCCGATCATTCTTGAGTCATCTCAACACTTGGGTTGAGCAAGTTGACATCGACTACGAAGAAACCGAGCCCTCATTGCCGGAAGATGTATTCCTGCAGCTAACCCAACCTCTACTTCCAAAGGTCTCGGAGCTTCAACAATCATTTGAAGAGATAGCAAAACAAATTCATAAGGACGAGTTAGAGGCACATCGTTCGCAAGCACAGAATGACTTGCTACCGCTTATGATGCGTGCACCGTTTTTTTATCGATCTTACACAAAACCACTTGGATATGCCGGCGATTATGAAATGGTCAACACCATGGTGCTTGGCGAACGAGCCGGCCCAACAACTTTTGCACAAATCGTTAATCAGTTTTATCTTGAAATTGGCTTGGTAAAAGCGCACCGAAATCGCCTTAAAATTATTGAAAAAGAACTGACAGATTGTGCGAACCGAGCCGCAAGTTCCGGCGACACCATAAATATATTGAATGTTGGGTGCGGTCCTGCGATTGAACTCCAACGTCTCATTAGAAACTGCAAAAATATTGATCGCTGTGAATTTACGCTGATTGATTTCAACGAAGAGACTTTGTCCCATGCACGCACCAAGTTGCAACAAGCCGCATCAGAAAGTGGCCACAAGTTCAATGTCAATTACGTTCATGAGTCCGTTCACGGCCTACTGAAGCAAGCATCTGGTTCACAGATGCAAAAAGCGCAATATAACTTCGTATATTGTGCAGGGCTGTTTGACTATCTCTCTGATCGGATTTGTGCGCGCCTGCTCAATCTATTTAGCGAATGGACATTGCCGAATGGCAAAGTTCTAGCGACAAATGTTCATCCTGACAATCCAACAAGGTGGATCATGGAACATGTCGTTGAGTGGCACTTGATTCACCGGACGATGGATGACCTCGCATCGCTGTCTCCAAAAGGCCTGCCCTATCGTACGTACAATGACGAGACAAAATTGAATGTCTTTCTAGAGTTTCAAACCTAAGATGGTACCCGCACGCAATAAAGTTAATGTTGGTAGCGAGATCTTTGACTTTGGCGCTTCGGAAAAAGTATTGCGCCATAGCCAGTCCTGGATTGGCGCGTGGTTGATGCTGATTCTAATCCCTGCTGGAATCACACTTGACTATGTAGTGCATCCCGAGCGGTTTAGTGAATTTGCCACATATCGATTGATCGCGGATGGCTTTGTCATAGTGGCGCTTTTGTTGCACAAAACTCAGTTTGGCCGTGATCACCCGTCGACCTTAATTGGGCTCTGGTTGGGGGCTGCCATCATAATGATATGCTGGATGGTTTACGTTTCCTCCGGCTCCACCTCGACCTACTATGAAGGGCTGGTCTTATCTCTACTGGCAATCGGGATTCTTCTCCCTATGAGACTGAGTGACGCCTTGTTTTTGTCGTTGGCAACACTCGGCTTGTATACTCTATCCTGTTTGGGACCAGGGGCCAAAACATTCAGCCTCACACACTTCTACAATAACTTTTACTTTCTGGCGCTCGCGGCGATCATTAGTTGCGTTGCGGTTCATTTCAACTTTAGGCGCCGGTTGAAAGCTTTTGAGCTAAAAAAGGAGCTGGAACTGCAAAACAAACAATTGGAAGAAATGGACCGGCTCAAATCAAATTTCTTTGCAAACGTAAGCCATGAATTAAGAACGCCACTAACTCTTATACTCGCACCGGTCCAAGATTTATTGCAACGGGTCGAGGCGAGAGCAACTGAACTCAGGCAGCCCCTGCAAACAATTAATACTTCGGCACTTAGATTGCTCGGGCTTGTCAACAATATACTTGATCTGATCAAGCTCGAGCAAAAAAATGTCGAACTTTCATTCAGCTCAATTGACCTGAATATCATGCTATCAAGCTTGGCGCGGGAGGTGCAACACCTCGCCAATAAACAGGGTATTGATATAACAGTAGAAACAGGAAAGACGCCGCTCTGGATTGATGGCGATCATGCAGCGATCGAACGCATTTTTCTAAATTTGTTGAGCAATTCAATCAAATTCACACCGCAGAGCGGCAAGATACACATTAAAGCCGCGCAAGCACGTGATCAATGCGTTGTTAAGGTCACAGATACTGGGCAAGGTATCAGTCCTGTCCACGTCCCCAAAATATTCGATCGCTTTTCTCAAAGTGACAGCTCTGCCACGCGTAAACATCAAGGCCTGGGATTGGGTCTGGCTCTAGTCAAGGAGCTTGTGGAGGCACACTCAGGGACGGTGACAGCTAAAAGCGAGCAAGGGGTCGGCACAACAATTTCAGTAACACTACCCTACGCAGCTCCGACCTACAAACCCGAAGAGCCACCCACCGCGTCAATTCATGCGATCAGTTCCTTCAATCGGGACGCCGCAATTTCCGGGCAAATTCTCAATTCCAATTCTCAAGATGCGTTACTCAATAAAACAGGGGGGCATCTAGCCCAGACTCTACCAAAACTGCTCATCGTAGATGACGAACCAGAAGTTCAAACCTATCTAAAAAGCGTCCTGTCGCGCCAATTTAGAGTTCTACAGGCATTTGATGGTCAACGCGGGCTCATTACGGCACAGGAAGAATCTCCCGACCTGATACTACTCGATTTAATGCTACCGTATATCGACGGATTAGAACTGTGTCATAAACTCAAGCAGTCCGACAACATTCCACAGTCAACAAAAATAATTATTCTAACCGCAAGAATCGACGAGGATGCCAAAATTAGAGCGCTCGAAAGCGGCGCCGACGACTTTCTAACAAAACCGTTTAGCAGCACCGAAATTGTCACGCGCTTGACGAACTTGTCTAAGTCCGCACAACTAGAAGCCGACGTTCGCAACCGTAATATTGAGCTTGAGCGAACGCTGCGTACTTTGAAAGAAACCGAAGCACAACTTTTGCATAGCGAAAAATTAAGCTCGCTTGGCACAATGGCGGCCGGCATTCTGCATGAAATCAATAATCCATTGAACTACATAAGTGCCGCATTAAGAGTAATACGAAAGAACAAAACCATAAAAAAAGACGAAGACGCGCTGGACGTCATCAATGATATTCATGACGGCTTTTTGCGGATACAGAAAATAACGTCTGATTTGCACACGTTTGCTACGCCGCAAGTCAATCTTGACAAGCGCAATTTCGTAATTGCAACTGCCATTTCACATGCTTTACGCTTTTCGTCTAGCGCAATATCAAATACGAGCAGCCAAGTAATATGTACAGACGAGCTAACAGCTTTTGGAAATGAGCAACAAATAATACAGGTTTTGGTCAACCTTATTCTCAACGCTGCCAAGGCCATCAAACACAACCATCAAGAGGCCGGTGCCAAGATCGAAATTTGCGCAAAGTCAAAAAATGGGCGTGTAGAAATCTCTGTAAGAGACAATGGCAATGGAATTCCAAAAGAGAAAATATCTCAGGTCTTTGATCCATTTTACACAACCGCAAATGTGGGAGAGGGACTGGGATTAGGACTGTCATTCTCTTACAGCGTCATTCAACGGCACGGAGGCACTCTTGTTGTAACAAGCGAAGAGGGTGTTGGGTCAACATTTAGTTTTGACTTGCCGGAACAAACAAGTTCACACAGAATTACAAGAGTTGAGGTCAACCATGCCAAACCAGACACGCAATGCTAAGGCCATACTGCTCGTCGATGACGAACAGCAAACGCTTAAATACTTTCAAAAATCTCTTGGTGGAGCATTTTCAATCCTTACAGCAAGTTCCGCTGACGAAGCAGAGACCATTGTTGCGGAAAATGGCGACAATATCGGTGTTGTCATTACAGATCAAAGGATGCCCAATCGCGACGGTGTTAGCCTGCTCAATGCAGTCCGCAAGTCCAACCCTCAAGTCGTTCGAATTTTGACCACGGCATATGCGGACCTGTCCAGCGCCATCGACGCCGTAAATAAGGGAGAAGTTTTTCGTTACATAACCAAACCCTGGGACTTCGAACAGCTCGAACAGGAACTTAGAATCGCGCTCTACGTTTATGAACTGCAAAACGAACGCGACCTACTTCTCACAGAAAAACTCAGTGTTCGTTTGCGCATGCGCGCGTCAGATCGCATTTCTACTTTGTTGGCAATTTCCCATGCGTGGCCCAATCCAACACCCAATTTGCTGGCATTACGTGGTTATGTTCGTCAAATGGCCGCTGTGCAGCCTGCAACGCTGAATCAGGGATCGGCATTAGACACCAGTTTATGGTCTGCCGAGCAAAATGAAATGCGTTCACTGGGTGCCTTGGCGGCAAAGATTGGACATCTGAATCGGATCGCCCAGCCAAAACCTCAGACTGCACATAACGTCACCTATCTATTAAATGAACTTAACAAAGCTGAAATTCGGGTGACGGGCGACGTGAGTGGACCCGCCGGTAGCGACGCAGAGAAGTCGGTGCTTTTTCAACTTTTGGCAGAAAACCTGGCCACCGGGATAAGGCAGTGGACGCGAGTTGATGGAGGAAAGGTGACGGCCGAAGTATCGATGTCGGGTACCGATTCGAATGGAAGCCTACAAGTCAACATCGTTACTAACGACATTGTCGATCATTCTGATGACCTGCTATTTGACGAAATCGATGATAATTCAATATTGAACAAGGGTGCTCTGTATCTGTCCTATTTGGCCGCAGCATTGTTGGGCGGAAGTATAGAAAGATCTGTATCTGGCACGTCCGCTTCGCTTGCGCTTTATCTACCAGTTCGCGAACAAATAGTGCCCGCTAAGGTGGACTTGGATGAAATTATCAATGAAATTTTTCAATCTCTAGAGAGCTGGGACTGAGGTGGAATGAAGTTCGTGCTATCTCTAATGTCTCAGTACCGGCACCGAAATAATAGTCCTAAGCCCTTCCGCTCCAAGAGGATCAATATCAAAGTCGATTTTCATTCCAAACGATCGGGCAAACATACTGACCAGAGCTAATCCCAATCCCTTGCGGCTATCGGGGTATGCAAATGGATCTGAGTATCTAGCCACCCTTTCATGCTGGCACCAATTGAAATTGTCGGCAATCAAAATCAGGTTTTCATCTTGTCCTTTTCTAAAATCCACTAAGACACGTGGGTTTTCCTCATCCTTTGCCGTCTCAAGCATCTCGCCAAAAATATCTGTAAGCGTCGCTCTGATTAGATGTTTGGGAGCGGTGACAAAAAAATCCTCAGACTCACTAACATCAAAACGAATGTCGCAGTGCTCAAAAAAATTCAGGCTATTAAGGCACTCTTCCACACACGCTTTAATAGATAGGACTTGGCTGTTTTCTCTAAACGGCGACGGATCTTTGCCCAAACTTTCATCGTCGAGCAAATTTTTACTGAGTTGAATTTCCCGGCGCAGCACTCTCATAGCGGCCTGGATATTGGGCAGCTCTCTTTTAGCTATTTTGGAATCTGACTTCTCGCCAAACGCAGGTGATCCAAGAATGCATGCAGAAATAAAATTCATGTGTGCCACAGCATTGCGGATCACCCGGAAATACATATCATAGAAATCCACCTCAGCAACTGGCGCTTCCTTACTTTGTAGAGTGCCAACGTCACCGGTTAATGCGACCAATCGATCTCGAATGTTTTTCACATCCCAAGGTTTCAAAAAAATATGGTCTACATGACCCTCATTCACTACATCGCACAAACACGATACGCTAGCATAGGCCGTCGTCAAAACACGTTTTGCATTCGGGGCGCGCTCAGCAATGGTCTGAAGGAAATTTGCTCCTGATAGCTCGGGCATACGGTAGTCTGCGATAACAATATCAAATTGTTGCGGCCTTCTTTCAATCTCTCGCAGAGCATCCAGCGCGCTCTCGCTTGTTACGATTTCAAATTCATGCGTAAATTCGCGCGTGAAGTACTTTAACGCGTTAGGTTCATCATCAACGTAAAGTACAGATGCTTTTTTTGCCATTTGATCAGTCTTATCTTCTGCCTTGCAGAACAAAACGCGTTGGCCTGCAGTGAAATAAATTTGTTTATTTTGCTATCATCCGCCGATACAATGAATTAGATCTGCAATTAACGGGATAAATACGTTATGTTCTAGAGCAAAGAATCCGATATATTTCAAGCCTAGAACCTGAGCTAATTGATTTACATCAAATAGGAAGATGTTTAAGTGCTAAATTTATCTGCTATCGTACTTAATTATGTTCCTCACTACGCATGCCAAGATATTGATTGATAAATGATACACGAACGCGACATCATAGACAATCTTCCGTCTCTTCGAAGATTCGCCCGCGTGTTAGTTGGAAATACAAAATGGGCTGACACCGCGATCGAACAAATGTTGGAACTTTCGACAACTAGGCCTTGGTATTGGGAAGATGCCGAACCATCAAAAACGAATCTCTACAGGGCGTTCTTACGATACTGGAATGACCCACTTAGAACAAGAGTCGCAAGTAGTCGTGCGGGCGCATCACTAGAAAAAGTCAATACAACAGAAATCACAGGCCGTGAGATTTCAATTCCACGGCAAGCTTTTCTGCTTGTGAGCCTTGAAAAATTTTCATCATCAGAAGTTTGCATAATTCTTGACTTAAGGGAGGATCAGCTGGAAGTCTCGTTGCAACAAGCGCGGGAGCAAATGAGGTGCGGGTATTCGGCAAACATCCTTATTATTGAGGACGAGTTATTGATCGCATTGGATTTGGAGCTTATCGCCACTGAGTTAGGGCACAATGTCGTCGGACTTGCGAGGACGCATGAAGAGGCGCTGGCAATTGCCTCTGGAACCGATTTGGATCTAATCCTGGCTGATCTCAATCTCGCAGATGGAAGTTCTGGTGTCCGAGCTTCAGAAGAACTCATGAAGTCCAAATCACTGCCGGTAATTTATATTTCCGGAATATCCGAGAACTTCGTGACAGGGCGCGCATCTGAGGCGGAATTCTTCCTCTCCAAACCCTTTCAACGTGAGAATGCCCGCGCCCTTATTGGTCACGCCCTACTTTTGCACTAGGGTGCTCAAGATATATAGTGCTCGTCTCACCAACAGCAGCCTCAGCACTAGAAAATACTTTTTTAATTAGATTGGACAAAGATCTGGCGCCTGAACAAGTCAGGTTAAATTGCCCGCAAGGATTAGATGGGCGAACTTTGCCGCTCGAAAAACAACCTCGGACGTAAATACCTTTGTGGGGCGCAGAAAACGTAACCCAATCACGAGATATACTAGTTAAACTGCCGACTTCAGCGCCATATTCCAATGATTCTAAAGCAACAACGCAACTTGACAGTTGTGTTCATCAATCGTGGAACTGGTGCCATAGGCTGCGCTATTGCACTCTGCGATTTATCTGCTCACAACTTCCGCTTTGGGTCACAAGCGGACGTCAGCAACAACCTAGCGCCATGTCTGCTTACCCACCAATAGCAGACCTTAGCAAGGTAAAGCCCTTAGGTCCGCTAAGGGCCAGACGCAGGCATCTAGCAGGTTTTGGGATTGAGTTAAAACTTTCTTAACCAAACACAGGTCTTTTTTTTTTAATTTTGGAACTAATAGCCGGGGCTGCGCATCGTTTTCTTAGCGCTACGCATGGTTTTCTTAGCACTATGTGGCCTTCAGCATAAGGCGTTGCACATTGAAAGGAAGGCTTCAAGTTAGTGCCAAAGAATTTTGTGCATCTAAAGAAAGGCCCAACGCAGTGAATGCGAAAGGATCGTTAGCAACTTGTTAT
>JAJFHG010000034.1 GCA_021775735.1 Hyphomicrobiaceae bacterium
CCACTTTTGGATGCTCTCGAAGTCGTGCACGCCTCTGGCATTCTGCATCGGGATATCAAACCAGCAAACATCTACATTCGCGCCGAAGATAGCAGTCCGGTGCTTCTCGACTTTGGGTCTGCCCGACATGATGTTGCTGACCAGGCGGGCACCACAGCGGCCATTGTATCAAAAGGCTATTCACCACACGAAGCCTATACCACCGACACCAAGCAACAGGGTCCCTGGTCAGATATTTATGGGCTGGCGGCGACCCTCTACCGGGCATTAACTGGTCAAGCGCCACCGGAATCAACACGGCGCACGCTTGAAGACACCTATACCTCGCCAAAATCGCTTCCCGCGACGCAAACGGGATATCGACCTGAGTTTCTTGATGCGATTGACAGAGCTCTCAAGGTCATGCCGAAACAACGCCCCCAGTCGATCAGTGATTGGCGTAAGCACCTCTTTCCGACGTTGCCGCCGACCACGATTGCTGAGGGTCACGCGCCGTCGTTTGCGACGACAAAGATCTGGAAACCGATCAGTGATGACTTCAGTGAAAGTCCTTCCAGCACCTCGGTGACGAATAGCCACCCAAGACGGTCCGGATCAACACGGCCTAAAAGCCTGGCCTTTAGCACCGGATTGACACTGTCGTTGATCGGTGGTTCCGCGCTTTTTGTGATGCTTAATCCTGCCTCCGTCTCTTACGTCCAAGAGTTGCTGAACAATGGCAAGCAGGAAAAAGTTTCACCGCAAGCCGTTGACGCTCCAAAACCACAAGCCTCACTCAAAAGCCCCAATGAAACAAAACCGAGAGAAACAAAACCCAAATCGCCTCCGCAAGAGGCATCCGCCCAGAGCAAGAAGCCACGAGTCAAATCTGCAGAGGTTACATTTTGGGAAAGCATCGACAGAGATAACGCAAAAGAGCTGCAGGCCTATCTTGACGCTTATCCAGACGGCAGATTCGTAACACTTGCCCGAATACGCCTGAATAAAATTGAGCAGGCTGCCGCGGCTGCCTTGGAACAAGAGCGCAAACGCAAAGCTGAAGAAGAGGCTCGCGCTAAACGTGAGGAGGCTGCAAAACGTAGTCAACGGGCCAAGGCGGCAGAAGAATGGTCCCGGCGGGAAGAAGAGCGCCGACGCGTTGCAATGGTGCAAAGAGAGCGGAAACAAAAGGCAGAACAGCAGAAACGAAAAGAAGAAGCGGAGAAGAAGAGGAGGGCACACGAGGCATGGGGGCTTATCGATCGTGGCCTTAAGCTAGAGAAGAGGGGCGACCGAAAGGGCGCGGCACGACTCTACCGACAAGCCGCTGAGATGGGTGATCCTGTGGGCATGTACAATCTCGGGATTTGCTATTATCAAGGTTCGGGCGTGAAGAAAAGTTATGCAGAGGCTGTGCGCTGGTTCCGCCGAGCGAGCGAGAAGGGAGACAGCACTGCTCTCTACAATCTCGGGGCTGCTTACATCGAAGGCAGGGGCGTACAAAGAAATCCGCGCGAGGCCGCACGCTACATTTTTGAGTCGCTAAAAAAAAGTGATGCGCTTACAATCAAACAAATGACGACAAATTCCAACGCTTGGGGCAAAGAGTTTCGTCGTGAACTGCAACAGTTGATGCGCGATGCCGGTGTTTATGATGGCGCCATCGACGGCTCATTTGGCCCGGGCACACGGCGTGCGATTGAGACGTTCGACAAGAGCACTAGATATGTTCGTTAACCCGTTCCGCAGGAACTCTAAACCAACACCATTCTCCGGTTACAGTCCGACGTCCTTGTGTAGACTACCGAAGTCCGCTTCTGACCCTTAACAGACATTCCGTTGCCCTGTGCTAAAGGCCTGCGATGCTGGACACTCTGACATGAGCTTGAATTAGCTTCAAAAATTCGGTCCTAAGAAATCAAAAGGGGACTTTTTTGTCCACGACAGGCAAAAAGAAAAGCCGCCCCGACGTTGACCGATGCGGCGAAAAAGACGAATAGAAACGTCAACATAAGGACTTGGCGTCCTTTGGCACCCATAGCTCAGCTGGATAGAGCGCTGCCCTCCGAAGGCAGAGGTCTCAGGTTCGAATCCTGATGGGTGCGCCATTCCGTGTCTCACGCGCCATGGGCGCTCCGAGGGGGCGGGCTGTTCGCCCGGCGGCGCAGTCGCGCCGCTCGATGCGTTTGAAGTTTCTCCTTCGAGGTGCGCCAGTTTTGATCTCACGCACTGAACGCGCGTGCGCGCAGCGCCCCCGTCACTCTGCAACACACTTAAAATGCTGTTCAGATATACACACCCACTTTGTAGTTCTATAAAATATAAGTTGGAACGGCACGTAATAGGCCTACATTTGACTTGAAAAAAGGAGTCAACATGCATGGCGCTTAACTTGTTCGAAGATTACACCCGGGAGGATGTAAGAAATATATTTGCTCCAGAAGATCGGTTCACACGAGGTGCCGGAACTTGGGGCCATGCCGGCATAATTAGAATTCCAAAACGACCCGGAGATTTCATATTCTTCGTTAGTTACGGACGCACTCAGGGAGAACATTTGTTTGATGAGGGCATTTCAAAAGACGGTACTGTTAGGTGGCAATCCCAGCCTAAAAAGACACTTGATGACAAATTGATTGGCGAATTGATAGGTCACGATGAAGCTAAGAATACGGGATACTTGTTTCTACGCACTTCCAATCGAGACAAGAATGGTCCGCGGCCTTACACATTTCTTGGCAGGCTGAAATATTTATCCCATGACAATCAGAGAGAGAAGCCGGTCTATTTTGATTGGGGTCTTCTAAACTGGCCCATTCCAAGAGGTGTCCGAGATCGGATGGAACTTCAGTTGGAAGATGAAACATTTACGGGCACCTCTCATAGAGAGCAAACAACTGACACCACCGACATAACAGTAGTAGATGCTCTTAAAAAACTGAAGCGTACAGAGCCTCCAGCAAACCAACGTGGACATGGCGAGGCTACTCCCCAATTCAAAACTAGGAGCAACAGCAATTATGCCGAAAGAGATTCAAAAAATCGTTAGCTTGGGATCGCTGCTGAGGAGTTAGTTGTAAAATATGAGAAGCAAAGATTGATAGAGTTAGGAATGGCTGACCTTGCGTCGCGCGTCAAACATGTTTCTGTTGAGGAAGGAGATGGTGCTGGCTATGACGTGCTGTCTTTCACCGATGATGGTCAGGAGTTATATATTGAAGTGAAAGCCACTGGAGGTCCGATTGCAACGGAGTTTTTCCTTTCATCCAATGAATTGGCTTTCTCGAAAATTCACCCCGAAAATTATGAACTACGTCGATTGTACGGCTTTGACCCAAACACTTTGTCAGCTTCTTATTATGCAATTTATGGAGACCTAGAAGAGGAATGCAATCTCACACCTATTAATTATAGAGTTTCAAAAGCATCGGGATAATTTGTGTAGCGGCAGGCACCTTTTTGACATGGTATGGGCGAGTAATTTATAGCCAAGAAACGTGTTGCCGTGTCCGTTCGGGACAGCATAGATGACGAGGAATACAGTTCCTGGCTCTATTAAGGTGCGCCACAGGATGAAAATAGCAATCAACGGATGTGGAATTGCTGGGCCGACGCTGGCATGGTGGCTCCAAAAATACGGACATGAACCCGTGCTGTTCGATCAATCCCCCGCTCTGCGAACCGGCGGCTATGTTATCGATTTCTGGGGAACCGGGTATGACATTGCTGACAAGATGGGATTGGTATCTAGCCTTAGGGAAGATGCTTATTTCATAAAGAAGGTGCGCGCTGTTACTGCAAGTGGCCGTACGACCTCGTCACTGAACACACGCGGCTTCCACGAAATTACTAACGGTCGCTACCTGAGTATCGCGCGCAGCGACCTTTCAAAACGCATCTATCAAGCCTGTGACGGAATCGAAGCCCGCTTCGGCACTTCTGTTGTCAACATTCAGGACCAAGGAGACAACGTCACCCTAGAGCTGTCGGATGGTAGCCATGAACTATTCGATTTGGTCATTGGTGCCGACGGGCTGCATTCACATATCAGAACTCTGGCTTTTGGTCCGCAAGAGCACTTTGAAACTCATACTGGATTCTATGTCGCTGCGTTCGTTCTGCCTGGCTACTATCCGCGTGATGAATTGGAGTATGTTTCTCACACGCAACCGGGACGTCAGATCTCACGCGTGGCGTTAAGGGATGATCAGACGCTATTTCTTTTTATCTTCTCGAAGAGATTTGCACCCCACCAACCAGTCGGCGAGGAAGCTGAAAAACTGCTGTTGCATCAGATCTACGAGAACATGGGTTGGGAAGCGGACGCCATCTTGTCTCGGATGGACGAGGTGGATCAAGTGTATTTCGACCGGGTCAGTCAGATTAGAATGCCAACATGGGCCCAAGGCCGAGTAGCACTTGTTGGTGATGCGGTTGCTTGTGCCTCTCTATTGGCCGGTGAGGGGACTGGGTTGGCAATGACAGAGGCTTATGTCCTAGCTGGCGAGCTACATAATGCAGACGGCGATCACGCGACAGCGTTTCAGTCCTATCAAGCCCGGTTGCAGCAATATCTTATACTCAAACAAGACGCCGCTTTGAAATTCGCAGGGCTCTTTGCTCCCGAAAATTGGTTCTGGTTAGTGGTGCGAGACGTGATGTTGAATTTGACCTCGGTACCAATTCTAGGAAAGAAACTGCTTGCGAGTAGTTTCCAGTCTGATCTGGACTTGCCGTCTTATGGCACGCTCCTGAAAAAGTAACGACGAGCAGCAGAGTGTTAGAACTTCCGCTCATGACCCTCCGAAGGCAGAGGTCTCAGGTTCGAATCCTGATGCGTGCGCCATTCCGTGTCTCACGCGCCATGGGCGCTCCGACGGGGCGGGCCGTGTCTCACGCGCCATGGGCGCTCCGACGGGGCGGGCTGTTCGCCCGGCGGCGCAGTCGCGCCGCTCGATGCGTTTGAAGTTTCTCCTTCGAAGTGCGCCAACTTTGATCTCACGCACTGAACGTGCGCTCGATCCAGACCCGCCTCACTCCCCAACACACTTAAAATGCTGTTTCAAATAATAGCCAAGAAACGTGTTGCCGTGTCCGTTCGGGACAGCATAGATGTCGAGCCATGCAACCGAGCCGTTTGCCGGATCCGGCCCGTGGTAATAAGCCTCCTGATCTTTCTCGACCGAACGCAGGCGACCGTCCTCCCACCAGGTGAGGGGCGATGCCATGTCAGCCTCTTCCCGCCCTGCATCCTGCTTTAACGCCGTACACACGTAGGAACGATCATCGGCATGAGCGGCCAGTGCCGCAACACTCAAACCGCCGCTTAGAAAAACGATACGCATCCATTGGTTCACCGCCATG
>JAJFHG010000035.1 GCA_021775735.1 Hyphomicrobiaceae bacterium
CCCTGTCAGGGTTTCGACGCGAACCCATTCGTCTTGTTGTCGACGCGTCGCATTGAATTTTTGCGAACCCACAAATTTGTAGCCTAGATACTCACCACCGCCAGCCCAAATGTCCCATAGTTCTTGAACCCGCCAAGCTTCAGGATGAGAGCCAGCAAAAGACTTAAGTGCTCTTCCAATAACCCACCATTGAGGTTCACTTTCTGGACTGAGATACGTCAACGCCTCAGCAATTCGACAAAGTACAACTTCGTCACCATCCCATCGTTGCGCCTCTTCGCGTCGCTCCTGATCTGCTTGCTTTTGGGCTTTAACTCGCTGGCTAACAATTGACTGGCCCGTCTTGTATTCAACAGCAGACTGCTTCTGTCTTTGCCCCTTCGATAACTTTGGGACGGTGAATGCAGCTCGCAGTTCATCAATTTTTGAGTCTGTCAGAATTGGAAGCTCAGAACGTGGAACACTCGTCAAGCTGTACAGCAAGCTTCGCCATTCGTAAGGAAGTTTGGTATCCGGATGTATGGTCGGGTGAATTACAGCCTGCTGGTGCCAAGCTAGAACTTCCAAATCGCCGTTTGTATCCCGGCCAGATATTCTGTCCTCACGGCGATTAGTTCCATGCTCACTGCGAAAAAATGCCTTGAAGCCTTTACGCCCAATAGCAACTGGTGTTTTTTCGTCAAAAGCAGCAGGCAATATCTCTTCTAACTTAGCCCTCTTTTCTTGGTTGGCGGGATCATCGAGATCAAAATCTACGTCGACGCACACCAATCCATTTGTCATCGCGACTCCGACACCTGCAAGTTCAAGCCCACGATAGCCAATCCCGTGCTTGTCGATCCACTCCTGGCGTTCTGGTTCACCAATTGGCAATGGCTTTTCACAAAATTCAATTTGCCACTCGCGCCAACGCGGACCCTTGTCCTGTGCAAGCGGAATAGGTGTGTATCCCTTTGCCATCAGTGACGGTGCAACATCATGAAACGCTTTATTTACCCGCTTGTCCTTAGCCCTCTTAGTCTTCTCCTTACGCGGGCTTGGTCTCTTGTTATTCAATCGCGGTCCTTTTCGAACTAGATTCGATGGTTCATGAATTTTCAGTTGACAATTTTTGGTCATTTTAATTATTTCCTTGGTTTTTCTCTGGTTCATTCGACATGGGGTGGAGACAATTCTGTTTTCGAATACAATCGGCCGACAAATACTCGCGATGGGCTTTCTAGGATTGGGCAACAGCGCCGTGACGCCACTTCCGTGCTACACAACTGTTGAGACAAGCGATGGCATTCGGCACAGCAATGCCGGCCACCGCCGATCATTCGACGTTGTTCAACTCAGCTATTCATTTTGGAGATTCAGACCGGTTCAATCACGTGAACAGGTGCACTGCTAGTCGAGACGTCGTAACACTTAGGCGCTGCGTTTTTGTGCCGCTCGCCAAACTTCGATTTCATTTTCCGGCCATGCAACGCGACCAGGTGAGATCCTAAGTGGCGCTGGAAATTTCCCGTCACGTACCAGTCGCCAAACTGTGGAACGACTTAGCGGAATGCTACGCTTCAACTCTCGCCAGGGAAGAAGTCGTGTTGTAGTAGCCATTGCGTCTAATGAATTTTCATTGTGAGTCATGGGTGCCCTCGCTTTCAATTGTGTTGACCACCGTGACACTGACTGAATTCGCAGAAATAGGCACCTTCATCCCGATTAGAATCAAATGTGGCAAGGCAATCTACTTATGTTCGGAGTATTCTTTTACGTTGTAATTTAACTGTTGGCGGATTGTCGCATCTTTCAATTGAAAACCATTTAGCTGCAATACCTGATCGCAAAACGCGGCGAGTTTCTTTGTGACACTTGGAGGTCGCAGAAGGGTTTCCGTCCAAAAACGAAACACCCAATCAAACACAAGCTGCCTGTCTGGTTGATGCGCCGATCGCCTAGCCTCTGTTTCGTCCCGGGTTTCTGCGCAATGCCGTAAAAATTTGAGGACGTCTTCAATTAGCGCCGCGAGTTTGTGTGGATCTGAAAAACACGACTCAACGAAGAGGTCTGCATCCCTCATGATTGTAGGGTGTTCTTGTAGTTCTTCAGGTGACGATGGTTCTTTTGAAATAACACCAAAGGGTAGTCCGGCTCTCCGGCGACGTTCCAAAGAATGCAATTCGTGTTTCAGGTGTGTCGGGATGGGAAATTTCTTACCGCTTAACGCATCGCGACGAAGCTTCGACAATTCTTTCTTGAGCTGGGATCTCGTCACCAGATCATTAGCAAGCTCTTTGCGACCAGAATAAATGCGGGCACGCTCGATTAGCAAATGCCATAGTTGCGTTTTTAGAGCCTGTCGTTGATCGTCTGTAAGGATGCCTGCAAACCCGGCTATGTGTTCAACCGCAGCTTCTGTCACGCCCGCATACCGATCGAATCCACCATTGTTTTGATGCACGCTAAACCAGGCACCTTCACTGGTTTTCACCACCTCAGGTTCAGCAGTGGGTGGTCGCACATCGGCAACGTGGATCTTCCGGTTTTCGTTCAAGGTTTGCCTCATCCATTTTTAAAGTTTCGTCCTAAAAAACAGATTGAGTGAGTCGACGTTTCACCGTCCAGTAAATGTTCACGCGATGGAGCAGCAACCCTTTCGGAAACGGTGACCATTTCCAGATATCATCAGTCTTCATGGGCCAATTATGGGCCATTTTTTCAATTCAGAAAATTTGAATAAGTTATAAGTCATTGATTTTACTGGTGACCCCGGCGCGATTCGAACGCGCGACCTCCAGATTAGGAATCTGATGCTCTATCCTGCTGAGCTACGGGGCCGGAATTGAAGTGGCAATGATCACTGGAAAGCGCGTTTTAGCAAACATCGAACGTGTACCCAAATCCCCAGTCGCACCGCGGCGACGTTCATAAAGTCGCTCGAAAAGCATACCAACCCGTACCGGAAGAAGAATTTTCCGCTTTTCTTTTCTGCGCATAAACACAACCCGAGATTGCTATTTTCATCCCTCAAATGAAGTACTGCCAAATTGGCTTTATAGCGACTTAACGATGAAAAATCTATTTTTTTACGTTTTTATAGATGATATAACAACTACTTAGAGATGTCATCAAAAGATTCATTGTGGGTTTCAAAAGAATGAAAAAATAAAAAATACAATTTTAAATTGCATTTTACCTTCCAATCCCACATCTTGTCACCATCCAATCCACGACCAAAGTTAACGCTGTTTCTGGGTGGCGTTGGGCGAATACCGTATGCGTCGCTTAGCGTTGTATATAACAGTTCACCGCGTTCGTACCGCGGCACTTTCCAAGCGACCACTAACGCGAAATGCGGGGGAATCTGATGCCAGCCACCATTCG
>JAJFHG010000036.1 GCA_021775735.1 Hyphomicrobiaceae bacterium
TGTCATGATCAAAGGCAAGACGAGGTTGATATGAGGCGTCCCTTCGGGCGGCCATACCCCTCCCGAAGTGCCGTAACCAATTCGCATCGTCCAATAGCTTGCAAACAAGCCGATGAAGATCAGAATTTCGCCGATAATAAAAACGCCAATGCCAATAGGCGACAGCCCCGACACAGCGGAAGGCTGCGTTGCGCCTTCATGAATCCACTTGGCGATGCCCGCAAGCAGGAGTGGTGTACCCAAACCAGCGCTCACAGTGGCTAAAAATGGCAGCTTGTAGACAAAATAGGCAACAAACGCGAGGGGTACGAGAAGCGTTATGCCAACAACGACCGCGAACGGCGCCCAACTTACTTCCTCATAGTGTGCGTGGTCGACAGGCGCTACCACGTCAACGTGGTCGGTCATATTGTCAATCCTCCCTCTTGCTGTTTCCCTTTGGGGGAAACGCCCCGTCCTGCAGCGTCGACACAAGCACACCCATCAAGCCCAGCCCCCTGGCGGCTTTACAGACTATGCGCTGTGTCATTGCGCTCTATTGGCGCCTCTTATGCGCAGTTCCCACTTTAGGGCGGTTGCTATGCTGCGGTTTGATCTAGATCAATTGAGCCTGCGACAATTCATTCAAACTGTGTGAAACCGTGATCGAGTTCCGCGTCGCTCGCATTGGCTTGGCGATCCCACTTGTTCTTGTCGTAAAATTCCCCAATCCCAAGGCAAATCTTCCTCCTGTCGCAGTCGCGACACTGGAATAATGGAACGCAGAGAATTTTTTAAAAGGGGTTTTTCGAAGGTGGACAGCATGGCCGTCCAAGAGGCCGAAGCGCGTGCCAACGAGCGTGCCAGTCGTTGGATTCGCCCGCCATTTGCTGTTGCAGAACTTGACCTCCTTATTAAATGCACGCGCTGCAACGCGTGCATAGAGGCTTGCCCGCATGACGTCCTTTTTCCCTTGTCAACAAAGTTCGGAGTCCAGGTCGCAGCAACTCCCGCGATGGATTTGGTGAATAAAGGTTGTCACATGTGCGCCGACTGGCCCTGTGTCAACGCATGTGAACCTGATGCACTGAAATTACCAGATGCTTCCAATCAGGAAGACAGCGCAAATCAGGACAACACAGGCGCGGATGACGAACAAAGGGTTGTGACAGTGGCGCCACCCGTATTGGCCGCTGCGTCCATTGATAGGACCGTCTGCCTGCCCTATCTAGGTCCTGAATGCGGTGCCTGTTCTGGAAGTTGCCCTGTGCCCGGCGCGTTGGTTTGGGCGGGCGAAAAACCCCGGATTGACGCTGACCATTGCACGGGCTGTGCACTCTGTCGTGAGGCCTGTATTGCTGCACCCAAAGCGGTTGTCATCCAGAATCTTGCCCGCGCCGAAGGACGCAAACCAAAACCAACAGGCGCGCGCAGAGACACGGCATAGTCTTGCTGACGTCGCACCAGGGAACGATCCTGCGTTGAGAAATAGGGAATACCCTAGAGATTGTGTGCTTACAGACCCTGAACTTCAATATATTTGGCAAGAATTGAAGAGCGACGCGGGAGTGTGGTCCAACATTAAAGCGTTCTCTTATAGAGTCCGATAAATGATGACTCCGTTTTCTCTAAGACAGCCTGGTAGGCTGTGGAACAGGTCAATTCCTCCAGGTTCTTGCCGGCGTCTGACCTGAGCAAAATGATGCCGTCCATAAGGCACGGAATCTGTTTATGCGCAGATTTTTGACCACCGGAATAGAGTAACGCAGAAATTCGTCCGGCAAAGAAGACATCGATTGAATTGCTTTTCGCGATTTTCTGTACTTCACCGGATATATCACCTGCACCTGTATAGTGGTGAACGGCATAGGTTGCGCTTTTGTTACCGCCGTTAGACACAGATCCATCATCATTCCGCGTCGCAAAGCCGAAAGTGAAGTTTTTCACGGCAGCAATGCGCAAAATGCTGACAAGTTTGAAATAAAGGCTTTCGAGCATTTTCTTGAAACGATAGGGCGAAGGATAACGCACGATCAGCAATACGTCGCGTTGGCCTGTCAGACCACCATGCAACGTTTTGATGTGTTCCCCCTTAAAGTAGGGTGAAGCATTTATGGCCAAGACCGACGGAACCGCAAGCACATTGTAGAGATTATAAAGCCACATCCGTTTGGTGTTGAACCAGTTGATGGCATAGACTGGAGCATCGGGCAGGACAGTGTTATCAATTGATTTGATATAGGCATAATTATCGCCGAAGAGTCTGGCTTTAATGGCACCGTCGATCATATTATTAAGCATCGCGTTCACTGCAATCATGATGATGGTTTCTACTCAATATACATCCCGAACGTACCGCTTGTGTTTCTTTAGGTCGCTTACGTATGCTTCCGCCTCATCCGGTGTCATCCTACCATGTCGGCGGATGATGTCGTGCAGCGCTGCGTTGACGTCTTTGGCCATTTTTTCGGCATCACCGCAGACGAAGACGTAGGCGCCACGGTCGAGCCATGAAAAGAACTCAGCGCCGTTTTCGCGCATGCGGTCTTGCACATAGATCTTGTT
The DNA here is from genome assembly GCA_021775735.1 of Hyphomicrobiaceae bacterium. Lineage (GTDB taxonomy): Bacteria > Pseudomonadota > Alphaproteobacteria > Rhizobiales > Hyphomicrobiaceae > JAHZKN01. The sequence goes on from JAJFHG010000036.1 coordinate 2,545, forward strand.
TTGTTGGTCGCGTGAAAATGCCAGGTCGAGCCGCTTTAAACCCCCGCTCTCAAGGAAAGCTTTGATCTCCCCCTCATACAGAAAATCACTTGCGGCATTTCTATCGCCAAAGAAGAGCCAGGCATCACCCTTGTCAAAACGAAACTGACGTTCTTGCAGGAAGGCGCGAAATGGTGCAATGCCGGTCCCAGGTCCGATCATAATAATTGGTGCGTCACCGTTTTCGGGTAGCGAGAATGATTTGTTCGAAACGAAGTAATACTTCACCTCATCGCCTGGCTCTAACTGGTCTGCCAGATAAGTCGAACCGACCCCGTGATGTTGGCGACCGTTATCGTCGTAACGGACGGTGGCGACCGTGATATGCACTTCGTCAGCGTGCACGTTGAGGCTTGAAGAAATCGAGTAGGAACGCGGTTCCAAAGGGCTTAGAACATCAATGAGCGCGTTTGCCTCGGTGAAGACACCAGGATGCAAGCGCAAGAGGTCGACAACATCCTTGCTCCACAAATAAGCGGTGAGTTCGTTTGGATTAGACTTGTCAAGCAAAGCTTTTATGATCGTATCATTGCCATGTTCTGCAATCGCCTTTAGCAGGCGCCGGCTCGGCGTTCGAATTTCCAAATTATGCGTCAGATGTTGGTGCAGGCTGACAGATTGCCCCGGTGCTGGCTCGTTGCCATCGGCGTTGACAAGAGCCAACACTTCATCAACGAGTTCGCGGCGATTTCTGGGAAGGATATTGATGACATCACCGACGTCGTAGCGGATATCTTTCCCGGCAAGCGAAACTTCGTAATGTTGTGTGTCTTTTGTGGACCCGTGTTTATTCAACCGACGTTTGACTTTGAGAAGGCCTGTTAGCGGATTGTTGCGGTTATAGCGCTGCTTTGCAGGCGCGGATAGAAATTCGTCGGCGCTGACGATCATATTTTGATCACCCACGTTCGAGATTTTTGGCAAGACCGATGCTGTCCAGTCTTCTGAGGCAATAGTGTAGTCAACATCACAATCAATGCGCTCGTGGATGCGCATGGAACCCAATTTCGCAAGCCGCTGATCCCAATTCCGACCGGCATCACAGAAGGTTTCGTAGCTTAGGTCACCGAGCGCCAATACGCTGTAGTGCGTGTTGTCAAAGGTGGGTGCTGAAGCGGTATTGATTTCCTCCCACAGTCTCTCGGCATTGTCGGGCATGTCGCCGTCGCCGTGCGTACTGCAAATCACGAGAATGCGCTCGGTTTGCGATAACTCTTCCAACTGCGCGTCGTCCATATCGACAATCTTGGCTACAAGGCCGTGATCCAGCGCCGCTTTGCTGACGTCCCGGGCGACCATCTCAGCGTTGCCCGATTGAGATCCAACAAGGACAACAAGTGGCTTACCCGAAACGGGCGCTTGCCGTCTTGTGGTTTGAAGCCGTTCCAGCTTGAGGGGTAGACCGGAAAAGGCCGCGTTGCTGGTCAGCGCATCAACGCGCATGTGGTCGGTGATGTCGTTGACGCTGACGCCCGGCTTTGCTTCGGCATTGTGGATTTTGGTATTGCTACGCGTGTGACCAAAGCCATGGGGGATAGAGACGACACCGGGCATCATCGTATCGCTAACCTCAACCGGGATCACGATGTCACCGACACGAGAGGTCACCCTGACATCCTCACCGTCGCGAACGTCCAGCTGCTCGGCATCTACGGGGTGTATCATCGCCGTGCAGCGAACCTGTTTCGAGCGGCTCAGGTGCTTGACCTGATGCATCCAGGAGTTGTTGGTGTTGACGTTGCGCCGGCCAATCAATGCAAACGACCCGTTGGCGCGCTTGTCCTTGGTTTGGGCGCGCAGAGCCGGTAGTTCTGTCGCGCTGATCTCATGCAAGCGACTGAGGAAAATTTCAGGCGCAATGTGGATTTTCTTATCAGTGGTAGTCAACCCTTCGGGAATGCGCGGGTGCAGAGGCCCAAGACTGATGCCATGTTTGGAGTCGATGAGTTTTTTAAGAGACAGCCCGGAAAACCAACGTTTCGGGTGGCTTAGTTTTCCATAAGCACCAAACATCAAACCGAGATTGATCATCCGGCGCGGTGTTGTTAGGCGATCAAACAAACTAAGCCCTGAGGGAGATATGCGGTGGGCCAATTCTTTCAGGATCTGCCAGTCATAGGGGCGGTCCTCACTTGGTGGAAACAGGGCGGGTGAAAACTTTGCATTGTTGGCGACCGAAATGATGTTGAAGATCAAGTCATAGTGATCGATCTCCAGACCGCTCGGTGTGGGCAAGATGATATTGGCATGGCGGGTTGTTTCGTTGATGTAGTTGTCAATCGAAAACATGAACTCAACGTTTGCCAAGGCCTCATCAAGGCGTTTGCCGCCAGGTGTTGACAAGACGGGGTTGCCGCAAATGGTGACAAATCCTTTGACATGTCCATGCTCCTCGTTTTGCAGCTCCTCCGTCATCGAGGAAACGGGAAGTTCACCGTAGAATTCCGGCAATCCTCTGGTTCGGCTCGTCCAACGGCCAAGGAGTTGTTCTTGTTTTTTAGACCGAACCAACTCGATGGCTGGTGACGGGAACATCAAGCCACCCGGACGATCAAATTGGCCTGATGCAATATTAATGCATGCGATCAGCCAATGACACAGCCCGCCGTGGGGTTGTGTTGAGAGCCCCATACGTCCGTAAAGGACGGCGCGTTTGTGGTTGAGGTACTCTTGTGCAAGTCGTTCAATGTTCGTTGCATTGATACCGACGACTGGTGCGACGATCTCCGGCGAAAGATCTTGAACGACGGTATTGAGTTGTTGGAATCCGTTGATGTATTGCTCTAAGCGTCCGAGCTTAACGCGGCTATCGCGAAAAATAATGTGGAGAAAGGCTGCTAGAAAATATACGTCGGTGCCCGGTTTGATGAAATGATGCTCGGAGGCGATTTTCCCGGTTTCAGTTTTGCGTGGATCAATAACGATAAATTTTCCGCCACGCTTTTGGATCTTTTGCAACCTCTCTTTGACCCCTGCTGAGGTCATGATGCTACCGTTACTGGCAACGGGGTTTGCGCCCATGATGATCATAAAGTCTGTGCGGTCGATGTCTGGAACTGGAATACGAAACTCATGCCCGTACATGTAGTGAGCAACAAAATGATGGGGCAGCTGATCCATGCTTGTTGCCGAATACACATTTTTCGAGCCGATAGCCTTCGTCAGAGTTTTGACAAAGAGAAGCATGCCAAGGTTATGGACGATTGGATTGCCGAGATATGTGGATATGGCGTTTGGCCCGTGCCTTTCACGGATTAATTTTACGTTGTCTGCGATCGTGGAATACGCTTCGTTCCACGATATTTCCGTCCATTCTGTTCCGACCCTTTTGACCGGTTGCCTCAGTTTATTCGAATCATAATGAAGCGGTCCGAGTGCCGAAGCCTTAGGGCACATGCTGCCCTTGCTGAACGGATCACGAGCGTCGGCTTTGACGCTGATCCGTTTTTCCGGCGTATCCGCGGTCGGGTCATAGGTTACTTCCACGCCGCACATGGCTTCGCAGTAGTTGCAAACGCGATAGTGCCTCTGCAGCTGCTGATCGTTATTGGCCGATTGATCAGATGAAGCAGTTTTGCTTATCTTTTCCACGCATGGTCCGTACTTAGGTTGTGCTTGATATTATGATGCTCGCCGCATGTGCAGCGTTACGCGTCAGTTACGCATGCGGCTGGAACAGAGCGCGTGAAGGTCAGACAGCCAGTGAAGACAACAATAAAATGGCCAGCACTATATCAACAAGAATACCAAACCAGATGAGTTGAATGGGGCACTTATCAATGATCGTGAATGTTGATTTTATGATCGCCGCCGCGAGGGCTGCCACGCCGAAAAAAACAAATAAATCAGCGTGGCCGGCCCACATTGCATAGAGCGGCAACGCGACCAGGAAGCTCCCAAATAAAACGCGGATTTCAATACGGCCAACGTCGTTGATGTACGAAAGACCGACGGCATGTCCCATTTCTTTCGGGCGCAGCAACCCGTTGATACCAATGAGCATTGCAAGAAACGCGCCCGCATATTGCAGTGTTGTCGGCACCATCGTTTGTCGTCTTTCAGCTGTTGTCGATCGCAGCGCCGAGCGTTTCCGGAAACGCATTGTGAGTGGCAACGTGGGGCCATCGACGCCGGGCGCGGCTGAGTTATAGATGCGCGAACACGCCACTTGGTTACAGCGCTACGAGAGCAGGTGATTGCCATCACTATTGCAACGGCATGCGCTATTGGAGGGCGCGGGGGCGACTGGACCAACAAACCGCCATAACGCCAACGCCTGATTATCGCTTCTGACTGTAACCAATTTAGGCCCATTATCATCTAAGCGTTGTTGCTCGAAAATCACCATTGCGCATCGAGTGTACCCATGCCCACTTTGGATCGAAAGCGGCCAGCGCCGCATCCCAAAGTGGGCAGCGTGGTTATAGGATTAGTCAAGGGAGGCAAGGCATTGGACCTATTCGGCGAAGATCATCGCAAAGCAATTCTGGCAGGCTTTATTGGCACGGCAGCACTTTCAGTGCTCATGGTGCTCAAAATGCTCGCAGGGATTGCGCCGCAACTGAACCCCATACGCGAATTGATGGGCATCGCACATGATATTGGACTACCTCGTGCGATGCCTATTGGATGGGCAATGCATTTCATCATCGGATCAGTGATCTGGGGAACCGTTTTTGCGTTACTTAGACCCAAGTTGGGCGGTTCTAACCTACGTAAAGGCGTCATTGTTGCCCTCATCGCTTGGCTCTTGATGATGATCGGCTTCATGCCAATGTCAGGAAATGGCATATTCGGTTTTGGCATTGGCCCAATGATCCCTGTGATGACATTTGTGTTTCATGTCGTGTTTGGATTGGTCATGGGCTGGTCTTACAGCTGGCTAACGCGAGAAGTTTAAAAAGCTACGATGCGAATAATTCTGTCTGGATTTGCGACTGTTCTCGTAATAGTTGGTGCGTTTGCACCTATCCCCGGAGGCACCGTTATTCTCGGCGCCGGCACCGCCTTGCTCATTTGCAGCAGTGAATTTGCCGCCCAGTGTATTCGGACGGCGAGAACTCGGTTTCATTGGCTCAATCGGGGGGTGACGTGGGTTGAGGATCGCGTCGGTGCACGGCTCGGAGTTATCATTCGCCGCACCCGGCCGCCAAGCGTCTGACCTTAATGCGGGTCGTTAGTACGTCCGGCCTTTTGGATTGCCTACATCACAATCGTTTTCGCTAGCGACGACGATGCAACCCACGAGATTCAATTTGGACATCGCAAACAACAAACCCGCTGTAGTCGTCACAGGTGTCTCGTCGGGCATTGGGCTTGCGATTGCGCGACGTTTGTGTGAGCACGGTTATGTCATTTTTGGCAGCGTTCGAAGCGACGAGGCGGCAAAACGCATCGGGGACGACCTTGGAGAACGATTTCGTGCATTAGTCTTTGATGTCACAGATCGCGCCGCAGTTTCCCAAGCAAGGCGTGTTGTTGATGAGACGCTTGGTGAGCGTGGCCTTAGCGCGCTTGTCAATAATGCAGGGTTAGGTCTGTTTGGTCCACTCGAACATCTCGACGATGAGAAGTTTGAAGACATTATAGGTGTCAACTTGTTTGGCGCGCGCAATGTTACAAATGCGTTTCTTCCACTTCTGCGCCGACGTTCTGATGCGCGCGACCAGGTAGGGCGTCTGGACGCCACTGGATCACCACGCAAGATTATCAATATCAGCTCGCTGTCGGGGATTCTGAACACGCCGATGAATGGCGCTTACTGCGTTTCAAAGCACGCGTTGGAAAGTCTAGGCGAAACCTATCGCCGCGAGTTGATGCCGTTTGGCATCGACGTCGTCTCTATCCGGTCAGGCCCTATCGAGTCAGAAATTTGGAACAAGAATATTGCTGAAGATCTGCCATTTCAGGACACGCCCTATGCGCAGGTTGCAATGCGTGTACAGGGGATTATGCGCAAAGCGCAAAGGGAGAGCGCGCTGCCAGCTGATGTTATTGCCAAACTCGTGCAGGATATCATTGAGGGTAGGAAGCGGCGCACGGCCTATGAACTGGGCGAAGGTTCGAAAACATCCATTGTGCTGTCAAGATATCTTCCAACGCGGATGGCAGATCGCTTGATCCACAACGCATTGACGAAAAAAACAAGAATGAAGACGCCGCGATAACGCCGTGCAATCGAATAGTCACGCATCTTCACTCGACGTGCGCCTGGCAACAAAAAAGGCTGGTAGCAAGATCAGTCCCGCAATGGCCAACGAAAAGTAGCACATCGGTGTGCCCGATGGTGTCAGAGGACAGGTCGGCCTGCCGGCAAGTTCAAGCGTCGTTCCGCTCAACGCCAACAAGAACACCGGCAACCAGCCGATGAGAAACAGCCACCCCACACGCGTCAGCCCAACAAGCGCTGCAACGCCCATGGCCGCATAGCCGACACCAACAACGTAACACGCGGGGATAGGACCAACCGCCGGGCACGGCTGTGTCCCCTGCCATTCAGCCAGAATGACCGGGAACAACCGGTAAAGCGCCATAGCAGCGATACCCAGGATCACAACGCGCCCGAGCCAGGGCAGACCTTTTGAGACCGTACTCAAAACGTAACCACCTCATTACGAAAGGTGCCTCTTTTTTCGTCCGTTGACCCATTGATGTAGGAGACGGATACGGTAGTGGCTTTCTTGGCGCCGAGGCCCACCGTGATGGTCCGCGAGGAATCGGAACACAAACCCTCTCCAGAAACATAAAACTTTGTGACGTCGCCACCATCATCCAAGGAAACTTTGACGACCGCTCCGATTGATCCAACCGTCGCTGGTAGCTTGACCTTGAGGTAACCGTTGTCCCCCGCCTTGCTGAGAAACGCTTTAGAGCGGCCCGACAAATTGACATGGACTATGTCAGGATAACCGTCGCCATTGAAATCCGAAGTGATCGGAGAGACTGAATAGTGCCTGTTAATCACGCCGGCCTCAGCTCCGACGGCGGCGAACTCTCCGTTTGGTGTTTGGACAAGCACGCGTCCTGGTAGCCGCAATGCCTCAAACTTATGCAGCGGCAGACCGATGTAGTTTTCCGACACGATCAGATCATCGCGCCCGTCAAGATTGAGATCTGAAAAGACCGCTCCCCATGAAAACTCGTAATCTGCCAGCTTGGTTTCATTAGCAACGTCTTTGAACTTGAAGCCACCGGTATTCTTGAACAATATCCACTTCCAGTTGTTGATCTGATCATCACGTAGATCTCCCCTTAGTAGGATGTTGGGTGGCGTCGAGCCGACGTTTGAAAAGAAGAAATCCGCAAGACCGTTTTGGTCATAATCCGCAACCGCAATGCCCATCGGGTACGAATAATATTTCGACGTCGGGTTATCTAGGTTGGTAAACTTTCCAGAGCCATCATTTTGCCAGGTGCGCACCTGACCGGTGTCATGCGCTACGACAAGATCCAAATCACTGTCCAGATCGACGTCGATAAAAACGGCCTGGAATGTGTTGTGCTTGTAGGTGAGACCTGCTTCCTCGGTCTTATTATCGAATGTGTTGTCGCCACGATTTATGAGCAACGCACTGGTGCCACCATATCCTTCTTTGTTGAAGATGTTCTGGCCTTCGACCAGATCGTTGCGGATGTAACCGGAGACAAACATATCGAAGTGACCATCGCTGTTGAGATCGGCGACGGCGACGGACAACGGCGTTGTGCCATCGTCCAAAGGTGCATCAATTTTGGCCGATGAAAACGTGCCTCCATTGTTGGTGTGCAACCACAGACCGTCCTCGCGGGCAACAATGAGGTCCTCTTTCTCGTCGCCGTTAACGTCAAGCACAACCGAGCCATGGCTCAAAACACCGTCTGGCTTGATAATACCGCCGGCGTTTGCGATCGCAACGAACTTGCCCGCGTCAAAGCGGAACAACCCGTCAGGTTGTCCACGGCCACCGCCTAAAAAAAGCTCATTGACACCATCACCATCAACATCAATGGCTGCGCCGGCAACGAACGGTAATGTTTTGCTGCCATCGGATGCCTGATCGAAGGGAATGTAGGTCTCGGTGAATTTGGGAACAGCCGTCCCCGCCAAGTCCACGTCATAGTCAATTTGTCGATCATAAGTGGTCTTGCCGATGAAACCAAATGCCAGCAAGGCGACAATGGCAACAACGGTATACCCTAGGTATTTAACGATCTTCATGTTCTAGGCGCTCCGGTATTTGATCCAACAGCAATCAGCGTCGAGATCGTGAAAATCACGAAGTAAGCCACGTTCAACGCGATCGGCATCAGGTATTTCCCGATTGATGGCGCCAGCCAAAAGATCAGGAAGCTCACAAGGATAAGAAGGATGGGATTGAACAGTGCCATCCAGCGGGGATAGGCACTGCGCCCGGTCAGTGATAGCCAAACGAGAATT
>JAJFHG010000037.1 GCA_021775735.1 Hyphomicrobiaceae bacterium
TTGAGTTTGATATAGAGCAAGTTTTTGAGCTTGATATAGATCCAGAGTTTTTGCTGTGCCCGCAAAAAACACTCGCTAATACTTTGTCCGACAGACGCAAAGAGAGGCTCGTGTTCAAACTTGCGACCACCTACCAAGAACTAACAGATGTTGCGTTGCGCAGTATAGCGGTCATGAGCGCGCTGAATTCATGTGAAGATGGATGCATCAACAAAGCAGATCTCATTCGATGTGCAAAATTTGGCTCGAATAAACTCGCCAGTATTCGGTATATGACCACAGAGCATGACTTCATTAGCGAGAAGTATTTTACAAAAGAGAATTTTTTAAAGCTCATAAGGCATTCGGAGTCTGCAGCCTCGTGCCTAAAAGTACATTGCGCGTTCGAACGAGGACAAGATGAGCTTTCGGGCGACCAAGTTACCCGACTAAAGGTACGCTGGGCAGATCTGATAAGCGAAATCATAAATTGTATTCATCACATTCGGTCCATAGGTGTTGCGCTGCATGGACCATCAGACCGACCGTTATCAAGCTCTATTGAGTCTTGGTTGAATGAGGTTCAATCTGGGGGCTCCTACTTGGACGATCCTTCTGGCCCTCTCTGTGAACTCTCTGATCTTCCCCCCGAGAGCACGGCAAACCACCTCTTTGGCTCTTCCTTGATCGCCTGAAACGGAGCAAAGGATTGCTGTTGAGACGCCTCAACAAGCTTGCCACGAATTCCCAATGAACCTACAAACAAGCGCTAGTTATTTGGAAAGCCAAAGGAGTTGCGCAAAGCGCCTTCGCTTCTTGGCCTGCCTTTGGAAAAGTCATGGCCCGCTGCTCGGCGAGGCATTCAGCGGGGATGGGCAAATGATGACGGAAGACAAGTGAATTAGGTTCACAGCGCAGGGCGTCGATGGTGCGCGGGCGCAGGGAAAGTGCCAATAGGAATTCCGTTTTAAAATTCAAAAGTCGTGAATGTCCGCTTTGGGTCATGAGCGGACAACTAGGGCGATAAGCCAAGATGTCCGCTACGCGCGAATTGTGAACATCAGCACCAACACCGCTTATGGCTATAGGTTTAGTTCGGCGTCCATTCTGATTGTGACGAGAAGCAGTCTGTACTAAGCGTTGACTTTGGAAATTTTAGAAATAAAAATCTCAATATTTTGTCGGATAGACCCCTCATTGGCGAGGCGTAAACGCTCGACACCCAAAAGGCTGTCACCAAACTTTGCAGTGTACGTTGCTGCAATCACTTCGTTAAAAACCACCGTCTTGTCAGAAACTCGGGTCACCTTGTATCGCACCTTGGAGCTGACACTCATATCTACACCCATGATGGGCTGATCAAGTGCAGCAATCTCAGCACTCACTGTATATTTAGACGGCCCGCCAGCATAAAGATGGTTTTGATGAAGAGAGCTTTTCAATGCGTACTGAAAATCTTCATTTGAGACTTTTGACATCCAAATCGGATTTGTGTCCTTTCCGCCGGAGATCTTTTCAATAACCATTGACTGGTAGAAGGCAGAGCTGGGCGACACAGAAAGCGAAGGTTTTATCGACGCGGTCATGTTTTGCGAATTTGCGCCCGATGCACATCCTGTAAGAAGGCACAGTGATAAAGAAATAAAAATACACTGCAAAACTTTCATACCAACCGCTCCAATCAAATGAATTATTTTGTGCAATAAACTAGCCCAGACAAGTTACACTTACCGCAACCTGTTGCAACACCTAATGATCCCCAAAAAAATACGACCCGGGGACAACGTGGTGCAGTTTGCAATTAAAGACTTTTCGGGGCTTGCAGGTCAATTTTCAGCGTAACATCCAGCCGATCCAATCGACAAAACTTTCAAACAGTATCCATCTCCAGCCGCGCAAAAAAACCGGCGCCTTCATTGGATGCGCCGGTTTCAAACTTTTTCTGATGAGTGAGTGCGATGGTGCCGCACTCAGGTACGCGGCACGAATGATGTGTCGCTCTCGTCTCCGGTCTCACCTGTTGCAGAGGCCGACGGACGATTAGCGCGCTCGGTCACAAACTGATCGAACTCCGCCTTGTCCTTGGCCTTGCGCAAATGATCAAGAAAACTTGCAAACTCGGTTTGCTCTTCTTCGAGGCGGCGCAGCGTTTCTTCGCGGTATTCATCAAACGCCGTATTCCCACTCGATCTCGACTGACGCGCGTCATGCCAACGATATGCGCGATGGCGTCTTCCCATACATCCCATGCGACCACTCCATATTAGAAATCCCAGGACAGCCAAACCGATCGGCCAAAACACGACAAAGCTGATGACCATCAATGCGATCCAGCCACCCTTGCCATACTCGTCGACAACCTCGGCCCAACCCTTCAACGTCGCTGCGCTCATTACGCTTCCCTTTCGTGTGAATGTTAATCACATTTACATAAATAGGTGCGATCTGGACAAAATCAAGATTGGCACTGTCGATTTCAGGATTTTTCAAAAATTACAAAGCGAAAACAGCCACTTAGTCATCATCGACTGGAATGATGCCAAGCCCTCGCAAATAAACGAGTACGCCGGATTCAAGCACGTCACTGCTGGTGACCGGAACGCGCCCACGCGCCAGGCTTTTGTCGGAAAACAGGGTCGCAGTTCCGTGCGTCAACGCCCATATATGCACGCTCATCAAATCGACCGGCGGTCGCTGTTTTGCGGGCACGCGCTCAAGCAATGCCGCTGCACATGTGCGCAGAACATCGAACGAACGCCCGCTTGCTGTCCGCAACCCGGGCGTCCCTTCAAGCGACACGCCTGATTCAAACATAATCTTGTAGGCCGCGCGCTCATCGCGGGCGAAGTCGAGATACGCTTGGCCGACGCGCGTGAACGCGGTTATGGCGTCAGGGCGCCCGTTCTCCCAAGCGCGCTCCAAGGCTTCACCAAACTTTTCAAACCCCGAAACTGCAAGTGCGCCCAGCAGTTCGTTGCGGTCCTTGAAATGTCGGTAGGGTGCTGCGGGACTAACGCCGGCAAGCCGTGCCGCTTCGGCAAGCGTAAACCCATCTGCACCCTTTTCCTCGATGAGGCGGCGCGCCGCATGGAGAAGCGCTTCCTTCAAGTTGCCGTGGTGATAGCTGGTGCGCGTATCTCTTCTCTTGCTCATCCCGCGCTTTTAGGCCATTTGCGCGCGCAACGCCACGGGCGACTTTAACCGGCAATAGATGTCGGCAACAAAACTTTTGGAAATATTGTAGGAGATACCCGCCCATATTCAAACTCGGTTACCGGTCAAGAAGGCCGCGGCTACGATGGCCTACTCAAGTCCGCTTTGGGTCAGGAGGAGACATTGACTGCTTACCAGCACCACGACTGCTATAACGCCAACAGCAGACGTTGGTGTTTTGAGGCGTGCATGTCCGCTAAGCGCCAAGAGCGGACGTTCGCGTCAAATGCGCATCAGCTAGGGCACCGAAGGTAAACAATTTTATTCGAGATGATGACACCGCCCTGAGATATTGTGAACTTCCGGCTGATGCGATCTAATGGCATTTCTTCGCCAAAACACTCATTGCCCTCGGCTGTTAACGTTGGTCCATCGAGGGTCATTTTGACCTTACAAGCGTTCCCGTAACCTAGTTGCAGTAGTCCATCGCTTAAGCGAAACCATTCACCTTCACTTTCATCAAAGCTCCGGCAGGTATACTGAGCTGCATCGACCCAGGTTCCAAAAAATTCATTAACTGTTTTCGAGGGCGGTCGTAGAATCTCGGACTGGTTTGGCCCTTCTAAAGCTTTGGCGTTTGTTTCACTGACCGGTTTATCACGCGAGTCTGAATTATCTCCGATGTTGGGGACTGTCACGCATTGATAGGTACGATTGCAGCGCCGGTATGCCCCTTCTAAGGTGAAATAGCTTGGGTCAAAGTCCTCTTTAAAAAATGAAATGTTGTTTTGATCTTTTACAGATATGCGAAGGCGCAACGGGACGGGATCGTAATCTTTAATTCGACATGACGCAGCGATTTGGACAATATCTGATTTTCTACCCAAGTCACGTGCGCTGCACGAGACCGGTTGGTAAAGCATCTCAAGACCGTTGGAACAAATTCCTATCACTCCAAAATGCTTACCTACACTTGGAGACGGAGGTTTGTCCGAAAGGATTGCTTCGCAGCCCGCCTTAGATGGGGCCCAAAGCCCACTGAGTTCTTTTAATGTACTCGGAGAATCTACTGCAAGCTGCAGTCTTTTCTGCGTTTTTGTATCATCTGATGGTCCGCCTCGATTAACAGCCTCTGCAGATTTAGTGGACTTCTTCTCAGGCGCGCCGGAGGCTGATTGCTCATTGTTGCCTATCATCCCCTGCACGTATGTGAGGGAGGCTGGAATAAACATCACTAACAACGCCGAACCACCAACCAACGCCATCGCTAAACCAGCCTTAAAAGCCAGCGTTTTTGGCATCAATAATCCGTACCATTTCGCGTACCATTTCTCTGCTGAGGCGCTGGAAGGCGTATCACTGAAGTCATCACTGATTGGTTTCCAAATCTTGGTCGTGGCAAGCGACTGTGTCGAAGCCTCAGAAATTGTGGTCGGCGGTAATGTCAGAAAGAGTTGTTTGCGCCAGTCACTGATCGACTGCGGGCGTTGTTTCGGCATGACTGCAAGAGCGTTGTCAATCGCATCAAGAAACTCACTCCGATAACCCTCACTCATTGAGGGAAGTGATTTTGGCGAGGCGTATGTGTCTTCAAGCGTTCGCCGGGTCGATTCTGGAGGTGCTTGACCAGCTAATGCCTTGTAGATGGTGGCTGCAAGTCCATAAATGTCTGACCAGGGGCCCTGTTGCGTAGTGTCGGTCGTATAGGCTTCGTGCGGTGAATAACCTTTTGAGACGATTGCCGCTGTGGTGCCTGCCTGGTCAGCGGCAGCGTGTCGAGCCGATCCAAAATCGAGAAGCACAGGACTGCTGTCTTCGGCGCGAATATATATATTTGCAGGTTTGATATCCCGGTGCAGAATGCCGGCAGAGTGCACCACTTCCAGGGCATCTAAAAGCGGCGGTAGAAACTGATCACACTCATCCTGCGTCAGGGGATGCCCACGGGCGGACAGCCAGGACTCCATATTAGAACCAGTAACAAACTCCATTACGATGTAGGCGGTATCATTTGCCTCAAAAACACGGTGCACACGTACAACGCTTGGGTGGCGAAATTTGGCGAGCGTTTGGGCTTCACGAATGAACCGGCGCAGACCCCACTTGAATTGTTTTTCTTGCGATTCAGTCTTGGCTTCGACGCGCAAGTTATCTGCCCGCACAGCCAACTCAGATGGAAAGTACTCTTTGATCGCAACTTCCCGCCCAAGACTTTTCTCAAGCGCTCGATAGGTATTCGCAAATCCGCCGCTTCCGAGATGGGCAAGAATTTGGAATTCATCAATCAGTTCGGTGTCGGAGGGGAGTAATTGCTGATACGCCATGCTAATTTCCGAACCTTCAGTTATGACAATCAAGTGCCCCCATTATTAGCCATTCTATAGATTACAACAGTGCTATTCTAGAATGCCGTTAATAGCTCCTATAGTCGTTGAGACGGGGGGGGCACAAAAGGTCCGCAGTGGGTCATGAGGAGACGCCCACACCAGCACAGCGCCACGTCCGCTTACCCACCAATACCAGACCTCCACAATCTCAGCCTTGCCGGATGCGCCCCCACAAATGGCGCAGCGCAAGAAGCGGGAGGACGATCAGAACAACAAATAGAAGTGGGATGGTTTGCACGACACTTTCACCCCCACCATTGAACGTGGCATTGATCATGTCGGCAGCATCCGTGACCATTCGGACGATGATGAAAATAAAAATGGCAATATGGCTGCGCAGCAGTACGGCCAGCACAATACCGAGCGCGGTTGTCAGATTGCGCGTAATATATAGCATAATCTCGTAAGTAACGCTTTGAGCACCTTGAATGTATGTCGCCGGATCCAGCCATGTGGCCACGCCAAAGATTGTTGGCACGGCTGCTTCCATGACCACGATAATCCAGACCCACCAAGGTAGAAACCCTGCAAAACTTTTGTTGCTCATACGCGCCTCAAATGGAACGAAACTGATCTGCTCGATCGGGACTTTAGTACCTGGCTGAAAGTAGGTACAGGGGCAACTCCAGGACATCCATAACGTCGGGTTGGATGAGGATTGGCTGAGATCCGCTCCGGGTCACAAGCAGAACAACAGCCGAGATCTAAACGACGTCAGCTCATGCGTCTTGAGCTGACGTTGGATGAAAATCGCACACTACCCCTCATCACCCTTTCCATGGCCACGGGATCAACATCGAGACCTGACGTCGATAGTCCCGGTATTTGTCTCCAAAAACGGAAATCAAATCGCGTTCTTCAAGCGTCGCACCAATTAAAATGTAACCCGTCGTGGCGATAGAAAATAGGAGATGCCCAAGCGTCATCACAGGTGCCGCCCAAAACACCAATAGCATGCCGAAGTAAATCGGGTGGCGAACAAACTTGTAGAACAACGGAGTTTTAAACTCAGGCGCCGGCACCGGTTGACCCGTCCAGTTTGTCAAAACTTGTTTTAGCCCGAAAAGATCTGTGTGGCTGATGAGGAATGTACTGAAAACGACAAGTGCCCAGCCTGCAAAATAGAGTGTCCACAGGGCCAACACGAGGATTTCGTTTTCAATTCTCCACACCTCTGTCGTCATCGGTCTCCATTGCCAAAACAGCAACCACAAAATAAGGCCACTCAACAGCACATACACACTGCGTTCGGCTGGCGCCGAAATAAATCGTGTCAGAAAGGACTTGAATGCCGGGCGCGCCATAACACTGTGTTGTACAGCAAAGATAGTGAGCAGCACGACATTGATGATGACGGCCTCAGAAAGCGGCGAGACAGGGCCTGAATCTATTGTTTTAGGAACAAAGATATTGCCAATAAAGCCAATAGCGTAAACCAAACTGGCCATAGCAACGGCGTAGGCAACTAAACCGAAGACAAGAATGGCAAACCGTTTCATTGGACACCCCTTTTCAATTTAGTGAGGCACGTACACGGGACCAGGTTTTGTCCCATCACGCCAATCTAAAAGATTAGGCCGAACAAGACAAACCCGCATGCCCCACATAGGTATATGCGGGCAGTGAGAGCCATGGTATCGCCTGTGTTCCGTCTACGGCCACACTCACGCAAAATTCAACAGAACTTTTTGAAACGGCCTCGGCCTCGAAGCCGTATTCATATAGTATTGAGGTATCCGCTGCCAGCGCGCGCAGACGTAAAAGATCGGAACCAACAAACATGTCAGCGCTGAATAAATTTTTAGATTGGACGGGCCGCCGGATTGCCAATCGCGTGACGGCGAAACCCGATCCGCGCGACCTTCCTCACCACACTGACATCGCCTTGATGCAACGCGTATTACGCCCCGGTGACGTCGTTCTGATTGATGGTCGCGATAAAGTTTCCGCCGCCATTCGGTATCTCACTCAATCAAGCTGGTCGCACGCCGCACTCTTTGTTGGCGATGCATTGGGAACCACAACGGACGACGGCGAACCAATTACTCTGATCGAGGTGAATGTCGGCGAGGGCTGTGTCGCGGTTCCACTTTCAAAATATGAATGTTCGCCGACACGCGTTTGCCGGCCTGTCAATTTAACCGACGAAGATCGACAACACATGATCCACTTCATGTGTTCCAAGATCGGACTGAGCTACGACACTCGCAATGTGTTTGACCTTGCGCGCTACCTGGTTCCGCAACCGCCCATCCCACGGCGTTGGCGCCGACGCATGCTGGCACTTGGGTCTGGCAGCCCAACCCGCGCGATTTGCTCGACATTGATTGCGCAAGCGTTTCATTCGATCCACTATCCCATTCTGCCACGCGTTGAAAAATTGAAACGTGGCGAGCACGGTGCCAACGGGTACACCTCCGCAGACGTGCATCACATTCGTCATCACAGCTTGTTCACGCCACGCGACTTTGATGTGTCGCCGTACTTTGACGTCGTCAAACCAACTGTTGCGGAAGGCTTCAATTACAAAGGACTTCGTTGGGCGGAAGCGCCGAAGGAACCCCCTCATGGCGCGCAACTCGAGCCCGACCCTAAGAGGGTCACGGACTCGGGCAGCGAAACGACCACAACACCGCTCAAAACGGCATAGCTTGCGGTTCGGTGCACTTGAACCGGAAGCGCACCAACAGCGTTTCTATAGGCGCTACGTTAACGCCTCGCAGAACCGTGTAATGCGGGCACAGGCGTCTTTCAGAGCATCAAGCGACGTTGCGTAAGAGAGGCGGAAGGCAGGTGAACCAGCAAAGGCTGCGCCATGCACCACCGCAACACCTTCTTCTTCCAAAAGCGCGGTCGCGAAATCTTCATCGTTGGTAATTTTAACCCCACCTTTGGAGGTTTTCCCAATCGCACCATCACACGACGGGTAGGCGTAAAACGCCCCTTGCGGCATCAGGCACGACAAGCCTGGCGCTTTATTGAGAGCTGCCACGACAAAATCACGTCGCTCAACAAACAGCCTGTTGTTGTCTGCAATAAAATCATGCGGTCCATTCAAAGCCTCAACCGCTGCCCATTGCGTAATTGAACATGGGTTGGAGGTAGATTGAGACTGCAATTTACGCATCGCTTTGATCAGTGGTTCTGGACCACCGGCATAGCCCATCCGCCAACCGGTCATACAATACGCTTTGGACAAGCCGTTCATGGTCAACGTGCGATCATAGAGCTCGGGCTCAACTTGGGCCGGCGTTGCAAACTCAAGACCATCATAGAGAAGATGTTCGTACATATCGTCGGTCAGTACCCAGACGTGATCATTTTCAGGGCGTAGCAGAACGTCAGTCAACACTTTGAGATCATCATAACTGTAAGCAGCACCCGTCGGGTTGGACGGCGAGTTGAACAAAAGCCATTTGGTTTTTTTGTTGATGGCCTTGGCGAGCGCTTCAGGCTTCAGGCGATATCCATCTTCCGGCTTGGTCGGCACAAACACCGGTGTGCCACCACCAAGCAAAACAATATCGGCATACGACACCCAACACGGCGACGGAATCAGAACTTCATCACCTGGGTTTAGTGTTGCCAGGAGCGCGTTATAGAGCACCTGCTTGCCACCTGTGCCCACAGAGATCTGTGTTGGTGTGTAGTCCAACCCATTGTCGCGTTTGAATTTGGCAATGATCGCCTGCTTCAGTTCTGGAATACCATCGACATCAGTGTACTTGGTTTTACCGGCATCAAGAGCACGCTTGGCGGCCTCTTTGATGTGATCTGGTGTGTCAAAATCCGGCTCACCTGCTGACAACGAAATGATATCGCGTCCGGCCGCTTTCAATTCACGGGCCTTGGTTGAAACAGCAATCGTTGCAGACGGTTGCACGCGAGCGAGACTATCAGCGAAAAAGCCCATGGGTCGAAATCCAGATTTTCTGTTCTGTAACAAATCATGTGGTGTGGGAAACGCGCCGTCGAGGCGTGCTCTCGGACCTCTTGAAGACCCAGTGCAGACTCGATGCAGCACCAAGCTACGCCCGCCAGAGCGGGCTGGCAACCGAGCGGCGCGGGCCGAAACGTCACGCCAACTTTGGTCTAATCGTGTCAGATTTCGTTGCCAGCGAACCACACCTAACCAACAAGCCGTCCCAGGCTGTGAATTAACCCGGAGTTGCCACAATCCGGGCATGCCGGAGCCACACAGACTGCCTCTGGTAGCGCATGAGGCCACCGAACTAACCCCGCGTTCAGGGTGCTTTAAGAGAAGGATAGACTTGATGCCAAGCCGTCGGATAAAGTTTGCGTTGAAGGCCGCACGCGATGCCGGGATCGGGCTCGCTGTTTATAGTGGTATTGCCATCCTGGCGCTGGAAGACCGTGCCCAAACCGGTAACGCCTTGCCAGCTCTTCCTGAATTTAGCGCGAACACCGGACTGAAGTGGGGCACAGACCCCTCTGTTTTAACCTTATTTGTGCTGGGTCTACTGTTTGCTCTGTTGACAGCGTTTACACTCACGGTATGGCGTCACTTTGGTCAAAATTTTGCGCTTGCTCGCGTCCGGCCAAATCCAGCACGGAGTTGGTCCAATTCTACTGCCAGACCGTAAAGAAAAAAGTCTTGATATCACCCTCGCAAAACACCCAAATCATACCTATATGATAGGGTTATGCACTACGCTTAAGGCAATGAGGATCCCATGAAACTGTTTCAGGCGCTCTTTTCGGCTCACCGCAGTCTTTCCCTTGCGGGACTGTTGTTCGGTACGGGTCTGCTGGCTGTCTCATGGGCCAATCCAGCCATATGGCTACAATCTGGTTTTGAAACCGCCCTCAATACGAGCCCGACGCCCATAGCGGTCGCAGCCGCACGCAAACCGTGGACCCCACCAATTGCAGGTAGTGAATCCTATTGGCTGGGCTCATCAAGTGTAACTGCGAATAAAACCATGATGCAGCCCGCGACTTGGCAAGCCCCCGTTGCAAAGGGTGATCGTTTCACCATTTCATCTGGCAACACCACAATTGGAACTGTCGACCGCGAATTTGAAGTGGTCACCATTGAGCCGTTGCTCACCGCAGTCGGCCTCAGCGAAGCCGACAAAAGTTCAACCGAGCACGACCAATTCCTGGTGATTTGCCGCTCCACCGACAAGCACCATCCCGAAGTTGTAAAATTCCTGCTCGATAGTACGTCGGGTCTGCCGTGGGCGACAGCTCCAGCACGCACCGCTCAAGCGCTTTAACGAAACCAACCGCATCAACCAACGGTTCCCGTGCGCATTGGCGCGCGTCGTCGCATGGTAGCGCTCACGCTGTTCCACCTGCCCTTGCACGCCCTGCCGGTTGTTAGTGGCCTCTGCCGAAGAGATCTCGGGAAGCCACAGTGACCGCCGACTTTTCGCCCTCCGTGCAGCTTCTTCTTGCCCTTGCAACAGTGATGCGCTACCGCCATTAGTACGCTCACCACAGAGCGGCTCTAAGCAACTGGTTGGCACATATTACTGCACGGAGACGAAGCATGCGTCTGAACCCGCCCACCATCATTATATTTGCGCTGTCATTGGTGCTGGCTGCCCTCGCAATCATCACCAAGATTGGCCTCATTCCGATCCCGCGTTATCTGCCCCACCAGGAATTTTGGCTGGGCATCATTGCCTACTTTGTTTTGATGTCAGGCACCGTATTCCGCGGCCTCTAGAGGCACAAATTGCAGGCAGTGCGTCATCTAAAACTGTGCGGACTGCGTCTGGTGGCGTTCTCGTCCCTTGAGCCCACGCGGCGAAGCCCCCATACTTAGAGCGATATGGCGCGCGCAAGCAAAAAAACTCCAGCAAAATCCAAGGCCCCACGCGCATCGCGTGGCAAGTCGGGCAAACCTGCGCCACCACCCGCCGAGACAGCAGCGGGCACACCCGGTTTTGGCGAAGCTCCACAAGCGACATTCACACCATCCGACACTTTGCCGGCGCTGCGCCAAACCGGCGCCACGCCACGCGATGTCATAACCGGCCCATCTGATGTTTTAAACGCCATGCTGGCCAAGCCTGGCGAGCGATCAGAGCGCGCTCACACCGTGCTCGCAACCCAACCGTTATTGGCGACCCATCCGCTTGTCTCAGGCAGCCTGCCGATATTTGCGCCGCACCGCCCGGAGCGCCCCGAAAAAAGCGAGGGCGGTGTGGCCTTCAACCTTGTCTCAGAATTCCAACCCAAGGGTGATCAACCAGAAGCGATTAAGGAACTTGTGAGCGGCGTCAAAGCCAATGACCAAACCCAAGTTTTGCTTGGTGTGACGGGTTCCGGCAAGACGTTCACGATGGCGAGTGTCATCGCCGAGACACAACGCCCAGCGCTCATTCTTGCACCCAACAAGACACTTGCCGCACAACTCTATGGAGAGTTCAAAAACTTCTTTCCCAACAACGCCGTTGAGTACTTTGTCTCTTACTACGACTACTACCAACCCGAAGCTTACGTGCCGCGCACAGACACCTATATTGAGAAAGAAGCCTCAATCAACGAACAGATTGACCGCATGCGTCACGGTGCAACCCGGGCATTGCTCGAACGGGATGATGTTATCATTGTTGCATCCGTATCCTGCATTTACGGTATCGGATCGGTTGAAACCTATACAGCGATGACATTTGCCGTGAAGGTTGGCGAACGGCTGTCGCGGGACCAGTTGCTGGCGGACCTCGTCGCACTGCATTACAAGCGTAACGACGGAAACTTCTATCGTGGAACGTTTCGCGCGCGTGGCGACACCGTCGAAGTGTTCCCCGCCCACTTGGAGGATCGCGCGTGGCGAATCTCTTTGTTTGGCGATGACGTTGAGGCGATCACCGAATTTGATCCCCTCACTGGTGAAAAAACCGACGAGTTGGAACTGGTCAAGCTCTACGCTAACTCCCACTACGTGACGCCAAAGCCGACCCTGCAGCAAGCTATCAAGAGCATCAAAAAAGAACTCAAGCAGCGCCTCAATGAATTGACCAGCGTCGGTAAACTTCTTGAAGCGCAGCGACTCGACCAACGCACCACATTTGATATGGAAATGATGGAAGCAACGGGATCGTGCGCTGGCATTGAAAACTATTCCCGCTATTTGACGGGCCGTCGCCCAGGCGACCCGCCACCTACGCTGTTTGAATATCTACCCGATAATGCGCTGGTGTTTGTCGATGAAAGCCACGTCACGGTCCCGCAAATTGGCGGTATGTTCCGCGGAGACTATCGACGCAAAGCAACGTTGGCCGAATTTGGGTTTCGACTCCCATCCTGCCTTGATAACCGTCCGATGCGTTTTGAAGAATGGGACGCGATGCGCCCACAGACGGTTTGCGTCTCGGCAACACCTGGCGGTTGGGAAATCACCGAAACTGACGGCACGTTCGCCGAGCAGGTTATCCGACCAACCGGCCTGATTGATCCAGAAATCCTCATTCGGCCTGCATCAAGTCAGGTTGATGATCTGCTTGATGAAGTGCGCCAGGTGGCAGCCCGCGGCTACCGCTCGCTTGTGACCACGCTCACCAAACGCATGGCTGAAGACTTGACGGAGTACATGCATGAGAGTGGCATTCGTGTCCGCTACATGCACTCGGACATCGAAACTCTGGAACGCATCGAAATCATTCGCGATCTGCGTCTTGGCGCGTTCGACGTTTTGATTGGCATCAACCTGCTGCGTGAAGGACTCGATATTCCTGAGTGCGCGTTGGTCGCTATTCTTGATGCCGACAAGGAAGGCTTCTTGCGCTCTGAAACATCACTGGTGCAGACCATCGGCCGGGCTGCCCGCAACGTGGATGGCAAAGTTATTTTGTATGCCGATCAGATGACCGGATCGATGGAGCGCGCGATTGCTGAAACGGACCGCCGTCGCGAAAAGCAAGTCGCCTACAATACAGCCAACGGCATCACACCGCAGAGCATCAAGAAAAACATCTCGGACATTATGGATTCCATGTACGAGAAGGACCATGTCACCGTTGACACCGGGTTGGTAGACGAACCTGCCGTCGGCCACAACATCACGGCCGTCATCGAAGACATGGAAAAGAAAATGCGCGAGGCAGCAGCCGACCTTGAATTTGAAACAGCGGCACGCCTGCGAGATGAAATCAAGCGCTTGCGCGAAACTGAACTTGCCATTGCCGACGACCCGATGGCGCGACAACACAAGATTGAAGCCCAAGCCGGAAGTTACGCGGGCTTAGAGCAAACAAAACCGGGCAAGCCGCGCGGGAAGGGCAAATCCCGCAGATCCGGTAAAGGCCGCGCCAAACCTGCCCCAGCAACGGGCATGAAAGACGGCTATGAACCTGTGCAACCCACCCATGCACAATCCACCTCTCGGGGGGCGAGCTCACGCATCAAAAAACCATC
Source organism: Hyphomicrobiaceae bacterium (assembly GCA_021775735.1). GTDB lineage: Bacteria > Pseudomonadota > Alphaproteobacteria > Rhizobiales > Hyphomicrobiaceae > JAHZKN01. Next base: position 13,908 of record JAJFHG010000037.1, read on the forward strand.
ACTCGATGATATGGGACCTGGCACAGACCGACCCACACCGCGACGCAAAACCATCACTGTCGAAAACCCCGGTGCGTTTGGCGAAAACATTCGCGGCGCACACAAACCGACCCTGGATGAGATGGGGCCGCATGCAACACTTCCTGTGAAAGGCGGAACTCGGCGGCCAGACAAACCTGATTTTTCAGACGATCCTGCTGCTTCGAAGAAAAAACGCCATGGTGGTAGGCAGAAAAAAACGGGGCGGCCCGGACGGTAAAACACGTCAGACTAACGACGTGAGATAACACCCTCATCACCAACACTATGAGGCATAAAACATGACCGCTGTTCGCATTTCTTATTTTTCTGATGTGCTCTGCATTTGGGCTTATGCAGCCCGCCGCCGGGTTGAAGAGCTGGCCGACAACTTCGGCGATAAAATCGACATCGAAACCCACTTTTGTTCTGTGTTTCCTGATGCGCACACCAAAATTTTAGAAAACTGGAAAGACCGCGACGGATTTCAAGGCTTCAATCGCCATATCAATGACGTCTCCGAGCGGTTTCCTCATGTTCAGGTGCGCCAAGACTTATGGCTTAAAACGCGCCCACGCACATCCATGACTGCGCATATCTTTCTGAAGGCCATTTCTCTTATCGAGAGAGAAGACCTAGATCAGCAAAACACGTCCAACACAGATTTTTTTGACAGCTTATCAAGCCGTGCGGACTGGGCTGTTCGCCAGGCATTTTTTTCCGACGGAGCGGATATTTCCAATTGGCACGTCCTCAACGACATCGCCACGCGCCTTGGTATTGATGAGGTGCGTCTCATCGAAAAATTGCAATCATCCGAAGCCATTGCAGCCTTTGCTACAGACATCAATTTAGCCCAGTCGAGTTCGGTAACTGTGTCTCCAACCTATTTAATGAATGAAGGTCGCCAGAAGCTCACAGGAAACGTCGGCTACCGAGTCCTCGAAGCAAATGTAGACGAGCTTTTGCGTGCTCCAACAGGCACCGAAGCAAGTTGGTGCTAATAAAAAGTGAGTCATTCCACGGGACTACAGTTTACGCAAACTTGTTCTTAAAACAGGAATATGACACCCAATTTGGTAACAAACGCGTCACAATCGCAGAATTCTGCATTGCCGCCTTGTGTTCGCCCTCAATCACCTCTATATGCAAGCGCATCGATTTGGCCGGACGACCGGGCCCCTACGTCTGCGATTGCTAGACGCACGTTCAGAACCCCTCCAAAAATCGACAACACGGGCTCGTGCGCTTTGCGCGTGGCGGCGCTCAAATGCAATCATGGACTAAAAAGGAAATTTCCATGGATACCGGTACAGTTAAATTCTACAACAGCCAAAAAGGTTTTGGTTTTATTGCTCCTGACAACGGCGGCAAAGACGTTTTTGTTCACGCCACCGCTCTTGAGCGCGCAGGCCTGCACACGCTGAATGAAGGTCAAAAGGTTTCTTTTGACACTGCAGAAGATCAACGCAGCGGCAAGATCGCTGTCAACAACATCCAGGCCGCTTAAGCCTGACTGTTTGACTGCAATGTAAAATGGAAGAGCCGCGCTTTAGGGCGCGGCTTTTTCTATGTGTGACACGGCAATAAACGTGTGACACCGCAATAAACCGCCCCTGTGCTCACAATCATTTGGCACACGCAATGCACGTCGGGGCTGCAGGATTGAAGCGCAATCTCTTTTCAGAGATTTCTTCATCACATTTGATGCAAACGCCATAACTGCCATCGGCGACACGTTGCAGTGCGGCTTCAATCTGGTGCACCTCCGCAGCCCTGTTGCGATCTTGCGCCAGTGCCAACTGCTGGCCCTGCAAGGCATCAATCCGCGACACGCGACCCACACTGGCTTGATCCAAGGCAACCGTTTGGCGTGCGTCAGCATTCGTTGCCCGTTCGTCAGCAATCTCCGCAATTCGCGCGTGGAGTTTCTTGGTTAGTTCTTTGAGTGCGGCATCATCCATGGCGGATTTTAATCCGGTGAGGCGCGTCACAACAAGCCTTTAAAAGAGGCACAAATTTTGGCCCAGTCTGGGCATATCCCGAGGGCTGGGCCAAATACTGTTTTTGAAGCTGGTTCTTTGTCAGATCTCTCAAGTGCTGGGAGAGATCAGCTCAACGCACATAACAACAACACAGCGCCACCGGCAATGGTTGCATATGAGATCGCTTTCAAGAACCCATCTGAGGTCAACAGTCCCTCAAACAGTTCAAGGAACCATGAGCGCGCTGCCAGCATCAAGGTACCTTCAAGCAGTGATGCCCAGCCAATCAAAGATACGAAACTCGATAGCCACGTACTCCAGTCATTGTGGAGTGCAACCATGGCACCGCCGATCACAAACGCAAGTACAGCGCCGAGATACCCCAGCATCGGCTGCGCTTTCAGCTCTTTGAACATAACTGCGAGACTATCTCGGTCCCGCAGCAGGCCAATGCCGGCCGCCAGGAAGTAGAGACCGATCAAAGCTGCAAGGCTTTGAGTGAGTGTTAATGAGTCAAACATAACAACCTCCTTTTGCCCTCAAACCTACCCTTTAAATATGGGGCTTGTTTTGGGCAATTACCAGAGGCCGCACACCAAAATCAGCAGCGTTTCGACGTTACGTAATCCAGCTATTGTCAGCGATTGTTACGCCGGACGGCCCGATACTTTGTTGATCGGCACCAAACGTTGGGCTGCCTGATCCCACAATCTGAGGCGGGCATATTTAAAGCTTTGCCACAAGGTCACGCGGCGCACATCGGCCAGCTCTGGGTATGCGTGCAGCACATGCGGAAGGCGATAAAATGGGATCCGGCTATAGAGATGGTGAACATGATGGATGCCGATATAACCTGTCACCCAACTCAGCGCGGCGGGCAGGTCATAATGTGAACTGCCATGCAAGGCGGCTGCCTGATGACTCCATTCATGACCTTCAGCCCAATATGTGTCTTCGAACTGATGCTGGATGTAGAACATCCAAACCCCGATAGAGGCAGCCAGCGCCACCAATGGCACGTGGACCATCAAGAACGTTTTCCAACCAACAAGCCAAATCATTGCTGCAGCAAAAAGTGCAATCCCGACATTTGTTGCCATCGCGCTCAGCCACGGCCGCCAGCCTTGAAGCATCATGCCCGTCGGTAGGCGCTGTTCAACGAGGAACAAATACGCTGGACCAATCGCGAACATAATGAACGGGTGGCGATACAGCCGATAGGTAAACTGATGCCAACGCGACAACGCCTGATATTCTGTAATCGTCAGCGTATCGATGTCACCAACACCGCGTTTGTCCAAGTTGCCTGACGTTGCGTGATGAATGGCATGTGATCTACGCCAAACGTCATAGGGCGTGCAGGTGAAAACACCGAGGATGCGCCCTGTCCAATCATTGGCTTTAGGAGTCTGAAAGAATGCGCCATGTCCGCAGTCATGCTGAATGATAAACAAACGAACGAGAAAAAATGCTGCAGGAATGAGGAGCAGAAAGGTAAGCCAATAGCTCACGGACAATGCTGCGGCAGCGCCGGCCCAGAGCAGCATAAGTGGCACGACTGTGATGGCGATTTCAAACAATGAGCGCGACAAGCTTGCCTTGCGATAGGGCGCCAACAACTTCATCCAATCGCGCCCAATTGTGTCGTCCGGCGCGCCTGCGGTTTGCGATTGAGTCAATTTGGAAGTCCTCAAAATTATGTCCCGTCTCAAGGCCACTCCCTCTGATACAAATCGTTGCCGATTTATGGCAGATTGGTTGAGCAAACTTGGACGTGATTCCCCCACACCTCGGCTAACCCTTACAGGACACCCGATATTTCGCAAGACCGTATGCGGCCACACCCCCGCTGATCTCAGGCACTGTGGGTTCTCAACACCAAATTGGTGGCTTCATGACTGATTTACCTCAGCTAAAAGGGACTATTCGATGTTCTTCAGCGGAAATCTATTTCGATATTTTTGAACGTCCCGCAGGATTGAGTCAGGTTGAGCGGCACCCGGAACGACATCATGATAAGCTCGTCTTTAGGACACCATAAGCGCAGCACACCTATTGGGTACTCCGCCGTCGGATCAGAACCAACACGCATTGCCTCCAAACGTCGTGGTCTAATTGCCAAGCGCGGCGACAAGTGCATCGGGTTCATCAGTACCAATCATCACGGTTTTGCCCTGGCGCGTAGTGACCGCAACAGCGTCAAAGCCTGAAACATTGTACAGCCAGCCATCAGGCGTCCAACGGATCCCCCAACCGTGCCACCACTTGGTGGTCACAGCTTCTACGCTGATAATGTCTGAGCGTGCGATTGTCTTTTTCCAGAACCCTGAACCAAAGCTCCACGACAAAGATTGCTCATCAGCGGTCACAGTTAACGATGAAAACACAAAGCCAATCGCGAGAAACAATCCGGCCAAAGCAAACAACAGCCCTTTGAGCCAAGCTGGCTCTGGCGCTGCTATTGCCACAGGCAGAAAAATTGCAGCCACGACCGCAAAAATTATCAAGCTAAAATAAGAGCGCTGCGCGTGGTTGTAGGAAGCTTGCGCCATTGGAGTGCCTCCAATTTGTTTGCATAGTGTAGTCAACGCGCTTTGCCGACTGCTAAGGCGTGTCCTGCAACACCCACCCATTGGGACCCAGCTGTTCTTGCGGCTGGAAGCGCGTTTTATAGGTCATCTTGCGCGAACCCTCGATCCAATAGCCAAGATAAAGATACGGCAGACCAAGGCGCTTGGAGTGTGCAATGTGTTCAAGGATCATATAAGTGCCAAGGCTGCGTGCTGAAGCATCTGTATCAAAGAAGCTATAGACCATCGAGATACCATCTGAGAGATAGTCACACAGCGCAACCGCGATCAGCGGCCAGCTTTCCGGATCCGCATCCAGCGCGTTTTCCGGTTTAACGCGGTATTCCGTCAGGACCGTTTCGACGGCACTATCTTCGACCATCATCGCATAATCGAGCACGGTCATATCGGCCATGCCACCGTCGGAATGGCGCGCATCAACGTAGTTGCGAAACAGTGCATATTGATCAGAGGTCGGTTTGGCTGGCACACGACGGGCGACGAGGTCAGAGTTTTTGTCGAGAATACGACGCATCGAACGCGTTGCTAGAAATTCGTCAACAACCACCCGCACGGAGATGCACGCTTGGCAGCCTTCGCAGTACGGCATGTAGGCAATGTTTTGACTGCGCCGAAAACCACCCTTCAACAGATTGTCGATTACGGTGCTGGATTTTTCGCGCGTCAGGTGTGTGAAAAGTTTGCGCTCTAGGCGACCTGACAAATAGGGGCACGGTTGTGGTGCTGTGACATAGAACTCAGGAAAGTTCTTTTGTTGTTCCGACATACCTTACCCTTACTCAAACGCTCGTCTTTTTTGTGGCTATCATAACCAATGTCGATGCGGCAGGTCCGCTCACCTCATTATCACAGCCATCAAAGTGTACGCATCCAAAACCAATGATGCAACGCGCATTACACCATAGGACTTATCACAACAACGCCAAAAAAGCGTTACATTTAGGTGTGGTTGCAACACGTGTGAAACACGCTCTTCAAACCCCGGCGTTGGCCCCCGCGTTGGGTTGCAGATCGCAATCAAACAGCAACAAAGAGTATGCCGCCGCTGTCCACACAACTAAAGGGCGTACGAAAATCTAGAAACACAGTTTCTAGCTTTTTAACCCTGCTGCTGCCGGCGGTGGTTTTGCCGATGAGGACGGCTGACGCCTTTGTCCTCCCGCCCCGCCGTCGATGACACCGGCCAATGCGGGCGGCGGTTTGGCCGTCCGTGTCCACGGTTTCTTCGGCGTCCAATCTTCACGCTTTGGCGAGGCAGGCCCTTTGGCGATCGGCGCGGTTTCATCACGAAACTCTTCGCCCGCATACTCGTTATAGGCCGCCCCCGTTGTCTCGTCATACTCATCCAGAGTGCCATCATTGATGACGGACCAGCGACCAATCAAGTATCCGGCATAGGCCGACCCTAGAATTACTACAGCCCATAGCAACAGATTGGAAAAATCCAATTGGCAGTCCTCCGTTCGCGCCACCCGACCAGACCACGCACTTGGATCTGTCACAAACTCATAGCGCGACCCAACCGCGAGCGCAAAGCCTCTCTTGCAGCGCCGGGAACGGAGGCGAGCACGCTGGGATCGTGCGCACATAGGTGTAAATGCCACCACTTGCTTTTGGGTGGGCTCCGCCTGTCGGCCTCCGTACCGTCCTAGACTCATGACGCTGGATTGAGATGTCTACCACACACCCAACAGCGGAAATGAATTAGACCATTGGCGTATGTCCGCATTTGACCCTGAGCGGAAGATCTTTCTGTCTTTGTCTTTGTGACTATGCTTTGCGCGCAAAGATCGTGTGCACATGATGACCAACGGTTACGCCCAGCACCCAGGCCCACAATGAAAGCGTAAAGGGAAGGATCAGGCGCATCTGCGCATAGATCAACGCATCAATAGCAATGAGCACGATCGTCGCTGCGGTCAGGCCAAGAAAGTCCATTTTTCTCCGCCAGAAAATCCAACCAAGCGCAAAACCGGTGAATGCAACACCAGCAATCAGTTGATCGCCATGCACGCGTGACAACTCATAGAAACGCCGCCCATCGAGATGCTGGGCAACGATGTGCGCATGAATTTTGACGCCGGACTGCTTTGAGCCATTCCAAATTGATAAAGGCGTTCGGTGGCGATCCAGATAGGGATACTCCCCGCTGATGAGTATGATCTTTCCATTTAGGTTCTGCGACAGTTGACTTGATATTTCAGCGTTGGTTTGCGCCTGCAGAACATCATCTGCTGAGATCGTAAGAAACGGATCCCTGTCTCTAGGTTCCCCAACGAGCCATGCAACGCGCGAACGCCCGGGAAGCGGTTCTCCCTTAGCTGTCTTTGCGATCAGCCATGCAAACGCGTCGTTATACTTTGGATCCGCCGACAATGATGTATAGCGAACGACGTCATCGCCTTCGTGTTGGAGATCAATAAAACCTTTTTCTACATTCATTCGACCAAGAAACGTGTCTTGAAATTCGAACTCTTGTTTCGAAAACTGCTTGTGACGCTTTTCAATTGCCCCAAGAATAACATTGGCGGTGGCATTGTTGACGGCTGCAACAAGCGCATCGTCACGGTTTGGTTCTGTCGGCCGTGCAAAGTAGAAGTCGACACCAATGGTCCGCGCACCAGCTGCGTCGGCGTTGCGAATAAGATCGGCAATCAAATCGCGCGGCGTTGGAGACTGATACGGATATTTCGCAAGCGTCTTATTGGTTACAACGATGACGGTGATCCTGTCGTGATCACCCGTTATTCGGTCAGAGAGCAACGCTGTGCGCCAATCGGCTGTCCAATGCTCAATCGCGAGGATCTTGGATCGGATAGGCGTGAAAAATAGACCTGCGAGAAGCGCAAGACAAATACAAACAATCAAGACAGAAAGCTTCTTCAACTGAGCCCCCTGTTGTTGTTGCTTTCAGCAGCACATACGGCTCACAACCACATACCGCTTGCGCTTCGAAAATAAACGGTCGACGCAATTTTCAAGATCGACCGCTTATTGTCTGATTACCGTCAAGTGTTATTCAAGCTCAATCGGACGGCGGCAAAGTTGGCCGCCGCCAGCCTTCAGGTCTTTAGAGATCCCAGTTCGGTGCACCTAGAAACGTCGTGCATTGGATCCTAATCTTCGCAATCGTCGCCGGTACACGGCGGTCCGCCCGGATCTGCAAAAGCTGTCGATTGGGCAAGCGCAACAACACCAAGGCCCAAGATGAGAGCCATGGCAAAACTGCACAAAGACGAAGTGAAAGATTGTTTCATTTGTCACCCCCACAATTTTCGGCAAGAAAGTAGAGTAGTGAACGCCCAAACGCTACTTGGCACGTTTTATTCTGTCAACTAATCTATGGGCAGACGCGCAGGATCTGCTTTGCGAGACGCATTAATTCAGTGTGAAACTTTTCGTATGCGCGATAGTACGGTACTTTCTTAGTGTGCCGACGTTTCAGTTTAGCCATTGTGACGGATATCTAAACGCTAGAATCCACAAAGCTGGTTGTTGGATCGGGGTATTGATCACTGTAGAGAGTGTTGGCGTGGAACAGATGTATTTCAAGCGGACGCGTATTCCTGTGGCTGTAGTCCTTGCTGTTGTGGCCGTTATCGCTTCACGTCTCTCTCATGTTTCTGCACAGTCAGATGAGTCCCAAGCCTACCTAGCAAGTCTCGTTGAACAGCTTACACAAGCCCAAACATGGCACGGTGTGATCCAAAAAAATTGCCAAAGCTTCGGCACTGCTCAACAAACTCAAAAATATAGGTCTTATCAAGAGTGTCTTGCTGATTTGGAACATGCAAAGGCAGTTCTCAAAAATATACAATCGCGGATTGATCAAGAAGTGGCGCGGTCGTCTGGTCAGTCTGCTCCAGGAGCGCCTGCACCCCCCGGCGACTTTCAAGACAGGTCGGCTGGTGATGGAGCGCAGCCATTTGGCCAGTCAGATCCTGCAGTTCCCGGTGGAGGTGGAGTCCCCGGAGGTGTACCAGCACGAGACGAATGCATATTTGGTCAATGCTGAAAATCGACAGCGTCATCCAATTGTATTTCAAGTTAGTGTGAGATGTGGACCTATTTTACTGCTCTGCTGTTTAGACGCCATCTGAAGTTCTGGGCAAGAATTCTGCACTGAAGAATCTCGGCAAGTTGTTCGCCCCTCCGGGCCATAACAAACGTTCGTCCATTACGTCAGCGACGTCTGCTTGATGAGTAACAGCGAAAATGGATCAGACGAATAGTGTATGTCCGCGTTTGACCCGAAGGCGGGCGCACTTACAAACTCATTTCGGCAACGGAAGATCGCGGGCAACACGAAAGCCGTAACCGTTCAATCGGTACGCGGGAAACATTGCGTTACGGAACGCCGCGCGCGTGGCTCTCGCGTTGCTTTGCCAAGACCCACCACGCAAAACGCGATTGCAGTTAGGTTCGTCGGGTGCGGCAGAGCCATCGGTGGGTGCTGTTGCGTAGGCCTTGTCGTTATAACAATCCTGCACCCATTCAAAGATATTGCCGTGCATATCGTAGAGACCGAAATCATTAGGTTTGAACGAGCCAACAGGTGCCGTTAATTCATCATCCCACCGGCTCTTGCAAGTTTGGCAATTGGCATTGTTCTCGCCAAGCTCATCACCCCACGAATAGCGCGTCGTCTTTCCTGCGCGCGCTGCGTATTCCCATTCTGCTTCTGTCAGTAGCCGATACGACTGGCCTGTCACCCTGTTCAACCAGGTGAGATACTGCTTGGTGATCTCTTCCCACGACACGTTGATCACAGGCCGCGCAGCGTAGCCCCATTCAGCATCACCGGATTGGAGCTGTTTTTGATGCCCCAACCGCCCATGGGGTTGAAGCCATGCGCTAGGTCGGTACACGCAGCCGCCACTATTGATGCAGGCGTTCCATTCCGCGTTCGTCACCTCAAATTTCGATACCGCAAATGGCTTCGCGATTGTGACCTTGCGCTGAGGGCGTTCATTGTCGCGGGCGTCTCTGTCGGTTTCCGGTGATCCCATCACGAACCTGCCGGCGGGGATGACCACCATCTCAGGGCAGACGGGGCAGTCGCGGAATGTTGTGCCTTTAGTGGTCAGATCTTTGGTCTGGCCCAAGGAGGGGACGTCGTCAGGCGCCGCCGCCGATGCGAAGCGATCACAATCGGCGCGGCCTACACCAATTTGTGCGAGCAACATGACGACACTTGTGAAATACACGCGTGATTTGCTGCGGCAGGACTGGTTCAAGAATGTGTGTGTCATGGCAATGTCCCGTCGTTTCTCTCTGACTAGGAATGAGCAGTGCTCGGTGCGCCATACACGCTTGCAAGGGAACTCGAATTGGCGGCGTGCTAAACGCGGGCGGCGTAAATTCAGCTACGGAAGTCTCCAGCAGCGTACGCGTCTCTGTGCGCTGCCGACACTGTCAAACAACGCTGGACCGTTTCCCGATCAATTGCTTCCTACCGGTCTACCGGTGCGGCCTTTAGTTAAAATTTATACCCTCGCGGAAGGCATCGCATTGATTTAGGTCAGCGCTGGATGTATGGCGTTGCCAGATTGATTTCAGGTCGCGGGAGCGGAGTTACGATCACCGCGAAATTTTAAGACCAATTATTCCGATTGCCCGTGCATGCTCTCGCCTGGCAACCGCCAATACTCGTGCTGGTATCGTGATCAAAATGTCTGCTTGAGGCGTAACAGCGGCCAACAAAAAAACAGCACACCGCCTATCCCATCGAAATGGCTTCGGGTTTATCTTTGTGTTTGTCGCGATCCATCCGGTAGGTCACCAACGCCACGACACCGAGGACGAGATAGAAGAAAACACCGAGCAACACGACGGTCTGACCTGAGATCGGGCCAATGGCGGCGCGTTCCCACAATTGCGACCATGAATGGATTGCTGTTGGGTGCACGGCAATCTTTCCATAGTAGGCGACAGCTTGGATGGCAAAGATCCAGCCATAGTTACGTCGCAGGCGGCGGCCAAGCGCATTAAAATAGGAGATATGATAATGCGGACGGCAATAGTCGTTCGCCAAGACTTCCTGCCACTCATCCAGTCCGATTACGCCTTCACCACGCAACATCGGTGCGTAAAAATGCGTTTCTATCCAGCGCGCCCTGGCACGCCAAACATTGAAATAACGATAGCGCCGGGCTTCAAGTCCAAGAAAACCAACCACCAAAATGCCGACAAGAATGAGGGGCAGTGGCGTGGCGCTGGCACTTGAATAGACGATGGACAACGCAATGCCGAGTGTGACAACCGACCAGTTGGTGGTGGTGTCAAGACGCGTGCGCCACAACGTCGAGCGATACACCTCACCACGATAAAGGTGAGCCAACGCACCGATCTCAGCCGTGGTGAACTCATGGTGTGAAGTGGTGCGTTCTTTTTTTGTCTTTGCCATTATTCAGATGGCACACCAAATTGAAACCCAATGCAAGGACTATTGTGGTCACTGAGCATTATCGGCCTCTGCGTTACACTTCCACATCGCGAATGCCGAGGTAAGCATCAAACGCGGCCCAGAATCGCTGGCGCACATCATCGGTCTCTTGCAGGATCTCATGTTCACTGCCAGGCAGCAGAATATGTGTGCCCACTTTTAACCCAACGCAAAAGTCTTCAATTGCAGGCGTTGAAACGATCTTGTCGTTACCTGCTGCAAACACAAGCATGGGCACCTGCACGCGCGCAGGAAAGCTGGGGTTTTGCAGCTGGATGCAGGCGCGTGATGCGGCGCGCAACCATTGGATTGTTGGCGAACCAATACCAAGTTCGGGTGCCACATCAAGAATAGATTTGTTGCGCGTCCAGCGTTCGTGATCATTGGTAATGCGATTGTCTTCAAAGGCAACCTGCTCTTCAGGGATGTCATAACCGCCGTACACGTAGGCCGTGGACATGCCAAACATGCAGCCAACCTCGCTATAAGCGCGGACTAATGCTTGCGGATAAGGCGTTTTTTCTCGGTTCAGTGCAATTAATGGCGCGCTGAGAACAATACGCTCAAACCACGAGCCGGGCTTGACCGCCTGATGCAATAGAATTGTGCCACCCATGGAATGCGCAAGCGCCACAAACGGTGGCGGGCAATCCGGCAGCACAACATCTTTCATGAACCGAAATAGATCTTTTTGGTAGTCGCGAAAATCGCGGACATGTCCCTTGCGCGTATTACGCAACAGTCGCTCCGAGCCGCCCTGCCCCCGCCAATCCATGGTCGCTACCGCAAACCCACGTCGGCGCAAATCAGCAATGACCTCAAAATACTTCTCAATAAATTCGCCGCGCCCACCAAACAAACAGATGGTACCGCGTCGTGGCCCCCGCGTGGCTGACCAACGCGCAAAGCGCAGACGAACACCATCGTCTGCTTTCAATTCGTCAACAATAGCGCCACTCGGCACAGGATTACGCGCCAGGGTAACAAGTTGCATCCACGCCTCATCTCACCAACAGCTTTTGCCGTCGACCCGCCCTGGGCGAAGCGACTATACTAGCTGTACCATGACACAAACGTGCAGAAATGAAAAAGGCCGGTATGACAAACAGCACACCAGCCTCGTTATGTCTTCTCATGACGCGTATAAGCCGCCAACATGCGACCCACCGCCGACGACCTGCGCCACGACCAGCGCCACTACCATTGCCACTACCAGCGAATGACAACATCCTCACGGTAATCACGATTGCGAAAACGCCCCCGGCCGATGCCGCGGTTGGCATTGCCAATGCAGGATGCAGAAATCACATCGCCGGTACACCTATCGACAGCAAGTTCGTAGATTTCACCTGTGTCGCGCTGGCGCGCCACCATGTATCCGATGTTGCCGCGCACCCGGCCACGACGAAAACCACGCCATCCTTCGCGACGTAGCTGTCGGCGAATACGGCGTTTTGGGATGCAACGCTGCGAACCATTCCATTCGTTAGGCCGCCGGTCTGACCAACGATCAACAGAACGGTCGGCATAATCGCGCTGACGCCAGCGCTTGTGCTGACCCCAACGCGGCTCATCTACTTGTGGTGCGATGTCATCCTTGAGGGATCCGTAAGAAGGCACATCACGGTACGTGTCATTATTATAAGTATCCGTGTTGTCATCATCGCGATATGCATGACGGTCGAGATCATCATGGCGGTCTCGTCGGGGGGCAATCGATTGCGGATGGCGATAGGGCTCGACATCAAAGGTATGCCCACTACCGCGCGATTTCCGATTGTAATGCGAGGTGTCGCCGTCGGCGCGATACGCGTCATCACCGAGGTCTGCTGCGGTCACGGGTGTTGTGCCACCTGTCACGGCCAACAATCCAACCGCTGCAAGGCCGCAACCAGCCATCGCCCAGCGCTTGAAACAGCGCGCTTTTTTCATTGTCATTTTCAGGTCTCCCGTTGCCTGTCTTCACCACTGAGCTTACGTGGCCCCGGCGTGCAGCAAAGACAGCGTTCAGGTTGGGTTAATCAACATGAACCCCAGATGAAGGGCACCGCTCACCGTGCGTTTTAGGCCCGTTTTTTGGGGTGTATCGCCCTCAAAAATTTTACGGAGCGCTGCGCCTCAGGCCTTGAATGACCGCTTTGAGCCCCCAGATAAGTATCAGCGTATGCCTCTTTGGAGGGTGCGCGCTTCACGCCTGGGCTTGGGCGCACATGATGACTGTCGTGGGCGTTTCAGTGTAGGCATTCCACATGTCGCTTCTTGATGGAGGATATGTCATGCGACACATCGATTTTTCCCCCCTATACCGTTCCACTATCGGTTTCGACCGCCTGTTTGATTTGGTTGACACCCCTGCCGGCCTCAATGCCGACACCGGATACCCGCCTTACAATATTGAACGCACAGGTGATGACACCTACCGCATCACCATGGCAATCGCAGGCTTTGGCAAGGATGACCTTTCTCTTGAAGTCAAAGAATCCCTGCTAACCGTCAAAGCTGAAAAGAAAACTGAAGGTGAGAACCGCGAATACCTACATCGCGGTATTGCCGAGCGCAGCTTTGAGCGGCGTTTCCAACTCGCCGATTATGTTGAGGTTTCAGGTGCAGGCGTCGCAGACGGCTTGCTCCACGTCGATCTTGTCCGACGTGTTCCAGAACGACTGAAACCACGTACAATTGCCATCGGTGGTGGCGACGACACAAAACAAATCGAAGCCCAGGACGCCGCTTAAGTCCTGGTAACGCACAACAAACTTGTTTGAGAGGGCGCTTTACGCGCCCTCTTTTTTTGAGACAGACGCTAAAGAACGCCACGTAGACTTCAAAAACTGACCCACGTCGGGTTCGTATATGAAAGTCAATCGCAGTTTTTCAGGTGGCGTTGTGGAAAGTTATCGCACCAACGAAACTGATCCGAGTTTTGTTGCAATGTCGCGAAACGCGTCCTTTAACTCGTTCGGATCGAGCGTGTTGTAGAAATGATCTACATCCGTACCACACGATTGGAGCGTGGCTTCAGCAATTGACCGCGCAGCAGATGAGAGCGCATCAAGATCAAAGCCCACAGTGTAAACTTCAATGCCTGCGCTCTTCATCGCCGTGCACAATTGCACCGCAAAATCAGAGGACTCTTGTTGGTCTTTTTTATCCCAACCGCGATAGGTATTGTAAACGCCATCCGACATCAGAATGGCAATTTTACGTAACTTGGGCATGCCATTGGGCAGTAATGCGGTGAGATCGGAATAGGGCCCAGGAGCACTCGCTGAAGGCCAAATACTACTCCAATTTGGGGACAACATATACCACGAGAAAGCTGTACCCAGTGCCCCACCGGTTGCTTTCTCACCAACCAGAGCGTCGATCTTGGCTTTCAGATCAATCTTGTCTGAAGACAGGGGAACAATTTGATTGGCTTCATCTGTGCTGCAATAGCCGTTTTCATCCCAATTGTAATGCTCGGCAGGGTCACTGGCATCAAGACCAAGTTTATCACTTGGTGGGGTGTCGGCGCTGTCCACACTCACCGGGTACCGTTGGCCACCGTTAGCATTAATCCACCGCCCAATGCCAGGCGCGTCATCGGTCGCGTCAATACTCCATGACGCATCGTAAAATCGATCAGTAACACATGGGATAATTTTCCAGTTTGTGACTTGCTCAGATTGCTCATCATCGCAGTCATAATCGTCGCCGTCTTCACTTGATCCCGCAATGGTATAGTTGTGACAAACGTTGTACCAACCAGACCAAGTTGGGTCGAGATTCGTCATCGCTTTCATGATGCTGTCACCGGCACCATTGGGTGCCACACGTATACGTTTTGAAAATGGCACCAATGCCACACGCGACGTTTCCTGCGACTGGTTATCTCTCACGACATAATTGATAAGATCTTTAGCTGCTGTTTTCATCGCCGCCATTTTTGTTCCGTCAGTACATGGTCCCACGCCGTCTCCGCACATGGAACCGGTCACATCGAGCATCAACGCCACTTCGATGTCCCCGCCGCCGGATGATACTTTTGCAATGGGAAAATCTGCCGCTGGATTTGAAAACAGGGCCATCTTCTCAATGCCACCCAACTGAAGAAAAGAGGTCTCAATTTCGATGTTCCCGGACGCGGTGATCGCCGTGCCTTGATCAACGATAGAGAATGCAACGGTGTCAGAGGCGACATCAAATCGGTTCACGATATTATCAGCGTAGTACCTTTGAGCCGCCGCGATTGCGTCGTTGTGAGAACCACCGCGCCACAACACAGTCGCACCAGCCAAAACAGCAGAATCGAGTGCACTTCCAGTAACGCTTCTGGCCTGCGAATAACGCTGAAAATCAACCCCAGCGCCAACGGTAAGACAAATCACCGTGGCCATAATGGCAAATATAATGGCCGCAACACCCTGTGTATCACGACGAAAATTTATTGCGAATTCTGACATCATCCTGCACGCTTTCCAAGAAACAGGCCTTGAAGATGAAGACAAACCGTCAAAATTTGTTGAAACGCGGCCCGTGGAAGCTCATGTTTGCGATCTAAAAGGGGTAAATTTGGCCACAAGATTAACAAAAGCTTAGCGACGACGGTGAACGCCCCGCACCTTAGATGTGTCAGACCATGCCAGTGAACACCCCCGGGGTCCGTTAGCGGCCGGTCACAGACCGTCGTGCACTATCGCGTCTTCTATGACGGGCCATAGCTCAAAACCGGCTAGAAAAAATATCCTGATCTGTTACTGACAACCATGGATGAAAAGTTCGACGTTGAGACAACAAAAAGCGCCCTGCAGAACACACGATTGGTAATTGGACCGCGACCGGGCAAGAAATCGATCGATATGCTTGCCGCACTGAACCTCACGCACTGTTGCACATTACTAAGTGAGCGCGAGGACGTGCAACCGATCAGGAAGATTTGCAAAAAATTAGGGTGTGACTGGATTTGGTTGCCAATTGAGGGTGGCAAGTTGGACATCCTTCGCCAAACTGACCTGAAGGGGCACGTACAGGCTTTCGTGCAACAAACGAAAAACGTGCCGACGCCTCATGTCTATATTCACTGCTCGGCAGGCATTCATCGCACAGGGTTCTTTGTCTATGTTTTGCTCAGGCTACGTGGCTTGGACCGCGAGGCTGCCAACGTCGAACTATCCAACATTCGGGCCGTAACGGCAGAGCAAGTCGGACCAGAACGGTTGGACCTTGCAGATGAGCTGGTCGCCAGCCTCACGTCACCCTAAGCAGGTCAATACACTTGCCTGGACTTCAAGTGTTCCGAACAGACCAACCTGACTTAAAAAACGCGCCGGTGTTAAGAACAAGAAGGATTCAAAAGCCAATCCTTGAAATTCTTCTTCATACCGGTGTCTACGCCATCTCGGACAACATTTTTTTGCTCACAAGTTAGGGCTTGAAATAGAATAGTAGGGCCTAGAAAATATATTTGAACTTATCGACCTGGAAAGTTGATTGCCGCTTCAATGATAGACTTACTCTGGTCCGTACCGGTAAAATTGCCGCTCGCTCCATCAATAGTGATCGATTTTTGTAAAATTCCAAGAAACCCGCCGTCGATACGTCTGAGAAATAGAGATTCCGATATGAGTCCCATCTCTTCTGATCTGCACTCACTAACGATTTTAAGTGCCAAGCTTCCGTCTGTAGTTGGCAGGTTTTCTTTTCCGGTTCTGTAGCTTTTTTTGCAAGCTTTCGCATCGAGACTAATGACTTTGGCAACGAGTTGCTCGAACGTAGATATCGACACGTTCTTTGCCATTGAGAAAACACCTATGGTGCCGTCAGGCAATCTAAATCGGCTGCCAGATTTATCATCCTTTGGCGGCAGAACTTTATAATCCTTGATTTTGGCGTGCTCGAAGAATTCTTTCATTTTCCGCTCAGTTTTAGCGGAATCATACAATTGCTGTGAGTTGAGAGGGGCGCTGAAGTTCTCTTTTTGGGGTGCCTTGGGGAGTTGCTTCACGCAACGCAGTAGTGAGTTCATCGCGCTCAACGAGCCTCGAAGTGGAATATTATGAGTAGCATGCGTCGTTTTAATGCGCAGGTGATGACCTCTTTGTAGAGCGGTAAATGATTTTGCTTTGACCGACATAACAAGAGCTATTTTGCCCGCGACTTTGGCCGTACCGCGTCCCATAGAGAAACCGTCAATAGAAATTTCGAACTCAATTTTTTCTGAGTCGTCAAACTTCCAACCCTTATTGATTAGAATAAGGCCCCACTTTGCTGTCCTGTTTACGATTACGCCAAAAGTGGTTCCAGAAATTTGAGGCCCATACATCGTACAACCAGTTTTTTTGCTACCTGATTCAACAACACGCCAACCTTGTACGGTCGCAGACCTGCCATCACTCGAGCAAAACAATGTAGCGGATAATAAAACGAGAGATAAGAAAACTATTATGTTGGGCTTAGACATACGCAATCCATGCTTGAAATTTTGATATTTAGATTCGGAATTTAATTTAGATAGAATTGACTGTCCAATGAAGAAACTTCCTGAACTATTCAGGGGATATTTGTGGTGCACAAAGATCACCAGAACACCTCAAGCCACCGGTCTTAGAAACTCTACAAAGAAATGGCACATGAAATTGGGGCGGAACACAACGCCGACAACCCAGTCACTTGAAAAAGGTGACCGGCAAAACGTTAGGCCAAAACAATTTCGCAGGGTCATCGCGCTTTGCTGCGCGCCTGGACAATGGTTTTGCGCAACCATGCGTGACCGGGGTCATTGTCATAGGATGAGTGCCACAACATTGAAACTGTCACGTCAGGGACCTCAATAGGCACAGGGCTGAGTGTCAGATTAAGTTTGCGTGCAAAAAAGCGCGCGAGGCGCGCATGCATCGTCGTTAAGACTGGTGCGCCAGCAACGAGAAACGGTACGGCGACGAAGCGCGGCGTGGTCAACACGATTTTGCGTGACAGGCCCACTTTTTCAAGAGCATCGTCAACAACACCTCGTTCGCCCGTGCGCAGGCTTGTTAGAACATGCGGAAACCGTACGTAATCCTCAAGCGAAATTGGCGGCTTTATGTCGACCTTCGCGGAGTTGAATAAACACAAATAGGTATCAGTCGCGAGGACTTTGCGCTTGTGATGCACCTGACCTTTAGGAAAGGTTCCTATACCGATGCCGAGTTCAATGCGGTCAGCATCAATCTCCTCAAGAATTTGGCGTTCGTCGGTCGAGTGAAAACGAAAGTGGATGCCTGGTGCGCGTTCGCAAACGAAGTTGAGAAGGTCGGGGCCAAATAGCATTTCGGTGCTGTCTGGCAAGGCGATATGAAATGTTCGCTCGGATGTCGCTGGATCGAAATCATCTGCACGTGAGACAAGCGCTTCAATATCCGACAACGCGATGCGGACACGGTCCGCCAGCGCCAACGCCTTCGGTGTTGGTCGCATCCCCTGAGGCGATCGTACCAGCAACTCATCGTCGAACAATTGCCGCAGACGCGCCAGGTTGTGGCTCATCGCAGATTGACCCAATCCAACGCGCTCGGCGGCTTTGGTGACGCTGCGCTCGGTCAGAAGTGCATCAAAGGCCACCAAAAGGTTCAGATCGATGCGAGCTAAATTAATATGATCAATGCCCATTATGAACCCTATTTATTGGACTAATGGGGGCCTAGGTACCATTATCTGAACCAGAGGGAAAGACATAGGTGCCTTTCCAGTTATGAAGCAGGAACCCATGATCATGAATAAATTCAGGATTATTTTCGCTACGCTCGGCCTTGCCGCAAGCCTCGCAACGACGGCACAAGCTGGAGATCTGGCAGCGTATCACGGACAAAAGATTGAGCTGGGGCCGGTCAGCGGTGTCGCCTATTACACAGTCGAGAAAGACGGCTATCACGTCGTTGCAACATTGGCTGATACAGACAGCAAGACCGTTCGGTTCGAGGCTGTGCTGGTCCCGGGACAGGCAGTTGTGCTGTCTTCACCCGCAGCACAAGGCAACGCGCCAGCCCGGGTCGAAATCAGTCGCTATAACGACCGCATCCAGGTGCAGAACTTGTCTGCGACCAACTAAAGACTGTGTTTTCGAACGTTGAAACAAGTGGAGCAGAGCAAAATCTGCTCCACTTTTTTTATTTTTTCCACGTCCAACCAGATTGCAGTCGCCACCCCAAGTGTGCTGACACAGCCTGAACGCAATCGCACCAGCGCTTTTTTTTGCAGCGTCCAACCCAAAACCGCCGCGCCCCAAGCCTTGCCATACCCAGCCGCGTTTATGCCTCAGCGCGACACTTTCACCGCCCGCGATACGCCCCCTGCCTGCTCAAACCATTCAAAGGCCCCTTCCATCTGTCGCTGGGCTCTTGTCTCAGGGGGTAAAAACTGCCACATTCGCACGAAAGGTCAGCATTCCTGTCCTTTATTGCCGCGCTGTTTTGGGGGAGTGTTTTCAGCCCCTCCGAAGGCGCGGTTGTTTGTGGCCGATCCACCGTCGGTGGATCAGTCACAACTAGACGCCCTTGGGTTTTGGACCAAGTCGCTGCGCACGGGTTTTTTGTGCACAACTGGCATCAATCCTAACGGGGCAAAAAGGCCCGCAAAATTTGCAGGCTGCCGTCGGGGGCTGGCATACCTGACAATGACCAAACACAGGTCATGCAGATAAACGAAAGCGGTCTGCCTGCTTGCAGCGTGCTGCAGGCGCAAACCGCATCATCACGACTCTGCGCTGAACGCCAAACACTCGCCCCCGTGGGGCCACCGAGGTCGAACGATATGAATACCAAACACCAAAACGCCTGTGTGAGATCACGTCCTGAAGCTGAAGGACTATTTGATCCAGCACAAGAACGTGATGCCTGTGGTGTTGGCTTCATTGCAGACCTTAAAGGCCGCAAGTCACACAAGATTGTTGAAGGCGGACTTGAGATCTTGCTCAACCTTGAGCATCGCGGTGCTGTTGGTGCTGACCCACTGACAGGTGACGGCGCGGGTCTGCTTGTGCAAATTCCTCACGCGTTCTTAGCCCAGGAGTGTCAGGTCGCAGGCTTTGCACTGCCGGAGCCGGGCAACTACGGCGTTGGGCATATTTTTATGCCCAAGAACGCCCGTCTCAGACAGCATTGCGAACGGGTGTGGACGCGGTGCTTAAAGGAAGAAGGCTTAAAGATCTTGGGCTGGCGCACGGTGCCAGTTGACAGCACGTGCCTATCAACACTGGTCGCGTCTAACGAGCCTGCGCATCGGCAAGTGTTCATTGCACGACCTGCTGACGTGACAGATCAAGATGAATTTGAACGTCGCCTCTATCTGGCGCGCAAGGTTGTCTCCAAATCTATTCGTGATGCTTATAAAGGGCGCGACATTGGTCACTATACTGTATCGCTGTCTTCGCGCACACTTGTTTACAAGGGCATGTTCCTATCTGCCCAAGTGAAAGCATATTACAAAGACCTCTCTGATCCGCGATTCACGTCCGCCATTGCATTGGTTCATCAACGGTTTTCAACCAACACATTCCCTTCGTGGCGTTTGGCACATCCTTACCGCATGGTCGCGCACAATGGCGAGATCAATACCCTGCGTGGCAACGTCAACTGGATGGCCGCTCGCCAAGCTTCTGTCTCCTCGCCGTTGTTTGGAGATGACATCACAAAGCTGTGGCCGATTTCCTTTGACGGTCAATCCGATACCGCCTGCTTTGACAACGCCCTCGAATTTTTGACCATGGGTGGCTACAGCCTTGCACATGCCGCAATGATGCTGATTCCCGAAGCCTGGGCTGGCAATCCGATGATGAATGCAAGCCGGCGCGCATTTTATGAATACCACGCTTGCATGATGGAACCATGGGATGGCCCTGCTGCTGTTGCCTTTACGGACGGCCGCCAAATCGGTGCAACGCTGGATCGCAATGGTTTGCGACCTGCGCGGTACCTGGTGACCAAAGATGACGTTGTCATCATGTCATCAGAATCCGGTGTGCTTCCGGTCGCGGAAGAAGACATCGTTAAGAAGTGGCGCCTTCAACCAGGCAAGATGCTGCTCATCGACTTGGAAAAAGGCAGTATCATTTCTGATGATGAACTGAAAGCTGAGCTCACCGCGAGCCATCCGTATCAAAGCTGGCTGGAGCAGACGCAGATTAAAGTGACGGACCTGCCGCTGGCGGGTGCTGCCCAAAGCACAAAATCCAACCGCGATCTTCTCGATCTGCAGCAAGCATTTGGCTACTCTCAAGAGAGCCTGAAAATGCTGATGGCTCCGATGGCTAAAACTGGCCAAGAAGGCACGGGCTCAATGGGCACCGACACGCCACTGTCAGCGCTGTCTTCAAAGCCTAAAGGTCTGCACACCTACTTCAAACAGAATTTTGCTCAGGTCACCAATCCACCAATTGACTCCATTCGCGAAGAATTGGTGATGAGCCTGGTGTCGTTTATCGGCCCGCGTCCAAACATTCTTGAGCTTGAAGGAATGTCCAAGGTCAAACGCTTGGAAGTTGATCAACCCATCTTGACCAACAATGATCTTGAGCGCATTCGCCAAATTGGGCGCGTTCCTGACAACCACTTCTCATCAATCACCATCGACATAACCTATCCAGCCGAAAATGGCCCGGACGGTATGGCGGCTGCATTGGATGTTATTTGCGCCGAAACAGAAGAGGCGGTGCGCTCGCGTGACTACAACATTCTTATTTTATCAGATCGTGAAATGGGCGCAGATCGCATTCCCGTTCCATCTCTGCTTGCAACATCAGCTGTTCATCATCACTTGATCCAGCGCGGGCTGCGGACCTCGGTTGGTCTTGTTGTTGAAACGGGCGAAGCCCACGAAGTGCATCAATTCTGCACGCTCGCAGGTTACGGCGCTGAAGCCATCAACCCCTACCTCGCATTCAACACCTTAACCGCATTAGCCCCAGATCTTGGTCCAGATCTGACACCAGAAGAGGCACAAAAAAAATACATCAAAGCAATTGGCAAGGCGATTTTGAAGGTGATGGCCAAAATGGGCATCTCCACCTATCAATCGTATTGCGGCGCACAGATCTTTGACGCTGTCGGTCTGCGCACAACATTCGTTGATAAGTATTTCACCGGCACCCACACACAAATTGAAGGGGTCGGCCTAGCAGAGATTGCTAAAGAAACTGTCGCGCGTCACACGGCTGCCTTTTCCAATGCACCTGTTCTCGAAAATGCACTCGACGTTGGAGGTGAATATGCGTTTCGCATTCGAGGCGAAGCCCACGTCTGGCGGCCAAGTGTCGTGGCAGACCTGCAGCATGCTGTGCGTTCCGGAGACGCGCTCAACCCTGACAATCCCGCCATCCCTGAAAAATATCAGTCGTTTGCAGATGCTGTAAACAAACAATCGGAACAACTGATGACCATGCGCGGTCTGTTTCGCCTGAAGGGCGCAGACGAGTTGGGCCGACAGCCTGTGCCTTTGGAAGAAGTTGAAGCGGCAGCCGACATTGTGAAACGCTTTTCAACCGGTGCCATGAGCTTTGGCTCGATTTCGCGCGAAGTACACACCACGCTGGCTATTGCCATGAACCGGATTGGTGGCAAGTCCAACACGGGTGAAGGTGGCGAAGAAGTTGATCGCTTCACACCCATGCCGTCGGGCGATTCTATGCGCTCAGCGATTAAACAAATTGCATCGGGTCGGTTTGGGGTGACGACAGAATACCTCGCCAACTCAGACATGATGCAGATTAAAATGGCGCAAGGAGCAAAGCCTGGTGAAGGTGGCCAGCTACCTGGCCATAAAGTTGATGCGACCATTGCCAAGGTGCGCCATTCAACACCAGGTGTTGCGTTGATTTCACCACCACCGCACCACGACATCTATTCGATTGAGGATCTGGCACAGCTGATTTTTGACCTTAAGAACGTCAATCCTGCAGGTGATGTATCGGTAAAACTCGTTTCTGAAGTTGGTGTTGGTACAGTTGCAGCTGGCGTTGCCAAGGCACGCGCTGATCATGTCACCATTTCAGGCTTTGAGGGCGGCACTGGCGCCTCCCCGCTCACCTCGATCAAGCATGCCGGATCGCCGTGGGAAATCGGCCTTGCTGAAACCCACCAAACGCTGGTGATCAACGAATTGCGTGGCCGCATTGCCGTCCAAGTGGATGGCGGGTTGCGTACTGGCCGCGATGTCATCGTCGGTGCATTGCTGGGCGCTGATGAGTTTGGTTTTTCAACCGCACCATTGATTGCGGCTGGCTGCATCATGATGCGCAAGTGTCATCTCAACACCTGTCCGGTCGGCATTGCGACGCAAAACCCAGTGTTACGCGCACGCTTCACCGGTACGCCTGAGCATGTCATCAACTACCTGTTCTATGTTGCTGAAGAAGTACGCGCATTGATGGCGGAGATGGGCTTTAAAACGCTCGAAGAGCTGATCGGGCAAAGCGACTACCTGGATAAGGATCGCGCTATTGCCCATTGGAAAGCAAACGGATTGGACTTCAAAAAGCTGTTCCACAAACCAACCCCAGGCGAAGGTGTTGCGATTTCCAATTCTGAGCGCCAAGACCATGGCCTTGAAAAAGTACTCGACAACAAACTCATTGAACTTGCAGAACCCGCCATTTTGACAGGCACGCCTGTCAAACATGATGTCGCGATCAAAAACGTCGATCGCAGTGCCGGCGCCATGCTGTCAGGCACCATCGCAAAACGCTATGGTCACGCGGGCCTGCCAGAAGACACCGTCTGGTTTACGTTCCGGGGCACAGCCGGGCAAAGCTTTGGCGCATGGTCTGCAAAAGGCGTGACGCTTGACCTTATTGGCGAAGGTAATGACTACGTTGGCAAGGGACTGTCGGGCGGCAAGTTAATCGTGCGCCCAGATCCGAGATCAAAGATCGTACCCGAAGAAAGCATCATCGTTGGCAATACCGTTCTCTATGGCGCCGTCACTGGGGAATGCTATTTCCGCGGCGTTGCAGGGGAACGCTTTGCGGTCCGCAACTCTGGCGCTGTTGCCGTTGTTGAAGGCACCGGCGACCATTGCTGTGAATATATGACCGGCGGGGTCGCCGTTATACTCGGCACCACCGGACGCAATTTTGCTGCCGGTATGTCCGGCGGCATCGCTTATGTTTATGACGAAGCGGGCACCTTTGACTCCTACCTCAACAAAGGAATGGTTGAACTCGAAGCAATTGAGGCAAGTCCTGATGTGCTGGCCAAACAGACTGCGACCAATGGAGATGCAGCCAACCATCCTTTGGCACCGTTGATGAGTGACATGCGTGGTCAAGATGCAGAACGCCTGCACGCGCTAATCACGCGTCATGCGCACTACACCAACTCAGCCAAAGCCCAGCAGATTTTGAGTGATTGGCCGAATGCCATCACCAAATTCAAAAAAGTGATGCCTACCGAATATCGCCGTGCACTCAACGATCTGGCCAAGTCAAACGCTTCACAAGAAACCAGCGCCAGCACCAACTAAAACAACGCAACGACATTCGCAGGCCAATGCACTGCGACAGATGAGAACGAGACGAAACATGGGAAAACCAACAGGCTTTCTAGAATTAGAACGCAAAGATCGTGGCTATAAGCCCGTTGATGAGCGTGTCAAACATTGGAACGAGTTTGTAATCCCACTCGGCGAAGAGGGCACCAAAGCACAAGCCTCACGCTGCATGGATTGCGGCATCCCCTATTGCCACACCGGCTGCCCAGTCAATAACCAGATCCCAGATTGGAATGATCTCGTCTACAATGGTGATTGGCGACAGGCAGCCTACAACCTGCATTCAACCAACAACTTCCCAGAAGTGACGGGACGCATTTGCCCGGCACCCTGCGAAGCCGCCTGCACACTCAACATTGATGATGTTCCAGTCACCATCAAGACGATTGAATGCGCTGTTGCAGATCGCGCACTTGAAAACGGTTGGGTTGTTCCAAAACCGGCTGACACTAAAACCGGAAAATCTATCGCCGTCATCGGGGCGGGTCCTGCTGGTTTAGCAGGTGCACAGCAACTTGCGCGCGCCGGCCATGAAGTCCATGTCTATGACAAACATGCACGACCCGGCGGCCTGCTGGTCTATGGCATTCCAGATTTTAAAATGGAAAAGAAAATCATCGCCAACCGCGCCAAGCAAATGCAGGCAGAAGGTGTGACCTTCCATTGCAATGTTGAGGTTGGCAAAGACGTCACCATGCAGTCACTAGAGGACAAACATGATGCAGTCCTCGTTACAATCGGCTCTGAAAAACCGTTTGACTTTTTTGCCAACGCTCCAGGACGCGACCTGGACGGCATTCACTTTGCCATGGATTTCCTGCCTCAGCAAAATCGCCGTGTTGCCGGTGAAGCGCTGAAGGACAACCTCACGCAAGCGACAGCAACAGACAAAAACGTGATTGTCATTGGCGGCGGTGATACCGGATCGGACTGTATCGGAACGTCGTTCCGACAAGGCGCCAAGTCCGTCACCCAATTGGAAATCATGCCCGAGCCTCCGGAAAAGGAAAACAAGGCACTTAGCTGGCCGAATTGGCCATTGAAATTGCGCGTATCGACCAGTCAGGCTGAAGGTGCTGTGATTGAGTATTCGATCTCAACCACAGGCTTCACCGGCGAAGATGGCAAAGTTAAAAAGCTACTGTACACACGTGTTGATGAAAAACTGCAACCGATTGCCGGCACAGAAGGCAGCCTAGATGCAGACTTAATCTTATTGGCGATGGGCTTTTCAGGGCCCCGGGAAGAAGGTCTTGTTGCTGAATTGGGTAGTGGGCTTGTCAACCGTGGCCGCTTTAAAGGTCTTGATGCCGATGAGACCGACTACAAGTTGCCAGGTCCTGGTGCACGCTTTGTTGCAGGTGATGTCCGACGTGGGCAAAGCCTCGTGGTCTGGGCTATTCGTGAAGGGCGCCAAGCAGCACACGCAATCGACAAATTTCTCATGGGGTCCACAACACTGCCACGCTAATTTAGAGCAGTGTTAATTCGATGCCGTGTCTTGCTTCGGCCAGCTGAAGTCATCAACACGTCCGGCGACAGGCGGCAACGCTTCGCCCTTGACCATAACCCGGAAAAACGGAGACTGGGTTGGTGACAGGACGCGCCTGCGCCCGCCCGGTGCGGACAAAGAGGGCGTGATCGAACTCATCACTGTTATCCCGTGCGGAATATTATCAATCAGTGTGTCACCGACCTCAGCCCGCTTATTGGGTGTCGCTTTGCGCCTGATCAGTGAAATAACAGATGATGAAATTGTCGGTCTTAGAATGTCCAAAACAATTTTTTCTTCCGAGCCCGCGGTGTTGCGCAATCTTAAGCTGATCTTGCCGTGATCTGCTTTTTGCTCACCCACGACCGACACTGGTGCCGGACGCCCCTCCGACACATCAGTCTCTTCGCTCTTGGGACTGCCAGCGCGTTGCGAGCCCTCTTCATCTTTTGATGTATTGCGACCTGCATGAATCTGCGCTTGTTCACTAACGCTGCCGGCGAGCGGGATTTGTCTGTCTTGTTGTGCGCGCTTCAAGTCACGGCGTATCCTGCGCTCAACGAAGTGAGCTAACTTGCGGTTACCCGCACCAGTAAAAAAGATACCGTCTCGATCGCGCAACAACCGGGTCTCACCTTGCAGATCCGGACCATATGCGCTGAATCGCTCCTGGGCGTCACCAAACTCGGCAAACACATCAATATATTTCAATCCATTGCGAAACGCACGATCACGCAAAATGTCATTCATCTTGCGATAGCTCTCATTGCGGCGCTGGCGAGATGTAACCGGCAAACCTAACCAATAGACCGCAATCGATTTTTTCTTGAACAGCGCCATGAGTAGATCGACGCGGCGCGCATACTCCTTGTTCCAGACGTCAGTTCCGACGCCAAATCGTTTGCCTTTTTGATTGCGGATCGCAACAGCGTCGCGCGCACCAACCATCATGACAACAATTGAGATTTTGCTTTCTGTCAGTGCGGCTTCGAGGCGCTTGGCCTGTTTGGCAACATTGACACGTAAGATGCCAGAAATGTGAAACGGGCGCGGTTGCAGTTTCATGCGTGGCAGTTCAACAAAAGCATCTGCAAGGCCATGGCGCAGGCCATAGGAAAAATCATCGCCAATCACCAGTACATTGTAAGCATCGCCATCTGGAAATGCTGGCAGATAACTGGCGCCACGCGATTGTGCGAATGTGGGCGGGGAGGCTGTCATGATAAGCGTCAGGACACAGGCGGTCACAAGCAAAACACTAACCCGTGCGCGCGCTGCACCTGCGTACAGATGAACTAGCTGGAAGCGTCCGCGGATTATGTTGGCAACAGTATGCACCAGTTCAAATCGATCCCGTTTCACGATATGATTTCAATACGCCGCCCAATCTGTCCTGACAACCTGCGTTAAAGCCAACAGATCTGGCAAATTTAAGGACCGGTCCTGAGGTTGGCCTGTTACAACGGGCGCGGCGGACGCAATTTCATCTGCTTCAACACCTTTTCGGACGGCCAGCAGTCAACCTTGTGATTGTGCTGTCGCTGATAGAGCCCGACCACATGGCGGGTGTTGGAGCCAATTTTGCCATCCACAACAGAAACAGCATAGCCGGCGTTTTTAAGCTTATCTTGAATGGCCGCAATGACCTTGGAGCGTTGTTTGGCGTTACTGGTCCACGGTGTCACAAAATCTCCACCCCCCGCAATCCGGTCTGCCAGATGACCGACAAACACAGCATAAAGATCTGACATGTTGTAGCGGCGAATGACTTTGAAGTTTTCAGTGACAAGAAACGCCGGACCATACGCACCACCGGGCATCATCAAGTAGGCATTCTTATCGATCATATGCTGCGGCCATCGCCGACCACCGACCCGCTTAAAGCCAAGCTTGATCCAGTCTGCAATTGCGCGCTCTTGAACAGGGCCTTCAAAGGCACAGTCGGCGCCCGCCGGGACAACGACTTCATAACCCCAGGTTTGACCTCGAACCCAGCCTTTACCGGACAACTGAGCGGCAGCAGAAGCAAGTGCATCCGGGACCGATGAAAATACGTCGGCCTCACCGTCGCCATCAAAGTCTTTAGCGAAGTTGGCAAATTCAGAGGGCATAAATTGCGTTAGTCCCATCGCGCCAGCCCATGACGAGCGCATTTTTTTGCGCGGAATGCCTTGTTCTAAAAGCTGCAAAGCGGCCAGCAATTCTTTGCGAAACAGCTCATCTCGACGCCCGGCATAAGCAAGTGTTGCAAGCACCCGGATGGCATCATGGCGCAGCTTATGTTGACCAAACGCGGTTTCACGACCCCAAATGGCCAGAAGTGAATAGCGATCCACGCCGTATTGCTTTTCAATGGCTGCCAACGTCGTGCGATGTTTCTTTTCCAGCCGACGGCCTGTTTGGGCAAGGCGCATAATGTAAGCACGGTTTATATATGCAGACGGTGGGCGGGTAAATTCAGCCTGTCCTCTGCTTGACGCCACTTTTTGCCCGGGTCGTTTCAGATCAGGCAATTTGTAGTTTGGTTTCAGGCCGCGAAATGCCCGATCAAATGTTGTTTTAGAAACACCAAGTGCTTCAGCTTCCGGCCACAGCGCCGCTTGCCACGCTTTGAACGAGGCGCGCTGAGCGTTGACATGCGACGGGACACTCATCAACCCAAGCCCAATACAGGCAAACAACAGCAAACGCGCAAAAAAGCTACAGCTGGGACACGTTTTGGGTTGGTTCGGAATTGAGGTTTGCGTCACGATCGCTCACTAGAGAGAATGTTGGGCGTTGGATCGTGCTGTCCGTAAGCTCCATCCAAACGAAACGCGGGCTCCACGAGTTCAACTCGCAGACACCGCTGCCGTGCCATAGACCTCTAAAGTGTTCGCCCATTCAGGGCAACAATAGGACGCAAATGGGCCAGTCCGCATTTAGCTGGCCTGTTTCACCACATCAAGTTGCTGTTCCCAGGCCAGAGCGTGGGAAACAATCTCTTCAAGATTGTCGTGTTGGGGCTCCCAGCCAAGCGTTGCGCGGATTTTATCTGAACCTGCAACAATGGCAGCCGGATCCCCAGCGCGACGCTTCGCCATGCGCACACTAAAATCGACGCCTGATATTTTCTTCACCGCCGCCACAACATCAGCAACCGAGTATCCTTTAGAATAACCGCAGTTGAACACATCAGGCGTGCCACCCGCGTTCAGATAGTCGAGTGCGGCCGTGTGGGCGCGAACCAGATCTGAAACGTGGATGTAATCGCGCACGCAGGTCCCATCTTCGGTTGGATAGTCTGTGCCATAGATCTCAATGTGGCTACGTTTGCCCGTTGCTGCTTCACAGGCCACTTTGATCAAATGCGTTGCTCTCGGTGTCGACTGTCCGGACCGACCTGCCGGATCTGCGCCTGCCACGTTAAAATAGCGTAAGGCGACATAGCGCAAATCATGCGCCTGTGCCACATCGCCGAGCATCAACTCGGTCATGAGCTTTGATGTCCCGTACGGTGACATCGGCGCCAGGGGCGCGGTCTCGCTCACAGGCACCTGCTCCGGATTGCCATAAACAGCAGCGGTCGAAGAAAAAATAAATTTCTTAACACCTGAGGCAACAGCAACTTCCATCAGAGCGCGTGAGTTCACTGTATTATTTTGATAATAACCAAGTGGGTCAGCGACCGAATCTGGGACAACAATCGAGCCAGCAAAGTGGACGATGGCATCAACGCCGTATTTCTTAATCACGGTTGCGACCAAGTCCTGATCGCCAATATCACCCACAACAAGCTTGGCTGGCGCTTTCACCGCTTCTCGAAAGCCAGTAGAAAGATTGTCCAAAACAACGACATCCTGGCCTTGATCTACAAGCTCAAGAACCATATGGCTGCCGATATAACCTGCACCACCTGTCACCAATATCGCCATAATTAACCTGCTTTTTCCGACTTCAGCGTAGTTAAGTCTGTTGAGTGTTGCCTTGCACCGTTAACATACGCTTAACCTTTGCGCGCATGATTTAATCGGGCACATCACTGCTATTCAAATGTCTTGCCAACTTTGAAGTTTTTGGCGAGGCGTGATGCAATCAAGTCAGACTATTGGAGCCAGTATGGCCTCTCCACGCATTCGAAAAGCCATCTTTCCCGTTGCAGGTCTTGGCACCCGCTTTCTGCCAGCGACCAAAGCGGTCCCCAAAGAGATGTTGACCGTCGTTGATCGTCCGGTAATCCAGCACGTGGTCGATGAAGCCAAAGCGGCCGGCGTTGATCAATTCGTCTTTGTGACCGGGCGCAACAAAGGCGCGATTGAGGATCACTTCGATTACCAGTTTGAGCTTGAACGCACACTGTTGGAGCGAGGTAAGGACAAAGAACGGATTGCGCTTGCACATGACCAACCAGGAGCTGGCAATGCCAGTTTTACGCGTCAACAGATGCCATTAGGTCTTGGCCATGCTGTTTGGTGCGCGCGCGAGCTGATCGGTCATGAACCTTTTGCCTTGCTTTTGCCAGACATGCTCCACCACGCCAAAACACCATGTCTTGCAACAATGATGGCGGCATACGAAAAAACGGGAGGCAATGTCGTCGCTGTCTCTCCAGTTCCTGAAGACCAAACACATCTGTACGGCATTGTTGGTGTTGAAGATGCACGTCAAGGTATCAGTCGCATCACAACAATGATTGAAAAACCACCGCAAGGTACCGCACCTTCCAATCTACACATCACGGGTCGCTATATTCTCGACCCCGAAATTTTTGAAATCCTTGCCGAACAAGAGCCAGGTGCTGGGGGAGAGGTTCAATTAACCGATGCCATGGTCGCACTTATGCAACGCCAACCGTTTCACGCTGTAACATTTGATGGCGACATTTATGACTGTGGTTCAAAAATAGGATTTCTGGCTGCTAACATTGCCTATGCCCTTGAGCGAAGCGACTTGAGAGGCGCTCTTCGAAGCGAAATTGACCGGTTAACCAGCTCCACAAAATTATAATCGTGGCTGCATCCGGGGGGCGCACGCCTACCCATGATGAAATTCGCCGAAATCTGGCCCACTTGTCACAAAATGGCAGTAGTTCATCTCAATCTTGCTGGTTTGCGCAGGCTAACGCTTCAGCTATGGTCATCGTACCGATGAAATACGCTGGCGGAGATCATCTATGGCACGAAAACGACAGAGCGATTACAGCGACATCGGAACGCACCGAACCCTGACACCCCCTGGTGTCTTCTTGGTGCGGATGATGATCTTTCTGACCTTGGTTGGATTCCTGGTCTCGATCCTTCATCGCCAACTGTTCACATCGTTCATGACCAACCCGGGCCTCAACGGTCTGATTGTTGGCGTCCTCTTCTTAGGCATCATCTATGCCTTCCGGCAGGTCATACGCCTTTATCGTGAAATTCGCTGGGTCAATGCGTTTCGCATTTCTGATCCCGGCCTCGCCATTTCTCATCAACCCGTGCTGCTTGCTCCGATGGCAAGCATGCTGCGTGACCGCACAGGTTCTTTATCACTTTCAACCGGTTCCATGCGCTCGATCATGGACAGCATCGGCTCGCGCCTTGATGAAGCGCGCGACACCGGTCGCTACTTGGTTGGTCTGTTGGTATTCCTCGGTCTTCTCGGAACGTTCTGGGGTTTGCTTGCTACCATTCAATCTGTCGGCGGGGCGATTGCTGCGCTCGACACCTCATCAGGTGAATCGGTTGCAGTCTTTGATGAACTTAAAACAGGATTAGCTGCACCTTTAGCTGGTATGGGGACAGCGTTTTCGTCCTCTCTACTTGGTCTTGCAGGTTCGCTGATCCTTGGCTTCCTGGAACTCCAAGCCTCTCACGCTCACAACCGTTTCTATAACGAACTTGAAGAATGGCTATCAGGCATCACCGACATCACACCAGGCTCAAGCCCTGAAACGGAAGTCGCAAGCCGTCATCTGGCATCATCTGTTTTTGAAATGCAGCGCGCGGTAGAAGAATTATCAGCGCGCCTTACTGATCGCCCTGTTATTAGTGGTGATGGTGGTGAGATGGCCGCAAAAAGTGGAGAACCGGTGCGCGAACTCGCAGAAGGGGTCAGCCAGTTGGTGAACCAGATGCGCCAAGAACAACAGATTGTGCGCCAATGGGTCGATGACCAAGCCGAACAACAAACCAAGGTTCAAGGCGTGTTGAATGATCTCTCTAAGCGACTTGATACAAAACGCAAGTGACCCGTTTTCATCAAATCAATCCATAAAATAAAGGACGGCATTCATGGCGCGCGGGCGCACAAGACGCGGACAAGACTACGGCGAATTCTGGCCAGGCTTTGTTGATGCTTTGTCAGCGCTGGTACTCGTCGTCACGTTCTTGATGTCGATCTTTATGATCGCTCAACATTTTGCAGCCCAGGAAGCCAGCGGCAAAGACACCGCCCTTAAACGGCTTAATCGCCAAATTGCCGAGTTGACCAGCCTGCTATCCCTAGAGAAAGGTAAAGCCACAACCGCTGGTGAAGAGCTGGAGCAACTACGCGCCACGCTCGGAACACTTCAGGAAGAACATTCAAAGCTTTCCGGATTTGCGCTGTCTGGTGATGAGAAGGCAAAGGCCGCCGCGACAAAACTGTCTACGTTAACCAGCGATCTGGACAAACAAAAAGAGGTGTCCAACGAAGCGCTTGCAAAGGTCGACCTTCTCAATCAACAACTTCTCTCCCTGCGCCGTCAGATTGCCGCTCTCAACGAAGCTCTGCAAGCTTCTGAATCAAAAGAGGAAGCCTCACAAACCCGGATCAAAGATCTCGGCGCCCGACTCAACGCGGCGCTTGCGCGACAAGTCCAGGAATTGCAACGTTATCGCTCTGACTTTTTCGGACGCTTGCGCGATCTCCTAAAGAACCGCAAGGACATTCGCGTTGTTGGAGACCGGTTTGTCTTTGAATCCGAAGTGCTGTTTCCATCTGGCCAAGCTACCGTTACCGATCAAGGCCGCGAAGCTATGGACCAATTGGCGGCTGCGATACTGGAATTGGAAAAAAGTATTCCAAAAGAAATCAACTGGGCATTGCAAGTCGATGGACATACCGACATCCGACCCATCTCAAGCCCGCAATTTCCATCCAACTGGGAGCTTTCAACCGCGCGCGCGGCCTCGGTCGTCAAATATCTTATTTTCCGGGGCGTCCCCGCAAAACGTTTGGTAGCAGCTGGCTACGGTGAATTTGCACCACTTGAAACAGGCACAGATGAAGACTCACTACGCCGCAACCGGCGCATTGAATTGAAACTGACCAACAGATAATTGCCAAGTTCGGGAACTGCATGGCTCATTCGAATCTGACATTTTATACCAATCCAATGTCACGCGGTCGGATCGTACGTTGGATGTTGGAGGAGGTTGGCCAGCCATACGACACCAATGTGCTTGACTACAGTACAACAATGAAAGCGCCAGAGTATCTCGCCATTAATCCCATGGGCAAGGTGCCAGCAATCGTTCACGGCAACGCAATCGTCACCGAGTGCGCCGCCATTTGTGCCTACCTCGCCGATGCATTCGCCGAAACAGACCTTGCACCACCACCAAGCGATCAACGCCGCGCGCCCTACTACCGTTGGATGTTTTTCGCAGCCGGACCATTAGAGGCTGCAGTCACCAACACAGCCCTGAAGCTTGACATTCCCGCTGAGAAAAGTGTCACGCTTGGATACGGCTCGCTTGAAGATGTCACCAATGCACTTGATGTTCAGATAGCCAAAACGCCGTACATTTGCGGCGATATGTTTACGGCGGCTGATGTGTATGTGGGCTCGCACATCGCGTGGGGCCTACAATTTGGAACGTTGGAAAAACGTCCGGCATTTGAAAGCTACGTTGCGCGACTTCAGCAACGGCCCGCTGCGATACGGGCGCGCGAGCTGGACGATGCGCTGATCGCAGCTCAGGAAGCAGCGACGACTTAGACAACCGTGAAATCACCTGGTTGCCAATTACTCCGCCGCCTCACGGCCAAATTGCAAGTCGGCAAGGCGCTGGTAAAGCCCACCCTTAGACAACAATTCGCTGTGGGTGCCGTGCTCCACGATGCGCCCTTCATCCATCACCAAAATGCGGTCGGCGCCCAACACCGTCGATAACCGATGCGCAATGACCAGGGTCGTTCTGTTTTTCATGATTTCATCAAGCGCCTGCTGAACCAGGACTTCATTTTCCGCATCGAGCGCGCTTGTCGCCTCATCCAGCAAAAGAACCGGTGCATCCTTCAGGACCGCGCGCGCAATCGCCAAGCGTTGACGTTGGCCACCGGATAAGGTGATCCCGCGCTCGCCAAGTTTCGTGTCATAGCCGTCAGTCAGATCTGCAATAAAACCATCGGCCTGAGCCGTCTTGGCAGCGGCTTCAACCTGTTTGCGGCTCGCGGTCGGACAACCGTAACGGATATTTTCGACAACCGTATCTGCAAACAATGCGACGTCCTGGGGCACAAGCGCGATGCGATGGCGCGCTTTTTCAAGGTCTGCGTCTTTGATGTTGACGCCATCCAACTTCAACGCCCCTTGGGTTGGATCATAAAATCGCAAGATCAGATTAAACAGTGTCGTCTTGCCAGCCCCCGAAGGACCAACAACCGCTACGGTTTCACCACGTTCGACCTTAAAGCTGACGTCATCAAGGGCTGGCTTTTCGCCACCCGAAGCATAAGAAAAAGTGACATTATCAAATTCCAACTCCCCAATGGCAGGATCCGGCAAGGGTTTTGGATTTTGCGGTGATGAGATCGCAGGCACAACCTCAAGCAACTCCGCCAAACGTTCTGCAGCACCTGCTGCCTGGCTGATCTCGCCCCAAACTTCTGACAGTTCCGCCAAGGCGCCTGCTGCAAACAAAGCATAAAGGACGAATTGGCCAAGTCGCCCGCCGGTCATCTCACCGCTGATCACGGATGATGAGCCAAACCACAACACACCGACGATACTTGAAGTGACCAAAAGAATAGCCAACGCCGTCAACCCAGCACGCGCCTTCATTCGATCGCGTGCCGCATCAAACGTGCGCTCCACAGCCGACTGATAGCGGTCTGCAACTGCATCTTGATGCGAAAATGCCTGCATAGTGCGCACGGCCGTAAGGTTTTCCGACGCATAGGCAGAGGCTTCCGCCAGTTGGTCCTGCGCTTTGCGCGATAGTTTTCGCACCAAGCGACCAAAGCCAACCAGCGGCAAGACAATCGCAGGAATAGCGAGCAACACCATCATGGACAGAGATGGCGACGTATAAATCATCATCCCCAGCGCGCCAATCAGCATAATACTGTTGCGCAACAATTGGCTGAGGGCTGTTCCAGCAGCGGCTTTGATTTGCGTTGTATCAGCGGTCAAGCGACTCATCACTTCGCCTGAGTGTGCACTTTCAAAAAATACCGGCCCGAGTTTGGTCAAATGCCGAAACACATCTGAGCGAACATCCGAGACAACGCGCTCACCGAGCCAATTGATTAGATAGAACCGCGAGGCACTGGCCAAAGCCAGCACACAGCCAATGGCGATCAGCATCATGAAGTACTGATCAATCAATTGACCGTCGTGTGCACCAAAGCCGTAGTCGATCATACGACGCACCGCCATCGGTACGGCCAGCATGGCGCCTGCCGACACGACAAGCGCGACCAATGCGCCTGCAAGGATCAGTGGTGATTTGAGAATATAGGGCTTCAGCATTTTAAGTGGAGACAGGGATACGCGGCTGGATGGCGTACCCTCGCCGTCATCTTTGCCAGCACCTACCTCAGTTTGGTCCGCAGACTGACGCCGCCGTTTTCGTGCCACGCATTGCTCCTAGATCATTTCTTCGGGTGCCTTGCGACCCTGCCATTTATGGACGCACCATGCCCGAGCGACCCGCTCGCCTCAAGGCGAACACCAGCCATAACACGGGCCCTCTTGCCGCACCCAGCGCTCAGGGCGCGCTGTGACTTGTCACCCCCGGCCAACTCGATTATAGAGGCCCATTCTCATTCACCCGACGGTGCCCTGAGCCCCGGGATTTCAGCTAAGGTTGAGCGCGATGAAGACCGACAATACCCATCCTGATTACCACCAAATCAAGGTCGTAATGACCGATGGTACCGAATTTATGACCTATTCGACCTATGGCAAGGAGGGCGACACGCTCCACCTTGAGGTTGACCCGACCACGCACCCTGCCTGGACCGGCGGTGATCAACACCTGACCGACCGCGGCGGACGCCTGTCACGGTTCAAAAAGAAATTCGAAGGCATGTTTTAAAGTCCCACGCCTTTTTGGCCCACGTTGGGCACTGAGACCGACAAAAAAACGACCCGGATCACTGCGATCCGGGTCGTTTTTAATTGGGAGCATTTGATAGTTCAGTTGGGAAGGTGGCAAGTCCAGCAAGATGCTGGTCCAGCGAGCTAACTGGAGAGTTTGCCACCAAAGGCTGCTGTCAGTTGCTGCATTTGATCGGCAACTGGGTTGAGCCGCGTGACGTTGCCAGCAACGCCAATGTCGCCATCCAGATTCATTGCCCGATCGAGTTGGACAATGCGGTCATGCAGCAGAAAACTTTCTTCAATCAGACCGCGCAAACCTTCGGGCAAGTCTTCAAAGCCTTTGACGTGCGAGGGACGTCCCAATCCCTGTAGCTTGATGCGCGAACGCTTCAGCTTGGCTTCTTCTGCAGAAATCTCACCATCTTTCAGCGCGCGACGCACCAGCAACCAGGACGCAAGGTCCAGAAGCCGCGTCGTCAAACGCATGCTTTCAGTTGCATAAAGAACAGTGGAGGGTTGTTTGAGTCCTTTGGACTCTTGCCGGCCCGTCCCATCAAGGTAGGCGGCAGTGCGCTCAACGAGCGCCATACCTTCTTTGAACACGACATCGAAATTGGCGGAAGCTTGAAATTGCTCACCAAATGATACCGTGACACACGAGGAGGTGGCCGTGTTACCGGCGCAGGATTCATTACTCATGACAAACTTTGACACAAACGCTTACTCTCTTTGAACGACATACACCGTATGATCTTACGTGGCTATAGTTAACAACTTGCACCAAATCGGGGCAGCACGAAGCTTATCCCCAACTAAGCAAAAAAAGAGCCGCTTGGAAACAAGCGGCTCTAAAGTCAACAGGGAGGCGTCAAACAGAGTGGCAGGGGCCACTCGGGATCCAGATGACTGGATATGCTGTAGACTAGGAGAACGACCTTAACAAAACGTAAATGGTTAAGAGTTTTAGACCTGAAAAGTGCGTTCACAGGTAAGGCAGATCAAGCCTCAATTGGGCCCTGCAACTGAACCGTGTTACCAAAAATTGCACCGGTAATATCAATACATTGTCAATAAAATCAATGCACTCGCGTCTCACGCTCAGCTCTTGAAAACCTGGTCAGCCGCGGCCCCGATTTTTACCTTACGATCCCGCTCTTTTTCGACCCGTGCAATTTCTTCCCTCAAGTCGGTGATGCGTTGCTCAAGCTCAGCCACCGACAAATTCTCGAGATTATCGCCAATTGCCGCGGCCGGCGCCTGTTTCGGCTGGACATCGTCCCAATCCATTGCCCTGCTCCATTTGAGAACGGTTGTCGCTCTGATACGGATCAGGCACAACAGCACCAATGTTGCCGCACTGATGATCCAACCAGAAAGTTCTATATACCCGTCATGAGCACCCAATCCAACGCCCTTCCCGCTGAAATGACTGTAATTGCTATTGACGGCAAGGGCGGACCCGAAGTTCTGAAAGCCCGGCAAGTGGCAATGCCATCGCCCGGCCCTGAACAACTTCTCGTTGCGGTTGAGGCGGCAGGCGTCAATCGACCGGACGTCCTGCAACGCAAAGGCTTCTATCCCGCGCCCAAGGGACACTCAGATGTTCCTGGGTTGGAAGTTGCAGGATCCGTCGCCG
This sequence comes from Hyphomicrobiaceae bacterium, assembly GCA_021775735.1. GTDB lineage: Bacteria > Pseudomonadota > Alphaproteobacteria > Rhizobiales > Hyphomicrobiaceae > JAHZKN01. Next base: position 51,845 of record JAJFHG010000037.1, read on the forward strand.
CCGTGGGCTCTGATGTCAGCCGTTTTAAGGTTGGTGACCCCGTTATGGCGCTGGTCAATGGCGGTGGTTATGCCACCCACTGCATTGGTGAAGCGGCCGCAACGCTCCCCATTCCCGCAGGCCTTTCGATGCAGCACGCAGCTGGCGTGCCCGAAACCTTCTTCACCGTCTGGCACAATGTCTTTGAGCGCGGCGGCCTCAAAGCCGGTGACTGGTTCCTGGTGCACGGCGGATCAAGCGGTATCGGCACCACCGCCATTCAACTAGCCAAGGCGTTTGGTGCCAAAGTTCTGACGACCGCAGGCTCACAGGAAAAATGCGACGCCTGTCTGGCTCTAGGTGCAGACCGCGCTATCAATTACCGCGAAGAAAACTTTCTTGATGTTGTCAAACAGGAAACGGGAAAACGCGGTGTGGATGTTATTCTCGACATGGTCGGCGGTGACTACATCGGCCAAAACATTCGCGCGCTCAGCGATGATGGACGGCTTGTGAACATTGGCTATCAATCTGGCTCCGAAGTCACCGTTGATATGATGCGCGTCATGCTGAAACGCTTGACGCTGACAGGATCTACGCTACGCATTCGACCAAATTCTGTGAAAGGCGCCATCGCGCAGGCGTTGGAAGACAAAGTTCTACCACTGCTGGCGTCAGGTCAGATCAAGGTCATGATCGACAGCACGTATCCACTCGCCGACGCAGCCAAAGCCCACGCCCGCATGGAAACCAGCCAGCACATTGGGAAAATTATTTTGACGGTTTGATTTTACAACACCACCTGGACACATCCGCTTTTGAACGCACAGCGGAATGTTATACCCCCCCGGCGATATGGTCTGCTCATGACCCAAAGCGGTCATAGAGCTACGTTGGCGTTGATGTCCTCTCATGACCCAAAGTCCTCATTTTGGGTTAAGCACCAGGGCCTTAAACAGATCTCTTGTGTCCGAGCTGCAACGAGGCCGAACCAAAACGCCCCAATGTGAGCTTTAGCGTTTGCACCGCTTGCTACCCAGTCGTCAGATGCGTCCAGTTCTTTTGTTATGCGTAATGGCTGGATTATGGGTCTCTACTCAAACGGCCTGACGAGAGCGGTGGGCGTATGCTTTGCATTCGCCCTTTTCGGCGTTGTGCAAACGCTGGCGCAGAGTGCACCTGGTCCTGCTGTCTCTGGCCCCAATGGCAAATTTAGTGTTGAGGGTGGTGAGTACGACAACGAAGGGTCATTCCTTGCAAAAGGCAGTTATTCGCTCCCACTGGGACATGCCTTTGGTCTTCAAATGGACGGGGCGCTTGGCCGTATTGACGACGAGCTTATGGGCGGGGGTGGCGTCCACCTTTTCACCCGCAAACCAGAAAAATATCTCTTCGGTTTTTACGGCAGCTATCACACCTGGGACGGTATTGATATTTGGCGCGCGGCAACTGAGTTTGAAGTTTACCTTGATCGATTTTCTTTAACTGGCCTAGCCGGCATCGAAGGTATTGAGTTCCCAACAACAGATGGCGGCCTCCAAGTCCTCCATCAGGATGACGAACATTTCTTTGGCTATTTTGATGCCGCGTATTATCTAACCGATAATCTCAAAATTTCGGCTGGTTATCGCTATATCAGCGAGGCCCACTTGGGTGCAGCAAGTGTTGAATATCTCATCCGCTCATCGAGCATTCCAATTTCTTTGTTTGCGCAAGGTCATTTTGGCGAAGAAGAGTTCAATCGGATTACGGGCGGTGTGAAGATTTACTTCGGTGCCGATCAATCTAAATCGTTGATGTCGCGCCACCGCACCGAAGACCCGCAGAACTACACGCCGGTTTTCCCCGACCTCGCGACTGCTAGCCAGTCCACACCAGCCCCACCGGAGTAGGGGTACTGGGAAAGCGCATGGACGGCCGCCCTCGTACTATGCACCCGGGTGGAAGGCGTGCCCGCTCGTTCCACAGGGCTTCACCAAGGACCACCCGGGCACATCGTGAACAACGCTCCGCCTCGATCGTGTAGTCCCGCTCCGACCCACCTGCGCCATCGCCTGACATAAATCTCAAGCGGAGAAGCGTCAGACGGCGGCCGCCGCTCCTGCTCATAAAGCCGAGATGCTTTCTCAAAAAAATTCTTGATCGTCTGCTTGGCCACTGTCAGTCCTGCGCGACTGAAATGGTAGCCAAGAAAATCAAACCCGCGTTCGATCCGTCCGATGAAGGTCTTGTCCGGGTGCTTTTCCCGGCTGAGCACCAGTGACTTCCGCTTATGACCCAATGCCGACAGGCAACGGCCACTGACCTAGATCAGTTCTTGTGCCCAAGCGGGACCGCGGCGAACCTTCCAGAAATCTATGATATCGCCGACGAGATCGTATGTGTCGGTATCAATGTGTTTCAGAAAATCCAATAGTGTATCGGCTTGGGTGGCGCGTGTGCCAAGATGAAAGTCCGATATGAATACTGAGCGGCAACGCGTTGGTGATTTGCTTCCAGTTTCCAAGAGAGTGCTCCACTCCAATGAGGTTCTAACCGGCTAAAACCAGACTCGTGTTTCAATTGCGTGACAGAAGATTGACTCCAATGGCCTCCCCTATACTCTGTCACAAAACTGAAATATTAACCTGCAAAACGAGTTGGAATTATAGTCAGAGCGGACGGGGCGCTTGGCGAGAATTGATAAGCGCAAAGTTCAGCGCGAAATTGAACTGAAGTTTGACATACGCGGTAGGCAGCTCAAGCGCCTGCGCCGCCGCGTGGTTTTGCGTGATCTCAGCGTTTCCAAACCATTTGTTCGAAAACTTACCTCCATCTATTTTGATGATACACCCCAGTCACTTCGGAACGCTGGCGTTTCCTTGCGATTGCGCAAGTCAACGGATGGTTGGGTCCAAACATTGAAGTGGAATAAAATATCATGCTCGGGCCTGTTCGATGCCCGTGAATTCGAAACGGCTGTACCAAACAAAAAATTAGACGTTGCGCTCTTAATGAATAGGGCCGTCCCTGCCGAGATTAGTAAGCTGCTGTCTGGGCGCCGCCTTACTCCAATATTTAAAACACAAATTTCGCGCACGACACGATTGGTAAGAAGTGCTGGCGGGCACGACATTGAGGTGGCGTTTGATTCAGGGCAAGTGAGCAATGGTGAATTAACCGAGCTGTTTGAAGAACTGGAGCTTGAACTCAAGTCGGGTGATGTCTCAGGTCTATTCAAATTTGCCCGCCAGCTAATTGGCAAAGAGTTTGTCTTATTGTCTCGCTACAGCAAGGCAGAACGCGGATATGCATTGATTTCTGGCGATAAATTCGTGCGCTCCGCTGGCAAAACGCAAAAATCAAAATTTCTCCCACGCGAGTCAATAGATTTGACTGGATCGGTGATCCAAAAAACGTTTTCAGTTTGCGCGGAGCAAATCATTCATAACCTTGCATTGGTGCTGACAAGTGCAGATCCAGAAGGACCGCATCAGTTGAGGATCGGTTTGAGGCGATTGCGTAGTGCAATACAGAGCGTTGAACCAGTTTTTGAAAGCGATGGTCGGGCCAAAGAATTCAAGCGCATAGCGCGCGAAGCTCGCAAGCTCGGACGGTTGGTTGGCGCGCTAAGAGATGCTGATGTTCTAGAGTCGGATATTGCTGGCGCCGCTATTGAATGCGCGTCTTCCGCTTCCATCGAAATTGGTGCCAACCAATTGTCCAAAGCTCTAGCTCAGCATCGTGTCGATACGCGTAAATCAGTGGTACATCAGTTGTCGTCAAACCAAACAACACGGTTCTTGTTGGATCTGCTGGAACGGATAGCTTTGCTCAGCCAGATTGAAAATTCGGCGCATCCGTCCAAAACAATAGAAGATCGTGCAAATGAAGCGCTACAAAAGTCGTGGAATAAGGTCAGCAAAAGAGGGCGGCGTCTCAGCAAGTTGTCGATCAAAGAGCGACACAACATGCGAAAAGACCTAAAAACACTTCGTTATCAGGCTGAATTTTTCGCCGGTCTATATCCTGAGAGCCGTGTCAAGCCGTTCCTTAAGGCGCTGAAACGATTGCAGAACGTGTTTGGCTATTTGAATGATGCGGCAATGGCCGAACAGTTGCTAATCCTTCCCTCGTTGAAGTCGCATCCAAATCCCCTTGTTCAAAAAGGCATTGGATATGTCGTGGGCTGGCATGAAAATCGTGCAGCGATAAAATGGGTCGGTGCACAAGGCCAATGGAAAGATCTGTGCAGCATAAAACCATTTTGGCAGAATGCATGATTTGATGCCCCTAGAAACATTTGTATTTTGGGAAATTGTGCTGGATCAATGTCCGCTTCTGGCCCTAAGCGGACACGGCGCTATGTTTACTTTGACGTCCGCTCATGACCCAAAGCAGACAAAATAACGACTCCGGGTTTTCTCAAACCCGGAGTTTTTCATTTTGAAGATGGCGGGATGCGCAGCTTGGCACATGTTTGCCTTCTTAACCTTTTTTACGTTCATAGACCTGCATCAAAACAATCAAATGAAGGATGATGAATGCAGGAACAACTACGGTTGGAATGAGGACGAGTGGGAGTTGTCCCATGGCTTGGCTCGTCACCTCGTCAACAAACCCTGGAATCTGATTGCGCGCTGCCACACCCGTCAAAACCGCTATGAGAAAATCGGCAAGCCCGAGATAGTTGAAGACTAAAAACCGATTGCTCGATAAAAACTCTGGTTTAGCCCTAAGCTGCCACGCCATGAAGGGGGCCGCGATGCCAACCATCACATCCCCCAAACCGGCAGGCCAGGCAAAGAAGCCAGGCAGATGGCCAAAGGCATAAACGGCAAGGAACAAACCGCCAAGTATCCGCCATGCCTGAAATTCAGTCAGAAGAATGGGATCTAGAGCGAGAGCACTGTCACGCAAACGCTTGGAGAACAACATGCAGGCAGCGAACAATATTACGGGTATTGCGATAGCAACTAGTGTCGGAAATGCCGGCTCGTGAGACGGCACATCAAAGGCGCCCCAATAAGCCTGCGTCATAACGACGGCGGTCCATAGAATTCCAATGAAACCGATAGAGGCGATCAGTGTAGTCGTGTTGTCGTATTCAGGATTTTGTACGGATTGGGTATTGTTCATGACTGTTGCTCCTTTGGGAATTAGCAAGTGTCAATTCGTGGTGTGAAAAAGTTGCCACATGACGTTTCAACAATGGATGCGGTCGGTGGTGGATTTCATCACGGTCAAGAAACCGTTGAATATTTTGCGTCGATCTACACGTCGGCAAAAATTTGGCTCAGGACTTATGGCGTCATCATGTTTGAATTCATCGCCATGTGCTTCGTTTGTGATGTGTCGCGCAAAATCCGCTTTTGATGCGGAACCCTCACCGCCTAAGAGGAGAAAGGCGATGAGGGTCACGATTAGAAGCCTCAACGGGTTCTCTCCGAAGAGTTGGTCCAGATACCGTTTTCAGGTCCTGTAACGTGCATGTATGAGCCTGCACCCAACGCTTTGTCGGTCTCCGTCAGGGCGATGGAAGGAGCTGTACCAGATGCTAAGACAGCTGCACTTGCAGCAAGAGTGATAATCGTTTTCATGGTTTTTCTCCATATTTTGAGTTTGAAATTTCACTTCAGCGCCCTGATCTCAGGACATCGAAGTAATCTTTATAGATGATTGCTATCATCTATGTGTATTTAGATGACAGTTATAATCTTATTGGGCAAGCGCTTTGTGTTTTCTTTCACAGCTTTGTGATCGAGCAAAATGACGTACCTCCCGTAGTCCAAAGGGAAGTGTTTGAACTTCAGAATTAAGATGATATATATAATCCAAATGAAATCAGCTTATTAGCAACAGTTTTAGGAAACAGTACCTATGCGCATGTCACGTGAAGCCAAGGCCCAACATCACAATGAAATCGTTAAGGCTGCCGCAAAGCTTTTGAGAGAAAACGGTATTGGTGGAACAAGCGTGTCAGATCTGATGCAGGCGGCCGGACTCACTCACGGTGGTTTCTACCGCCACTTTGACTCTAAAGATGCGTTGGTTTCCGAGGCGAGTAACGCAGCATTTGACCAATTTTTGTCTGGTTTGGCGGGTGCGTCAGATAAGAAGGAGAAGGCAAATGTCGTCTCCAAGTTCATTGATAAGTACTTATCGCGAGCTCATGTGGCCAATCCCGGGCTTGGTTGTCCCCTTGCCACACTCGGCGTCGAGGCAGGTCGTGAAGACAAAGCTGTGCGAGACGTTTTTGCAGAGAATGCTGAATGGTTATTCGATGAAATGGCCGCGGGCCTGTCTGGAAGCCAGGTGGAACGGCGGGAAAAGGCTATACGTATCGTTTCAACAATGATGGGTGGCGTGATTTTAGCGCGGGCAGTGGGCAGCCGAAACTTGGGTAACGAAATTCTTGATGCCTGTCAGAAAATGAAGGAACGCGGCCTTCGAACAACGAAGGGTTAGGAAATATAAAGAGGGCACCAATGTTCACTTCTGGCCCGTAGCAGACACAGCGCTATATTTGCCTTGCTGTCTGCCCATGACCCAAAGCGGGCATTAACAAACTGTCGATTGCATCTGTCACAATGCAGATCATCTCTTATAGCGCTTGCGAATATCACTTCTGACCATTGCTAATGCAGCTTCTGCCGCCATTGAAAATCAGCATTTATTGAAAGTCTCATAATGCAACGGCATTGTGTTGCAGTATCCAATCCGCTGCCGCTAAAATGTTATCGACCACTGCAGTTGGTGCAGGTTGAAATAACGTCTCATCGTTTGGTCTGTATTTGCCGGTGCGAACCAGAATACCAACACCGACCCGCGCCTCCAACGCGCCCGACACATCAGATTCAACATCATCTCCGATCATGGCAGCCTCATCCAAACCGCAACCGGTATCGTGAAGAGCCAAGCTAAAAAAAACACCAGACGGCTTACCAAGGACCAAGGCGTCTCGTCCACACGCGAACTCAAGTGCGGCAAGGAAGGGACCAGCGTCGAGACTTAATTCCCCGTCCTTATCGCGAAAGTAGCGATTTTTTGCCAGGGCCAGTAAGGGTCCCCCGTTCTGAAGGACACGAAAAGCATGATTTAAATTTGTGTAGTTAAACGCCTCGCCAGCATCTCCGACAACGACGGCAACGGGGCGATCCTGCTTACAGCTGGAAAACTCGGATTCGATTGCAGGATGCACCAGAAGATGCGGTGAGCAGTGATTAAGCTCTAGCCAGGTGCATGCGGCTTGTGCAGGCATAAATAGCTCTGACGCCTCACACTGCAATCCCAAGGATTTCAAATTTTGCAGAGTTTCATGCTTGGTCGACCGTGTCGTGTTCGTCACAAACTTGAGATGAAGACCGTTTTGACGCAACACGGCGATCGCATCCAATGCGCCGGACAGGAGTTCGTTGTCCTGATACACGACGCCGGAAAGGTCTAACAGAACTGTCTTAATCATTGTCCCGCGCCCTGCAAAGCAGAGGTTGCGCAACATGCTACCAACCTGCGCTACCAGCGCTCAAGCCCGACAGCAGCGCTCTCAACAATAAAGGGTGCCAGGAACCAATCCGCTCCAACACAATCCCAACCGACTATTAAAAATGACAGGGTCGGATCAGTCCGCTACGGATCAATTCGCATGACCCACTTTAAGAACCGGGTGACGCGCGTCTCCACGCTTATTCCGAGGCCGCACATAGTTGAATTTCGCATCCGGAACTTCCCGCTTCACTCCCAGGGCAGCGGTCAGCGCATCATCGGCATCAATGATGACATGGTTCGCTCTATTCTCAAGCTTGTAACCAACTGCAAACAGCATGATCAGTTCTCCTCAAGAGCAGAAATAGAAGCGACAATCAAAATCATGATAAGCGCAATCGAAGTCCACAGCAAGTGAACGGGCTGGCGATCAACCCCACGAGACTTAAAATTTAAGTCAACTTTCAGCCGATATGAGCCGACAGCCAACGCGAGATATAAAGTTGGACTGAAACCGATAGCCACGGCGCGACTGATCGGGGCTGGCAGCGTTAAACAATCGCCAATGGGTCACGCGACAGCATTCGACAAATTTTAAAACGCAGCGGATACCTCAATGACTGCGGCTGCCTATATGAGCGTGTGGCACATCATGCAGGAGTTTCTGGAAGTCTCGCCCTCTGATATGTACCAGTGAACAATGGTCGCCACCCTCAAAATAGATTTCCTGCAGACCATCTAGACTTTCATCCATGATGGACTGCAAGCCATAGGCTGCCGGAACCGGCGGTATGGAGCCTGCCTCACAGTCTGAGAAAAAAGACTCAACCTCTTTCTCAGTGGCAAGTCCAACCGGCTCATTGAGCCAGCTACCAATCTCGTTCAACTCCACCTGGCAGGACGCCGGCACAATTGCGAGAACAAAGTCATCCTTACGCCTTAAAAGCACACCCTTTGCAAGATTGTCCTCCGACACCTTGCATGCACGGGCCGATTCAACGGCGGACATCGTGGGCTCATGCAGCATAATATCATAGCGCGCACCCCGGCCATCGAGAATAGCCTTTAGTGATTTTGCGATTGTCATAACGGACCTCCACTTCTAACCGTACGATCCAATCCTGCCTTGTGCGCCAAACATTGAGCCGGCCAGCGCACAGATCATCCGTTAAATTCACCGCGGCTTAATGAGCCATACGCTCGCCGCTAATGTAACATTCCAGTTGTTTAATCGTGAACTTCTGCTCATCGATGATGAATTTGACAAGATCGCCAATTGATACAACACCGACAACTTTGCCATGTTCGATGACAGGCAGATGGCGCACCCGGTGCTGCGTCATCAATTCCATGCAATCATCAATCTCTTGACCAGGGCTGACACAGATATTGTTCGTCGCCATGACCTCGCGAACAAGCGTGTGAGGTGAAGTTCTTCCTTTGAGAATGACGTTGCGGGCATAGTGCCGTTCGGTCAAAATGCCGATCAGAGAACCGCCTGTCATAACCAAGAGCGAACCAACATTTTTCGCGGACATTTCTTTGATAGCTTCGTATACCGTCGTCTCTGGGCTCACGGTCAAGACACGTGCGCCCTTCACTTTTAGGAGTTGTTTAATGCATGCCATTTACCGATTCCTCCCGGTGTTGTGTCCTGCAAAAAAGAGTTTGCGTTCCATTGTTGTTATGTGCCTGGATCACGATTGACCAACAGGCTCAATTCAGTGTGTTCTAAGTGATCTAGACCCGTTGTCACGGTCACGCGTTCACCCATCACGCCTTGAAGCCGTTGTGCGTCGTGACGCACAACGACGGATTGCGTCATTGTTTGATTGTATGCGTTGACTGTCATGCGTCGGCCTCCATGATCTGGAGCGCCAGCAAATCGCGGGTCGCAGTATCCCCCGTCGCGCGACTCACAGGTTAAGCCGGCGATAGTAATGTTCTCTACAAAATACACCCATTTTATGCGCAAGGCAAATTGCTGTAGCCAAATTTACGCAAAAGCGATCTACATTGAAACTGCGATTATGGGCGATATTCGCTGGTTGCGATTGTAGCGCGGTGCAAAAAAACGTCGTCGGATGTCGCGATCAAATATTTATTTTTTTGGCGCCAAGCTAACCTTGGCTCCACATCTGACCTACGTCAGCCATTAACGTTAAAGCAGACGCGCCACCATCATTCCCAAAATATCGGCTCATGACCCAAAGCGGAGCTTTCTATAGATGCTGACGGTTGGTGACAGACACCCGTGTGGCATTCTATTTTGTGCCAGAGCCAAACTTATAGCTTAAACCTATCCGAGCGACCGTCACGTCCTTCACTTGCGCGAAATCACCAGGATCAGAGTCCGGGGTCAGTGACCGTGTGTCTTTACGATCGCCAAATTCGTAATGAAGTGCTTCAAATCGGATTAGTGAATTATTATTCAGCGCGTGTTCGATACCGCCACCGACAACAAAGCCGGTGTCATTCAAGTCTGTCTTTCCCACACTCGTGTTGCCGTCGTCCCGCTCCGTATAGTCGGCATCAACCCAAGCAATACCGGCGGTCACATAGAACAAAGTCTGTGCAGAGATGGTTCCAAGCCGCCCACGGACAGATGCTAGCCAATTTATGTCGACCGATGCGCTGTCATCGAACGGACTTCCTCCGTCTGGATCAAACTGGAGATCGGATTGACCAACGTAACTCCAGTCCGTTTCGATACCAATGACGTAACGTTCGAACATGTAATTGTAGCCAAAATGGCCGCCTATTATACCACTGTCGAGATCGAAGAAACGCCCCAGGACACTGTCCTCATTGTCAAAGGGATTGCTAATTTCGCTTGAATCGAAAATGCTGTCGAAATCGACAAGGCCGTAGCCAATGTGCCCGCCGACGTAGATGCCATCCCAAGTGATCGAAGGAGATGGTCTCAGCGAGTTCGGATCAACCGCGGCAGAAAACCTGTAGCTCATGCCGAGGCGCGCAACGATAATTTCTTTTAGCGCCGCAAAGTCATCGGGATCAGAGTCGTTATTCAGAGTGCTGGTAAATTCACGATTGTTGAAGGAATAATATAAACCTTCCAGACGGATTGCTAGTTGGTTCGTCAGCGCGTGTTCGATCCCACCGCCAACAACAAACCCCGCTCCATCCAAGTCGGTGGACCCTGTGTCTATCGGGAATCCATCAGCATCTTGCGCCGTGAAGTCAGCATCGACCCACGCGATACCTGCAGTCATATATATGAGTGTTTGGGCCGATGTGACACCCAGGCGTCCACGAAGGGATGCGAGCCAGTTAACGTCGACTGATGCATTGTCTGTGGTGCTTCCACCGGGACCTTCATCCTCCTGATCAAACACACGATCAGACCAGCCGACATGACTCCAATCTGCCTCGAGCCCCACAACGAAGCGGCCAAATGTTTGATTGAAACCAAGATGGACGCCGCCTACGCCACCTTCAGCGTCAAAGAACCGGCTGGGTACACTGTCAAGAATATCTCGGGGTCCAAAAACAATTTCTGACGAGTCAAATATGCCGTCGAAGTCGGCTTTTCCGTAACCCAAGTGTCCACCGATATAAAACCCGTTCCAGCCAATGGCTGGGAGAGCGCCAATATCCCGATCTAGCGCCATGGCAGGGGATGCCAAAAAGCAGCCTGCAAATATCGCCACTGTCGGTGAAAGGACTGCGCTCAATCCAAGTTTCCAATCAGTACCCATCGCGAACGCCTCTAGGAGTTACTGCTGCCCATTGTAGATTGCCTAAATGCATATTCTATATTTTATGGAAGGCACAGCTAAGAGTTCTCCAAAAGCTGTCGCACAATAACCACATGGGTTGCCAAGCAGCTCGATCTGCGTAGAGAGTACCCTGGTGTACTGAACCGTCGATCGAGACCTATTCGGCCGCGGCATTCCTAATACCAGCCAAACACCACCGTCGCCCGCGGCATAAGAACAAGCACCTGCCGATGTGCAAATTGAATGTCCGCTTGTGGCCCTTAGCGGACGTTATGGCGTCGCGCTCAATTGGTCTGCTAAACACCCGAAGCGGACATTAGATCACCGAATGGGCAATGTCTGCTATTATCTAAAGGCTTACAAAGAAAGCATTTCGCGTTGCTGACCGTAAATTGCAGTGGTCCGTTCACCGGACTGACAATAAATGCGAGGTTGAATCCAAGTTTGAGAAAGCGCGCTGCATGTGACTTCGCGTCGCTTCACTGGCTAACAGCCGAAAAGCTGTGCGCGTTCCCGGGTTAGGTTTGTGATCAGACCCAGGTGTCATGACAGACACCAGAACAGCGACACAGGACATGGTTCTTATCAACCCTACGGTGGTCAGCGTTTTGTCTCTGCTTGCCGATTTTAGTGACATCACGATTGTTCTCCAAGTGGACCATGGCTATTGGCGTGCCAGGCCGACTATTCTGGAAAACAGGGTGTCGCTTTAGATGGTAGAATTGAAATACTTCATTGTGATGGTTTCAATAGATCCTCGACATGCTGCTGTCATTTTGACGAATAGCTTCCGGCTATGGAAACGGAATACAAACAGTATTTTATTACGCAGGCCGACACCGATAATCTTTTTCTCAACCGCGACGGACATGAATATCGCAATGCCCCATCGTCGGTAAATATTTTAAACCTGAGAAGGAGTATCGTCATGAAATCTATCGCACTCGTAGCACTCGTCGGTCTGATCTCGTCCGTTTCAGCCGTCCAAGCAGAAAGTCTCTCCGGGAAAGTCATGAATGACCATCCTGGCATTACCGGAGGTAGCACAGCCAGTCCTACAGCTAGACCTGACAATGATGGCAGCGGAATCCAGCGAAAGGCCATGCAAGAACATCCTGGAACTAACGGTGGGCGCACAGCTTCACCTCTTGCCAAATCTGATACTGGCAGCATCAAAGAACGCATCTCAGAGCGTCAGTAATCTGCAAATCTAGTTACGCAAAACAATGACAAGTCTACC
>JAJFHG010000038.1 GCA_021775735.1 Hyphomicrobiaceae bacterium
CGTCATGACTCCTCAAGTGCGCAGGTGAGCGACGCAGCACTAGCTAGCGTGCAACGAATTGGCGGAGAGGGGGGGATTCGAACCCCCGATACGGTTGCCCGTATGCCGGTTTTCGAGACCGGTGCTTTCAACCACTCAGCCACCTCTCCAAACAGGCTTTGGAACGAAGCAGGCTTGTAACGCGGCGGACAGCCTCGGTGCAAGTGGTCGTCATCACGCATCAGAGAAATGGGCAATCTGGTGAAACAACACGCCGAACCATGTGTGAATTAACTGAAGCTCAAAACAGAACTGATCACCGCCCTCGTCGCGGTGGATAATCGTCATCTGACCGGGCGATAAAAATCTTGGCAACATGAAGCGCACCGGTCCAGCCTCAAAAAAATATCGATTAGAGCGAAAGACGAGCGCGCCATTGTCTTCGGTGACATCAAGCGTCATGCCGATGCCCGCACCGACGTACTCTTCAAGCCCTGTTGGACCCTGAAACCGTTTCTCTGACGTAATCGTCTGCGTGGTGCCGGACGGCCGCGTATAGGTCCGCACCCAATTTTGCGCCTCTGTTGTTTGGTTTTGCATCACAACGACGACTGCCGGACCAGTTGCCCGATCATCGCGTGGCAAGGGTGATCCAATGAGACGTGCTGCCTGTGCAAGACACCGCCCAACAAAATTTAAATGTGTTTCTCTGACAACCCCTTGATAAACAACACTTGTACCAGCGGGCAATCTTTTAGAAAACCGGCGCTGAACGGCGACTGGCAACCGCTGCCAGGCATCCAAACCAATTAATCGCAAAAAGCGATAGTCAGGCTGCCCGCTAGCAATTCTTCCAGCGTCATATATTGGGGACGTGGAGGAAGCTGGCTCGTTTAGACCTTCAGCTTGCTCCATCACCTTATACCCGTGTTACGCGCGTCGGCGTTTTCGTTTTTGGCGCGGTGACCAACCGTGTGATGGCACTGCCCATTTTGAGAAATTTGCGAAACCGCGATGTTGGCAATCGCATCACAGCCGAAAAACCACGGTCCACCGTCTCCACAACATCCAACATGCTGGCAAGTCGGGCGCGGGCCTGTTTGCTGATACGACGATCCTTGACGGCGTCCTCCGTACACAGGCGCAAAACGTCAAGCGTTGGATCAATCTCGCGCGCCTTACGGCCCTCTGCAATCCGGCGCACCATCTCAAACATGTCTGCTTCCGCCTCATAGTGATCGCGCCTGTCCCCAAGCTGCGGAACACGGCGGATAAGACCCCATGACAAAAGTTCTTTCAGACTATTCGAGACATTGGATCGCGCAATGTGCAGCAGGCCAGAAATATCTTCCGCTGTGATTGGTTGATCTGAAACATAAAGCAGGGCGTGGATCTGAGACACGGATCGGTTGACACCCCAGACCTGGCCCATTTCACCCCAGTGCAACACAAAACGATTTAGCGTTTGGGGGAGGCTTCCTTGTTTTTCTTTTATTTCTGTCATAACAGAAATATCGGAAATTTAGGATTGTTTGTCAAGCACGCAGACAATGGACGTGGGATCAGGCTTGCAAGATTTTTGAAGAAATTTAAGCGACGGTTCACCTGCCAAAGGTGACCCGAGGACTAGACAATCTCCGAGCGTTCGGGGTGTGGATTTGTGGTTTTGTCGCTCTGTTGGCGGTGCTCACGCGCCTCTTTTTTGAGCCGTCTTGGGAGGGCGACAAACACCGCGTAAAAATGACCAAGAATACCAAGGCCCCAGCCGAGAGCTGGCCACTGCGCCCAAAGTTGGTTGCCCTTGAGGAGATTGATGACGAAGAGCCCAGCGATGACCACCGCATAAATAAAGAAGTGCAAGTAAAAGCCACTGATCGCTTCGGCCTGTTCCCGCTTGTCATCTTCAGGCATGTAATCAACCATTGTGCCCTCCATGAATTTGGGACTGACGGCGCCAAGACGCCCAAGCGTCAGCACCAATAGATGAAATATTACGACGTAACGATTAGGGCACCGACCAAAGCCGATACCCGTTCAATTTCTTCTAGCATGAGAGAAAGTCTAAGCCCAAGCCAAACCGGCAAAATTCTTAAGTTAAGCCAGGGTTAAAAACCCTGGTGGCGGGCTTGGAAGCCTCATATCCTTGTGCCATCAGCCGGCCAAGTGCTGCATCCGCAATCATAATAAGACGCGTTCGGTCATTTAAAATCGGTGGCTTTGCCCAGGCAAATTCAGGGTCAAAATCCATTGCCACCCGATGCATCTGGGCGGCCCTCCCGGCACTTTCTTGGCCGCGTGGTCGTCCTGTCCAGCCTGGCGCCTGCCAATGATTCGCCGCAACACCAGACCCTTCTAAAACATGCGCTTCAGTTTCAGTACGCTCAATAATAACGGTCTCGGTATTGCGTATGCCTGCCAATAAAAAGATGGCAGGTGTGGAGATCGGTGCTGTGGTTAAGCGTTCTTGCGCCGATTTAAAGTCGGGTGCCGTCTCGAAGACATGCCGCAACAGATGTGATGGTGTTGGATGGGGCATATTCCAAACACGATGGCGATTGGCTGCCCAATCAAACACTAAGTAACCTGATGATTTACGCATCGGCGCTTGATTGAGCGCTGCAGAAAACCGTCCTGGTGCAGATGCCGACAAGACGCCGGTGTAGCCGGGCCAGGTGAGCGTGGTAAACGGGCCCGCTTTTCCATCAACGTTGGCGGCCAAGATATTGCGACCCAAACCTGGTGTGCGCCAATCCAGAACACGCGCAAGCCGTGCTGTTTTTTTGTCGGGCGATGGGGCAACGCGACAGGTGCAGCCCCACTCATAATTGACGGAGAAAAAATAGGATCCGGGGCGGTCCAGCTTCTTGGCCACAGCGTCGATTTCGGAGAGATGCGCATTTTCCCAGCGCACCAGCCAAGCGCGTGAGACACGGTCCAGTTGGCGCAATACAGAACCCGGCACGCGCCGTGTCGCCAAATCGAGCAGGTGGTGAGCCCGGTCGATATGTACATCCAAGGTCTCAATGGCAAAATCAGGCCCTGTCTCGACAACGGGAATATCAATGAGATCAGCTTCGGAATTGGGCATCTCAGTTTGATTTTCTCGCGCTTCCAACATAGGGCTGGTTCTCTCAGGGTTCTTATTGGTATTTCATGTCCGCTTCGGGCGTTCATTCAGACTCCGCGAACGATATTAAACGTTGTTTATTTTGGGATGACCATTGCTGAATACAAGGCCCTATTTCCGGCTGAGGTGCGGCCAAAGCGGCGTTGACAGACCCCTCCATCTCAGAGATAACAGCCGCTTCATGCTGTCTAGAAATAGTCAGCAAATGAGCGCTGCCCGAGGCCCAGCCGACTTAGATCGGCTAACTCCTTGAAAGATCGCGATATTCGCGACGCCACAGGGCGCGGTAAAGATCTTAATCGCACGCAAAGAAGTGCAGAAAGAGGCCCCGATGTACGCTGTCATTAAGACAGGCGGCAAACAGTATCGCGTCGAAAAAGACGACGTGCTGACCGTTGAAAAGCTCGACGGTGATGCTGGTGCTAAAATCGAATTTTCCGATGTGTTGATGGTTGGCGCCGGCAAAAGCGTCAAAATTGGTACGCCTGCTGTTTCCGGCGCTAAAGTTTCCGCCGAACTGGTTGAACAAACCCGCGGCCCAAAACTCATCGCGTTTAAAAAGCGTCGGCGCAAGAATTCACGGCGCAAGAAAGGTCATCGTCAAGACCTCTCCAAAATCCGCATCACAGCAATCAAGGGCTAACGCCTGTCCGACAAAGACTTATGAGGACTTGAACCCATGGCACATAAAAAAGCAGGCGGCTCGACAAAGAACGGTCGCGATTCAGAATCCAAACGCCTCGGCATTAAACGCTACGGCGGCGAACACGTTATCCCTGGCAATATTATCTGCCGCCAGCGTGGCACAAAGTGGCATCCAGGTTCTGGTGTCGGCCTTGGAACAGACCACACCATCTTTGCTGTTGAAGAAGGCAAGGTGGAATTCAAAACCAAACGCAATGGCCGCACTTTTATTTCTGTCGTCCCAGGAAAAGACGCAGCCGCAAACTAATCTGCTGGCAACAAACTTCGCTAAATGTTTAAAAAGGGAGATGGGGCAATACCCGCCTCCCTTTTTTGTTTCTTGGTTCGGGAGTATCATAGCGTCATGCTCGCAAAGCCCACGATCCTAAAATGCAAACGTTTGCAACTCAGGCCGCTCACCAACGAGGACGCGCCTCAAATTGCATTGCTTGCCGGCGAATGGGATATCGCGCGCATGACAGATCGCATTCCTTACCCTTACCAGGAACAAGACGCTCTGAAATGGATTGATGGCCTGCCCGCCGAAGAACAAGTTTTTGCAATTGACCTAGACGGTACGCTTATTGGCTTGTGTGGCTTGATGGAGCGCAAATCAGGCGAAGCAGAAATCGGCTATTGGATTGGCAAACCTTGGTGGGGTGCAGGGTACGCCACAGAAGCCACCTCTGCTTTACTCAGCTACTGCTTTAAACACCGCAAGCTTTCACGCCTGATCTGCTGCCACTACATTGACAATCCAGCCTCTGCGCGTGTGATACAAAAACTCGGCTTTGAAGAAAGCGGCGAATGCAGCGCCTGGTGCCAAGCGCGGCGCAAAAATGTTCTCGCTATCACATATGAATTGAAGCGCCCTCGGCTTGCGTTTCTTTGGCGACCCGCGCGCAGGAGACGTGCAGCGTGAAATTTCTCGATCTGAGTAAGATTTACATCAAGGCCGGAGATGGCGGAAATGGTTGTCTTAGTTTTCGGCGTGAGAAGTACATTGAACACGGCGGACCTGACGGTGGCGACGGCGGCAAGGGCGGTGATGTATACGTGGTCTGTGTTGCAAATCTCAACACTTTGATCGACTACCGTTTTCAACAGCACTTCAAAGCGCAAACTGGTGGTGGCGGCATGGGCAAAAACCGTGCTGGTGCCAAAGGCGACGACTGTCTGATTAAAGTGCCGCCGGGGACAGAAATTTTAGATGAAGATCAAGAGACCGTAATTGCAGAAGTCACAGAGCCGGGACAAAAAATACGTATTGCCAAAGGTGGCAACGGTGGCTTTGGCAATGCGCATTTTAAAAGCTCAACCAATCAAGCGCCACGACGCGCCAACCCAGGCCAAACAGGCGAAGAGTTCACCATTTGGCTGCGCTTGAAATTAATAGCCGATGTTGGACTTCTCGGTTTGCCAAACGCAGGAAAATCTACGTTTCTCGCCGCTGTCTCCGCTGCCAAACCAAAAATTGCTGACTATCCCTTCACCACGCTGCATCCCAACCTTGGCGTCGTGAACATTGGTACACGCGAATTTGTAGCCGCCGATATTCCAGGCCTCATCGAAGGGGCCCACGAGGGCAAAGGCATCGGCACTCGGTTTTTGGGACACGTGGAACGCACCAAGGTTTTGCTACATCTGGTCGATGTTACATCCGATGATGTTGTCCGCGCTTACACAACTGTACGCAATGAATTGGCAGCATACAGCGACGACCTACTGGCACTTCCTGAAGTTGTGGCGTTATCAAAATGCGATGCGGTTGATGCAGAAACCATCAACGCCCAAAAACAATCCCTACAAAGCGTTACGAAAACAGAGCCCCTCCAGCTATCAGCCGTTTCCGGCACCGGTGTTGAGGAAGTTAAATGGTTGATCGCTGAACATCTTGATGCGCAGCGTTTACGAGAAGAAGAAACATCGGCGCCAAAGCAGACGGGTTGGCAGCCCTAAGGTCCTCGAGAGAAACTCGAAGAGAGCATTGCGCCACGCGTTTATAGATGCAACGTTCGGCAATGAGTATTCGCCTTCGACAGGCAAACTGAAAGCCCGCCGAAAATGCATGACACCTATCCTAATCTTCTTGCCCCCCTCGATCTCGGCTTCACGACATTGCGCAATCGAACCCTAATGGGATCGATGCACACAGGGCTTGAAGATAAGCGCCGTAACCTTCCCCGCCTTGCACGCTACTTTGCAGAACGCGCTGAAGGCGGTGTCGGTCTGATGGTCACTGGTGGTTACGCACCCAATATTGAAGGGTGGTTGGCACCATTTGCATCCACACTTTCGACACGCTCACAAGCGCGCCACTTAAGAGAAGTGACTGCAGCTGTCCACCAAAGTGGCGGTAAAATTGCACTGCAAATTTTGCACTCTGGACGCTACGGACATCATCCGTTTTCAGTTTCTTCCTCCAAAATCAAGTCACCCCTGACACCATTTACGCCATGGAAGCTGTCCGCTGCCGGTATCGAACGTCAGATCAAAGCCTTTGCACGCTGCGCCTCACTGGCGCGTGACGCAGGCTTTGATGGTGTTGAGGTCATGGGATCAGAGGGATATCTGCTCAACCAATTCCTTGTCAGTCGAACCAATAAACGTGAGGATGACTGGGGTGGCTCATTTGAAAATAGAATGCGCTTACCTGTAGAAGTCATCTCACGTGTTCGCAAAGCCGTCGGGCCTGACTTTATAGTTATTTATCGACTGTCGATCATCGACCTCATCGAGGACGGCCAGTCATGGCAGGAAATCGCCATGCTTGCCAAAGCCATTGAAGATGCTGGCGCCACAATCATTAATAGCGGCATTGGCTGGCATGAAGCACGCGTACCGACCATTGGAACGATGGTGCCGCGCGCCGCATTCACCTGGATCACAGAAAAGTTGCGCGATACCGTTTCCATTCCACTGTGCACGGGAAATCGCGTCAACACGCCTGAAGTTGCTGAACAAGTATTGGCCGACGGCCAAGCTGACATGATTTCCATGGCACGTCCATTCCTCGCCGATGCCGCCTTTGTGCGCAAAGCCCAAGACGGTCAGGCGCAAGAGATCAACACTTGCATCGCCTGCAATCAAGCCTGTCTTGATCACGTGTTTGCCCAGAAAACAGCATCATGCCTCGTTAATCCACGTGCATGTCATGAGACAGAGTTAAACTATACGCCGACACAAACACCAAAACGCTATGCGGTCGTTGGTGCTGGCCCTGCTGGTCTTTCCTGCGCAACGGTCCTTGCCGAACGTGGCCACTCGGTCGATTTGTTTGATGCTGCATCGGAAATCGGTGGCCAGTTCAATATGGCCAAACGTATTCCTGGCAAGGAAGAATTTCATGAAACGCTACGCTACTTTAGCCGTATGATCGATAAGCATGGCGTACATCTGAATTTAGAAACGCATGTTTCTGCTGAACACCTCCTCAGAGAAAACTACGATGGTATTGTGCTTGCGACAGGCGTAAAACCACGCCTGCCAGCCATCCCTGGCATCGATCATCGCAAAGTGGTCAGCTATGTAGATGTGCTTGCCAAAAACTGTGACGTCGGCAAACAGGTCGCCATCATAGGTGCAGGCGGCATCGGGTTTGATATTGCTGAATACCTTTCACACGAAGGAAAAAGCCCCAGCCTTGATCGTGCAGCCTTTATGCAGGAATGGGGCATTGTCGACCCAACTGAAGCACGCGGGGGTCTTTCACCTGATGGCCCATCGCCAGCTCCCTCACCACGCGACATCTTTCTTCTACAAAGATCTGACGGCAAAGTGGGTGCCAACCTTGGCAAAACCACTGGCTGGATTCATCGTGCGGCGCTGAAGATGAAAGACGTCAAGATGATTCACTCCGCCAGCTATGATCTCATCAACGATGATGGGCTTCATATTCGAGTTCAAGACCAACCAGAGGTGCTTGATGTGGACACGGTTGTCATCTGCGCCGGACAAATGCCGAACCGTGACTTACACGAAGCCCTCAGCACGGGCGGGGCCAGCGTTCATCTGATTGGCGGCGCTGACGTGGCTGCAGAACTTGATGCTAAACGCGCCATCAATCAAGGCTCGACGCTGGCAAGTCAGCTCTAACGAAAAGGCCCATGACGCGAGGCTACTCTGCAGCGCTCGCCACGTCGAGATCCAACTGATCGGCAGGCTTTTCGAACATCGCATCATCAAAGCGGCCTTCCAGGCGATCGACAACCAGAGACACCGTCGCATCGCCAGTAACGTTGACCGCCGTGCGCGCCATATCAAACAGGCGGTCCGTTGCAAGAATATAGGCAATGCCAGCCGCTGGTATCCCGACAACACCAAGCACAACGGAAAGCGTAACAAGCGATGCACTTGGCACCGCAGCTACACCAACGGACACCACGGCAGACATCACTGCCAGCAAAACATACTGCATTATCGACAGGTCAATACCATACATGTGAGCGATAAAGATCGCATACGTGCATTGCGCAATTGCTGTTCCATCCATGTTGACTGTCGCACCAAAGGGCACCGTGAAACTAGACGTCTCACGCGACACGCCCATCTTTTGTTGCAGAACGCGCTCGTTGAGCGGGATGGTAGCTGCACTTGATGCTGATGAAAATGCAAACAACTGAACTGGTGCGATTTTGCGGAAAAACGTTCGCAAACTCACTTTGCCGAACATTTTGAGCAATCCACCATAGGTGAGGAGCACGTGAAGCATCAGCGCAAGGAAACCCACCGCCAACATCTGAGCCAGCGCTGAAAATACCTTGTAGTCCTGTGTCGCAACCATCCAGGCGATGAAGGCAAAAACCGCAAACGGCATCAATCGAATGACATAGTCTATAAAACGATAAATCAAACGCGTGACGGCGCGCAGCATATCTTCCAATAATTCTCCGTGAGCACTATCTTCGCCCGTCTTCATCACCAGAATGAGCATGCCAACGGCCACAGCAAACACGATGGCTGCCAATGTATTGCCTTCAACAAACGCCTTGAGCAGGTTGTCCGGGATGATGGTAAATACAGTGCCCCAGAAGCCAGCATAGTTGTTGGCACCCTGGGTGATCTTTGTAAGGTCGCCTGCAGGCAACTGATCGGCTGCCGGAATGTTGATGTACTGAAACGCGACGCCTGCTACGGTCACAGCAATCAGCGTAGCAAACAACGTCGTCAACAAGTAAAGACCAAAAGATAGACCACCAACACGCGCCGCCTTGCCAACTTCTTTCAGCTCAAGCACAGACATTGCAATTGATGCGAAGATCAACGGCACAATAATCATCTTAATCAAGCGCAGAACGATATCACCCAGCGGTTTAATCGCTGGACCAACGGCTGGAAAAAGATATCCGACAATGGCACCGACAATAACGGCAATGCCAAGTTGTTGCAGCATGTTGAGGCTGAACCAGGATCGGAGAAGTGCGCGCATCTGGTGGGTTTCCTGCAGGTAAGAGGCAAATCAATCGCTCTAGAGAGATCTAGACCAATCACAAAGGCAACACCAGCGCCCAGCGCATACTTCTCCTCGTCCTCAACGCGTCTTGGCCGTTCAACCCATCCTAAATCAAACCAAGCAAGGCAAAACCCATGGCCAGCAAACAACCAAGTGCCACGAAGAACGTCAGCGTCCTGAGAACGGGAATGCCAACTAGATAGGTCACGTAATGCGCGAGTCGAGCAAAGAAATAGATCTTGGCAGCAGCCGCAACGAGGGCAACGGCAAGTCCGGTCACATGGGAGGTTAGAACCAACGCTGCAAGCACTGGCAATCCTTCAAGCGCATTACGGTGGGCCGCATAGGCGCGCTTGGCCCATGTTGCAGGATGTTCTTCAGGTTGATCAAAGCCGCCGGTTCCATAGTTGGAATATCCAAGTGCAGACATAAAGCCGACGCGCCCGATACGTTCTATCACATAAGGGACTGCAAAAAATGTTGTCGCAATCGCAGACATCACCAACCAGTATAGAGCTTCCGTCATCGTTCACCTCCCTGTTTCAACTTATTTCAAGCCCGCAAAATGCCAGTTCTTCATCGTTACGTTTAAGAGTAGACAGATCCTGATTATCACTTCACCGATGGTTGTGAAAAACTGTAACATTTCAATTATGAAACTGAAACAGAGATAGCAGCGTAACTTAACCTTGTGCGAATGCGACGTTACATGCAGATTGCTATTCGACCGACCACAGAGCAACGTGAAAAGGCTTTCCATGTATACACTGATTGGTTCTCCCAAAACGCGTGCATTCCGTGTCTTATGGATGCTCGAAGAGTTGGGTGTTGACTATGAAATCAACCCCGCTGCTCCCCGTAGCGAAGAGGCCAAAGCCTTCAATCCATCCGGCAAAGTGCCAGCACTGAAAGTCGGCGATGATATCATCATTGACTCTGTTGCAATCTGCCAATTCCTAGCCGACAAGCACGGCAAGCTGACAGCACCGGCTGGTAGTATAGCGCGCGCGCACCAAGATAGCTGGACACAGTTCGCCATGGACGACATCGAACTGCCGCTATGGGTTTATGCCAAGCATGATTTTATCTTGCCAGAAGACCTGCGCAGCGAAGCGGCACAAAAAGCCTGCGCATTTGATTTTGAGAAAGCGATTGCAACGTTTGGTGAACGCCTCGGCGGTAAACGCTTTGTAATGGGTGATGAGTTCACTGTGCCGGACCTCCTACTTGGCCATTGTGGCAAGTGGGCGCAAAATGGACCTGGATGGGCGCTCCCTGAAGGCCCCGTCGCAGACTATTTTGCCCGCGCGGTTGACCGCCCGGCCTACCAGCGTGCAGACAAAATCCGCAGCGCTTAGGCCCGCACAGCCACAAACTCACACCCTCTAGCGCCAGTTGGCAACACACCACAGCGGTTAGGGCTTTATTTGTTCGACCCACACCCTGTATGATCGCGCTCAACTTCAGCGCGGTTTGAGTTGCCTGTGCCCCTTTAGGGCGTGGCACAGCTTTGGCGCATCTGAAGGTCCATAATAGAACACCGACCGTTGAGATCCATGACCGCGCCAAACCAACGTCCTGAATGGCACGATGCCAAACGCATTGTCGTAAAAATCGGCTCCGCCCTCTTAAATGAACCGGGTACCGGCACACTCAAGGAAGCGTGGCTGGCGTCGATACTGGCAGATGTCGCAGAACTGCGAGAAGCTGGCAAAGAGGTCGTTCTAGTCTCGTCTGGTGCTGTCGCATTGGGACGTGGCAAGCTGGATTTGCCAAGCGGTCCCCTAAAATTAAAGCAATCACAAGCTGCCGCCGCCGTCGGTCAGATCACACTGGCGCACGCCTACCAGAAACTAGGTGCCATCTATGGTTTGCAGATTGCACAAGTGTTGTTGACGCTTGGTGACACCGAAGAACGCCGCCGCTATCTCAACGCGCGCCACACGTTGCAGGAGTTACTGCTGCTTGGTGCGCTGCCTGTCATCAATGAAAACGATACGGTTGCATCAGCAGAAATTCGATACGGCGACAATGATCGATTGTCTGCGCGCGTGGCCGCCATGGTGTCCGCCGACTGCCTGGTTCTCCTTTCAGATGTTGATGGGCTCTATACAGCCCCGCCTGACCAAAATCCGGATGCCAAACACATCCCCGTCGTTAAAGAAATTACGCCTGAGATTGACGACATGGCGGGCGATGCCGGTACTGAGCTCTCAAAAGGTGGCATGAAAACCAAAATTGATGCCGCTCACGTGGCTCGTATCGCAGGCATTCACATGGTGATTTCCTCCGGCCATTGCTCACACCCGCTGAAAGCTATTTCCGACGGTGCCAAGTGCACGTGGTTCCTTGCCTCGTCCGACCCGGTCACGGCAAAGAAAAAATGGATCGCCAGCCAACTGGAACCACAAGGATCTGTCACTGTTGATAACGGAGCAGTGAAGGCGTTGGCCAATGGCAGCTCTCTCCTGCCTGCGGGTATGACGGATGTTGACGGCGACTTTGATCGTGGCGACGCCGTGATCATTCGCGCGCAAGATGGTCATGAGCTTGGCCGCGGCTTGGCGGGCTATAATTATGCGGACGCCAAGCGTCTCATCGGACGACAAAGCGATGAAATAGAAGAAATTCTAGGCTATAGATTTGGCGATGCGTTTATCCATAATAGTGACCTGGCATTCGAGAAACTAGGGTAAGAAAATCGTGAACGACGTAATCCCAGCAACAATAGACATCGACCACGCGAACGATACGTCAAGCGTTATGTCTGTACTTGGCCAGGCCGCACGTGCAGCAGCGCGCGTCATGGCGCAAAGCCCACGTGAAGCTAAAGACCTCGCCCTAAATGCCGCCGCAGCGCACCTGCGCGCACATGTGCCTGACATCATCATCGCCAATGCCAAAGATATCACCGCTGCAAAAGAGGCAGGACGACCCGACGCGTTTATTGATCGGCTTATGCTTGATGAAAGTCGTGTTGAAGGCATTGCCCAAGGCCTTGAAGCAATCGCAAAGCTTGATGATCCAGTTGGTACGACGTTGGCCGAGTGGAGCCGCCCCAATGGGCTAAAAATTGAACGCGTGCGTGTCCCGCTCGGTGTCATTGGTATCATCTATGAAAGTCGGCCAAACGTGACAGCCGATGCGGGTGGGCTTTGCCTTAAAGCGGGCAATGCAGCCATCTTGCGTGGCGGCTCGGACAGCTACCACTCCAGCACGGCAATCTTGGCCTCGCTAAGTCACGGCTTAAACCAAGCCGAACTGCCTGACGCCGCTATACAATTGGTACCAACCACGGATCGTGCTGCAGTTGGTCAGATGTTGGAAGGGCTTGACGGCAGCATCGACGTTATTGTTCCGCGTGGTGGCAAAAGCCTGGTTGCACGTGTTCAAACCGAGGCACGCGTTCCTGTCTTTGCCCACCTTGAAGGCATCTGCCACACCTATGTTGATCGCGGCGCAGATCTTGATGATGCGGTCAACATTGTTGTCAACGCCAAGATGCGCAGGACTGGCATATGCGGTGCCACGGAATGCGTGCTCATCGACTCCGGAGCAGATGAAGATTACATCACACCGATTGTTAGGGGCCTGCTTGAGGCGGGATGCGAAGTACGTGGCGATGCGGCCGCACAAGACGTCGACAACCGCGTCGTCCCTGCAACCGCGAATGACTTTGGTCACGAATTTTTGGATGCCATTGTCGCGGTCAAAACCGTTGATGGCGTGGATGGCGCCATCGAACACATTGCAAAGCATAGCTCGCAGCACACAGATGCCATCCTAACCGAATGCTATGGCACAGCAGAACGTTTCCTCAATCACGTCGATTCTGCCATTGTGATGCATAACGCCTCAACACAGTTTGCAGATGGCGGTGAATTTGGCATGGGCGCTGAAATCGGGATTGCAACGGGCAAAATGCACGCCCGTGGGCCTGTCGGCGTCGAACAACTGACAAGCTTTAAGTATCTGGTACGTGGAACGGGGCAAACGCGGGCAAAGTGATCTAAAGTTTCTGGCACGTATAAAGACGAGACACCTGATTGCACTTACTTCCATCTCATACTCCAGCTTCATATGCGGGCAACCGCATTGGCTTACTCGGTGGCTCATTCAACCCGCCTCATGCAGGCCACATCGATGCCTCTTTGACAGCGCTTAAACGATTGCAGCTCGATCGTATTTGGTGGCTGGTAACGCCAGGCAATCCGCTGAAAGAAAATGGGGGCTTGCCCTCTGTTCAACAGCGCATATCGTGGTGCAACACGCTTGTTGATGACAAACGAATCGTCGTTACAGGCTTTGAACAACACCTACCCGACGCCTACACGGCCAACACACTTGCCCTGCTCCTTGCACAGCGGCCCACAACACATTTTGTCTGGTTGATGGGTGGAGATAGCCTCGTCAACTTTCACCGTTGGCATGATTGGCAAGCGATTATTGATGCCGTTCCAATTGCGGTTGTTGATCGCCCCGGTTGGCGTCTGTCTGCAATGTCCTCAAAAACAGCAATAACTTTTGCCCCGTGTCGCCTGCCTGAAACGCACGCAGCGGTCTTAAGCCATGCGCAAGCACCAACCTGGGTCTATCTCACAACCCCGCAAAACGCCCTGTCATCGACGGAATTAAGACAGACTTGAAGCCCGATCTAGCGTCTGAGTTGTGATCAGATGGAAGATTTTGGGGCCGCGTGCACGCCATATTGGGGGCATAGCTGTGATCATGCCGCGAAAATGGTTGCCCCAATTTGGCAGCCCGCCTATCCTTGGGTGGCCTTCAGATCAAGAGGGTGACTTGAATCCGGAACGCCACCACCCAAATTGGTTGGGTGAGAGCCCATGCGCCATCTGACCAAACAGGCGCCATTGGATTGCATGAAAGAAGGACGACCAACACAAGATGACATCAACTCTTGAGGGTGCTCAAAAGAGTTCGCCTCCCGCTGAGCTATTGTCTGACGGCAAAACCTCAGAAGTTGTGCTCAAAGAACTGGTCTCTTGGCTTGATGAAGCCAAGGCCGAAAACATTGTCACCATTCCGCTGACCGGAAAATCGTCGATTGGCGATTATATGGTGGTCGCCTCAGGGCGCACGGATCGACATGTCGGCGCGGTTGCCGATCAAGTTCGCCGCAAACTCAAAAGTTCTGGATTGGCCGATAGTATTCGTGTCGAAGGTAAAGAAGCATGCGACTGGGTGCTGATCGATACCGGTGATATCGTGATCCATATTTTCCGACCTGAAGTCCGCGAGTTTTACAACCTTGAAAAAATGTGGCTCGCCGAACGCCCCGCCGACAAGTCATCTCACTAAAAGTGGCAGACCGTGACCGCTAAAATCTATAATAAGGCGAACGGGCAATGATGCGCTTGTCGCTCATCAGCGTTGGCAAACTCAAAGACACCAGCGAGCGAGCGTTATTTGCGCGCTATCAAGATCGTATTGCAGGTCTTTCAGGATCACTTGGTTTTTCCAAACTTGAGTCCCGTGAATTTTCTGAGTCACGCGGCAAGACACCCGAACTACGAAAACAGCAAGAAGCACAAGACGTGTTGTCGGCCATCAGCGGTGCAGAAGCCAGAGTGATACTTGATGAGCGCGGATATTCGATCGACTCCCGAGAGCTCGCTACGTGGATGGCAGAACAACGTGATGATGGAATTGCGACGATGGCGTTTGTGATCGGCGGTCCTGATGGCCACGATGAAACCGTCCGCAAAGCAGCGACCAAAACGGTATCGCTCAGTGCGCTAACTCTACCGCATGGATTGGCCCGTATTGTCGTTGCCGAACAGATCTATCGAGCGATGACTATCTTAAGTCGACACCCATACCATCGTGACTAGCCATCGTGACTAGGTTGTATTGTTGCTAAAGCACTTTGGTGACAAGGCCAGCGATACGACCACGCAATAAATCTGGCAATAGACGTGCGCTCTTCCGCATAAACGTCTGCACGCAACCTGACCTAAGAACAGTCGCGACATACCCCTTTGCAGTTAGCGGAATTGCCACGTCATCAACACGCACCGTTCCCGTGGCCCATTCCAATTTATATGGATCAGCAGGCGCTAACAGGTCAATGGTATGAATATCGCATTTAATGCAGTGCTCAATTGTATCTTCAAATTGAAGCACGCCGGCTGATAGTCGTGCGTGATTAAGATCGTAGGCGGCAACATGTGAGAAGTATGTGCTTTTGTGACGAAAGCCAATTTCGCCAGCGACAAGCTGACCATCAAATGAAAAGGCAGAAACCAGCGCATGGACGGATCGGTTTTTGGCGGTCACAATACGCTTCATAAAAGCGTCGAATTGGGTGCTGATAAACGCTCGGGATACCACATTGCGCCCCTCAAACCACTGCCGTTTAATGGCCAATGTTCCCAACGCAATTTCACCTGCCCGCGCGCACTCGCTTAGTATCTCAGCGGTTGCTGCAGGTTTTTCCATAAATCTGCGTCGCTTTCGGCTGCGTGTTTTGCGGGTTCTCTTTGAGTACGCAGCACGAAAGTCTTCAAAATTCTCATAATGTGAAAGATCAAGGTAAGGCGCTTGCTGGGTCGCGAGGCGCACAAAATTGGACGTCTCACTCAACCGCGCAAACTGACCATCCTCACGCACTTTGTTGAGAATGAGAGTGTCTGGTTTCATTTGGGTTTTGATAAATGCCAAGCCCGCTTCAAACCAACGTTTCTGATCGCGATGCTGTGCCAATATCACATCACCATATTGGCTAACGGGCGCACCCATCCACTCGATGGTTCGCACTCCGGCTGATCGACGCTCCACAAGTGGCCATACCATGACGAGTTGGCCATCAACCCGACCAATCACAAGTGCCAGGCGCGGTGCTTCCTCTTGAGACGCGCCTTCAACAAAAACAGAATGCCAATGATAGAGCCACGCATAACTCTGAAATACCTGATGATCCAGACCCGACCGAGCAAAGAGTTCATCCCACTCGTGTTCGAGTGCAAAGAAGTCCCGAGCCTCTGAAACACACGTCAGATGCAACTTTTTTCTTGGAATAGTGGAGGCACCAAGCGGTATCGTCTTCAATTTGAGATCATTGAAACCGTCAAATATGTTGGTTTCGAGTGTTGTTTTTAAAGTGAGCACGACCCAGAGCTACCCTTGTGAGTCCTAAAAGTTTCCCTGCGCGCACGACCAGGAAGATCCCAGATTTGTTGTCAATTGCGCGCGACATACTCTCCGAAAAGCAATATTTACACCAACTCGAGGACGTCCTGACGCGCTTAACGTTAACGCGGTGGCTGACGCATGTTTGGCGTTAAAACCGTCTTACCCAGACGACCGAACACTTAAAAGAACAACGCATGCAAAGGCGATGGACCTGCCATCAAATCAATGCCACAGGCCGATTTCAATAAATAAAGCGCTGACAAAAACAGCAGGCCTGATGAGCTGGCAAGCACTGCGTAGGCCGTTTTATAGGATGCGGAATGCACAATGACGCGGATTTCCGGTGTCATAAATGCGTCTTGACGCATTGTTGTGTACGATTTTGAAAGTCCAAACACGACCCTAAGCCCCTGAAACAAATTGCGATCGCAAGGGGCAGAGCAAAATTTGTGCAAGGACTGTAATTGGCGTTAAAGCCGCTAAAAACCAGTCTTTTCGGGTAACCTAAATCGCTGAGTGCCCTAATTTGATACAGGGCACTATAATTTGCGAGACAACCAATCGGCTACCGGAGGCGGTAATACACGCTTGGCTGCGGCAGCAACATACGTCGGCACGGTCACATAATATCGCGTCTTTGGGCGTGGACTCTCAACAGCATGAATGAGCTTTCTCACCACAGCCTCGGGCTCCAACTTAAAGCGCGACGCCCCACCCTGTTTCATTTTTTCCAGACGCGCGTGATAAATATCGCGATGAAGTGAACCCTCAATGTCGACATTTGCTTGCAGCTGTTCCATCGCATGTTCGACAAATCGTGACCGGATCGGACCTGGCTCAATCAAGCTAACGTGGATGCCCGTACCATGAAGTTCATGGCGCATGGCATCCGACAACGATTCTAGCGCAAACTTTGAAGCGCAATAGGCTCCGCGATAGGGGGCAGAGACAAACCCTAAGACAGACGAGCACTGAACGATACGACCCGATCCTCGAGCACGCATCGCCGGGATCAAACGCTGTGTCAAATCATGTGTAGCGAAAAAATTGACTTCAAATTGCGCGCGCAGAACATCTGCCGAGAGATCTTCAATCGCTCCGATTTGACCAACGGCTGCATTGTTAAACAAGGCATCCAGATGGCTATCTGTTTCTGCGAGGACATATTCTGCACATCGCGCAACTGAGCCCGGGTCACGAAGCTCTAAGTCAACCGCCTCGACGCCAACGACATCACGAAGTCGCGCCAGATCAGCATCCTGACGCGCCGTGGCAAAAACCCGCCAACCACGCGCCTTCATACCTGCTGCTGCAGCCAGACCAATGCCGGAAGAACATCCTGTAATGAGGATCGTGCGTTGGCGCATCATACTATGCCCTCTTACCCGCCTACCGCTGACGACAACGGTATGTACGCTTGATCCATATGTCCAAAATCACAAACCGAGGGATGCAAGATCTCGCCCATAATTTCCGCCGTTTCAACCAGTCGGGGGCCAGGGCGATTGAAGTAGGCATTGCCATCAGCAACAAAGACTTTGCCATCAGCGACAGCACGCAAGCCGGACCACAGCGGGTTTTGCGTCAGCACGTCGAGCTCTTTTTTCGTCTCAGAAATGTCGTAACCACATGGCGCGATCACAATGACGTCGGGATCACTTTCTGCCAATTGTTGCCAGCTGACATAGGGCGAGGTCGCTCCTTGTTCACCGAACAGCGAAACCCCACCTGCAACTGACACCAACTCCGGCATCCAATGCCCGCAAGACATCAGCGGGTCTATCCACTCGATGAAAGCAACGCTGGGCTGATAGCGACCCTTGGTCAGCTTTTCAACCCGACGTAAACGGCGCTGCATGCTGGCAACCAATGTCTCTCCACGTTGAGGTTCCTGGAACGCATCGGCGACCTTTTGGATGTCGCGATAGACATCGGCCATCGAGTGGGGCTTGAGCGACACGATGTTAGCTTCAAGCCCGGTTGTTTGGCATACAGCTTGTTCAACGTCACTCAGCGAGACAGCGCAGACAACACATTGATCCTGGGTCAGGATCACGTCAGGCGCCAACGCAGCAAGCCCATCAGGATCAACCTCATAGACGGCCAGTGCATTGGTGACGAGATCACGCACGGCTCGATCTATCGCGGCGCTGCCACCAGAAACTTTGAACTTTGCCTTTGTAAGCTGCGGCAAGTCCAACACACCGGGAGGCCAATCACATTCGTGACTACGACCGACCTGGGCATCCCCCATGCCGAGCGCATGGACAATTTCTGTAGCGCTCGCGATCAAAGACACAATGCGCAAAGATTGAGGTGGTGACACACCACTTGCGTCGCTCATGGTCACTCCCTTACCGTGTGCGCATGGGTTGATCGTGTGTTTTAGGCGTTTTTCTGTTCAAGTAAACGGCGAGCAATCACTTGGGCCTGAATTTCCGCTGCACCTTCAAAGATATTTAAGATGCGCGCATCACACAGAACACGTGACACAGGATATTCCAACGCGAAACCGTTGCCGCCATGAATCTGAAGCGCATTGTCCGCATTCGCCCAGGCAACCCGTGCGCCAAGAAGTTTCGCCATACCTGCTTCCAGATCACAGCGTCTATCCTGGTCTTTTTCGCGAGCCGAGAAATAGGTCATCTGACGAGCGAACATCGTTTCCACCGCCATCATCACGACTTTATTTGCAACGCGCGGGAAACTATAAATTGGTTTTCCAAACTGATTGCGTTCAAGCGCATAGCGCAATGCTAAATCCATCGCGCACTGAGCCACACCAACAGCACGTGCCGCTGTCTGAATACGCGCACCTTCAAAGGTGTTCATCAGTTGCTTAAAGCCCTGACCTTCAGCCCCGCCGAGCAAATTCTCTTCAGGCACCTCAAAGTTATCGAACGAAATTTCGTACTCTTTCATGCCGCGATAACCCAGAACTTCGATTTCGCCTCCGTTCATACCTTCAGCAGGAAACGGCTCATCATCGCTGCCGCGTGGTTTCTCAGCAAGGAACATGGACAGGCCGCGATAGCCTTTTTCATCCGGGTTTGTCCGGGCCAGAACGGTCATGAGGTCTGCGCGAACAGGATGCGTAATCCAGGTCTTCTGGCCTGTAATCTTATAGTTGGTCCCATCTTTGACAGCGCGCGTTTTCAGAGATGCCAGGTCAGACCCTGTATTAGGTTCTGTAAACACAGCCGTTGGCAAAATCTCTCCCGTGGCAATCTTTGGCAGATACTTTTGCTTCTGGTCATCCGTACCGTTGTGCAGAATAAGTTCACCTGCAATCTCAGCACGCGTGCCAAGCGAGCCCACACCAATATAACCGCGCGACAACTCTTCTGAAACGACACACATCGCCAGTTTTCCAAGCCCCATACCGCCATACTCTTCCGGTAGCGATAGAGAAAATACGCCAAGATCGGCAAGATTCTGAATGATCTCAAGTGGAATATAGGAATTTTGCAAATGCCACTCGTGGGCATGCGGCACAACTTCTGCCTCGGAGAACTTGCGCATTTGGTCATGGATCTCGGTCATCATTTCATCAAGACCAGAGTCGCCAAACGTCGTTGACCCCTCGCCGTTCTTGATCAGTTCTGCCAACCGAGCTTTGGCCGAAGCTGCCGCGCCTGCTCCAATCAGCTCAGCGACTTCAGTGCGGAATGTATTGATGTCTGCAGTTGCAACACCAAGCGCTTCGGGTCGAATGATCTCAAGCTGGCTCATCGGGATACCACCAGCAATCTGTGCACAGTATTCAGAAAAACCAACCGTTAGAATCGACAGCTCAAACTCACTGAGGCGATCCTCTTCCTTGAGACGGGCGCACCAAAGATGCATTTGGCGCAGCGCTTCCACAGTTGTTGCCAGCCAAGCCAAGCCATGCGTCACATGCTGGGCTTCATCGGGCCCGCCAAGCTCTTGCACTTTCAAACGCACACTCGCTTTCGCCTGCGTCAAAACCCGATCTGCTGCCACAACAGCCTGTTCCGCTTTGGCCAATACTGCTTCAGGGCCCTGGCTCAAAAGATCGGGATCAGATTTCAGCTCCGCGATGGACATTCTTTGGTCTCCTCAAAATCCGCGCTCGGGCGTGGCGGTCAGTACCACACCGACTTTTGGGCAAGTTAAACAGACTTTCGGGGCAAGCAACCGTTTGCAGCGCGACACTGGAGCGCGATTGGGCAGTTATTCGCGCTTTAGGGCTTTAAAAATCCGCTTCGCGGGATTGCGGGGTGGAGATTTTGCCGTCTTATCGACCGCTGCCGCTCCAAGATCTGAGTCTGAGGCGTTACGTGGCGGATCGGGGAGAGCATCGCTCGCAGTACCAGCTCTGGGCCTGGCACGCACAATTTCTACACTTGCCTCCTCAGTGTGGGCATAGATTTTTGAATCCAATGTGGCCTCGTCATTGAGGGAAGGGCCTGTCAGGATCGGATCGGGTTGGCGCCACAGTTGGCCATCCCCGAAACTCTCCCGCCCGCCGTCTCGCGCACTTTGCAGAGCGCGTTGGCGCAACCACCGCCGCTTTTTTAAAGCCGCTGCCTGTTTGCGTTGCTTTGGAATAGGTGGTGGTGCCAACGGATTGGGGCTGGTGCTCTTGTCTTGTTGTTCTGCCGGTTCCGGTCGTTGAGTTGGCGTTCTTCGAGCGGACTTTTGAATGACAACGTCTGCATCACTGCCCATTGGCACATGATGCGATACCGGCGGCGGTGGGGCGCGCTCTGATCGCACATTCTTATACACCTCAGAGTTTTCAGCACCCGAGGATGGTCTCGACTTCAGTTCGAGTCGGCGAAAACGTAATTTGTCTTTAGGCAGCATCGGTTTGACTGCACGCGTATTCAGGTTGGCGTCCGTTTCAAGTGGAGGCACCGCCTTTGTTATTGCCTCGGAGCCAGCTCGAGACTGTGATGACACGTCATTGCCTGACGGCAGATCAGCACCTTCTTTTTTCTGGCGCTCTTGATCGGCAACGACGCGGCGTGGCTCGGGCACAATCCGTGGAGAAAACACGATTTGCGATTGTGGGTTCAGCGGGGTCGCCTGGTGTGAAATTGCCGGACTAACGTGTGTTGCAGGTGAATCGGATACAGGTTTCGCTGAAGACTGATGGGTGTTTATGTCGACTGGCTTGGTATCATTGCTGGCATGAAGACGACGGATCAACCCGTGCGCCACACTCTTGATTAGTACATGAGGAACGTCTTCTGGTACCGTCACGGGCTTGATCGCTGGCTGCGCCGCGGCGGGCTCAGCCAACGCGCGTGCATCTGTTGGGGATGCAGACTTGGCGACCAACAGTGCTGCTTGTTCAATCCAATTTTGCCGCGAAATCTCACGACCAATACCGAGCTGCTCGCTAATTTTGTGACGGTCCTTGCTTGTCCAATCTGCAATTTGCGCAAATTGCGTGGTTCCCAGCGCCTTTAAACCTTCATTCAATGACCGCGTTACACCGCGGATACGCATCAAATCATCAGTTGCAGCCACGCTCTCGTGTGATGATGCATTCTCAGACGTCGTGCTTTTGGGCACTTCATGCTCAGACGTACGTGTGAGGCATTCCGTTTGACTGCGCATCCCGCGGGCAGACGACATTGTATCAGACGACATCGCATCAATTGTGCGGTTCTGCGTGCTCCCGGTGTCACCAGAAACCTTATCAGCACTAGCCGTTTCACCAGAGATTTGCTGCAATACTTGCACAGCCTCAAGGAGCCGTACCCTGGCACGATATACCGGATCACGTGCCAGCTCTTGTTCAAGACTCAACTGTGCGAAGATAGAATCGATCTCATTGGACGTAACGGATCCGAGATGTTTTTTTGAAGTGAGAGCTTGCCACTGTGGATTGCTGGCAAGATCAACATCCAGTTTGGCAATTGCTGCATTCAGCGCAGCAATCTGTGACGCATACTTCAGAACCATTTCACTCTTCCCAACAGGGCTATACAAAATGCCCTGACACCACTTAAACGCCGCTACGACGGGGTTGCATCCAAACCCCCGTGCAGGTTCTCAAAATGACAAAGATCGCGTCAATTGACGAGCCCTTGAACTGATCTTTTTGCATCTGTCGTTACCGAGGCGATATCGGGCATAGCAACAATGTTCACATGGTTAAGCCGCAGACAAAGCCGCGAGCGTCACATTGGCGCTGAATTTAACGGTCTTCATTAGCTCTCATCACCACGAGACGCGACATTTTTGCAGCACTTTGGCCCACGGAGACTAGATCAACCATAGACCTCGGCCTGTGAGGTCGCTAGGTTCCGGCGTCACGACGTACTGCTCAAAAGGCTGACATGAATAGAACGCGCACCTTTCTGACATCTCTCTACCGTCTTTATGAGCACTCCGGTTTTGCGATGGCAGGAGCGGTGGCATTTTCATTTGTCATTTCGCTATTTCCGTTCTGCATTTTTGTTGGCGCTTTATCGGGTATTTTCGGCGGTCGTGAATTGGCGACTGTTGCCGTCACCCAGTTGTTTCAAATCCTGCCGCCGACCGTCGCATCGGCACTGGCGCCGGAAGTTGAATCGGTGATGGGCTCAAGCCGTATCGACTTGCTGACAGCTGGTGGATTTATTGCTCTTTTCTTTGCAACGACGGCTGTCGAAACCCTGCGCACAGCCTTGAACGGCGCTTACCGCGTACACGAAACCCAACCCTATGTCGTTTCACTTCTCAAAAGCATGTTGGTTGTCTGCCTAAGCGCGGTAGCGATGCTTGTCATCACCTGGATCATTCTGGTCGGCCCCGGCTTTGCCGCTAAGTTTGAACCGTCCTGGCTTAAATCGTTCCTTGATTCCAGTTGGACAGCCCTGTTTACCCGCTACGGCACTGCCGCAGGGGTCATCGCCTTTCTCTTATTTGTCTTCCATCTTGGACTTGCCGCAGGGCGGCGGCGGGTAAAAGATGTCTGGCCCGGCATTGCGGTTTCAACGGTTCTGTGGCTGGCTGTTGCCGGTCTTTATTCGTTTTATTTGGAATATTCGAACTACGCCAAATTCTATGCTGGCCTCTCCCAGCTGATGATCGCACTGATCTTCTTTCAGTTTACGGCCATCATCGTCATCTTGGGCGCTGAAATAAATCGCGGTATCCTTGAGTTTGACAACGTATCTAATGACAAAAACGGTGACGACACCGACGTTACGTAAAGCATACGCACCTCAAAAAAAATATACTGCAAATTAAAAAGCCCAAGCCTGCGTTCTACAGGCTTGGGCTTTGTCATGAGTAACGGCGCTCACGCGTAGCGCAATGCGCTATGTTAGCCAAAGCGCTGCTTTGATGTCTCCAGAACATCTTCAAATGTTCTAAGACCTGTCGTTGGAGAATTGACCAAAACAGCCATATTGCCGGGTTTATGCTTATTATGGCGCATGCGCATGTGAGCCTTCGGAATTTGCTCCCATGGAAAAACTTCCGACATGCACGGATCAATGCGCCGTTCACAGACCAGTTTATTGGCCTGCGACGCTTGCATAAGATTGGCAAAGTGCGATCCTTGCACACGCTTCTGATGCATCCATAAGTAACGCGCATCCATGGTCAGGTTGTAGCCAGTGGTGCCAGCACAAATAACAACCATTCCGCCGCGTTTAACGACCAAAACTGAGACAGGAAACGTCGCTTCGCCCGGGTGTTCAAAGACGCAGTCAACATTGACGCCCTTGCCCGTGATGTCCCAAATCGCCTTACCAAACTTACGCGACTCTTTCATCCAGGTGTTGAATTCGTCCGTGCCAACTTCAGGCAACTGTCCCCAGCAATTAAACTCTTTGCGGTTAATCGTACCCTTGGCGCCCAATTGTCGGACAAAATCCCGTTTGTCATCTTCTGAAATAACACCAATGGCGTTAGCGCCCGAGGTCGCGCACAATTGAACGGCAAATGAGCCCAGTCCGCCTGATGCACCCCAAACCAAAACATTGTCACCAGGGCGCAGCACGTTTGGTTTATGGCCAAACAACATGCGGTACGCTGTTGCCAGTGTCAGCACATAGCAACCGCCTTCTTCCCATGTGAGATGCTTTGGACGTTCCAGCAATTGGCGGTCTTGCACCCGGCAGAACTGAGCAAACGAACCATCCGGTGTTTCATAACCCCAAATGCGTTGTGAAGGAGAGAACATTGGTTCACCACCATTGCACTCCTCGTCATCACCGTCGTCTTGATTACAGTGAATGACAACTTCATCACCCACCTTCCAACGCTTCACTTTAGAACCAACGGCCCAGACAATACCTGAGGCATCTGAGCCAGCAATGTGAAACGGATTTTTATGTACGTCGCGAATTGGTGAGACTGGAGTTCCTAGTGACGCCCACACACCATTGTAGTTGACACCTGCAGCCATCACCAAAACCAACACGTCATGGCTATCGAGTTCCCATGTTGGGAGCACCTCGACCTGCATCGCTGTATCTGCTTCGCCATGGCGCTCTTCGCGAATGGCCCAGGCATACATATTTTTTGGTACATGACCGAGCGGTGGAATTTCACCGATTTCATAAAGGTCCTTGGTGGCCGAAATAGCAGCCGGTGCTGCCAAATCAGAACCGGCCTCGTCTTTTACCGAAGCGCCTTGGCTCGACATCTCTTGTTAGTCTCCCTTAACGAGAATTTCCCCACATTGGCCCCAGAGTGAAATCGGCCAACCAACTCTCCCGAAGGCCCCTTTGAAGCATTATTTCGCGTTGCAATAAAGAGGTCACTGCCCCAAGCAAGGCCCACCTATACGAAACCTTTAGAAGATTCACCTATTCTGGCCGAAGATAAATCAAATCTCCGCATGTTTTATGGGGATTTATGAGCTTTTTCGACTGGGTAAACCCATGCTTGAAACGTTAGATGCCATTCTGAGTGTTCGTTCGGACACAACCTATCTGGTCGCCGGCCTCACCGCCGCCAGCGCAATTGTGTTTTTGTCCATGACTGGATCGCGGCTGTTAACCTTCATATTTACACCCCTCGCTGCCCTTGGGGCCTTGATCGGGATCTATGTAAGTCAGGAGTTGGGGCTGTACTACTCCACGGACGAGTACTCCAATACCATCATATCTGGCCTCCTTGGCCTGATCCTGAGCCTCGCAATCGTGATTTTGACTGCGAAACTGACCTACATAGTCCTCGGTCGGATCCGTCGCCACCAAGCCACCCGACTGCGTAAAACCCGCACCAATGCGCGCCTCGACCACAAAGCAAACTCAGTGACGCCTAAGACGCTCTAGCACTGCTCAAACGCTCAAAGGAGTGCTGCAGCACATCAAACTGCGACCACATGGCGCGCATAGCGCTTGGCACGCGCCTACAGAGCCCACCGCATTGCACCACAAGCCAAATACGTTAGAAATGGGCTTCGCCTTTTTTTAGGGAAGCTCAGAATGCCCGGCAGCACCAAATCAACCATCAAAAATCCAAATAAAGCCGATGCCTCAGCACGCCAGGAACGTGATCGGCCATGGTTGATCCGAACCTATGCGGGTCACTCGACGGCCGCCAAATCGAACGAGCTTTACAAAAAGAACTTGGCAAAAGGCCAAACTGGCCTATCGATCGCCTTCGATCTGCCAACGCAGACCGGCTACGATAGTGATTTTGATCTGGCTCGTGGCGAAGTCGGTAAAGTCGGCGTTCCGGTTAGCCATATTGGCGATATGCGCGCGCTACTAGACGGCATTCCGCTCGATCAGATGAACACGTCTATGACAATTAATGCAACAGCAGCGTGGCTGCTGTCGCTCTATGTTGCTGTTGCAGACGAACAAGGTGCAAGTCGCGATAAGCTAACCGGAACAATTCAAAACGACATCATCAAAGAATATCTATCGCGCGGCACGTACGTGTTTCCACCAGAACCATCGTTGCGCTTGATCAAAGATACGATTGTGTTTTCCACCCAGGAAATACCGAAGTGGAATCCAACCAACGTTTGTTCATACCACCTGCAGGAAGCCGGCGCGACGCCGGTACAAGAATTGGCGTTTGCTCTTGCGACCGCACAAGCTGTCCTCGACACGGTCCAAGCCTCGGGCGAAGTGAAGCCTGAAGATTTTGAACGCGTTGTTGGCCGCGTCTCATTCTTTGTCAATGCGGGCATGCGGTTTGTCACTGAAATCTGCAAGATGCGTGCGTTCGTTGAGCTTTGGGATGAAATCACCGCCGAACGCTATGGCGTTGAAAATCCAAAGTTCCGACGGTTCCGCTACGGCGTACAGGTCAACTCATTAGGTCTCACCGAACCGCAGCCTGAAAACAACGTCTACCGCATCTTGATTGAGATGTTGGCTGTCACCTTATCGAAAGGTGCGCGTGCACGCGCTGTACAGTTGCCAGCGTGGAATGAAGCGCTTGGCTTGCCGCGCCCCTGGGATCAACAATGGTCGCTCAGAATGCAACAAATTCTGGCCTATGAAACAGACCTCCTTGAATACGGCGACATCTTCGATGGTAGTGTCGAGATAAACCGCAAGGTTGCCGCCTTGAAGGAGGAAGCGCGCGCAGAACTCACATCCATTGACGGGATGGGAGGCGCGGTTGCCGCCATTGACTACATGAAACGTGCGTTGGTCGAATCTAATACCGAACGTTTGCGCGGTATTGAAAGCGGCGAACAAATAGTGGTTGGTGTCAACAAATGGACGGAAACAGAAACATCGCCGTTGTCTGCTGGTGAAGGCGCCATTCAAGTCATCGACCCTGCTGTCGAAGCGCAGCAAATCGAACGCCTGAAAGCCTGGCGCGATGAGCGCGACAACAAGGCTGTCAAAGCAGCACTCAGCGACCTAGACTCCGCAGCACGCGAGGGGCGCAATGTAATGGAGCCATCGATTGCGTGCGCCAGAGCTGGTGTCACGACGGGTGAATGGGGAAGCTTATTGCGCGATATCTTTGGCGAATACCGCGCCCCAACCGGCGTGGCTCAAGCCGCCGGCGAACGCGAAGGCAAAGATCTGCAAGATGTACGCTCAACGGTCGATGCCGTCTCAGATCGCCTTGGGCGCCGACTTAAGTTCTTGGTTGGTAAACCCGGCCTTGATGGTCACTCCAACGGTGCGGAACAAATTGCTGTACGCGCCCGCGATTGCGGCATGGAAGTTGTCTATGAAGGCATTCGCCTGACACCCAGCCAAATTGTCCGCGCCGCACTTGATGAAACCG
This sequence comes from Hyphomicrobiaceae bacterium, assembly GCA_021775735.1. Taxonomy (GTDB): domain Bacteria; phylum Pseudomonadota; class Alphaproteobacteria; order Rhizobiales; family Hyphomicrobiaceae; genus JAHZKN01. Next base: position 27,573 of record JAJFHG010000038.1, read on the forward strand.
TGCATGTCATAGGTCTGTCGATCCTGTCTGGCAGCCATATCCCATTGCTCAAAGACATTATGGATCAAATGCGCAAGGAGGGGCTTGAGGGTGAGATCCCTGTGATCGTTGGAGGCATTATTCCACCTGACGATGCCAAAGAACTTCTCGCGCTCGGCGTATCACGCGTTTACACACCAAAGGACTTCCAGCTTAATGACATTATGGCTGACATTGTCTCGTTGGTTGATGATCAAGCACGCGCAGCTTGAAATGCTTAAATCGCATCCCACCTACTGGGCATGCGACGCGATCTTAAACAAAAACTGGATGCGCTTGAGCGGGCTGAAAAGCTAAAGCGCTTCTGTTCGCTGGTAGTCCTTGCCTTTCTCATTGCAGGTGCCGCATTTCTCTATTCAAGGCCGAGCACTGCGTTAGAGTCGGTCCCTGCGGCCGTTGAAATGTCTGTCGTGGGTGTCGACCATTGGGGACAAGAGTTTCATCAATTGCGTGCGCGCTTAACCGATGATCGTATCGTACCGGTTGACACTTTTTTGATTAAGCGGCCACTTAAAGTCGGACAACAGGTCACACTCACGCGCTACCAGGGCTTTTGGGGCAATATTTTCTATCGACTACAACCAGACGGCTTGTCTCAGCCCGCCCAAAGCCGTTGACGCACGCCCGCGTCTAGCTATAGTCCGCGCTTCCTGCAGATGTGCAACATCGCACCCTGTCAGGCCCCTGTGGCGGAATTGGTAGACGCGACAGACTCAAAATCTGTTGTCCGCAAGGACGTGCCCGTTCGAGTCGGGCCAGGGGCACCAAACCAGACTCGCAGTCACAAAATTCCGGCAGGACCTTGAAACGTAAGGCCGTGTTTGATGTTCGATAACGTCCTCAAACGTTTCTCAAAAATTCTGAAGACGAAGAGCGCATTAATGAAAGCGCCTATACCCAGGCTAAGTACAAGCGCTTCAGATATCACCGCGCAAAGCTTGGCCTGCCACTGGTGCGGACTAACACACATGGGTGAAAAAGAGTTGCCTTAGGATTGAAGGCCATCCATCGGCCATGGTAGGTGAGCAGGGTTAAGGGGTGAGAGGTCAGATGCCTGCCAAATTTGGACTGTTGATCATTGCTGCGTTGATGTCGGTCACTGGCGTGCCTGCGCTAGCTGGGCCTGCGCTTTTGTTTGAAGCGTCCAACGGTAAAGTCCTTTATGCAGAAGATGTCGACAAGAAGTGGCACCCAGCGTCACTTACAAAAATCATGACCGCGTACCTGGCGTTCAAAGAACTGAAATCAGGTCGTCTTACGCTAAAATCCAAGATCAAATGTTCCGAAGTGGCGCACAAAGAACAGCCAAGTAAAATTGGTCTGCCAGTTGGCGCTGAAATCAACATGAATCTGGCGCTGCAATCGCTGATCGTGAAAAGCGCCAACGATGTCGCCGTGATGGTAGCCGAGGCTGTTTCCGGAAGCGTACCCAAATTTGTTGCCCGCATGAATGCCACAGCAAAAGAGCTTGGCATGACACAAACCAACTTCGTTAATCCGAACGGCCTTCCAGCGGTTCAGCAAATTACCAGCGCCCGCGACATGGCGCTTCTCTCCCAAGCCGTTGCCAAGGACTTCCCTGAGTACGCGCACTATTGGAAGCAAAGCTCATTTCGCATCGGAAAAAAACGACTGAGAAGCTATAACTCGCTGTTGAGAACGTTTGAGGGTGCAGATGGTCTCAAGACTGGCTTCATCTGCGATTCTGGCTTTAATGTTGTCGCCAGCGCGACTCGCGATGGTCGCCGCCTGATGGCCGTTGTGCTTGGTGAGCCGTCTGGTCGCGCACGGTCCATCCGTGCTGCAAGCTTGCTCGAACATGGTTTTCAGCACTATGGCTGGAAGCAGCTATTCAATACACTCAATCTGAAAAATATGCCCAAGCAGGCGGACACAGGCGCTGTCCAGAGCATCCGCCATACCGTCACATCATGGTCCTGCAATCCACCGCGCAAAAAAGTACGCCGTGCCAAAAGGAAACGCTCCAAGGCCAAACGCCAGCGTTCGGCACGTAAGAAAACATCCGCAAAAAAGAAGCCTTAACGCCTTAGGCTGGTTTTCTCATTGAGAATAGGGCCCGGACTGGGCAACAGCCTGCACGGCCTAGCAACGTTAACCTTAAACCCTGCATTTTTAAGGTTTGCCGCACCTGTCACGCTGAATTTGGGTCCGATTGATCGACCCTCCACCAACATGGCGCTGTTCTTGCTTTTCATGTCTCAAAAATAGGACTTGTGAAGGACAGCCCATGACGTGGGACAATTTTCCCTTGGATGATAAAGAGACCGACGGCTTGAGCGATGATGTAACTCCGGTGCCAAAAGACGTGGAGTTTATGGCGCTCGTTCTTGAGGGACGTCACGGCACACATGCTGCTGAGATCGCCGCCTTTTTCTCAGATTATCACTGTGGTCGAGGCGATGCAGGGCGGTCATGGGCCTGGGCCGGTGTTGCGGAGATTGTCCGAAAACGCCAACACGTTCGCGCAACACTCGACATATAACCACCGACACTCTGCCTGCACGCACCTCAATCAGAAAAGCATAACAACCGTTGCAACAAACATCACCAGCCAAGCCGACCTCGATAGCTGCTGTGCTTGAGGCACCAGGTGCTGCGCCCCAGCGCGGTTCACGTTGGCTAGACAAAAGCTTTGAAGCTGTGCAGATGGCCAAGCGCCTGGCGTATGAAACCGTATTTGCTTCCGACGACCGCCAGCGTGCCAAGCGCGATGCAATCATTGCATTTTTGGTGCGCGTTGCAAGTGCGGCATTGCTTTATCTCACACAAATTCTGCTAGCCCGCTGGATGGGTAGCTTTGACTATGGCGTTTATGTATTTGTTTGGACCTGGTTGATGTTGCTTGGTGGCCTGGCACCACTTGGACTCAATCTCGCTATTATTCGCCATTTGCCGGAACATCAAGAACGTGGCGAACTGAGTTTAGCGCGCGGGCTGATACGTGGCAGTCGTCTCTTCACACTCACCCTCGGCACACTCATCGCCGGACTTGGGATTGCAACACTTTCAACGTTCGACGGTTTGCTGGCGGACTACTACCTGCTACCCGCCTACTTGATCATGATCGCCATTCCGATGTTCTGTCTCACCGATATTCAGGACGGCATTGGCCGTGCGCAATCGTGGATGGCCGTTGCGTTGGTTCCACCTTATATCCTGCGACCACTGCTGCTCTTAGCCGGAATGGCCTTGGCCCACGCAATTGGTTTGCCGACAACGGCTGCAACAGCTGCGGCCGCTGCTGTTGGGGCGACCTGGACAACAGCAGTCGTACAAGCGTTGGTGATCCAATGGCGGCTGCCCAAAGAGCTTAAATCGGGTGAGCGCCGCTATGCTTGGAAGCCGTGGATGATGACGTCGTTACCACTGTCGGTCATGATCGCGTGCGACATAGCGCTGCAAAATGTCGATATTCTAGTGATATCTCGTTTCATGTCGCCGGTTGATGTTGGTATTTATTTCGCTGCTGCCAAAACCATGAGCCTCATCATGTTTGTGCACTATGCTGTTGGCAGTGCTGTTGCGAACCGTTTTGCCAAGCTAAACGCGCGCGGCGAGGATGATGCCCTGCAGGACCTTGTCGCAGACTCAGTCAACTGGACATTCTGGCCATCTTTACTCAGCGCACTTGTAATTCTAGCGCTCGGCAAGCCTTTGTTGTGGCTGTTCGGCCCTGGCTTTGAAAATGGTTATCCGGTGATGTTGATCTTGGTCGTCGGCTTCATGATCCGATCCTCATTCGGTCCGGTTGAATTTTTGCTAAATATGTTGGGCGAACAAAAGAAATGTGCTGGCATCTTGGTGATCAGCGCGCTGGCGACAATCGTCCTGAACTTTGCTTTGGTGCCAAGCTACGGTATGGCTGGTGCTGCCGCAGCGACATCCATATCGCTTGCCCTCGCGCCTATTCTACACGCCGTTGTTGCTCGCAGGGCACTTGGTCTTGAAACCGCAATCTGGCGCAATCTACAGACACGAAAAAGCACAACACGCTAGTACCTGCTGCAATTGCTTTGAATTGGTTTAAATGGTCTTGCGGACATTAAATGTCCGCGCACCCTACATTGCTGAGCCGACGATCAAAGTCCAGAATGATTTGAATTCTGATTTTGGATCGTGAACCAAAGCTATACCCATGTGCTCGGCGTCCGCGAGCAAAAGGTTCTTATTGTGGCCCGGGCTCTTTTTCCAACCCCGCATGACCTCTTTAAATGAGATCTGGCCTGTGCCGACATTTTCAGCAGCAAGACGCGCTTTATACCCTGTCCGCTTGACGCGATCCCACGGATTAGACCCATCCGACCCGTAGTGCGAAATGCGGTCCCATTTTGCAAGGTCACGCGAATGAGCTTTGGCCGCCTTCGTCAGCTCAGCATTCAAACGCAAGGGTTTGAGGCCCTTCTCTTTGCGATACTGATTGATAATGGCGCGTGAGAATTCAGGATCTAGTTTGGTTTGAGAATAATCACGCGCGGCCAAAACACCTTTCGGTGCTTTTTCATAGCTGCCGCGTGGCGCCTTATCTTGAAGACGGGCAACCTCGGTTCCACCAAGGGTCCGCTTGGACGAACGGGTTATGGATGAGGTCGGCGCTTGGCCAGAATCATAAAAACCCGATGAAATCGAGTTAGATCCCAAACTACAAGCAGCAAGCGCAAAAGTGAGCGCTACGAGTGAAGCGACGCGGTACATTTTTTTTCTCCCGCCATAGGACGCGCGGTTACAGAATTGAAGCATCGCAAAGAGCCGTTAACCGTGCGTTAATGGTAAAAGATGCGTTGCGGCACCTTTCACGCTGACGGGGCGAAAAAACGGAAAGGGGTCCACCTGGATCTGACCGCAAAACACCGCGCATGACGAATTGTCATTTGATAAGAAGAAGTTGACCTGAATTTGACATCCGCACGGCGAAACCTCGACCAGATGGGTCAAACTTCGCGTTGCAGCAGCATCATGTGTTCGTCTCAGTTTAGGTAGTATCAGCACATTAAAGCCTGATTTCGCAGTGTATATCGCCGCCGTTGCAGGCCCGCCACTTGGAACTCAGAGCAAACATGGCCAAAGTAGTCACCTATTGTCCGGTGATTCGTGCGTCTGGACACCCTGTCGTTTTCTGCACTACCCCAGCTAGGGGTCCAGCTGTGCAGGTGTTAGAGGGACGCACAACGCATGTCACCGCGGGCCAGCGAAGCCAATTCATCGGCTGTAGCACAACGTCGCCAATTGGTGGCGGGGCCTTCGATTGCCGATCTAATTCTGGTTCGCATCGCTTCAGAAGGTGGCGCAACCCGCAACATGATCACCCGCGACCTTGCCCCCTACGCCGCCAACAAGTTGTCGCCCGCTGAATGGCGGCAGACAGCGCAAGGCGCCATCGAAGATTTAACGCAGGCCAGTCTCACGTCTGAAAAACGAGGTCGCCTGCACGCAACGGAAGCTGGCCTGCAGCGTGCAAGTGCATTTTTGGCGCTTAGCACCGACGCAAATGAACCCTGGCAAGTCCTACGCGACGTCTGCCTGATCGCAAAAGCGATTGGGATTGAAAAACTCACCGGACCTAGGCGTAAAGCGCTGGTGAAACCCGACGGTCTTAGAACGCTCATTGTGCAGCACAGCTTTGGGCTGTCGGCAAAGAAAAGCCAAACACCGGCTACGCTGCGGGCCGCGCTGGCCGTGATTGCTTTACAACGCGCATTCGGAAAAAAGATCAAATCTGGTTTGGGTGATAAAGCGAATTTGCCCGCTAAAGCGTCGCGCCTGTTGGCCGGACAACTCCTCGACCCGGCCCGCGAGTTTTCAACCGATACGCAACTGATCGCACACATTGCAGCTGATCAGGTCGATGCACGCCAGACCAGCATTGAAGACCTGCGCCAGGCACTGATTTGCAAGCTGACCAATGCTCTTCTTGAAGAAAAGCCAGTGCCAAAACCCGCTGTTAAGCGAAAAACACCAACCAAGAAGACGACACTGCGCAAAACCTCAAAGGTGTCGCTTGCAGCTGACAATGACACAACTCCATCACCACTGCCGAAAACTGAAGATGGGCGCCCCGACCTTCCACAATTTTCTCGCATTGTGAATGGCGTGGCATCTTCTTGCGCTGAGGGCTGGCCAGGAAACATGAAGGCGTTTATCTCACGCGTATGGCAAATGATTCGTGACGGACACCATGACTGGGAATTGTCCGAGGATGCCTTCAAAACCATGCTTGTCGATGCGCACCGTGCTGGTAGCGTTGTTCTGACTGGCGCTGACCTAAAAAACAAAACCGATCTTGAAGACTTCGAGAAATCTGCAACCCAATACAAGAATACTGTTTGGCACTTCATTCGCGTCGACGCGTAACGCGGTGCTTGATTAATGCGGCAACACAAGGATCCATCGTTAATGGTGCAAGAGGCTTTGCAATCACACGAAACGGCGCACATTGCAGCAGCCCTTGAGCATTCCATCACGTGGGAGGACGATCTGTGGCGTGCCGACCCGGTTGATGTCGAAGCTGTGCATAGCAAAGCCCGCACAAAATTCTATGGATTACTGGAAGCCGTTCAAAAGCAGGACCCAAGCGCAGCCCAAGCCCGCATCCTCCTGTTTCACGGCCAATCAGGCGCTGGAAAAACCCATTTATTGCGCGCACTGAGAACAGGTGCTCACCGTGATGGGCGTGCCTATTTTGGCTACGCGCAGATGACGCCGGATATTGCAAATTACGCAGACTATTATTTGCGGCGTCTGGTTCACTCTCTTGAAAAATCGTATGACCCGGATGAAGGGGGCGAGAGCGGCTTGGCGCGGTTGACGGAACGCTTGGTTGCCGACGTCAGTGAGATTGATGGGGATGACCTTGAGAAGCTGCGTGAATCCAACCTGAGCGAAAATGAGCTCGGTCAATTGGTTCTCAAGCTGGCCGACGACATTATCGCCAGCACGCGGTTTCGTGACCTTGAACTCGACGTCAACATCGTTCGCGCGCTGCTCTACCTTGAACGCCATGACCCACGCATCGACCAGCGCATTCGCCAATACCTGCATGGTCGCCATCTTACACCTTTAGCCCACCAGTCGGTATGCGCACTCGACCCCAATACCGGTGAAGACCGCGCCTTCGAGATCATCACCGCGTTTGGTCAGTTGATGTGGACCATTGACGGGGCGGCGTTGGTCTTCTCCATTGATCAGGTCGAAGATCTACGCTTCTTTGATGATGCGGAAGAACGCTTCCAGCGGGCAACCCGCGATCTCATTCAAATCGCTAACCGGCTGCCAAACGCCATTATCATCATCTCGTGCCTGGAGGATTTTTACGGCCAAGTGCGCGGTGTGTTGGCACAATCCTACATCGACCGCATTGAAAAAGCCGGTCCGGTTGCGCTCATTGAAAGTCGAACAGCCGACGAAGCCAAGGCGATTATTGCTCGACGTTTGGAACACGACGCGCAATCGCGCGGCGGTGAGTTGAACTACCCGGATCCAGCGCAATTTTTCGGGCCCCAATTCTTCGAAGAATTCTCAGGTCTGTCGGCACGGCGTCTGCTGGAATACGCACAGAACCGCTTGAACGATAAAACTGATCGCGATGAAAGCGATGACCCAGTTGATCAATCGGAGTCTTGGACCTCAACGCTCGCTTCTGTTCTCGGCGGCGCAATTAGTCCTGAAGTCAAATCACGTAGTAATGATGCCGACAACACACCGACGTTTGATTATCGCGACGCTTGGCAGCGTTTTCAAAACGAGTCTGAAGCGGAGATCCCGTCTGACGATGGTGAAATGATGGACACCCTGGTGTCAGGCTTGAATCTTGCCCAGGAAGAATGGTCCAAAAAAATATCACTCGACGTGACCAGGCTCGAAATTGCCGATGATTTGCCGGTAATCGATATCTCGGTCCGCCACACGACGGGTCTGCAAAATGATGTCCGCGTATTCTTGTGCAACCGTCCAACACAAGGCGGCGGCCTCAAGCGTCAGCTTGATAAAGTTCTAAAAGCCATGTCGGGGCGAAGCTGTGTGATGCTGCGCGCTTCTGACTTTCCGCCAAATCGCAAAAACCAAACCGCTCAAGCCTTCCGCAAATTCCGCGACCATGGCGGTCGTCAAATTCTTGTACCCATCCCAGAATGGGAACGGATGATGATGGTGCGCGAGTTCCACGCGCACCACCGTCACGATCCTGGTTTTGACACCTGGTTCACAGACGCCAAACTACTGTCAAACCTCATCACTGTATTCCAATTGTTACGGCTTGACCTGCTTGGGCGCACGTTACCGCGCACTGTTTCATCTGGCGATAAGGTCGATGAACCAACGCTCGATTTTGATGCAACCCGCACAGGTGACCATCTCAAGGTCGTTGGCGACAGCGATGTCGCAAGTGGTGAACCGAATGCGCAAGATGCCGATCCACTCGCGGCGACACAAGTGCCAGACGAGTTGCCTCTCTCTGTAATCCTCGGTGAGGAGGGAAGTAAGGACAACATACAAGTTGGTCGCCTGCAGGGCACACAGCGAAAACCAATCACACTCAACAAGGATGTCTTGAAACGCCATAGTGCGGTTCTGGGTGGGTCTGGTTCAGGTAAGACCACACTTGCTTTGACCATCATTGAGCAGTTGCTGCTAAACCAAATTCCCGTTGTCTTGATCGACCGGAAAGGTGATCTGTGCAGCTATGCCAATCCTGATGTATGGCGTGAAATTGACGACGACTTTGCCGAGCGTCGCGGTGATCGCGAGAAGCTCGCCGATGAAATCGATGTTGCTGTTTACACACCCGGGCGTGCATCAGGACGACCAATCTCAATCACGTTGCTGCCCAATGGCATCAACGAATTACCTGATCACGAACAGCAATTGCTTGCCAATCTGTCCGCTGCTGCATTAGGCGAAATGCTGCACCTCAAAAACTCAGCAACCAACCAAAAGCAATCAGGCACCTTGTCGGTAGCCCTACGCATCCTCGGTGCACGCCACAGTCGGGAGGTAACCCTCGGCGATCTGATCACATTGCTGGAGGATGAGGACCCAGAACTCACCGACATCACGCAACGCATGGACCCCTCCGGCAAGATCCGCCGCGACCTTGTCGGCCAGCTTGACAGTTTGCGTCACCGCAATTCAGCGCTATTTGAAGGCGGCGGTGAACCATTGCGCATGGACTCGTTACTCGGCAAAGGTCCTAACGCGCGTGACGGTCGCACGCGCCTATCCGTAATTTACACCGGCTTCTTAGGCGATAATGAAAACATACTGTTCTGGGTGGCGCAGTTCTTGTCTGAAACACTGAGATACTGCCAGCGCAATCCAAACGATGAATTACAAGCTGTCGTCATGTTTGATGAAGCTGACCTTTACATCCCATCGAATGCAAAACCGGCGACGGCAGAACCGCTGCAAAGCTTGTTGAAACGTGCGCGATCTGCCGGTCTTGGTGTCATGCTGGCGACCCAATCACCAGGTGATCTCGACTATAAGAGCCGCGATCAAATCACCAGTTGGTTTATCGGACGGGTGAGAGAAGACACGGCACTGCGCAAACTCAAAGCAGCGTTCCAAAGTGAATCCGGCCTCGACGCTGCAGCCGTTTTGCCTGGACAAACGGTTGGCGAGTTCCATTTGGTGCAGGAAGGACTCGTACGCGCCATGAAAGCTCAGCGCTCATTGATCCAGGCTGAGCAAGTGCCATTTGACCGGATTGAACAGTTGGCGCGTGAAACCAAGGGCCTAGAAGACCGCCAGTTGCGCCTGTTCGACAAAAAATAAGGTCTTCAGGGGCTGCTCGACGGGTCTACTGCCGTCTAAAAATCAGATTGCGATGTTTTGTTCACAGATTGAGCACATGGTGTTGCTGCACTGCACGCATGGCGCAAACCTGACCAACGCAGGTACTATTAGTACGCTGTAATTGCAGCGAAAAGTATTGATCTGCGCCAAGCCCACAGATGACTGTCTCGTGATAGATGCGCCACCAACTTTGCTGCGTTACACCGTTCAGCGGCGCTGCCTTAATTAAATCCGATAGTCAACAAAATTTTTTTTTGTTATTGTTCCAATGTAGTGGATCACGAAGTGGAGGGATGGTGATCCGTAATTTTAGTACCTCGTAACCAACCATAGATCACGATGTGGTGGCGTGAGTTGTGGCTGTTACGTGGGACAGTTCGGGGTAAGAGTTATGTTTGCAGGTAAATCGTTCTTAATGTTAGTCGCAGCATCGCTGGCTGGACCAGCCTTTGGCATTGGATTGTTTTTGCTGTTTAACACCTTCTAAGCGCCTAATGCGCTCTTCATATTATTTCCTTTTCATCTCCTAGATCGGTGTTGCTTGGGCTTATTTGAGCCATTGCAGCCCCGATTTTGTGTTTGATTTTTGCTTTCAAGAAAATTCGTCTACAAGTCGCAAACAGTACGCTCCGGTTTCTGACGTCCTAAAAACCTGTGTGGGGCGGCCTGTGTTTACCAACACCCATTGTACCTCGCTACACAACCCCTGCCCAAAAGCTCATGACCGAAAACCGACTTGTTGATGATTGCTTCCAAACGTCTGAGAAGCTGATCCGTCACGACACAGCCATCCACGAACTCAAAAAACGCACAAAACCAGTTGTGTCACATGAGGATGTTGTGTTGGACGCTTCTGGTGGACGTATTCTGGCGGCAACCGTAAGTGCTGACCAAAACGTACCCGCCTACGACAATGCAGCCGTCGATGGCTATGCCTATGCCTACAAAGATGTCGTTGAGGGCGGCGAGACCACCCTTTCCGTTGTTGGACGAGCCGCAGCAGGGCGACCCTATTCCGGAGACCTTGCCAGCGGTCAAGCCGTACGCATTTTAACGGGGGCTATAGTTCCTCACGGCTGCGATAGTATTATCATGCAGGAAGACGTTACGCAGAGCCGGAGTGGTCAAAGCGTTATCCTGCCTAGAGACGCGCGAGCTGGCGCAAATATTCGACCCGCTGGTGAAGACGTTGCAAAGAGCAAGGTCTTATTTACACCCGGTCATCTTTTGAGACCGCAAGACTTGGCCGCTCTTGCCTCCATTGGCGCTGGAACCGTGTCCTGTTTTGCACGTCTCAAGGTTGGTATTATTTCAACGGGAGATGAGATTGTTGCAGCGGGTTCTGGCCCGTTGAAGAAGGGCGACGTTTTTAACGCCAATTCACCCATGCTAACAGCGCTGGTGCGTAATGCGGGCTGCGACGTCCATGACCTCGGCGTCTGGCCGGATCAACGCGACCTCATCAAAGACCGCCTAGAAAAAGCCGCGCAATCCTTTGACCTCCTGATCACCTCGGGTGGTGCCAGCCAAGGCGAAGAAGATCACATAGCGGCCGCTCTTGATGATCTCGGGCAACGTCATTTTTGGCGCATAGCGGTAAAACCTGGAAGGCCCATCATGTTTGGCCAAATCGATGACGTGCCTGTCGTTGGTTTACCGGGCAATCCCGTTGCCGTCTTTGTCTGCTTCCTGATGTACGTGTTTCCGATACTCCGCCGACTTAGTGGGGGTGTCTTCCCCGAACCCAGACGTATCCATCTTCCAGCAAATTTTGAGATCTCAAATCGCAAACCAGGCCGACGTGAATTTTGGCGCGGCACACTGCGGATCACAGATGAGGGTGCCCGGGTCGAAAAGTATCCAAAGGATGGCTCAGGCTTGATTTCAAGCCTGAGAGAAGCCAACGGTTTGATAGACATGCCGGAAGATGTGCCAAATGTGAAAATTGGCGACAAGGTTGCTTTTATCCCATTTTCCGAATTCGGAATTCTCAGTTAGCTCAGATATAGCCACGGCCTCGACGCAGAACGGTCCCGTGAGCGCCATAAACCAGGGCTACCAATCTCAAAGCGCTGCGCCCTTGGGCGCGGGCGCATGAGGCGGCACATAGTCAAAGTTCACGAGTTATGATTGCTTTTCTGCGATTAATTACCGGCGCGTTGGAAGTGCTGATTTCAGCACCATTGCGGGTGATCAATTTTCTGACAGATTGGATTGCGTTTAATCCACGCCTTGGACCGCTGCGCCACGTCGCAACGGGACTTATTTTTTATTGCCTGTTTGCTGTGCTGTTGGTCTATGTGTTTGCGCCCTTACGCGGTACCATCGGTCAAACCTACCTTGCGGAAAAGTTACGCTATGACGCGGAGCGCTGGTTAGCCACGGCCATCTATGATGGATCAGGAAGTTTTGCAGGCACATTTGACCCACGCCTCGACAGCCGCCGCGATGTCAACTTTACCGATCGCGCAATTGAAATTGGCGACTATCGCGCCTTCCCTGACCACAAATCGATACCCGTGCGGGAAGTACCAGAGTATTATTGGCAGTGTCTTTTGTTTCATGAAGACCGCCATCTCGGCACTGCGATTAATCCATATGGTATTGACCTTCTGGGTGTTCTTAAAATTCCCTATTCGACTGTGAAGCGGTCTCTTCGTTTGCGACGCGTTGCATTTGGTGTCGGTGGCTCAACACTGCCTATGCAATTTGCGCGCGTCATCTATAAGACGCCACCGCATACGAATGAAAACGCACTGACAAAAATCAAACGAAAAGCCGCAGAATGGTGGCTGGCACCGGTGATTTACCACGAACTAACGCGCGGTGGAGACAACAAGGCGCTCAAACAATGGGCTGCCAATCACTTGTGGTTGGCACAGCGCACGGGCGGCACACCACTGCATGGTATTGAGGTGACGAGCCGCATTGTGTTTGGCAAGGAAGCCAAGGACCTGACGACGGCTGAGCAGTTTCTTCTCGCATCTGCCGTTAATCGCCCGATTATACTTCTAGAAGGCAGCGACCGGCTCAATGCAGTCCGTCTGGATCGTTGGCGTTATATCGCGGAAGTACGCGCCAAGGCCTGTGCCAACAACATCATCAAAGATGATGAAGCCAAAAAGCAAATCCTGTTTGAGCTTGTTACACTTGCAGGCGGGCCTCCTGATCCACAGGTCAAGCCAAAGCTGCAAAAGGCGCTCGACACGTATGCACCACGCCTCGCGCGTCGCGCAGAAGCCAACCCCATTATTCGGGCCAATGCTCTCATGCCAGCGGCCCGCTTCGGTATTCGCGAAGAAATGAAGCAGGACTGGGGGTACGATTGGCGATCCTACGTTCGCGGTATAACGACAACATTTGATGCTGCGGACAACCTCGCGTTTTCAAAGCATGTTGAAACCACACTTGATAAACTCGAACAACGTTATCGCGAGCGTATTGGCTCCGACTATACGTTGAGCGCCAAGGTTGTATCCAATGATGTAAGCAAGCGTCGGCCAAATATCATTGTTGCAGCTGCAGATGCCGCGGGACGCATCGTGCGTTACTTCGAGTCGGACCAGACTGCATCTTATTTCGGCTCAATGAATGCGCGCAACCGAGACTCGGGTTTTTATGAAACGGTACGTGAAGGCCGGATGATTGCCTCCACCGGTAAAATGATCGCAGCCATTGCCATCGCCAACGAAGGCCGTGATCAAGCCGGAACACTTTATCTCGACACGAAAGCACCCGCGCAAGGTCTTGAAACCTGTCGCCGCAACGGTAATCAACGTCATGGTCGCCGTGCCCTGGTTACCTTTGCATGCTCGCTAAACGATCCATTACTCAACCGGGCAGCCAAACTTGGCCAACGCCGCATTAAATCAATCATTGATACATTGGGCTTCAACATGCCGCCTGCAAACGCCGATGGAGAAGGCACGCCGCCGTCGACAGCAGCTGTGTTGGGCCAGATATCCGGCAGTCCACGGCGCGTACACCATATGTCTTCTGTTGTTCTATCGTCTCTCTTGGGGCGACATACCCAACCTGTGCAAGAACCATCTCTGGTCAAAGCCTATGACTATATTAGCCCTGAGCTCGCTGAAAGTGCCTCACAGAAAGTAACGTCAATTGTGCCAAACAAGGTCATGCGACCACGCGCAAACTGGATGGTACGTCGCCTGTTACAAGCCCCACTTTGCTATCACATAAAAGGCAAATCGCACGGCACGCTCAAGTCACTGTCAAAGTGGTGCGCAAGACGCCGACCCGACCTCAATTTTCACTTTGCGAAAACCGGCACACAAGTAACCGAAGACCCAGACGCAACAGTTGACGCATGGGCAACGGGCGGCCTCCAATTTTCGAACGGCGCCGCCTATTCATATGTTGTTGTTGTTGGCACTGGATCAGCACGTATGCCATGGGCTCGTCGTCTGCATTCCTCGCAAATCGCTGCGCCCCTACTGGAAACACTGTTAAAGGATTTAAAAATTCACGCAAAAGCACACCCGCATCGTGAGCTTTTGCCAAAACCCGCGCCTCGGCCGATCGCAAAGCTGAAACAACCAGCATCACTCACAACCGGTGCTCTTTCTTCGACATTAGAAAGACGGGGCGCAAAAAAATCCGCAGTTACGCCATTGGATTTACAAATGCGTGCATTGCGACAAGGTCAATAAGGCACGCCGGGGAAAAACCAAAGAACGTCTACATCTGATTTTTTAGGACTGCGCGGCTAACGCTGCTGAACGGATCGCGTCAATATTCTTTTTATACGCATCAGGTGTGCCACCCTTAAAAACGGCTGATCCTGCAACAAGGATGTTGGCACCCGCGGCAACAACCAACGGTGCGGTTTCGGTCGTGACACCACCATCAACTTCAATATCAATATCTCGGTCTCCAACCATTGCTTTCACAGCACGTATTTTATCAAGCACAGCTGGAATAAAGGCCTGTCCACCAAAGCCAGGATTGACCGTCATCAACAAAATCAAGTCGACCCGATCCAAAACGTTCTGGATGATATCAACCGGCGTTGCTGGGTTGATCGCAACGCCTGCTTTCTTGCCTAACCCACGAATGGCCTGAAGGCTGCGATCCAAGTGCAAACCTGCTTCTGCGTGAACCGTAATAATATCAGAACCCGCATCTGCGAAATCAGAAAGATAAGGGTCAGCGGGCGCGATCATCAAATGACAATCAAACACCTTATCACTTGCATTTCTGATGGTTTTTATGATCGGTGGGCCAAAGGTGATATTGGGGACAAAGTGACCGTCCATAACATCAAGGTGGATCCAATCGCCACCAGCGTTAGCAACCGCGGTGACCTCTTCTCCGAGACGTGAAAAGTCTGAAGACAGGATGGAAGGCGCAATGCGTAATTGGCGTGGCATAATTGATGGCCCTTTTGCCGCCGACACGTGAATCGGCACCAGATTAGAGCACTTCCTTAAAGCGGCCCAGCCAGAAAGGCCAGGGCATCGGAGCGCAAAAATTCAGCAATACACACCTAGTCCAATCCTACTGCCCGTTGCATGAATTGATTTTTGCCAGTTGGAGCTAGAAGAAGGTCCGTCGCTTGCGTTCCATCAACTTTAGAATCAAGGGTGTCAAAATCAGCTGCATGGCTAGGTCTTGTTTACTACCTGGAATAACAATGGAATTGGCGCGAGACATAAAACTGTCGTGGATCATTGACAGGAGATAGGAAAAATCAATGCCGCTTGGTTGCTTGAAGCGAACCACAATCATTGATTCATCAGGCGTTGGAATCCACCGTGCCACAAACGGGTTTGAAGTATCGACAATTGGTACGCGTTGGAAGTTGATATCTGTCTGAGTGAATTGCGGACATATATATTTTACATAGTCAGGCAAACGACGCAAAATCATGTCCGTTACAGCATCTGTTGAATAACCTCTGACCGCTTTGTCACGATGAATTTTTTGTATCCATTCGAGATTCAAAACCGGAACGACACCAATTTTTAAATCTGCCAGTTTTGCAATATCCACATTTTCTGACACAACGGCACCATGCAGTCCTTCATAAACGAGAAGATCGGTCCCGAACGGGAGGTCCTCCCATTCTGTAAATGTGCCAACTTGCGTGCTAAACTTAAGAGCTTCGTGCTCATCGTGAATGTAGTGGCGACTTCGCCCCGTTCCCATGTCGCCGTAAGACTTAAAGACGCTTTCAAGTTCATTTAACAGATTAGCCTTCTCACCGAAGTGACTAAAATCTCGATTTCCTTTTGCTTCTTCTTCAGCAATTGCTTCAAGCATTTCCTCGCGGTTGTGGCGATGAAAACCATCCCCTGCCACGAATGCCGCATTGATGCCTTCGCGACGAAAAATATCGTCAAACGTGCGGCGAACCGACGTCGTTCCTGCGCCCGAAGAACCGGTGACGGAAATGATGGGATGTTTACCTGACATTGTTTTTTAGACTTATCCTACATGCCCACTATCAGGCTACATCATTACTTTATGATCTGAAAAGACCACGGTTGCGAAACAATGGTGACCGTTCGCCATCGGCTACCGGTTCTTTGTGAAGCCGCATTACATAAGCAACTTCTTCTCGCGATCCGGCGACCACAGGAATATGCTGATGCAGTGAACTCGGCTCAACTTCCAATATCCTTTCATGACCTGTCGAAGCCGCCCCGCCTGCCTGCTCAACGATAAAGGCAAACGGATTTGCTTCGTACGTCGCACGAAGTCGTCCATCTTTGTAGCCGGGACGTAGGTCACCTGGATAGAGAAAGATGCCACCACGCTTAAGAATACGATAGAATGCTGCAACGGGCGACGCCGTCCAACGCATATTGAAGTCTTTTTGGCGCGGTCCAGTGCGGCCACGATTGCAATCGCTGAAATATGTACGAATGGGTTGATCCCAATGGCGATAGTTGGATGCGTTAATGGCGTACTCGGTGGTCGTCGGGGGGATCTTTACCTTCTTATCCGTGCGCTTTAAAAGGCCATCGGTCAAATCCAGAGTAAACAAATCCGTTCCTGAACCAAGCGTCAGCACCAAGACAGTTTGCGGACCGTAGAGAAAAAATCCAGCGGCAACCTGATCCAAGCCCCGTCGGAGAAACGGCGCATTGGTATCGTGGTCCGATGCCTGCTTGCTGAATGGTAGTACTGAAAAAATTGTACCGACAGGTGCATTAATTGCAGCGTTGGAAGACCCATCAATTGGATCGAGGGCCACACACAGTGCCGCTGTTTTATTCAACAACACTGCATCATCAAGTTCTTCTGATACGACGGAAGCAACTGGTGCGGACCGCATAGATTCCAATAAAATATCGTTTGCAATCACATCGATTTGTTTTTGCATATCGACGCCAGTGCGTTTACCAGTTGTCTCAACAAGCGGTACCGTCAAGCTTCCACCAAGAAGTAAATTTGAAATTTCAATGCATGCTGAGCAGAGCGAAAAAACAGTCTCGGCAATATCCTGACGCGCCGCATTCTCACCCGCCCAGGCATTCAAGCAACTTTTAAGATCTAACCTATCTGACATCAACGTCCCAAATTTATACCAATCCATGTTCTGACAGTGTAATGTACACAAGTTCATTTCTCAAACTTGCACATGTCACAGCACCAGACCCACCGGTGTAACACATTCTCCTGCACTCAGCGTATATGTCCCTAAAATAAAGCCGCTTGCAGAGGATCGTTTTTTATCGCACATAAAGGATATTAATGCTGTGAGAATTTAGGAATTTAGTGCCATGGGATTTTCTTCTTCCAACAATGATTCAAAGGAACGTCAAGTCATTCCAGAGACCACAACACAAGATACGGCTCCGAAAACGCCAGCCAATTCTCAACAAGCAGAAACGATGCCGCCCAGTGCAGCTGGAGCGACAACCTACGTGGATGCGGACAAACTCGATTTGTCACCGGAAGACGCTCGCAAGCATGCGGCCATTGGCAAACAACTGGCCGCAGCCTTTGGCGAGCTGGTTACACTTCTGATGCGCTCGGAAACGGACCGCAAGCGGCCCATTGCTGACCTTGAATGGATGATCGCACCCGCCATCGCCACCGGTCAGTTTGCCATCGCCGATGCCCAATCAAAAAAAACTGGGGCTATTTCTCCTGTCGGAGCCGTTTTGTGGGCACTGGTTTCAGATGATGTCGACAGGAGACTGTCTGACACGTCCGTGGAACAAGCCCAGCTAAGCCCTAACGAATGGCGGTCGGGCACCAAACCATGGATTGTCATGGCAATCGGCGATAAGCGCGTCGTCGCTGATCTTATCAAGAAGTTGTCAGAAAACGTCTTTAAAGGCCAAGCACCAAAAATTCGCTCCCGCGACAGTGACGGCAAGATTGTTGTTGGACGTGTTAAGGCAACAGACCAATCAGAAGCTACACGTTAGCTTAAGCGATAGCCAATTTTTTTAACTCGCCAGCCTGTGGCATGTCTTCTGTCTCGAGTTCCTGCGTAACATGCTCAAGACCAAGCGATTGGCCGCGACCAATACCAAAATATTTAAAACCAGCTGCGTGTGCGAGTTCGCATTGGAAAACATTACGCATATCAATCAACGTATCGCCACGCATGACCTCTTTGGCATCTACCAAATCAAGGGCACGAAATTCATTCCATTCTGTCAATACCGTTGTGATGTCCGCGTCTGACATAGCCTCAAGAGCAGTCTCGCACCAGATAACACCGGGCAGCAATGAAGCTGCATTGTCACGACCTTCCGGATCATAGACTTTTATTGTTGCACCACGTTCTTGCAACATCGGCACGATTACCAGACTTGGCGCATCGCGCATATCATCGGTGTTTGGTTTGAAGGTTGCGCCGAGGACAGCAATTGTCTTGCCGCGTACGCTACCGCCAACGATACGCTCAATGCGCCCAGCGATGGCGAGTTTACGTTCCTCATTGACGGTTTGAACCTGTTCAATCAACGACAAAGGCGTTTTATTTTCGCGACCTGTGCGTATAATTGCTGAAACGTCTTTCGGGAAACACGACCCCCCATAACCTGGGCCAGGGTGTAAAAACTTGTCGCCAATGCGTCTGTCCTTGCCGATGGCATGTGCCACTTCCTGAACATTGGCTCCGACTTCTTCGCACAGATCTGAAACTTCATTGATGAAACTGATCTTCATGGCGAGAAAAGCATTGGCTGCATATTTAGCAAGCTCTGCTGATTCTCTGCTGACAAACACAACCGGAGCGCTTCTGAGTGAAAGCGGATGATACACCCGCTCCATCACTTTGCGTGCATCATCATTGTCAACACCAATTAAAACCCGATCCGGGTGGGTGAAGTCTTGGATGGCCGAACCTTCGCGCAAGAATTCCGGGTTAGAACAGACGGAAAAATCAGCATCAGGGCGTAGTTCGCGCAACCGACGCTCAATCTCACGGCTTGTTCCAACGGGCACCGTTGATTTTGTCGTAATAACGGTATAGCCAGCTAGATGTGGCGCTAATTCCTCGATCGCCGAATAAACATAGGACAGGTCAGCATAGCCATCGCCACGGCGCATGGGTGTGCCAACAGCTAAGAACACAACATCAGCATCTGCGACAGCGGGGCCAAGATTATCTGAAAACGTAAGTCGGCGCGCTTTCATATTGCGCAGCATCAGGTCATCAAGGCCCGGTTCAAAAATCGGCGGCACGCCAGAGCGCAACTTTTTAAGACGCGAATGGTCCTTATCAACACACGTCACTGTCCAGCCAAATTCGGAAAAGCAAACCGCAGACACCAGCCCGACATAGCCCGCTCCGATCATGCAAATTTTCAACGCCGTCATCCCCAGGTTAACGCAGCGTGTCAAAACGAAACGCCACGCCTTAAAGATTCTGGGAACACTATGGGCCAGGAGGTTTAAGGCGAAGTTGACGGTTGGAAAACAGTTTGCATTTCAGAGGAGGCAGAAGGCAAATTTAGCCGCCAAAACTTAAGCTTTTGGCGGCTAAAAGTCTTTTAGAACAGGCCTTGAACGAGGCCGTCATCGTCCAGGCAAATCGAATCTGCCGCTGGTTTGCGGGGCAGGCCTGGCATTGTCATGATGGCACCCGTGACAACCACGACAAATTCAGCGCCAGCCGACAGGCGCAGCTCTCGGATCGGGACGATGTGTCCTTCAGGCGCTCCACGCTTCGTCGGATCCGTTGAGAATGAATATTGGGTCTTGGCCATACATACAGGTAGATGTCCGTAACCTGCGTCTTCCAAATCCTTAAACATCTTCTCTACGCTCGCGTCGCATGAGATATCAGCAGCGCGATAAATTTCAGTCGCAACGGTTTTAACCTTGTCACGCAGCGGCATGTCATCTGGATAAAGCGGTTTGAAGTTCGCCTTACCTTCTCCCAGCATGCTGGTGATATGTTGGGCCAGGCCTTCTGTACCAGCACCACCATCAGACCAGTGAGAGCAGGCAAAGGCGCGCGTGCCCATGGACTCAGCGGCCTTCATCACTTCTTGCACTTCTGCATCAGTATCCGTGATAAATTTGTTGACCGCTACAACGGCAGGCACACCAAACTTGTTCACATTTTCAATGTGACGCCGCAAGTTGGCGCAGCCTTCTGCAACTGCTGCCACATTTTCATTTTTGAGACCGTCCTTAGCGACTCCGCCGTGCATTTTAAGCGCCCTGACCGTTGCAACAATAACGACAGCTTCTGGTTTCAACCCTGCTTTACGGCACTTAATATCGAAAAATTTCTCGGCGCCGAGGTCTGCACCAAAGCCGGCCTCAGTCACAACGATGTCGGACAGCTTCAAAGCGGTTTTGGTCGCTAGAACCGAGTTGCACCCATGCGCGATATTGGCAAACGGACCGCCGTGGATGAACACAGGGTTATTCTCCAACGTTTGCACCATGTTTGGCATTAATGCATCTTTGAGCAACACCGTCATTGCACCCTGGCCATTGACCGCACTGGCTTTAATTGGCTTGCGGTCGCGCGTATAGCCGACGACGATGTTACCAAGACGGCGCTCAAGGTCTTTCAGGTCCATGGCCAGACACAGAATGGCCATCACCTCAGATGCAACGGTAATGTCAAAACCGTCTTCGCGCGGGAAACCATTCGCAACACCGCCAAGTGAATTGACAATCGAACGCAACGCGCGGTCATTCATGTCAACGACGCGTTTCCAGGCAACACGTCGGGAATCAATCTCAGCCCCGTTGCCCCAATAGATATGATTGTCGATCAATGCAGATAGTAGACTATGCGCTGACGTGATGGCGTGAAAATCTCCGGTGAAGTGGAGATTGATATCTTCCATTGGGACGACCTGGGCATATCCGCCACCGGCTGCGCCACCTTTCATGCCAAAGCATGGACCGAGCGAAGGCTCGCGCAAGCAGCACATGGCTTTTTGGCCGATGCGATTGAGGCCATCTGTCAAACCTACTGTCGTGGTCGTCTTGCCTTCGCCAGCTGGCGTCGGGCTGATGGCTGTGACGAGGACCAACTTTCCATCCGGTTTGGACTGCAGTGACTGAATATAATCAGCAGTCAGCTTGGCCTTCGTCTTGCCGTAGGGAACAATAGCATCATCTGGCACCTCCAACTTAGCCGCGATCTGACCAATCGGGAGTGGATTTGCCTCACGGGCAATTTCAATATCTGATTTGACGGTCACTAGATTTCCTCCGAACGTTTTTTATAATTTAGGGCTTGAGCCCTCAAAACCGCAACAAACGTCTCATTCCAATTATATATATTGGCCGTTTCTACGTCATTAGCCAAGCTACAAGCACAATGTCTCTGGCCAGGTCGCGCTAGAAAGCTATGATAGCGAACCACCTTCAATCGGTGGAGATGCAAACAAGGACGAACTTTTCACGTCGGCCTCGTTGGTATCGTTTTTCAAGCAGCACATTACTCAGAACGCCCACCATGCGCCACAGACCCCACTATCTTCAACTCCGCCTTGCCGCTCGACCAAGATTTTGCTGCGGTTGTTTATGCCTCGATCGGCCCGATCGCGTCAGAGCACGGCGCATATTTAGGCTCACCCGTGCGCTTAAGTCCTCAATCGCCAAACAACGCAAGGCGCTGGAGGATAAAACCGCCAAGGTTGCACCACCACGAGCGGTAGTTGATTAGCGCCAGCGCGATGCTAACCAAAAGCTCCAAAATGATGAGAAATGCCGGTGCCAATTTCACGCACCAACTCATATGCATCCTCTAGAGGTTGGAAAATTTCGTCTTCCAGGCGACCATAATCTTCCATCGATTGCGGCCTATAACTCGCTTTTTCAAAATATTGGTCATCGTCCTGGTCAGCTTCAGATGTACGTGGGAAAGCAAATCGCATAAACGGTGTCAGTTGTTGCACATCGAGTGACAATGCCCAATTCAAGACCTGCTCAGGACTGACATCATTTTTTGCTGAGAATTTTGGCAGCTGAGCCGCCAGAATAAAGATTCGCATTATCAATGCCAATCGCACGGCGTGCAGCACATCAAGTTCGAGGCGGTCGTCATCGGGAATCTTGCCGCCTTCCAGTCCAATGTCTTCCAGCAACGTGTGCAATTCAACTGCATCCAAACGGAGGTGATGGGCAAGACCCGCAATAGCTCCGGCACGAGGATCTTCCAAAAGTGTTGTTGCAAGCTTTCTAAATGCAGGCTCAAGCTCCGGCTCTTGTCCCCATGACGCGCGCGAGGCCCAGAATCCAGCATCAAACACTGCAGCATTTGCGCCCATGGCGTTGAGGCTCGACAACTGTTTGCCACGTGCAATCAATTCAATCAGTGGGCGCAGTCGATTTGAGCGCTTGGCCATCTCCACAAAATGATCCCGCTCAGACCCAACGGCAGCGCCAAGTCCAGCCACGACATTTGCGACATAACCAAATTGCTGCAAAATTGCGTTGTTTGGGATCGCACGCATGCGTGCAGGGTCCCCACGATCAACTGCTGTCAGGGAATTGCTTTGACGTTTTACCGCGCGCGAACCGGTTTTATACAAAATATTTGAACCAAAAGCGCCGAGCAAAGCGCGATAGCCCGGATGGGAAAAGATATTTTGCTGGTATTCTCTCAGACGCAAAAGAAAATCAAGAGACAGGTTTTGATCCAGATAAAATGGATCTTCACCAACACGTGCGTCAGCGCCATCCTGAATCACCGTTGCCAAAACGCGGGTCGAGATCGCTTTGTCCGCAAACCACAAATAGCCGTCTCCACCTTGAAAACTCGTTTCATGTTTGAGAGACTGCCCATGACGTACAAACCG
Source organism: Hyphomicrobiaceae bacterium (assembly GCA_021775735.1). Classification (GTDB taxonomy): domain Bacteria; phylum Pseudomonadota; class Alphaproteobacteria; order Rhizobiales; family Hyphomicrobiaceae; genus JAHZKN01. Next base: position 50,675 of record JAJFHG010000038.1, read on the forward strand.
CCAGCGCGATTCATCTGACAACACATAGCGCAAGCGGCGTTTTAGGTTGCCAGGATGAGCGCCACGGCCCATGGATTCGCCGTGCGTTGAGAAAATTAATAGCTCAATGCCTTCAAGTTCAAGATGGCGATGACTGATCATTTCGGCCAATGCTTGATGCAGACGTTCAATGGCGAGTGTGGCTGCGACTTGGCCAATAAATCGGCCTGCATCCGAAAAACCTGTCTGAATGCAAAGACGACCGCGACCGCGCACATAGTCACGATATGATTCTTCTTCCAACAGCCGCTCGATCAAACGCGCACCACTTTCAAGGCCGGCGGGCGTTTCAAACAGTGGCGAGATATCAACGATATCCTCGACACCAAACAACTTAGCGAAGAACACGGCGATTAAGATCGTTGCCGGGCTTTCGCATTCTGCAATCAGAAAACGTACAGGGGTTTCAGCATCGACGTGTTTGCGCATCTGGGCAATCATCGCGAACTGACGGATCGCCGTTGAGTTTTCAAGGTCCAATGTCTTGAAATTCACAGTATGAGGCTTGGCATTGTGGATCATTTCCACAATTCGCACTAAAGCCTGCTGCTCAGTCAGGTCTTGCGTCCAAGGTTCATGCACATAGGCACGCAAGGCATTATTCAGCTGCACTGCATTAATGCGCACATGAATATGAGAATTTCCAAGACCCGTTGCACCAACCAGGCCCGACAATGACGCCAGTTGACGCTTATCTTGATCGCGCTCAACCTCATTAATTAGCTCATCAAAAAGCAAGGTCAGCGGTTCAATGCTCGTCAGGTTATAGCCTTCTGATCGTGACAAAAGGTTTGCCGCATCGGCACCTGAGATCTGCTTCTCCTCGGCCTTTTCCAAGGCTTCGATCTGAGACTCGACGGCAGCATGGGCTAGATCCAATTTTCCGGTCAACTGACGAATCAAGCGTTGGAGCTCAGGGGTCTCTTCAAAATTCTCCTTGAGTGCAAAAAAACGAGAGCGAATATCGCCTAATGCCATACCCTTTTCTTTAAGCCGCACCAGAAACGAATTGCGCCAGGTAATGTCCGTTCGCCCATCGAGGTCATAGCCGACCCAGGACGCAACCGTCGCAAGGCGTGGCTTTAAGGTGTAGGCGCGCGGACCAAACTTATCTACTGCAACTTCAAAGAAGCGTTGAAGAAGATCAACATAACTTTGGCGCACGTGGCCTATCGCTTTTTGAACGCGACGGTGCTCATATTCGAGCGTGAGATTGTCATCTGGGCGATGTGCCAAACCAATGGGCTGATCGACGTCTGCCGTGCCGCCACGAGAGGTCAGCTCAATCATCTTGTCGGTCAATTCATCCGACATACCAAAAGTTGGGTGGGCGGTAAAAACAATACCGCTTCTTGCGCGGCTCCAACGATGTGAAAATTTTTCAAATGCGGTATCTTCATCGATATCTTTTTCAATGCGTGCGTCAACAAAGTCGCCAAACTCTTTGATCGTCGTCTCGTCATCAACCAAGCCAATACGCTCACGCAACGCAATGGCTCGACGCACAGCAGCCCTATCCATCAATCGTTGGACGAGCGCCTTTAAATCAGCAAACGAAACATCGCCCGCTTCCAACTGTCGTGACAGCTTAAATGCAACATTGATAATGGGGTTGAGAAACGGTTGATTGGGAATCTCCGTACGGAGTGCACGCAACTCATCACGCAAGTCATTTTCGCTAAGACTTGCTTTGGGTGAAGTCGACGATTGCGTCATCCCAGTCCTCCATTTATCATTTTCGGCGCAGCTTTATACAGATGCCGGCCAATTTGCTTGGCTCTATTTTTTCTAGCGGCACCTGCAATCACAAAGCTGCGCCAACATATCATTAGCGAAGTCATGCATTGCGTAACATGTCGACTCTACTTGATAATCTTTTTAACAGCGTCACCCATTGCAGATGGTGTTTCCGCAATTTCAACACCGCAATTTCTGAGAATCTCAACTTTCTCAGCAGCAGACTCACCCTCACCAGACACAATCGCACCAGCATGGCCCATACGACGGCCCTTAGGAGCTGAAAGACCTGCGATATAAGCAACAACTGGCTTGCTCATATTTTCTTTTGCCCAGCGCCCAGCTTCGGCTTCCTGCGGACCGCCGATTTCGCCAATCATCAAGACGGCGTCTGTATCTGGATCTTTCTCAAAGTGTTCGAGAATATCACGGTGCGAGCTACCATTAATTGGATCACCACCAATTCCGACGGAGGTTGATACGCCAATGCCGAGATTCTTGAGCTGTTCGGCTGCTTCGTAACCCAGCGTACCTGAACGGCCAACAATGCCAACCCGACCCTGGTCATAAATATGACCGGGCATAATACCGAGCATAGCTTTACCCGGTGAAATCGTACCAGCGCAGTTCGGACCTGTCAGGATCATCCGATTTGCTTTTTTATAACGGCGCATATAGCGCTTAACGCGGATCATATCCTGGGCCGGAATACCATCGGTAATGCACACGCAGTATTTGATACCGGAATCGGCAGCTTCCATAATTGCATCCGCGGCAAACGGAGGCGGAACAAATACGATAGATGCTGTTGCTCCGGTTTCCTCAACCGCACCTTTGACGGTATTGAAAACTGGACGACCGAGGTGGTCGTTACCGCCTTTTCCGGGCGTCACGCCGCCAACAACATTCGATCCGTAATCGATCATTTCCTGGGCATGAAACGTGCCAATGCGGCCCGTAAAACCCTGGATCAGGATCGGCGTATTCTCATCAATAAAGATCGCCATTTGATTATTCTCCTCTAACTCAGGATTTGTTGGCCGCAGCAACGGCCTTTTCAGCAGCATCAGCAAGCGTCTCAGCTGATATCAAAGTAAGACCGCTGGTATCGATAATGCGACGGCCTTCCTCAACATTGGTGCCTGCGAGGCGAACCACAACCGGAACCTTGATATCCAGTTCTTTGATCGCATCAACAACACCCTTTGCAACCCAGTCGCAGCGATTGATGCCAGCGAACACATTGACAAGTATCGACTCGATATTTTTGTCTTTGAGTACAGCGCGGAAGGATTTTGTGACACGTTCTGGTGAAGCGCCGCCGCCAATATCAAGGAAGTTGGCAGGCTCACCACCTGACAACTTGATCATGTCAAGCGTAGCCATCGCAAGACCAGCACCATTGACGATACAGCCGATATTTCCATCAAGACCTACATAAGACAGGCCTCGATCATTGGCATAGGTTTCGCGTGGATCTTCCTGACTTTTGTCACGCAACTCAGCAATTTGTGGGCGGCGGAAAAGAGCGTTGTCATCGATGCTCATTTTGGCATCAAGGCAAACCACACCTTTTTGCTTTGTTACAACCAGCGGGTTGATTTCAACAAGCGTTGCATCAAGATCACGAAAGGCGCGATAGCATCCCAAAATAGTGCGCTCGAACTTGGATACCAATTCTGGCTCAACACCAAGACCAAAGGTGACTTCACGTGCCTGAAAACCCTGCATACCAACAGCTGGGTCAACCTCGACTTTGATGATCGTGTCTGGCTGATTGGCCGAAATTTCTTCAATGTCCATGCCGCCAGCAGCAGAGGCCACAACAACAATACGTTCGGCAGCGCGATCCATAACGAAGGACAGATAGATCTCGCGATCGATATCAGTACCTTCTTCAATATATAGGCGCGAAACCAGTTTGCCCTGTGGTCCAGTTTGATGCGTTACCAACCGCTTACCGAGCAATGCCTCAGATGCGTCTTCAATTTCTTCATCACTCCGGCATAGTTTAATGCCACCTGCTTTCCCGCGGGCGCCGGAATGGATCTGAGCTTTGACCACCCACATTGATCCGCCAATTTCATGGGCTCGATAGACCGCCTGCTCTGGCGAGTAGGCAAGCCCACCTCGCGCTACAGGAACACCAAACTTCGCCAACTGCTCCTTGGCTTGGTATTCGTGAATATCCATTATTTCGCTCCTAAAAAACGTTTCCTCAATAGGCCGGCTTGATCTTCGTCGCCTTAACCCAGGTCGTTTTGTCGTCTAATCTTGAGGGTTGGCGACCAGAGATTGGACGCTGGCCGCCAAGCTCTGATTAGCTTTTTTGTGCAGCTTCTGCGGCTTTGATCGCTTTGGCTGTTGTCAAGACGTTGTTGGCCATCTTTTCTGATGCCGCATCAATCATCTTACCATCAAGGGAGGCTGCGCCTTTGCCTTGTGCTTCAGCTTCCTTCAGCGCAACGAGGATCTTCTCAGCTCTGTCCACTTCAGCGACTGGTGGTGAGAAGACATCATTGGCCAATTCGATTTGTGATGGGTGAATTGCCCACTTGCCTTCAATACCAAGTGCGGCTGCACGCTTTGCACCGGCGACATAACCGTCTGGATCAGAGAAATCACCAAACGGGCCATCAATTGGGCGCAAACCATAACCACGACAAGCAACTGTCATCCGTGACAAGGCAAAGTGCCATTGATCGCCTGGGTAGTCAGGATTTAGGCCACCAATAACAACAGTGCGCGCACGATTGTAGGCTGCATAATCAGCAACACCGAAGTGCAGAGCTTCGAGACGACCACCATATGCTGCGATCTTTTCAACGTTGGCCATACCAAGTGCGGTTTCAATCAACGCTTCTAAACCGATCCGGTTTTTAAACTTCTTACCCATTTCGATCTGGTTGACCATCGCATCAACCATATAAAGATCTTCAGGCACACCCACCTTGGGTACCAAGATCGTGTCGAGCTTGTCGCCTGCCTGCTCTACAACATCAACAATGTCGCGATAGCAGTAATGTGTGTCCAGACCATTGATACGGACAGATACTGTTTTGCCTTTGCCTTTCCAGTCAATGTCATTCAAAGCCTGAATAATATTGGACCGTGCTTTGTCCTTATCTGGCGGTGCAACAGCATCCTCAATATCCAGAAATACGTAGTCAGCAGCACTATCGACCGCTTTATCAATCATCGTTGCATTGGAACCAGGCACAGCGAGTTCACTACGCTGCAGGCGCTGTTTGTTGAGGTGGTGAACGGTATGGCTCATTTTTGTGGGCTCTCCCGAGAGCTAGTTTTAAAGTTGAATTTTTGCCAATCTTGAGCGGGCTTATCCTGATTGTGGTCCAAGCACCGAAGCTGACAGGCGATGAAAAAACAGCGCTGCACGAATGCAGCGCTGTAGAGTGTTTTATGTGCCGCTCGCAGACTTGGTTGACGTCGAGCGATAGTATTCCGCAGCAGCTCCAGAGCCCGCGCCCGGTGTAACATCAACGCCGCAATCTCTGAGTGCCATCTCAACAGTAAACAGAACGGTACCGATCATGCCTTCATCAACCGCACCAAGGTGGCCGATGCGGAACACTTTTCCGGCAACCTTGTTCAGTCCTGCACCCAGCGATGTATTGTATTTGTAATAGGCTGTTTTGCAGACTTCAGCGCCATCAATACCTTCAGGCACAAGGATTGCGCTTACTGTGTCTGAATGCCACTTTTCTTCCTTGGCACACAGTTTCAAGCCCCAGGCGTCAACAGCCTTACGCACACCTTCAGCAATACGGTGGTGACGCGCAAATATATTTTCAAGACCTTCATCAAAGATCATATCAAGTGATGTGCGCAGCCCATGAAAAAGCTGTGTTGCAGGTGTGTAAGGGAAATAACCAAGATCATTTGTCTTGATCATGTCGTCAAACGAGAAGAAGCAGCGGCTCATTGTCGATGTCTTAGACGCATCGAGTGCTTTTTGGCTGACTGCCAAGATGCCAAGTCCGGTTGGCAGCATAAAGCCTTTTTGTGAACCCGACACGCAGCAATCAACGCCCCACTCACTCATACGCATATCAAGAGAACCAACGGATGAAACGCCATCCACCATCAGAAGTGCTGGGTGACCAGCATCATCGAGTGCTTTGCGAACACCTGGGATATCACTTGAAACGCCAGTTGCTGTTTCATTATGAGTTGCAAACACAGCTTTAATTTCGTGGCCTTTATCAGCCGCTAAAATTTCCGCGTACTTTTCAACTGGAACACCCGTACCCCATTCCTCGTCAAGAACTTGAACATTGAGCTTCAAACGCTCAGCCATATCCACCCATAAAAGTGAGAATTGACCAAACCGGCTCATCAGAACCTTATCGCCGGGGTTGAGCGTATTGGAAATCGCAGACTCCCAGGCACCCGTACCTGATGATGGAAACAAAAACACTCGGCCGTCTTTCATCTTGAAGACCTTTTTCAAGTCCTCAAAAAGCGGCAATGTCAATTTTGGGAATTCTCCAGAACGCATATCTTCCATCGCAACATTCATGGATTTGCGAATGGGCTCAGGAATGTTTGTTGGTCCGGGTATAAATAAATGTGGCTGTACGAGCATAATGCGTTCCTCCGCTGCCCTCGAGGGCTGTTTTTTATTTCCAGTGTGCAGAAAAAGGCAGTTGCCATGCCTTTCAATAAACAAGGCAGCAACTGAGCCAAACACACCGCTGAACTTAAGCGTTGGTTTACCGTTTGAAGCCCCAGCGAACAACACCCGCCAGGCGAAGGTAGAATCGCGCCCGGGTGGGCCCAAAAACAATCTATAGGGGAGGCTTTTCTTGATGGATGGGTGGGTAAACACTACCCATGCCATAGACGGATTGGACACTAATACTAGGCGTCGCCACTTCGCCCGGTTGTCTTAACGTACAGCGCCACCGCCATGGCGCGATTGTTGACGCCCAATTTATCGTAGAGATTTTTCAAGTGATATTTGACGGTATTGCGAGAGATGCCAATGCGCGTTGCAATTTGGAGGTTGGTCCAACCGTTGGCAAGCGCCGCAAGTAGTTCTCTTTCCCGCCCGGTGAGTTCTTCAAATGGGTCTCGCGATAGTTTCTCAAGATCAACATAGGGGAAACATAAGCGGCCGTGCGCGACACTTGAAATTGTCTCGAGCAAAACGCTGGGTTCGTCACTCTTTGACATGAAGCCCCATGCGCCAGACTTGATCGATGTGCGCAGTACATCTTCAACTTTTTCACCGGTATAGACAATGATCCTGGGCTTCCGATCCAGTTTTTGCACCGCCTGGAGAACATTGCCCCCCGTCATATCCTGCAGTGCCCAACCGATAATGCAAACATCAAAGTGCTCTGTTTGGACAAGGTCAATAAATTCCTGACCCGTTGCAACAGTGTCGAAAATTGAGAAACGACCATCACGATTGATAATATCAACCAACCCAGACCGAATGATCGGATTCTTATCGACAATGATAATTTTTGGCTGATCCATTCCGAGCCGTTTTTTTGAAGTTTTGTATTGAGCAGTCACACGTGAGTACGTGCATCGAACTGGATGGTTCATACGCACTCATCGCGTTGGACGCTAGACGAAGAATCCGCGCACCAATAAAGAATATGTACCAAACAGACGCCGTGCATGGATTTGATTTGGGAAAAGGCTAATTTTGCTGGCGTTTTCTAAGACGTTGCTTGCGCATCTCACGGTCATAGAGGATTTCACCTCCCGGAACGCGGATATCTCGGACAAGTTCTAATTCATGGCGACCGGGCGCCCGCGACAACACCGAAATACCCATCGCCGCAGCAATCGCCATCGGGAAACCTATGATCCCGGCAATGCGTCCATCAATTCCAATCCACCCGGCTTCGCCCATCAAGATTGCAAGAATAGCAGCGCTGGCACCACACATGATGCCCATCACCGCACCTGAGGTGGTTAATCTCTTCCACCAAATTGAAAGCACAAGAACTGGGAACAGAGCTGCACCAACGATCGATAAGGACCACATCCAAAGCCTCAGCGGATCACCCGGTGCAAACAGCGTCAAACCTGCACCAATGCCAAGTGCAACGCCGACTGAAGCCCGTCCAGCCAAAAGACGTGGTGCAGTATCAATCGGTGCCCACGTCAAACCATGCACAACATCTTCTGAAATGACGTTGCCGAGTGCCAACGCAGTTGCACTGATCGCCGCTAAGGCCATGGCCAATCCACCTGCAACCGCGAGCATCCAAAAGGTATTTGGGAAGCTTGCCGCCATAGGTAAACTAAACAAAACAGCATCCCTCTTCATGAAAAGTGTCGTCACCAGAACGCGGCTGCTTTCGGAATCCAACTTGACGTAGCCGTGCTCAATCAAAGGTTTGAGCACAGGCGCGACACCATCTGGTTGTGGCACCAAAACCGCCTCAAACATGTAGTGACGCATGAATATAGCAATGGCAATGAGTGTGAGCATCACAACACCATAGATCACTGTTGCCCAACCAAGAGACTTACGCGCCTCATAAACGCCGGGGGTGGCAGATACGCGCGGCAATAGCCAGGGTGATGCTGCAAATCCAGTTAGGAAAATGACGGTTGCAAAGAAAAAAGCGAGCGGACCAACATTACCAAAGGCATCCACGAAACGTTTTTGAATGGGTTCAAAGCCATCTTGAGCGAAAGAAAATTGCAACCACGTTGCTTCCGCCATCGGCACAGCCAAGGCAGGTTCATTGCGAACCATCTCGCGCAGAATGGGTCCGTTACTGAGCTGTGGCATCGGAAAGTTCGTCAGCAATATCGCGACGATAGATACCGGCACCAATAGTGCAAGAATGCCAACAATGGATTGAGCAACATTCGACCAACTCAGCCCGCGCATACCACCTGCAACAAGTGTTGCCACAACGACCAGCACCAAAATGAGCACGAGACCTGTACGTGGGATACCTACAAGTTCTGAGGCGGCAAATGTTGCCAATTGAAATTCAGCAACCATGGTCAAGGCCAGTGTAATCGCAACCACAGCGGCAACGATCAGGCGCAAAAATCGGCTCTGAAAACGGCGCCCTAAGTAACTCGGTATTGTGTATGCGCCATACTTGCGCAGGAACGGGGCCATCAGGATCGCCATCACAACAAATCCCGAAAGACCACCAATCAGGATGCATAGACCATCAAATCCAGCAACAAAAAAGATCCCGGCCACTGAGAGCACACCCGTTGCGCCCATTGCGGTAACAGCTAAGACAAGTCCGCTATAAAAGGCGGGAACACGGCGACCGGACGCAAAATAATCTAGCGGATCTTCAGTGTGGGAAAATATTCCAATCACAGCATATCCCACAATAGGAAATGCCAACATCGCACCTGCAAGAATCCCGCTGGAAACGTCTAGTTGCTCCAACACTAGAGCAAGAAGCACCAAGGAAATGAAAGCGCTCGTAAAAATTCCGAAATACGTTCCAAGCTTCGGATTGACGAGGCGACTGCGGTGCGTGAATGACATTAACGCGACCCTTTTCTGGCGGTTTTAATCTTTGTGTGGTCTCTAGTTGTCTTCATGGGCACCATGCCAGTGGTCAATTGCGTCTTGTCGGTTTACAAAACTAGCGACTGTAATAACGGCAATTACAAAGAAGCCATGAGCTGCCAGGAAGAAACCAACTGGAATGCTCAAAAATTTATCGTCGTTCAACGCATTGGCATAGAGAGGCAAGACAACCATCGAGCCAAGCAGCGGCACCAGTGATGCCAACATCTGCCATTTTGTATGTTGCCAATAGGGCTTTCGTTCTTTGCGTTCGATCATTATGTTTTATGCTCTTTTGTTTTTATGTCGCTTGGTCCGTATTCATTATTAGATCGTTTTAAAGACGACCTCTGTCTAGACTTTTTAAGGCCCTTCATGACTATGTTCTTTGTTAGCATTACGGCGTCTGAATTTTGGGTCAATAATTCAATGCGTTCTGCGACCTAACGTCGACAATAACCACAAAACATTGGATAACTACCGGTTCCTCCGATTGCTGCCCAATTCAGGTTGTCCTAGCTTTGCTGAGTTGATTCGCCGGATCGACAGAATTCAATATCACACGTTCGGGGCAAGACGCTGCTTGACGAACCGAGTGATTGACAGTGCCTAAAACCCGTTGTTCGGCACAAAAACAAACTTGGGAAGGTTCAAACTATGGGAATGCTTCAAGAATTCAAGGATTTTGCCATCAAGGGCAACATGATCGACATGGCTGTCGGCTTTATCATGGGCGGTGCGTTCGGTACCGTTGTGAGTTCGTTGGTCAAGGACGTTATCATGCCACCGGTTGGCATGTTGATGGGCGGCGTAGACTTTTCGAAACTGGGATACAAGCTCGGCATCGGCCCAGATGGCAAAGACGTGGCAATTAACTACGGCACATTTATCAATAGCATCATCAGCTTTGTAATTCTGGCATTCTGCATTTTCATGTTGGTCAAAGCTGTTAACGCGCTGAAGAAAAAAGCAGAAGAAGAACCATCATCTCCGCCAAAACAGGAAGTTCTCCTAGAAGAAATTCGTGACGCTTTGAAGAAGTAAAGCACAACGCGTTACGCTCAAAAACTTAAACCGCTCGTCGGGATGATCCTGGTGAGCGGTTTTCTTTACTATGACAATTTATTTAAACGGCAAATTTCATCTAATCATGTGCTGAACAACTACCACCGCCAAGAACGCAAAATTTAGCGCAATGAACATGACAAAGTTTTACGGCCCCATCAGAGAACATTCCGCCGTTGGCTGATTTAGATTCAGCAAGATTCACGCCCATCTCAAAGGCCTCATCATAGGGCAAAAGCGTACACGGCAAGACAACAGGCACTGAGGCACCTTTGCGTTTCACCACCATACGCGATGTGGCACACATCATATCTTCCGGACGCATGTTGAGAACCGCCCAACACGCGGTGGTGATTTCAGGAACGTCGGCTTCTTCATCCATCTCTGGAAATAATATCACCTGGGTTGGGTCATCCGCGTCGAGTGCCCAGCCATTGTCTTTCGCGAGTGCATGATAGCCCGCACGCGCTTGAAGTTCGGTCTCTCCCCAACACGTGCGCCCTGCAATAGACATTGCAAAACCTTTTTGTGACAGCCAGTTCAATCCCTCCATCGCGGATTGAAAGGTATTTTGCCCACGTTCTTCCTCATGCAAATCCTTCGTGTAGTGATCAAGACTAACTCTGAGCTTAAGGCGGCAACCTGAGCTATCCTTAAGCCGTAACAACCCATCTTTAATGCTGCGCCGCTGCATCGGCACCATAGCGTTAGTGAGAACGAGCACCTCAAAATCACGCTCTAGCGCCGCTTCAATCATCGCAAGGGCATCAGGATTGAGAAATGGTTCGCCGCCTGTAAAGCCAATTTCTCTGACCGACGCCTGTTTTGCTTCGTCCAGAAAGGGAATAATTTCATCTACTTTCAGATAAACCAAGCGGTCGTTTTTGGGGCTCGATTCTATATAGCAATTGCGACACGTAATATTGCACAGCGTTCCTGTATTAAACCAAAGCGTTTCCAATTGCGTCAAAGCAACTTCGGCGCGTGGTTCACCCTTGGACGTCGTATTCGGATCTGTAAATTTACCGGCGTGTGAACCACACATTGCGGGTAAATCAGGCCTTCGCGTTGTTATGTCAATCACCACAGGTCAGCGGTCTCTTATTTGAATTTTGATGGTCTCGTAGCAGTCATCAGTACACCGGAAAAGTGGGTGCCTCTTTGAGTAGTACGTTGCTTCACGGACCAGAGTTTCGCCTATTGCGTGCTTGCTTCAACCAGCCAAACGAGCGCCGCAAACAAACGTGGGGCGTATCACAGTCTTGGATGCGCCCCACGTTTAGATTTTTCCAGTCGGCTCGTCACAGCCTCCTAAGCCTTCCCCACTTAGTTAGAGCGGCTTACCTCCACCAGGTTGTCTGAGAAGGACGGTGCGTGGCCCATGTCCGTAAACTCCGCTGAACTGATGGAATTGACTGTGCCGGAATTGAGCTGACGCCAATATCCGAGCGTCGCAACCACGACCCCCATATTCACGTCACCTGAAATACGCGCCACCCCTTTGAATGCGCCGCGTTCGTTGGCAACCTGAACACGGTCGCCTTCTTCAATGCCGCGTGGCTTGGCATCAGCCGCATTGATCAACACAAACTGCTCACCTTGACCTTTGATCTTGTGCTCCATGTTGGCGTAGCACGAGTTTAAGAAGCCATGGCTTTTTGGTGAGACAATATTGAGCGGGAATTTCTCTGCCAACAATGGATTTGACGATGCTGATTCTCTCGGCGGGGTGTAGTCCGGCAGCGGATCCAAAGGTTCACCTGGCTGCGAGCCCTCGTACATTTGCCGGAATGGGCCAGCAACGAAGTTGACCGCACCGGGAACTTCAAACATGCACTTTCCAGATTCGGTTGGAAAGTTACCTTCCTTGTGAGGTGCGCGATCATCCTTGGTGCCAACCTTCAAGCGAGCAAAGCCATGCTCGCGCATATACTCAAGGTCAATACCTTCACACGCTGGTGAATCCCAATCGACATAATTCTCCAGGCACTCTGAATCCGACCATTTGAAATTGTCGTCTTCAAACCCAAGGCGTGCAGCCAAGCGGCGGAAGATTTCATTGTTCGGTATGGCTTCACCAGGAGAGGTTGCCGATTTGGCATTGTAAGTGAGATAGAGATGGCCCCACGACAGGATCATATCTTCCATCTCAGCCCCCATCGAGGCTGGCAACACAATGTCAGCATACGATGCTGTATCTGAAATAAAGTGTTCGGCAGAAACCAGGAACAGGTCTTCCCGCTTCAAGCCTTCGACGATCTTGTCGGTCTCCGGCGCCTGCGTGACAGGGTTCGAATTCCAGCACATCATCGACTTGATCGGCACCTTGAGATCCATCTCGCCGGTTAGTACACGACCAATCTGCAGATTGTTGATGACCTGCGTGCCCTCAGGAATAAGGTCAGGACGACAGATCACATCAAACTTATAGGGGTGCTCCCAAACTGGGAACTGCGTGATGCCACCGCCAACATGGCGCCATGCACCCGTGAGCGCTGGAATGCAACTCACCGCGCGAATGGTTTGACCACCACCGTGATGGCGTTCAAGAGCAACGCCAATACGGATCGCAGCGGGCTGTGCTGTAGCAAGTTCTTTGGCAAGTTTGCGAATATCATCAGCTGGAATGCCGGTGATTTCAGACGCCCATTCCGGTGTTTTTGTAGAGGCGCGCTCCTTCAGAGCATCAAAACCAGACGTGTAGTTGTCGACGTAGTCTTGATCGACGAGGCCTTGCTCAATGATTGAATTGATCACGGCCATGGCCAACGCACCATCAGTTCCAGGCTTTGGACAAATGTGCCAATCGGCTTCCTTCGCGGTGCGCGAAGCGTACGCATCAATGACGACAACCTTGGCACCGGCCTTCTGCGCCTCTTTAACAATGGCCCAGTGGTGCAAGTTTGTGCTGACTGAATTGCAAGCCCAAATAACGATGTACTTAGAATGGATATAGCTTTCTGGATCCACACCAGCGGTTGGACCAACCGTCAAAAGCCACGCCGTACAAGAACCCTCACCGCAAAACGTGCGCTCCGTCACGGTTGCGCCAAGTCGATTAAAGAATGCATCACCACCATTTAATCCATGCACCAAACCTTGGTGACCGAGATAGCTGTAAGGAGCAATGGCTTGTGGGCCATCCTCATCAATGATCTTTTTCCAACGCGTTACGATTTCATCGAGCGCTTCATCCCATGTAATGCGTTCAAACTGTTTAGATCCTTTCGGGCCCGTACGGCGCAAAGGATACAGCACGCGATCTGGATGATAGTGACGTTTCTCATAGTCTTTAAGCTTTACGCACAAACCACCGCGCGTCATCGGATGATCGGGATTGCCACGTACACTTTTGACAAGCCCATTATCGACCTCAAAAATCATTGAGCACGTGTCTGGACAATCGTGGGGGCAGCCACCGAAAAATTCAGTTTTCTTGGGTTGCTCGTTCATTAGTTCCTCCGATAGTCGTTGATTTTTTTTGCGTAAGGGTTTGAAAGCCTGAACCAAGACGTGTCAGCGTTTTCAGATCGTGACGACATCTTTACCGTCTAAGATGACAAATGGCAGGGTGCGCGCAAACCCTATAGGGTGGTTGTCTGCGGGTCTAGGAACAATCATACCCGTCCTGATAACAATTTATCCAATCGAAAAAATGCAGACATCGTTCAATGTCCAGTTTGTGCATTGCACAATCGGGGCGCCTTTTTTTGTCAAATGTGATGTTGAAACAAATACGTATTACACGCGCTTCATGCTCTTGCTAAGCACTACGCCTGTTGTGAAGCCTGTTGCAGGGCACGATCGACTTGATTTGGAAGATCAGACCAATTCACAGGTTTCGTCAGATAAGCACTGATATCCATACTGATCGTGTCTCTATAGGCCTTTTGATCGCGACGCGAGGTAACAACGATAATCGGCAAGTCTTTTGTCTTATGCATATGGCGCAGCATCGAAATCAATCGAAAACCGTCAACCTTCGGCATGATCAGATCAACCACGACAAGATCGAAATGTTCGTATTCGAGATATTCAATCGCTTCAGCACCGTCGCGTTTTACAACGACATCAGCGCCTGCAGCCCGCAATATTTCACCCGCCAACTCACAAAAAATTGGATCGTCATCGACAAGCAGAAGCCGTCGAGACGAGAGTAGGCCTTCAGAAGTGTTTGCCAAGTCTTGCATTACTACCGCGATCTAAAATTAGTGGCCAAACACGCGGAGCGCCCAAATGAGACCCGCGTGCTCCATCAGCTCAAGCGTACGTCGGTGATCCATGCACCTTCTAACCCCTTACAAACTGAGAGATGGTCTGATTATAGTCTTTTTTTTTCCCGGCCTCATCAAAACCAATAAACAACAAAAATACGGCGTTAAATTAATGAAACACTATATGCTGTACCCGGAATTAAAAAACGATACTGCGATCATAGAGCTAGATCTCCGATAGATGTCGAAGTTGGACACACGACTTTACGATTCATAAACCATGTATGCGGGTTGATATCTCGCACCACAAGAAATGATGCGCGCCTCCCGCAAGTTGCGCAAATCTTTACGCCCGATAGCTATAGTCCGAAAGCTGTTCTGCCTGCTGCTTACCGTGGACGTTTACGTGTTCGGATTTTTCCAAAACTCAATCAAAACCAAGCTTCTGACAACGGTCGGTATTGCCGTCGTGACCGGGGTATTGGTTGCTTCGCTTGCCTCAACAGTACGCGAAACCCAGCGCCAGTTTGAAAATCGCCGCGCGGAGTTACTTGGATTAGCGCAGGTGCTTGCCTCCAACATTAAAAACGATGTGGCTAACGGAGATGAGCGCCGCGTTGCTCAAGCTATCAATAGTATCGCACGTATTCCAAAGGTCACATACGCCAGCATTCTTTCAAACGACGGCAAGTTAGACTACAGCATCGGCACGGGTATCGTCGTCACACGCGCTGCACAGGACACGACAAGCAATCGTGAAATCGGTCCGTTTGATGCGGTGTACCTTGGCGCGTACCAGATTGAAGTGCCCGTAACAGCTGAAGGTCGCGACATTGCAAAGCTTGGCTTGATCGCAGACCTGTCCGACTTGCGCTCCGCTTTACTCTCCAGTTTTTTTCAGGCTTTGCTCGCAGGGCTCGTGGCAGCCATGATCGGCATGGCCCTTTCACTGCGCTTACAAAATCAAATCTCATATCCAATCGCAGATTTAACCCGAACAATGCAGTTGGTTCAAAACGAACATGACTTTTCCAAGCGGGCGGCACGTACGAGCAACGACGAAACAGGTCAGCTTGTAGATGCGTTCAATACAATGCTTGATGAAATCTCTAAGCGTGACGACAAGCTGGCACGTCACCGTGAGAATCTGGAATGTGAAGTCATCGCGCGCACATATGATCTCGCCAAGGCTAAGAAAACTGCTGAACAGGCCAACGCAGCAAAATCTGATTTTCTAGCGACCATGAGCCATGAAATCAGAACGCCGATGAACGGCATTCTCGTTATGGCTGAACTGTTATCACTCTCCGACCTTCCGCAAAAGTTGCAGCGTAAAGCAGACGTGATTGTCAAATCAGGACAAGGTCTGCTGACCATCATCAATGACATTCTTGATTTTTCAAAAATTGAAGCCGGTAAGATGGAATTGGAATCGACCCGTGTCGAACCAAGCTCACTCGTAGATGACGCGCTGCGCCTATTTGCCGAACGCGCACGGTCCAAACATATCGAACTAACCGGTTATGTCGCACCAGATGTGCCGCACGCAATCGCAGGTGACCCGGTACGTCTCAACCAAATTCTGACCAACTTGATCAACAACGCCCTGAAGTTTACCGAACAGGGTGGTGTCATGTTGCGCATGACCTACGAGCCAGTTGCTGGCGAGAACAAGGGCGCAAAGCATCTTTGCATATCCGTACAAGACACTGGAATCGGTATTGCCGAAGACAAACTCAGATCTATTTTTGACGCCTTCTCGCAAGCCGACAGCAGCACAACACGCAGCTTTGGTGGAACGGGAATTGGCCTAACCATTTGCCGTCGCCTTGTCACACAGATGGGCGGAAAGATCAGCGCGCAAAGCACACCTGGACAAGGCACAACCTTCTCGGTTCACCTCCCAGTAGACGTATTGCAACCTAGCAAAGGTATGACAATCGCAGACCGTGACACGCGGTCCATCGCGCTTCATCTTGCACCATCAATGATCCAAGATGCCCTTGTGACTTATATTAAAGCGGCTGGTTACTCAGTAGATGTTTCCGACCCCACCTGGAGCCCAGAGCATAATAGCAACCAACACAGTGCAGTCTTTGCTTCACATAGCTACTGGGAGACTTATAACCTCAGTGGCGCACCAAGACCTGATTGCCCAACAGTAACACTGTCATTTCTTGGCGAGGGGACCACGTCACATCTTTTGGAGTCTCATCTGGTCGATGCTGAACTCGCTGCGCCCATTTGTGCACAAGACATCTATCCACTACTCGATGCCATACAAAATGGTGCCAGCGCTGTGGCGAACCTTCAAACCGCCTCTCAAACAACAACCTCTGCGCCGGCACGCACGTTCCCAGGCGTTAAGATTCTTGCTGCCGACGACAGTGCAGTCAATCGTGAAGTGCTCTGCAACGTCTTGGAACGCCTGTCTATTGAAGTGACCTGTGTTGAGGACGGTGCCCAAGCCGTAGAGGTACTCAAGAGCGGTGAACCCTTCGATGCTGTCTTCATGGATGGAAGCATGCCTGTCCTGGACGGATTTGACGCGACACGCGCAATTCGCCGCCACGAACTTGAAACGGGTTCCAAACGAACCCCTGTCATTGCCTTAACGGCTCATGTTGTTGGTGCCAATGCAGACAAGTGGCAGCGCTCTGGCATGGACGCCTGTGTCACCAAGCCGTTCTCGCTACACACTATTGAAACCTGCCTTCAGGATATTCTGGGTTCGGACGCGGCAACATCGAAGGCACGCGACACGTTAGAAACCGGGATTGCCAACGCTGCGCCGAAACCAGAGGTTCAGCGACCGGTTGAAACACCACAATTTGACGATCAACTCGCAGCAGCTCATGCTGAACCACTTCTCGACTCGACGACGCTTGATGATCTCGTGGAAATGCAGGGTCCGAATGGTACCTTGGTAATGCGCGTTATCACACTTTATGAACATCATGCACCAGTTGCGCTTGAAGGAATGCTTGCACATCAGGGCAACGATCCAAATGCTGATCTTGCAGCCGCCGCACATGCTCTCAAATCACTCAGCCGAAATGTTGGAGCATTACGTGTCGGAGAGTTGTGTAATGTGATTGAGATGGCCTCTCATAAAGGTCAAAACCTTCTTAGTGAAAAACAAAATAAAATCCTCAAAGAGGCAGTCTCTTCCACGATTGAATGTCTTAATGTGCGCTTAACCAGTGACGATGGCAATTCCGGGCAAACAGGCACAGAAACTGATCCAAATGCTAAACGTGGACGATCATTAAGAGCAAGTTAAGTTGATGTCGACAATTGTTTTTATATTTTTTTAAGTGAGAAAACGGCCCATCATTTCTATCTTAATTCATATGGAGCATACTGATCCAGTGAGATTATTTATTGAATGAACAACGGGCATGCGGAAAAAATTCGGGAAATATTGCAAGACTAAAAAACTACGGCATTCTATGAATATCCGTCAGTTTGATCGTGCATTCGTTCACGCAAATGACGGCGTCATTGCCCTTAAGTTTGCAATGATGATACCAGTTCTTATGCTGTCGATCGGCGTTGCCATTGATGCTTCTACGCTTTCAAGCCAGAAAAGCGATTTACAAGGCGTTGCGGACATTGGCTCGATAGCAGGCGCAAAAGAATTGAGCTTTTCAGATGCCAATAAAGACAACGTATCCGCCGTTGTTGCAGCTGTTGTTGATCGCTATGTCAAAGCCCAAGAAATGTCTTTCGATAGCGGCTCTGTGGATGTCAAAACAAAGGTTACAGAAAATCCGTTACGCGTTACTGTGAACGTGCAACGCAAAGCTACCTCATTTTTCAAAAAATTCATTGGCCACAATGTAGATAAACTCTCTGTATCGTCGTCAGCTGAGATCATCGGCAAACCAAACGTCTGTGTTTTGGCGCTGGATCCTTCCTCAAACAAGGCGCTGACGTTAGAACATCAGGCAAATGTTCTTGGACGTGACTGCTCGGTGTTTTCCAACTCGGATGACACCAACGCGATTAAAGCGAAAAACAGCGCCAAGCTTGTTGCTGACTTTATATGTTCCCGCGGTGGAAAATCCGGTGGTCCGGGAAACTTTAGCCCAGAACCAATGACCGACTGTCCAGGATTTGATGACCCGCTTGCAAGTCGGCCAGAACCTATCATGACTGGATCCTGTGACCACAACGATTTAGTCGTGGATTATGAGACACGCGGGCTCTCTCCCGGCACATATTGTGGTGGATTGACGATTACGAATGGCTCAGACGTTAATCTCGATCCAGGCACCTACATCATCAAAGACGGTCCGCTCCTCGTAGATGACGGATCCAGTCTTACCGGTAAGTATGTCGGGTTCTATTTTACAGGCGATAAGGCTGGAATGAACTTTGCCAACGACAGCTCAATTTCATTGGAAGCACAAAGGTCTGGGATCATGGCGGGATTGCTATTGTTCTCTGACCGCACTCAAAATGATGGCGTTCTTTATGAAGTCATGAGCAATGACGCACGCGTCTTGCTCGGCACCATCTATTTGCCAAACGGCGAATTACGCGTCGGCGCTGATGGGCCTGTGGCGGATCAATCTGCATACACTGCAATCGTTGCGCGCCGGATGAGCCTCTACGGCGGACCAAAACTCATACTCAATACAGACTATGGAAAAACGGATATTCCGGTACCTGAAGGTATCCGAGGTGTGGGTCAGCCTGTCAGGCTAATCAACTAGCAGCCCCACTAAGAGCGTAATTAAGTGTCGCCCGTTCCGCGAATTGTTGTCTGAAAGCGCGGCTAATTACGCTATTATAATAAAATAAACATCTTTTGCTGCAGTCTATTTCTCATCATACTGCCGTTTAATGAGACTTCGATTAGCTGTCATAATACCATTACGTCTTGAGCAGGGGCTTTAGTTTCGTTTGATGGGAACGATACGTCTAAAAATTCTGCGCTACCTCGCCTTAGTTGTTGTTGGCACTCTTGTATGTGCGTGCGCTGCTGAGGTACGCAATATTGCTCCGCCTGTCGCGCTGAACGAAGCGCAATTGCTGGGCCTAGAAAGCAACAAGATCCGTTTTTGGGGCGACGAAGTCCCCAAAGACCTAGAGCGCATCGTTGCCGAAGCCCAGGCAGAGCGAAAAAAAGCGATCGCTAACGGTACCGCGCCAAAACCAAGCGATGTTGAAAACATTCTCGCAATATCCGGCGGTGGCTCAGACGGCGCTTTTGGCGCAGGCCTTCTCAATGGATGGACCAAGTCGGGCAAGCGGCCAACGTTTAAAGTCGTCACAGGCGTCAGCACCGGTGCTCTGATTGCGCCATTTGCATTCCTCGGTTCAGACAAAGATGATTTGCTGCGCGAATTTTACACCCAGCACTCCACCAAGGACATTGTAAAGCCGACGATCGTGCAGGGTATCTTTGGAGGCGCTGCACTCTCTAACTCAACGCCGCTCGCACAGCTCATTGCCAAGTATATTGACCGCGCAACATTTGATCGCATTGCACAAGAACATAGGCGCGGCCGCCGCCTGCTCGTCGGCACAACAAATATTGACGCACAGCGCTCAGTTATTTGGAACATGGGTAAAATCGCAACTATCGGGAACGACTCAGCACTCAAGCTCTTTCGCAAAATTATTTTAGCAAGCGCTTCCATCGGTGGTGCATTTCCACCCGTCAAAATTGACGTAATGATCAATGGTCAATGGCGACAGGAACTACACGTTGATGGAGGCACAACAGACAACATCGTCCTGTTACCGGTCCAGATCAACATCAGCATCTTTGATAAAGGTCGCAAGAAAAAACCAAAGCGGCGTATCTATATTCTCGTCAATTCACATCTCAATCCGGAATGGAAAGCCACCGAGGCTACTGCGATTAACATCGCCAGTCGATCAATTGCCACTTTGATCAAACACCAGACCATTGGTGATGTTCGCAAGCTTTTTGACTTTTCAAAAGCGAACAAAATCGAATTCAACTTGGCGACGATCCCTAAAGACTTTAAAGAAACCTCTAAGGAAGCCTTCGACAAAAATTACATGACAAAGCTCTTTCGATACGGAGAACAACTTGGCACACAAGGCTTCCCGTGGAGCAAAAAACCTATTTATCAATAGCTGAAACAAAGGAAGCAGTTATGCGCGTAAAATGGTTTCTAATAGGTGCCGCCACAGCCTCTGCTTTTTGGTGGCTGGCGCTCAACGGTGTTGGTAATCAGTTGTTGAACCAGATATTCGGTGCCGGCTAGGCCCTGGCGGGGCATCCCAACTTTCTCACGTTCAACTCCCGTTCTACATTCAAAGCTCAAAGGGCTGCTGCGTGAGTTCTGGCGAGCAGATTTCAACATGAGATTACTTAACCAGCCTATATGCTAATCGTTATTTGGGCTTGCTTTGCCTCATTTGTCTTTTTAGTATGCCGCCAGTTCCCTGCCCATCAAAGCAAGGCGCAGGTTTAGTTAAACGCAGATAAGTTGCCCTGACACTTTAAGTTGAATCAAACATTCCGCCCGAATCAAGTCTGATTTGGAGTGATTTGATCTAGGCTACTAGCGCAAGGTCACTGATGACCCATTATCGCCATCGCTCTTCTGTCATGAAAGCCTACCAGCGCGTCGTTGCTACGCTCGCTGTGTTGGCTCTTTTGTCAGCCGCAGGATTTGATGGCATTCATCACGCTGCACATGCGGAACACCTGAGTGCCTCGTCAGCTCAGCATTCAGTCGCATTAGACCGTCATCATCGTGATAACGGAAAGCTCGGCGACGCGCGTCAAAATACATCATGCGTTGTAGCCAACCAAAACCACGCCTGCGATCAATCCCAGTTGATCGATACCAACCCGACAGATCCCTCTAATCATGGATCTGATGGTGGCGATTGCTCACACTGTTGTGCCGCACACTGCTTTGCATGTGTAATGCCAACCAGCGTATCAATTTTGGTACCGTGGTTGATATCTAAAAAAGGTGTCGCATTGGGCTTGTTTGCGGCCGCACCACCAACCTGGCGCCTCGAACGCCCACCCAAAACCATCCTCTAAAATAAATGTATAGCGCGGCCGTTATTTGTTCAAAGCCGCAGACGATCCGTTACATTTTTTGGAGGCTGCTATGCTCACCTATTTCGCACGTATCTGCGCACATTTTGTTATCCCCATGGCCATGAGCGTTGTGTTGGGCGTTGGTGCGCAAGCCGGACCCGGCCATGATCATGGTCATGGCTCTGAGCCACAAACGCAAAAACCAATAAATCCACGCGTTACGATGACATCTGATGCCTATGAGCTGGTCATCATTCTCAAAGATCATGACCTGCTTGTCTACCTCGACAAGCGTAGTGATACGTCGCCGGTAGCGGATGCAAAGATTGAGTTGACAGTTAACGGAGTCGCCGGTGCCGCCGAACTGCAGACAGATGGCAGCTACATTTTTCACAATCCAAAACTCGAAACCCATAGCGTTCTTGAAATCATTGCCTCTATTACCGGACCAGGCCCGGATGACCTCCTGGTTGGGACGCTGGATGGATCAGCCGCGCACAAAGAACACGGCGATGACAAAACATTCGGTCACGATCATTCCATTCACCACGCCGATGAAACCGGACAACATGAACCCAAAAATGCGCTGAGCGCCCTGCGTGATCGTTTCACATCACAGCCACTGACCTTATTTGCCGGTGGAACATTATTTGGTCTGTTGCTTTCATTTTTCTTGCGCTCAAGGCGCGCAGTCACCGCTATTGTCCTCTGCGTTGGACTTGCCATCGCAGTGCCAGGACCCGTCGAAGCAGGACCAGGACATGATCACGGCCATGGAGATGAACATGGCGATCACGATAACCACAAAGATGCGCAAGATGCACCCGGGCGCAAATCTGATGGGATGATTTTTATTCCCAAGCCAACGCAAAGATTGCTCGAGATCCGCACGCAAATTCTGAAAGCACAAACCGTCAAACGCGCACAGCGCCTGATAGGGCGCGTCATTGCTGATCCTAACCGCAATGGTTTGGTACAATCCACAATACGTGGCCGCATTAAACCACCAAAAACGGGGCTACCCGTTCTTGGGCAAATGGTATCTGCTGGTGACACATTAGCCCTTGTTGAACCTGCTTTTGCACCGATTGACGCCTCAGACGTACGTCAAACTGCTGGTGACTTGGAACAACGCATGGCGGTCTTAAAAGCGCGCCTAGCGCGTCGTCGTCAGCTCGTGGACAAAAAAATTGCCAGCCGTGCGACGCTTCAAGATTTGGAAATTGAACTTGAAGGGCTGAAGACACGGCGGCGACAACTTGACGAAAGTCGCAGCAAACCTGAAGCGTTACGCGCTCCTGTCAGCGGAGTGGTTGCAGACGTACGCGTTGTTGCTGGCCAGGTCGTTGCCAGCGCTGACACACTCTATCAAATAGTTGATCCAAATTATTTTTGGGTCGAAGCCATCACGTTTGATCCCAAGCTTTCCATTTCACCGTCGGCCAAGGCTCTGACCGGAGATAATTCAGAATTGGATCTATCATTTGTTGGACGTAGCCGCACCCTGCAACAACAGGCGACTGTCCTGCAGTATAAAATCAAGGTGCCATCAAAATCTCTGAGCATCGGAGAACCCCTGACCGTCAGCGTTGAAACGGGCGCACCCGTAACGGGGATCATCGTTGCGAGAGATGCCATCGCCGAGGCCCCCAATGGACAACGCGTTGCTTTCGTCCGTCAAACTCCTGAACAATACAAAGCTGTACCCGTCCGTGCCGAAGACTTGGATGGAACACGGTTCCATATTGTCGCCGGATTATCGGAGGGTGATCAGATCATTGTCCGCGGTGCCTCACTCGTCAGTCAGATCCGGTGAGGAAAGAGCATGTTTCAAAAACTCCTCACGTTTAGCATTCACAACCGGTTGTTCGTTGTCGTAGCCGCGCTTCTGCTTGCAAGCTATGGCGCATTCACGCTGCCAAAACTCCCGGTTGATGTTTTCCCGGACCTCAATCGGCCAACGGTCACCGTATTGACGGAAGCTGACGGGCTTGCACCTCAAGAAGTTGAACAGCTCGTCACCTATCCGATTGAAACAACACTCAATGGAATGCCGGGCGTCAAGCGACTACGTTCTGTATCCAGCGTAGGCCTGTCGATTGTTTATGTCGAGTTTGAATGGCAAACGGAGATCTACAAGAACCGCCAGTTAATCGGCGAACGCCTTTCTATTTTGCGCGAACAACTTCCAGCCGGCGTGCAGCCTCAAATGGGCCCGATTACATCGATCATGGGCGAGATCATGTTGATTGCCATCACTGGCAGCAAAGTTCCAGCTATGGAGCTTCGGGAAATTGCAGATTGGGTTGTCAGACCGCAACTTCTTACCATACCGGGTGTGGCTCAGGTGATTCCGATCGGTGGCGAAGTGCGCCAATATCGCGTCTCCCCAGACCTCATTGCAATGCAACGCCTCAAGGTCACGGAAAAAATGATCGAAGAGGTCATCAGGGACTTTGGTTCTAATACTGGCGGTGGATTTATTGAGCAAAATAGTCGTGAATACTTGATCCGCAATATTGGACGCACCAAGAAACTCGACGATCTGCGTAACCTTGTTGTCGTCATGCGCAACACGCAGCCCATTTTGCTGCGCCAGGTGGCTGACGTTACGTTCGCAGCAAAAGTAAAACGCGGCGACGCAGGATTTCAGGGCAAACCTGCTGTCATTGTCGGTGTTCAAAAGCAGCCTAAAGCGGACACCGTGGCGCTCACCCGTCAAATTGAAGTCGAACTCGCCAAATTGCAGCCAACACTTCCTGTTGGTGTCGTCGCCAATCAGATCCAGTTTCGTCAAGCAACATTCATTGAGAATTCGATATCCAACGTCAAATCGGTTCTCCTTGAAGCCGGTATTGTTGTTGGATTTGTCTTGCTTCTGTTCTTGATGAACTGGCGTGCAACGGTGATTTCGTTGACCGCGATCCCAATCTCCATCCTCATTACCGTGCTGGTCTTCAAGGCGTTTGGATTGTCAATCAACACGATGACACTTGGCGGTCTGGCCATTGCCATTGGTGAATTGGTTGATGATGCCGTAGTTGGGGTTGAAAATGTTTTGCGGCGTTTGCGATTGAACAGCATGAAAGAAAACCCCAGGCCGCGCCTCAATGTTATCCAAAGCGCATCCCACGAGGTCCGCTCCAGTATCATCTATGCTACAGCCATCATTGTTCTTGTATTTATCCCATTGTTCGCAATGACCGGTCTTGAAGGTCAATTATTTCGCCCTCTTGGAGTGGCCTACATTGTCTCTATTCTGGCCAGTCTCATAACGTCTCTGACGCTCACTCCAGTTTTATGTCACTATATTTTACCCACGGATCAAAGTGAAAGTGATGATGAGACGTGGTTGGTGCGCGGTCTAAAAAAAGTGAACAGCGCACTATTAAAATGGACGTTTTCAAATCCGCGCACGCTCGCAGCATCTATTCTTTTCAGCACACTCGTCGCTGGATGGGCAGCTGTTCAGCTTCCCCGTTCCTTTTTACCGGCATTTAATGAAGGTACGGCGCTTGTTTCAATTATCTACAATCCTGGCATCTCGCTGTCTGAATCCAACCGCTTGGGCCAGGCTGCAGAAAAGATTGTCATGCATGTTCCAGAAGTGGTGTCGGTTGGTCGGCGTACGGGACGTGCCGAACTCGACGAACATGCGGAAGGAATTCACACAAGCGAACTTGATATTGATTTGAAGTCATCAGACCGCTCGCAAACAGAGGTGCTTGCAGATATCCGCAGTCGTCTCGGTGTGTTTCCTGCCGCCGTAAACATTGGTCAGCCGATCAGCCATCGCCTGGACCACATGTTATCTGGGATCAAAGCACAAATTGCTGTGAAGATATTTGGCGATGATCTCGACGAACTGCGCAGCCTGGCCGCGACACTCGAGCAAAAAATAAAAAGCATTCGGGGCGTTGTCGATCTGCAATTAGAAAAGCAGGTGCTGATTCCACAACTTCAAGTCAAACCCAATTACGAACGCGCTGCACTGTTTGGAATGACACCATCTGCGGTTACCGAAACACTTGCACATTTATCAAACGGCCGCGTGCTCTCCGAAATCATCGATGGGAATCGTAGATATGATGTGGTGCTACGCCTGAAGGATTCAGACCGATCTATTTCAGGAATAGGTGAAGCACTGGTTGCAACACCGACAGGATATGTGCCTCTGAGCCGCCTCGCTGATATCTCAGAAACCAATGGTCCAAACCAAATTCTACGTGAGAATCAACGTCGCCGCATCGTGGTCTTCGCCAATGGCGATGGATCGCGCGACATGGCTGAAATCATTTCGGATATCCGACAGGTAATATCTGATACACCTCTACCACAAGGGACCTTCACCAGACTTGAAGGGCAGTTTAAAGCCCAAGAAGATGCAACACGCTCAATTGCTTTGCTGTCGCTCATCTCATTCACGCTTATTTTCCTGGTGCTCTACAATCGATATCAATCAGCGATCTTATCGGCGATTATTCTATCCAATATACCCCTTGCAATGATCGGTAGTGTTGCTGCGTTGTGGATGTTTGGATTGTCCTTCTCAATCGCAAGCCTCATTGGCTTCATCACCCTAACGGGTATCACAGCACGCAATGGCATCTTAAAAATTAGTCATTATATCAATCTCACCCTGTTTGAAGGCGAAGAGTTTGGAGAAAAGTTGGTCGTTCGCGGGACATTGGAACGGCTACGGCCGGTTCTTATGACCGCGCTATCAGCAGGGCTCGCGTTAATCCCGCTGATGATCGGCGCTGATGTCCCGGGTCGTGAAATTCTCCACCCGTTGGCTGTGACCATATTTGGAGGATTGTTGTCTGCAACACTTCTTGATGCCGCGTTCACGCCATTGTTGTTTCTCAAGTACGGAGAAAAGCCACTGAAAAGATTGATCGCCAGTCAGGATGATCAGGCAAACACCATTTTCAAACCAGCTGAAGCCTATTAACACTTACATCAAAGATGAGGACGTCAATGTCGCTTAAAAAAACCATCTCTATTCTCGCTGCTTCCACTGTTATGGTTTGCGGCACACCTGCGTTTAGCCATGATCCAGAAAACAATCCTGGAAAAGCCAAACACGGCGGCCAATATATTGAATACGAACAGCATCACGGCATCGAAATGGTCTCCCAAAAGGACAAATTGATATTCCACATGACGGAGCATCTGCAGCCAGCTGACATGACGGGAAGTGCATTTAAGGTTTTTGTGCAAACAGAAAGCGGCATGCAAACGCTCGCCATAAAACCAGACGGCTCAACGTTGGTCGCTGACATAAAGACCGTACTCCCAAGTGGCGCAAAAATCGTGCTCACCGGTAAAGATAGTGATGGTCACACACTTCAAGCGCGGTTCGTCACCAAATAGATATATTGTCTCCGGATTTGACAACAATAATGCGCGGAGTTTAACCGGTGGATCTGCTAACCCAGGGTGTACTGGGCGGCGCGCTGGCGCTGTCGGTCGCCAAAGAAAAAGAATCGCGAATCGCAGCGGTAACAGGTTTTGCTGCCGCGTTACTGGCTGATGCCGATATTTTAATAAGCGCGACCGACGATCCGCTGCTGAACGTCGAATTTCACCGACACTTTACCCACGCGTTGATATTCATCCCGCTCGGCGCGCTGGTCGCTGCACTGCTGCTTTGGCCGTTGCTGCGTAAACGCCTCGGCTTTAGAAGAATTTACTGGTACGCATTGCTGGGTTATTCCACCAGCGGGTTACTCGACGCCTGCACCAGTTATGGCACCCATCTGCTGTGGCCGTTCAGCGATACGCGTATCGCCTGGAGCATCATCGCTATCATCGACCCGATATTTTCACTGTTATTGGTGATTGCGCTGATCCTGGGATTCAAGCACTGCAAACCGGTTCCGGCCCGCTTCGGACTGGCGCTGGCCGGTGCATATTTGCTACTCGGCCTGTGGCAGCATCAGACCGCATTGCAATCCGCGATCGAACTCGCCGCACAGCGTGGGCACAAGGTAGAACGCATTATTGTCAAACCAACGCTGGCAAACCTGGTCCTGTGGCGCTCGGTATACCAGAGCAACGATATGTTCTACGTCGACGCAATCCGGATCGGCCCAGGTCCGAACCGAGTCTATCCCGGAGGCTACGCGCGGGCATTCGACCTAGAACGAGAGCTTCCGAAACTGGCAGGGAAATCGGTACTGTCACGCGATATCGTGCGGTTTTCCAGGCTTGCCAACGGCTACTTAGTTCTTGATCCTGGCCGTGACAACGTATTAATCGATATCCGCTACTCGATGCTGCCAACCAGCATCACCCCGATGTGGGGCATCGATTTGAGCGTGACGACCACTTCGCAACACGCAAAATTCGAGATTTATCGCGATCGGCCCAACAATGCTCGGGACTTATTTCTCGCCATGCTGCTTGGGCGTGATTTACCGAATTAATTCATTGGATCAGTATCGCAGTGTGCGTGCCAAGCGGTCATGGGGCCGTTCATTGAAACGCACCGTCTCCCTCATCGTGAGCGTGACGGTGCGTTTCAATTGTATCCATATCAACCATCTCTCTGCGATTGAAAAACTAGAAAGTTGGGAGAAGAAAATCTCGATCGAGAACATGCTGGAATGATGCGGTTGAATAGGCAGATACAAAATATTGGGAAAAAAATAAATGCTCCTCTTGAAACCGCCAGGCGATTTACCATGTGTTTGATCAATACAGAAATAGCCGAAGTGCGTTTGGGGTCGCGAAGGCATATTTGAACAATAATGGAAAACCCCACGCCTGGCCTAATGCATGATGTCGGCTACCGTAAGGGACCCTCATGCACGAGACGGAGAACACAATATGATCGTGTTCCTCTCACTCGAAGCCAGTCAGCCGTGCGGTATAAGCTACCGCTTGGCCATCGGATGTATTGTTCATCCAAGTATGGCTTCGGTGTTAGCCGTAATCGTGCGGTTGATCTAAAGAGAGGGCACCTCGGAAACGGGGTGCCCTTTTCTTTGGCAGAAACGAACCGTGCAGTGCTCAGGAAACGACTTTTCACTATCCACACGGTCTGCTTGAGAGATGTGCGTAATGTTGCACCATGAGGTGAATAGGCGCTGAAGCGTATTCAAATCGCATTGAGCCGACCAATAATCTCGTTCGCTAACTTGCGATACCTGAGCGCGTCCCTCTCCGACATCAAACCTCCGCTCCTTTCATGTACAGCGGTATTTCCTACGACCCTTAAATCGTCGATCATCGCAGATGTGGGGTGGTCGATTACTCCGTCGCTTCTGAGCAACCTGGTCATAGCCAAAATCGAGTGTTTCTTTCCGGCAGCAGAGTGGTCGCGCCTTTCCATCAAATCGCCAAGTGCACGCTCAACACCGATCCTTAATTCGATAATCGCCGACCTTGGAGATAGCTTGGCAAGTTGACTAAAGCGTTCTTCTTCTTCTGGTGTGGGTAGAGCGGCTGGATCGTCTGGCACTGGTGGCAAGTCTTGGGCTTCTTTTTCTGCCTGATCCAACCGAAACGATGCTTCCCAGTCCGAATGCTTGACGTGAAAGTGAGGGAGAAGTTCATCAATTTTTTCTCTGAACAACCATACCGCGAAGGCGAAGGCGGCTGGCCATGCCAAAGCAACCAAGCTGCTAACGATAGAGGCAATGAATTGGAGGATGTCCATGATCAAATCTCAGAAAAAGGAGTGCCCATGATGTGCCCACGGGTCTGATCTGCAAAGAAAGAAAACAACTAACCAACTGAAATTGTTGGTGACCCCGGCGCGATTCGAACGCGCGACCCTCAGATTAGGAATCTGATGCTCTATCCGACTGAGCTACGGGGCCTTAGACCTTACTTCAATGGGTTGCTCATTTGTGGCGACCACCTCATATCTGCCTAGCTATATGCAAGCGACAACGCAAAGCAAATATAACACTGTTAAAAAAGAAATTAAGAGCAAGACAGCATTTACTCCGAGCTGGGTACAAGGCGCACTTTGACCTACGCGCCAGCGGCACCCGTCATATCTGATTGTTAGTGATCAAAATTCAATTCGACATCCATTGAAACGCAAGCGCTACACCTGCTCTTTCGTTGCCGGACAGCGGACATTAATTATCACCACAATGGCGCCCATTTTGGGCGTACAGTCGCAATAACCTGAAGACTGGCAACACCGACGCTCATATTGATACCCGAGCCGCCAGGATGGTTCCGGTTGCGGTCATGATCATCTGTAAGCCACATGATCGGCTGCCAAGTAATTTGGTCGCTGCGCGTAGCACATATGATAGCGCGGAGGGACACGTACACTGGTCCTCTGGCACTGGTCCTCTGGCTTGACATAATTCATCCTGTTTTGAGCACAAAACCGTGTAAATGACGATGGATTACGAGGTCACTCAACATTACAAAGCGTGTACAGCTTGCAGTAGATGCATCCATAGTGCATCCTGGCCCGACGTTGTGGGGTTCAACCTCAAAATAGCGCGAGACGCGAGAGAGGAAGGCAATGCACGATGATCAAGTGGGTGCAAAAAGCACCCGCAATGCTGGGACCGACCCATCTCACGCCGGGCTGGCCGAAGCAGGCCTTGAGCCCTGCCGATTGAAAATCGACGGCAAGACGGTGGTTGCAATGCCTGGCGAGACAATTCTATCGGCAGCCAAGCGCGCAGGCATCGATATCCCAGATATGTGTGCCGACCCACGCATGAAGCCAACTGGCGAATGCGAACTGTGCAATGTCGCCGTTGCTGGTCAGACCGATCATGTGAAAGCGTGCATGACACGTGCTGAAGAAGGCATGTCGATTGAGACCGAAAATTCAAAATTAAAGTCGATGCGCAAGGATCGGCTCAATACCTACCTTTCCGACCACAACGCCTATTGCCAACCGCCGTGCACGGCGGCGTGTCCTGCGGGAATTGACATTGCAGGTTATATCGATCTCATCCTGCAAAAAGATTACGCTGGCTCAACCGCGCTTATCAAAGAGATGTTGCCGTTGCCGGGCGTGCTTGGTCGTGTATGTCCGCGCCCTTGTGAAGATCCGTGCAGGCGGATTCAGATTGACGAAAAGCCGGTTGCCATTTGTGCATTGAAACGCTTCGCGGCTGACAAGGCTGCTGAAAGCGGCAAGCCGACACAGCCTGAACCAAAACCCGATACGGGCAAACGCGTTGCCGTCGTTGGCGCCGGTCCGACAGGCCTTTCTGCGGCCTACTATCTGGCGCTTCAGGGGCACAAGGTCACGCTGCTTGAATCAGAAAAAAAAGCTGGCGGCATGTTGCGCTTCGGCATTCCGCCCTATCGCCTGCCCAACTCCGTCCTTGACCAGGAAATAAACGATATCCTGTCGCTCGGCGTTGAGCTCAAGACAGACCAGAAAATGGGCCGCGACTACCAGATCGAAACGCTCAAAGCCGACGGTTTCGACGCCGTATATCTATCGATTGGCGCCATGGCAGCGAAACCGGCACGCATTCCTGGCGACGACGCGGATGGTGTTATGTCGGCAATTAAGTTTCTGGCTGATGTTAACTGGGATGAAACCGTCGAAATCGGCGATCGTGTCATTGTAATTGGCGGCGGTTTCACGGCAGCAGATGCGGTACGCACCGCACGGCGTGTTGGCGCTTCCGACGTCACGATGATGTACCGGCGCACGCGCAAGGAAATGTCGGCTGCCGCACACGAAATTCACGAATGCGATGTCGAGGGCATCACGCTCGACCTGCTCACGGCACCTGTTTCGGTCAAGGTCGAGAACGGACGTGTTGTCGGCCTGACCTCACAGCGCATGGAACTCGGTGAACCTGACGACAGCGGCAGGCGTCGTCCGGTGCCTATTGAAGGATCGGAGTATTTTACAGCCGCTGATACGATCCTGCTCGCGATTGGCCAGGACGTCGACGTTGCTGCCCTTAAGGAGGGCGACCTCGGCCTCGACAAGAGATGGGGAACCATCGAGGTCGATGAGGCCACAATGATGACCAACCTGTCTGGTGTTTTCTCCGGTGGCGATTGCGTCACGGGCGCTGCGACTGTCGTGGAAGGCGTAGGCGCCGGTCGCCTCGGCGCCTTTGCCATCAACGCCTACCTGAACGGTGCTGACGAAGCTGGAATTGCAGCGGCCATAGTCCAACACAAGCCGAAGTTTTTCGACATCGGCGCCAAGGCCAAATCAAACGCGCCATTGACCGAAATGCCGGTCCTTGACGGAGATGGCCGCCTAACAGCGTTTGACAATGCCGGCCACGGCGGCGACGTCGATAACGATCCGGCATTCGCAGAGGTTGAGACTGGGTTTTCAGAAGAAGAGGCCCAGCGCGAAGCTGGCCGCTGTCTTATGTGCCGCTGCCAGGCGGCTGGTGTCTGTGACTTGCAAAGACTATCTATTGAATACGGTGCTGGAACCAAGGAATACCTTGGTAAGGAGGCATGGAAATGAATGTCATCGAAAAAGTCGAAGAACCCGAGCGCGTAGACGCTGGTCTAGCCGAACCGCTTGTGTCGTGGCCGTTTTTTCAACTTGAATTTGAAAAATGCATCAAATGCCTGCAATGCGTCCGCATCTGTGACGAAGTCCAACATCGTGAGGTCTACACGGTCGACGAGTCGGGGTACCCTGTCCTGGTCAGTGGGACCAATGACTTTCGTGACACGGACTGCAACAATTGCGGCCAATGTGTCGGTGTGTGTCCGACAGGGGCATTGGTAGACTTGTCAGATGTCGGTGCACTGCCGAAGAACTTGCGACAAAAGACAACCACGACCTGCGGCTATTGCGGTGTCGGCTGCGCCATCGAGTTGGAAACGGAGATGGGGAAGGTTGTCGCCGTCAATCCGTCCAGTGTCTCCGATGCCAACATCGGCAATCTTTGCGTCAAGGGCCGCTTTGGAATGGACTTTATCCATCACAAAGATCGCCTAACAACGCCTTTGATGCGCCGCGACGGCAAGGATAGCCCACTCGAACCGGCAACCTGGGACGAAGCCATTGCGTTTACCGCAAAGCGCCTCAACGAGGTCAAGGCTGAGCATGGTCCACATGCTCTTGCAGGCCTCACTTCAGCGCGCGCCACGAACGAGGATAACTTTGTCTTTCAAAAGATGATCCGGTGTGCCTTTGCCACCAATAACATCGACCATTGCGCGCGGCTTTGCCATATGGCCTCTGCCGTCGCCTTGAAGAAAGCAGTCGGCTCCAGCGCGCCGTCGGCATCAAGTCCCGATGTGCGAATGGCGACCGCCTTTATCGTGTGTGGATCAAACACCACCGTAACTCACCCTGTGATCTCAAGTCAGGTGTTCAAGGCCAAGTACGAAAGTGGTGCAAAAGTCGTTGTCATTGATCCGCGCCGCATTGAGATGGTCGATCACGCCGATGTGTGGCTGCGGCCAAAGAACGGCACAAATGTCGCCGTCTTAAACGGCATTGCCCGCATCATCTTGAAGGAAGGTCTGGCCAACGACGACTTCATCTCCGAGCGCACCGAGAATTGGCAGACCTATATCAAGAGCCTCGAGAAATACACGCCAGACTATGTTGAAGAGGTTTCTGGTGTGCCAAAAGACCGGCTGCGCGAAGCCGCTTTGATGTACGGCAAGGCAGAGCGCGGCATGCTGTTGTGGGGCATGGGTATCACCCAGCACCTAACTGGCGTTGACGGCGCCCTTGCCATGGCCAATCTGTCATTAATCACCGGTCACGTTGGCCGTCCCGGCACTGGCTTCATTCCTTTGCGTGGCCAATCCAACGTGCAGGGCTGCTCCGACATGCAAGGTCAGCACAATAATCTGCCGGGCTATTTTGACATCAAAGATCCTGAAGACCGGGCCCTCTTCGAGAAGGCCTGGGGCGTGCCGATGCCGGACAATGACTATCTAACCGTCGTCGAGATGGAGGAGGGTGCCTGCCACGGCGACATCAAGGCTATGTTCATCATGGGCGAAAACCCTATGGGTTCAAGCCCCGACATCAGTGAAGTCGAGCAGGGTCTGAAAAAACTGGATTTCTTCGTCGTCCAAGATCTCTTCCTATCGGAGACCGCGGAACTTGCCGACGTGGTGTTCCCAGCGGCTAGCTTCGCGGAAAAAGATGGCACGTTTACCAATACTGAGCGGCGCGTACAGTTGGTGCGCAAAGCCGTCGAGCCTCCTGGAGAAGCCAAAGCCGATTGGGAGATCATCTGCGAGGTCTCAACCGCCATGGGCTACCCCATGAGTTACAATAACGCCGCGGAAATCATGGAGGAAATCGCATCCATAGTGCCCTCCTACGCGGGGATTCGCCACGACCGGCTTGACGGCAGCGGCCTGCAATGGCCATGCTTAGACACCGATCACCCCGGCACACGTTTCCTTTATGAGGACAGCTTCCCGACATCTTCAGGCAAGGGCCTATTTCATGTCGTCAAGCAAAATGATGTTGGCGTCGATATACCTGATGACCTCTACCCGTTAAACCTCAACTCAGGTCGCCTGCTCGAACACTATCACACCGGCACCATGTCGCGTCGTTCGCGCGGGCTTCACCACATGCGACCCGAAGGCGAAGTTGAAGTGCACCCTGAAGATGCGCGCCGTTATGATCTGGAGGACGGCTGCATGGGACGGATCGTCACCAAGCGCGGTTCGGTGGAGGTCAAGATCCTTGTGACCGAAAAGACCCCGGAGGGCGCGATTTTCTACCCGTTCCACTTCGCAGAGGCGCCAGCCAACCGGCTTATTGCTGGCACGTTCGACAAGGCGTCTCAAACGCCAGCCTACAAGCGGACAGCAGCGCGCCTAGAGCCTATTAATGCTTAGCAGGTGGTTTGTTTATATCTCAGACGGTTTGGCTTTTTGTTCGACGCGCGTTTAACTTTAGCGCGCCTAATTGGGCTGCACTCCAGCACAAGTCACTTCCAAACAGATGGCGGGAAAGCAGAGACACTCATAGTCTCTGCATTTGTCTTGTCTATCTAGTGGCCGGCGAACACCCGTCCCTCTGAATCCGGGACTGTATGCACAATGACGTCACCGAAACTTTTTGCGTGTTCAGCTACAGCAGCATCATTTGCTGAGCCCCGTGTTGCAAAGATAGCCCGAACTTTCTTGCGGGCAAGCGCATCAATCCCATCCGCGAATGCGAAAAATGAATCACTCACAACTGCCGCTCCGGCGAGTTCGGATGCGCGCCCACGACCAGGCCGGTTGGCCTGGAATATAGCCAATTCGCAGGCATCCATTGTACACGGCTGACCGATGGCGTTTGTAACGAGTTTGCCATCCTTAGCTGCTGTAATGCAGTTGCTATCGCTGGTCGCACAAACGCCCCAAGCCAGGCACATGTCCTCAATCAGACTCTGATCCCACTCCTTTGGAAAGCTTGGAACGTAAACGCTAGACGACTGGTTCAGTGTCGCCCCGCGTATGCTGCGGGTTTGCTGTAACGGGCCAATTGATTTGAGCCCAACATCAGCAAGTGCTGGATTAACGGCGGCACGACACGTCCCGCTCTTCCGCTTGAAAAATGCAGCTCCGATCTCCTCAATCATCGGTGTAACGATACCCGAAAACGGCCGTTGCGCCGGCATCCACTGGCGCAAACAAATAGCGACCTCATTTGGCAATGCTACGTTTGTCACAAGAAGCGATCCATACGACGCGCGATAGTTTGTGTTGATGGCATGGCTCATCACTTCGTCCGTCGATCCGTACGACGCACCACAGGCATTTCCGTGCTGCACCAAAATACAAATTTTTGGCACGGACCCAAGGTTAGCCTCAAAGGCAGCGGCAACGTTGGTCAACGCATCAAGACCGCGCGATAGATTTGTCAGGTAGACCCAGCCCATGGAGTCCGCATGATCCGTCAGCGGCTCTCCTGAGGCGGTTGTAAATTGAGTAAGGGAAAGCGGGTCGCTAGACCTCTCGTCAATGACGAGAAACCCGGGCTGGTGCGGGTTTTCACCATGCTTCAACGAACTTTTCATCGGTGGTCCCAATCCTGTTTCAGACGGTAGCGCCGCGGTCAAGAATAATACCCAATATCAGATCTACATCAACGATCTTGGAAAACTGTGGAGATCATTCTTAAAAAAACGCTATGAGCGCAGAAACTACGAAGATTGTACGATCAAAACCCAGATAATACTAGCCCTTTTGGATGTTTGATCGCGTGAGACCACGCAGCTTGGGCCGGTGTTTCTACACCATGCATGTCCACAAGATGGTTTGATCAAATCCATTGTGTCGTTGGATGCGACTGTATTTGCGTAGCCCCGTGTTGATGACAGTTTGTGTCATGCCCACGAAATATTGGCCCACCAAAAATTGGGCTATTTAGAATGGGCTTTCTCCTCGAGACCAAATCGTTTGATGAGCCGATATGTGTTGCGCTCACTAACACCCAGGATGCTTGCGATACGACCGCGGTGACCGCGGTGTTTACCAAGTAGCCTCGATAGATAGATCTGCTTTATTTCGTCAAGAGTTGGCTCATGGTCGAAACATAGTTCGCATCCGTTTTGAGCAGTCACCTGGCCGGTTGTTGTTTTGTTGTGAGAAGGTAGAGCAAGGTCGAGCAATTCAATGATCGGTCTGTCCCCTGAGACAAGAATTGCCCGTTCAATAACGTTTCTCAGTTCTCGAACATTGCCAGGCCAACCGTATTCGCAAAGAGCTTCACGAGCCGACTCCGACAACTTCTTAGTCATTCCTCGCTGAAAGGTTCTAGAGTTTAAGAAGTGCTCGGCGAGGACCGGAATATCCTCACTGCGTTCGCGAAGGGGTGGAACATGAATAACTACGGCAGCAAGACGATAGTAAAGATCGCGGCGAAACCCACCATCCTCACTAAAAGCTTTCAAATCTCGATTTGTTGCCGCCAAGAACCTGCTGTCGCTTGTCAAATTCTGCGTACCACCTAGACGTCTGAATTCTCCTGTTTCAAGAACTCGAAGTAATTTAGCCTGCAGCGTCGGGGGCAACTCTCCAATCTCATCGAGAAATACCGTCCCGCCTTCTGCGACTTCAATGAGACCTTGCTTACGTTTATCCGCACCTGTAAACGCTCCTTTCTCATGTCCAAAAAGTTCAGATTCGAAAAGGTTCTCTTGTAACGTACAACAGTCGACAGGAACGAATGTATTTTTTGAGCGCGCCGATAACTGATGGATACTTTGAGCAACCAGCTCTTTTCCGACACCGCTTTCCCCGCATATCAAAACAGTTGCATCACTTGGCGCCACCAATTCAATGAGCTTTTCGAGTTTTTTAAAGGCATCACTGGAACCGATCATGTTGCGGGCAACGCGGCCTGTTAATTGGTTGTTGCAATACTCATACTTACGCCTGAGCGAGTCCGCCATGAGGGCGCGAGTAATTGCAAGTTCTAGTTCTGCAGGATTGACCGGTTTAACAAGATATTCTGCAGCCCCACTCCGCATAGCGGTCACAGCATGTTTGATGGAGCCAAAAGCCGTTAGCACAATGACCGGGCACTGCGCCGAAAGCTTTGGAAGGCATTCAAGTCCATCAGCATCGGGAAGGCGTATGTCCAAGAGTATGAGAGAGGGGTCCTGCCGGTTTAGTGCTTCTTTTGCCTGTTCCCAGGAGAACGCGGGCGTAACATTGTAGCCCAATGCCTCAAGTTGATCTGAGATAAGCCTAGACAGGGTCTGATCATCTTCGACCAGTAGGATATGCTTATTTCGGTTGGTCATGCCACCTCCATCGTGACTTCCGCCCACGGTAGGCTAACTGTAAAATTAGACCCTTCGTCAACCTTGCTTGTCACCGCAATATGTCCTTTGTGACGTCGCAAAATCTCTCTGCAGATTGGCAGACC
Organism: Hyphomicrobiaceae bacterium; assembly: GCA_021775735.1. Taxonomy (GTDB): domain Bacteria; phylum Pseudomonadota; class Alphaproteobacteria; order Rhizobiales; family Hyphomicrobiaceae; genus JAHZKN01. The sequence goes on from JAJFHG010000038.1 coordinate 88,129, forward strand.
AAGTCCGGTGCCATCGACGACGTCCGCCCGTCGACTCCAAAATGGCTGGAAGACACGCTGCAAATCACGATCGGCAATTCCGACACCTGTGTCGACAAACTGGAGCACGACGTTTTCTTCGTGGATCTTACCGGTAATTCTTAGCTTGCCCCCTCCCGGCATCGCATGAAATGCATTTTGAATTAAGTTGAGAACTAACATTCTCATATCGCTGTCAGTCGCAATCACACGCAAAGAACCTTGCAGATCAAGTTGAATACTTGTGTTCACGAGCTCAGCTTCCGCACTCAAAAGAGAAACCACTTCCGGTATGATCACTTCAAGTGACACCAATTCAGGCAGCATGGCTGGTGCGGCACTGAGCTTTAGCAACCGGTCCGTCACCTGAATGCAGCGATCAATTTCATGATCCATAAGCTCAAGGTGATCTCCGAAACTCCGTTTATATTCACCAGGAGATTTGCCATGCATTGCCTGCAAACTCAGGTGCATTGAAGACAGCGGATTGCGAATTTCGTGGGCAACGCCTGCTGCAAGGTGTCCAATTTCAGAAAGACGCTGCTCATGAGAATGGTGGATGTCACGATCAAGATCACGTATGGCTTCAACAATACAAAAATCATGCTTCCCATTGCGGGTAACTTCCAGCGGGGCCGCAGAAACTTCAACCAGAAGTTCACATCCATCTTTGCGTTTATGCGTGTGTCTACAGGTGATGGGATCGCTTTCTTTTGACAGCTCCATAAGCGGACAGGTAACAAGTGTCGAAGCGCATGGTTCATTTCGATTATGGCTTGACGAAAAGCATGGTCTGTCGACCACCTGATCGGCATCCAAACCTTGCTGCTCTAAAAACGCCTTGTTGGCTTTGATGACTTTGAAATCATCCCCAATGACACGAATCCCATCGGGCACGGCGTCGATTACAGACTGGAGAAAATCTTCTCGTCGCTCTAATTCCGCCTGGTGTGCAACAATACGACTACTCATTGCGCGAAACGTTTGCCCAAGATCAGAGAGCTCATCGCTTCCACCACTTTCCAACTCGACGTCAACATTGCCTTCGGAAAGTTCTATGCTCGCTTTCTTTAGCGCACCAATAGGTTGCAGGACTGATCTGCGAATGACCCAGCCAATCGCGGCCATGCCAGCAAGTAAGACTATTGCACCTGAACCCGTGAGCGCGGCGGCCATTGACCAAGCATCACGTTGCACTTCTTTCGCATCATAATCGACAACAAGGATACCGTTGACGGGATTATCAGCCACCTCACCATGGCACTGAGTGCAATGCTTCTTGTTGGGAACAGGATTTACGCTACGTAGAACGGCACCAAACATTGGATCGCTGACGAAGGTAATGGATGTTTTGCCACCGACTTTGACATTGCAGCCTTGGCAAAACTCGTCCGCATGGAGCGCAAACTGTCGCCCAACATGGGTGGCGGGCGCGGCGAAACGCACTTCTCCCTTCGGAGTCAGGATCATGACGCTGTTTACCGATGTTTTTTGGCCGAGGCGTTCGACAATTCCCTGAAGGCCTTTCAGGTCTCGCTTCAGCATGGCATTTTCGAGCGCCACCTGAAGCAGGCTGTTGATCTCAGCTGACGTTGTCGCCCGCTCAGAGATCAATCGGTCCCGGTAATGGGCAACAAAGAGAATAAGAAAAGCCAAAGACAATGCTGTGACAGTTGCCGTTAGGGCAAAAAATAATTTGCGCGACAGGCGGTCTTCTATCCACGTCTTTATTGGTTTAATCATCGTTCAATCAAACGAACTAGCAACTTCTCTTGTGGCACAGCAGTAGGCTCTATCCAGGCGACACGGTCGCAGCCCTTGGGTGCATCACTGCAGAAAATTGAGAGAGGGATCAGTACTGGATTGTGGCTAGTCTCTGTAACAAAGTGAGAAAGCCAACTGAGCCGCTCATGCTCTTGCTTGACCGCCAGCAACGCCTCAACGTTGTGTAGAACTATTCCACCCTTCGCACGAGCTTCCTCCATAAGGCATTCTAGTCGGTCCAGCGTTAATTTCCCGGCGTGCGCACCCATAGGCGCCATGTACGTCGCTCGGAAATCACAAAACGCCAGATCGAATTCCTTAGCAATTAACCGCACAGCGCCTGGACGATAGGTCTGCAGGGCTACGAGAAAATTGCCGCGACACTCGTGAACCCACAACATTTCTGCAATGGGAGACATCCAGCCTTGGAGAACTGACGGTACACTTGTCATTTAAGCACCTGAAACAGGTTCTGGTGGTGACATTTTGCGGCGCAGATCCGGCATAGACCATTGCCAGATGCTGTTTGCCCAGTCTGATAGCCAGTCTGATAGTAAGTACTCCCACAAGCTTCACATTGACTTAGAACAAGCGAAATGGGTGTTGGAGAGGGATGAGCCCAACGGTTAAGGCTCAAAGCGTCAACATCGCACACATCAACGCACAATCTGCACCCTGTACAGCCGAGAGCATCAACCTCATATTGGAAATGGGACTCAGCCGTGCGCGTTAAACGAATTACTCCATGTGGGCACATTTCAACGCAGGCCCCACAGGCATTACAGCTATCGGCATCAATCTGCGGGACCCATGGAGTCAGTTTTGCGTTCTCACCAGATGGCAGGTAGGCACCTGGTGCAGCGACATCGGTGCCTTCCATATCGACCTCAGATCGGGCGGGATCGACCGACTGCCAAATGGAACGAAACAACCCACGACGGCTCATCCGCGAGGCTTCATCTCGCTTCTCTCGCCATGTAGATGGTTCCAGCTCACGGACCTCAAAGCCTTCAATGTCACGATCGCTAAGAAGTCGCAGGAGATCACCCAAATGACCGTCAAGACTTGTCGTCGCCGTGCGTGAACACTGTACGCAATCCGGCTTTGCAATGTGAAGGCACCGCACGCCACGAGAATAAAGTTGCGCTAAGGTTCTAAGCCCAATTGCATGTAGACAAGATACATGTCCAAGCTCGTTGGCTTCCGCCACGTGATCACAAACAGCAAATGCCGATGGGTGCTCGGATGCAGTTGTTACCAGGGGCTTGACCGCACATTCAATTGCGACGGCTTTCTCAGGGCAAGCCGAAACGCACAGGCCGCATCGATCGCAAGAGTCATCATCGAGATCAAGTCCTGTTTTGGTTAGTGTCCATGCCAAACGTGGGCAGGCGTCTATACAAACTTCGCAGCTTGAAAATGGACTGAGATCACGAACGCATCGTTCAGACAATACAACCGGAGACGACGCAATCGATTCTGAAGCTTGACGATCATTGACCGTTGTCAAAATTGAATCCTCTCAGCGCTTTCCTGCCTGACAGTTATTCCATCATCGAAGGTTCCGACCACGTTCACAGGCACAAAGAGTCACCAACTCGGGGCAATGCCGGGCACAAAGGGCTGTTCTTCTTCTTCACCGCCCTGATTTGGCGAGGATGGAGACTGTTCATCTTCCTTCGCTGGCCGTGGTACATCCACCCATGTCGCGAGCTGATCTCGAAGGTCATCCAAGTAACCATCGGTCATTGTTACAAGGGCAGCATAGTATGGTGTCTGGCAGCGACTGGCGACGCGCTCCGCGAATGCGCCAAACCACTTCATAATGTGGTTGTCCATAAAGCGTGCGGCCTCTTTGAGGTTGTCATAACAATCTGTCTCTCCAAACAAATGGCTAAGAAACTGAAGTTGCAAAACCAGGTGGTCATCAGATCGTTTTTGGCGATCCGATGCTGCCAGACCATGACGCCGGTACTCTTCGGCGATGGCGAACATCGGCGCCTGCCTCTCAAGACCATCCTTATCCAGCCACGGAGATTCCGTCGGAGGTGCGCGATACGTGTGAATGAGATAAATGTTTGCAAAGTCTACGGCCAGTTGATCGCACTCTGCCTCACTAACCGGCGATGAAAATGCACTCAATGCAGCGCTCATCACGTCCATACCTTGCAGGCTGGTCTTAGAGGACAGTCTGAGACCGAACCAGTCTTTGACCGGTATTTTGCGCAAGTCTTCAATAAGCGCAAACTGCGGTTCGCAATCATGAAGCACTGCAAGGATGCTCAGATCGCTCGACACCAACGAGCCAAATAACTTTCGTGTATCACTAATTTCCGTCATTTTGATATTACCTGGAAAATATCGAGGATAGCTCGTCTTCAGTCGCCCTCAACTGATCCTTTGCTGTGCGCAATGAATGCAATTGACGGGTTCGTAAGATCGGGATTCGCCATATTTTTTACCTGACGCACGACAGCTTCGCCCTCGTGACGCGCCGTCGTTTTCTGGCTACCGTCTACGAGCTTATCGATAGGTCCGATATCCAACACACGCATCATGCAAGCCATCACACAATACGGCTTGCGACCAGCATCAATCTCGTCAACGCACATGTTGCATTTAGAAACGATGTTCTGCTCGGGAATAAACTGAGGGGCACCGAACGGGCAGGCCGCTTCACAGCGGCGGCAGCCAATGCACAATGACGAATCTATATCAACAATGCCGTCATTTTTACGTTTGAATATTGCACCTGTAGGACACGTAGGAAGACACGCTGGCTCGGCACAGTGGTTGCAGGACATATTGACTTTATAGGCGTACACATCCGGATACGTTCCCCCCTCCACGTACATGACACGCCGAAACCGCGGGCCGGGTGGCAGTCCATTCTTGTCTTTGCACGCCATCTCACATGCGCGACAGCCAATGCAGTCGACATTATGATGTATGAATCCCAACTGCACGTCAGGAACAACCGGTTCATAACCCTCGCGCTTAACACGCTTTACCGCTTCCTTAATTTTAGCTTTATCAATTTTTTGAACCATGGCTATTGTCCCCAAAAGAATTACAATTCGCGCCGGAAGACATGAGAGCGTGACGTTGCAAGCTTGTCCCAACCAGGTCGGTGCTCAAGGTCGCTTTTGCGAATATCGGCAAGCACGGTGTTGTAGGCGAAAGCACCTGCAGGACTTGGTTCATCGAGCGTCAAGAAGTCTGGATTGCCAGACCGATCAATACCGTCCTTGTCCAAATCCATCCATGACCCTTCGTGAAGAACAAGAACACCGGGCATACAGCGTTCCGTCACGTATACCGGCACAACGCACGTACCTCGATCGTTAAAAACTTCAACGGTATCGCCGGTTTTGATTCCCAGCCTCTTCGCGTCTGCTGCGTTTATCGTGACCTCCTGCTCGTAGGTTTCACGAAGCCAGGGAATATTGTTGAAGATGGAATGCGTACGGTGACGCGGGTGGGGTGAGATGAGATGGAAGGGATGGCGTTCGGTTTTTTTGCTGTTGAGGCTTTCCCAAGGTTCGATCCACTTGGGGATTGCAGGAATCTCATAGCCGTAGGCTGTCTTTTTCCAGTCGGTAATCCCGGCGAGTTGTTGCGAAAAGATCTCGATGCGCCCCGATGGGGTGGAGAATGGAATTCCCTCTTCGATGTTGCGTTGAAAGGCAACGTGCGGGCGGTCCAGCTTGAACTTATAAACGCCGCGCTTTTTGAATTCCTCCCAGGTCATTGTGACATGCTGGTGATGCATGACCCGATCATTCCACCATGTCGTTAAATATGCTTCGTCGACGTCGTCATTGTGCTCGAAATAATCTCGCGTCGAACGTGGATTGTATTTCTCACCAAAACCGAGGCGGTAAGCAAGCTCGGTGAATACCTGAAAATCCGTCTTTGATTCACCCAGGGGCTCGATCACTTTTGGACGATGAATGTAATAGTGACCCTTGTACCAAGGTAGCGCTGCATCGTGGCGCTCAAAATGCGTTGCGATGGGCAATAGATAGTCTGCCCAGATGCCTGTTGGAGTGATCGTTGAGTCCATACAAACGAGAAGGCTCTCTTTTTCACCTTCAGCTTCCAGTTTTCTTAGCGCTTTTATTTCCTTGTTAATGTTGGTGAGTTGGTTGAGCCAATCGGAACCTTGCCAGAATATGCCCCTGATATTGGGAATAACACCATCGAGCTTATCGGTCCTTGGCCACAGGCCAAGCTCTTCGCGCTTAATGTCTGGGTAGTTCAAGACAGCATGCGCCCAGCGGTCAGACTTGATGGACGCGAACCAAACATTTGAGAACTGATCATAAGGATATGCGACTGCCTCAGCATGCCATGCCTTGCCGACACCTTCCGAACTCCCGCCCAACACGCCGATGTTGCCAGTCATTGCTTGCAATGCTGCCGCCATGCGATTGAACTGCTCGCCATATGCATTTCGCCCGGGCGACCAGGACGCTTTTAATGCCGCTGGTTTGGTGGTTGCGTACATTTCCGCCAGCTTCTTGATGTCAGCGGCTTTGACCCCACAAATCGGTTCGGCCCATTCCGGTGTTTTCGGCTGACCGTCGTTGGTCCCTAAGATATAGTCTTTGAAGTTCTCACGGTCCTTAGCCCAGTCAGGCATTGTGCCCGCATCAACACCGAGACAGAAGCGGTTGATAAACTCCTGATCATGCCAGTTGTTGGCGAATATGTGCTGCGCCATACCAGCCAGCATTGCTGCATCGGTATTTGGCTTGATGGGTATCCACCAAGCGTCATAGGCTGCTGCTGAATCTGTATACTGCGGGTCGACACAAACGAACTTGCAGCCACGTTGTTTCGCCATGCGCATGTAGTAAAATGTGTTGCCGCCGTGGAACGTGTAGGCTGGGTTCCATCCCCACATGATCATCAACTTGCAATGGGCAAACGTGTCATCCTCATTACCATCCTCAATGGTTCCAAATGTCATCCGCGATGAAAACGTGGTGCCTTGATAGGAGGGGACCGACCATGAACTTGTGCGGCAACCGAATATGCCTAGAAAGCGCGAGAGCAGTCCTTCGATTTGATCAGATTTATGCAAAACACCATATGATGCGCCAGCATAGGACTGATCAAGCAACGCAGTGGGTCCATACTTTGTTTGCAAGTAGACCATACGCTCCGCGATATCACTGAGCGCTTGATCCCAACTTACGCGCTTAAATTTCCCTTCCCCTCGTTTTCCAACCCGTTTCATTGGATATAATAATCGTTCAGGTGAATAGAGTCGGGAACGGTATGAGCGCCCGCGCAGACACGCGCGCAATTGTGGCTCAGCCTCGTTGTCTTTGCCGAATTCTCCATCTTTCTGGTAGCGACCGTCATCACTGGATAGCCGCACAATGACATCACCTTTTTTGTGTGCAACGAGCATGTGACGCGAGCCGCAATTATGCGCGCAACTGGTCACTACTGTTGTTAGGTCGTCGTCGCGCGGGTATGGCTCATAGGCGAATGCCTTGGCGTCTTTACTTGTCGCGATTGGCGCTAGTCCGGCCGCACCGACTACAACGGCTCCCGCACCACCCTTCAGAACGCTTCGCCGGTTGGGATTTAACCCCGACGTCAAAAGCGATTCTCGATCCATTTCAGCTTTCGTTTTTTCGACCATCGCTTGTATTCCTTGCCAACTCTGTTGTGTTGTCGGACCTCGTGATCAAAAAACAAAGGAGACTTCGGTCCGCAAAATTTTTGTGCTGCTCGACAATCGTTCCAATCTATGGACGCAATTCAATTACTCCTGTCATTTTGTGACCAAGCGGTGCTCAGGCGCCGATTCGGTCGGCCGGGTCGTTGCCCACTCTGGTATCTCTTCGGGCATGTCAGGCCATGCATGACGCGGATAGGGATAGCTCGTGCGATACCAGGCCCGCCCGCCGTGACACCCAATGCAAACGTCTGATGTGCCTTTTTTTGCGAGGTCCTCAATCACCTTTGCATTTAGATAATTCACCTGATGACGGACCGTTCGAAACGTTTCCTGATGGCACATAAGGCAGCCATTTTGTGTTTCCTCATCCTCAAATCCTTCGCGCATTTCAGCCCACGAACCTTCAAGGCCCATGGACTCCGCAGGGAAACTCCCGTGACACATCAGACAGCTTTTCTCGGGATTGACCGACTTGCGCATCGTAAAATCTCCAAGCTCCTTGGAGGTTGCGCTTGAGAAACTAGCTTCTTCGCGTGGGTCGTGGCCTTGGTGGCAGAAATTGCACTTCAGGTTCATCACCTTCTTGGCAAATGGCGATGACAGGTGCCGGTCGTGAAAGGTGACCTGTTCACCTTTGTAGGTATCCAGTGTTTGGTACCAAGCCAGGGCCTGAGTTGTTTTCAGACCAGCTGGTGATTGCTTTCGCACTTTATGGGTGACGATTTCATGATGGCAGACGAGGCACTGCGCATTCGTCGCCTTATCGATTGCTGGCTTGAAGTGAATCTTATCCCATTTGGCCGCAAGATAGTGCGGCCTAGGTCCTTTTGCAGTTGGAAGAACAACTGCCGGCGCCGTGGGGACAACATTGGAATTTGATTGACGTTGATCTGTCTTTTCTGACGATCCGCTATTGGTCAGTTTCGTGGCTTCATTCGGATGGCTGGAGAGGGAATAGCCCACACCAGCTGCCAACAAACACCCCGCAATGGTTGCAAAGAACACCTGTACATTTTGCGGCAGGCCAATCATACCCAACCCCCTTGCAGCGCAGAGATCTCGGCGAGGTCCAGAGCAACACATTCGTTGTCCAGACGCCCGCCGAGATTTTTTAACGCTTATTTCTTTTTCTTTTTGTTGCCAGACATGCCGCCCATGCCCTGCATACCTTGCATGCCTTGCATGCCGGACATTCCGGACATGCCACCCATGCCACCGGCACGAACCCAACGTACACAGGTGAAGCCACGGCCAGCCATGCCGGCCATACCTTGCATGCCTGCCATACCGGACATACCGCCCATACCGGACATTCCGCCCATACCGGACATGCCTCTCTGACCGCCCATGCCACCCATACCGGACATGCCGCCCATACCTTGCATTCCTTGCATGCCGGACATTCCGCCCATGCCAGACATTCCGCCCATACCGGACATGCCTCTCTGACCGCCCATGCCACCCATACCGGACATGCCGCCCATACCTTGCATTCCTTGCATGCCGGCCATGCCGCCCATGCCGGACATTCCGCCCATACCGGACATTCCGCCCATACCGGACATGCCACCCATACCGGACATGCCTCTGGCGCCAGGCGCTGCCCATTCAGCACAAACCCAACCTGGACCAGGATTCATTCCTGCCATACCGCCCATGCCGGACATACCGCCCATACCGGACATTCCGCCCATTCCAGACATACCGCCCATACCGGACATACCGCCCATACCGGACATACCTTTTTGCTGGGCATGTGCCGAACCAGCGACTGCGATCGCCGAGACGGATACTGCCAACAGCGTAGCCAAACTCCGTTTCATATTCTGCTCCTCCAAATCAACTTGGTATCAAGCCTGCTCCATTCCATTGATCCGAATGGGGTAGGCACTACTTCGTGGGGCCTTTGCCCCGGCTCATCTCGCGCATAGCGCGAGAACCCTGTTTGCTGCGCTTGATGGTGAACACGCAGCCGATCAAGTGCTCCTTCTCGCTTCTGCTCGCCCAAGCAGTTTCATTTGCTGCCCCCATGTAGGGCTCGTATGTCGTAAGGGGCGGTCGCGCCTGGGTGCACAAAAGGCGTGTACCAAGCACCCTGGTCATCCAAAAAGTTGAGATTCTTTGGCGTTGGTTTGCTGACACCACGCAATGCCAATGCGCGTCCATAACTCGTCATTCCGGTTTCTTGAATAACGGGCGCAGCCTCTGGTCGACGATCAGGCGTCGTCCCTGCAACAGCTGGTCGATCTGTGTTTTGAGCAACAACCCCAACGCTGGTCAGCACCAGCCAGGGACCCATTGCAATCACAATCAACGCTCGCTTCATCGTTGAAAATTCCACGAATAAATGAGTTAACGTTAAAAGAGATCGCAATCCTCGTGCCAAAAAGAAACACAGCATTTAGTGCGTTGAATTCAATTGAAGATTCTTGATTTGGGCTGATTTTGCACGGGGCCAAAACCGGTCTGATCTGACAAATTGTCAGTCAGGTGCGCTGAAAATTCCTGACAAATTGTCAGCTTCACAAACATGCATATCTGGGAGGACGTCGATCAACACTATTTGGCATCTGAAAATTCAGAGACTGAATTTTCAGATGGCGGGCGAAGAACACTCGCGCACGAATAGCTGGGGTCGCACCATCCTGTTTGACAAAACTTTTGACCAATTGCGTCCACAACGCTCTGAGATAGATTTCAGAAAAGGTGGTTGCTTACGCGTTCCTTGCGAAGGCGTGCATAAAATTCGGCATTACTTCTAAGGGCTACAGGTTTTCTGTGATCAAAACAGAGAGCGATTTGCACGTAGTGAAATCGGCATTTTTTTAACCGCATCAGAATTTATCTAGAGTTTTGTCTAACTTCTCAATTTTTTGGCGTCGAATGTCTGATGCTAAATTAATTCAGGACTAAATGAGTGGCTGTAGGTGTAGAAGTCGGAACCGAAATAACGACAAACACATTTCGCTCTAAGGCTCGCTAGATTCTCATCTAGATAAACCAACTTCCGTCCCAATATGGACCTTACGCCCGAAGGATTGACCTATGCTGTCTCGCAAAATTAGGTGTCCCATCCTGATGATCATAATTTCAATTTTAAACCCTGCTGGCGCAAATGCGCGCGTAGACAACAAAATTTTCAAGACCGATGATTCACAAAAGAAAATTGCCAAACATATTCCCCATTTTGATGCGCGCAAAAAGCAATCAAGCTTTCTTCATAGCAATTGGAAAATGGTTGCTCGACTGGGACACAAAGTGGGTTATGTGCAAGAAATTCATATTGGATGCATCAAAAATAACAGACTTCAAAAAAATTCTGGAATAATAATCCATTCTCTGTTCGACAGAACATACTGCACTGCTTCATTTTCTTGTTTTAGTTCTTTGCAAGCTGCCGCTTCAACAATCTGCACTTCTAGTTTGCAAAAATCCACTTCTGGATCCTTGAGAAAATGACCTTATTCTCTGTTATTTTTCAATGGGCGTGCTCGAAATATAAAAACTCTAAGAAGAAGACAATAAACAAAGACTTGAGGCTTTAGTTATGCATGCTAAGCAGCTTAAATATGACGAAGACTACTGGCGCAGCCAACGTCGACATGAAAGATATCCAACACGCTGGCCAGCAAGTTGCACGCAAAATGGTCGTGACGTCTGGGACGTCATGATTATTGATGCATCAGAAGGAGGTTTTGGCTTATCTGATGATATTCCAGTGCCTGAGAATAGCATTGTAAGAATTGATATTGATCAGGTAGGAGGCTTTCAATGTAGAATAGCCTGGAAAAACGGAAGACGCTGCGGCATGCAAATTGTTGATGACAAAAACAGTCTCAATCCAGATGAAGTCATCGAATTATCTGAGCAATTTTGCAATTTATGTTTGGGCGCTTAGCACCTCACAACAATTCAACGCTCGACACTGCCCCCAATGCGTTCTGTGGCCGCAATGTTTTCTGTGGCCAGAATGACATGCAATAGGCCGAACGGCTTGAGCTAAAGTTACAAATACCTTGGGTGCCAATTTGGGCTGGCTGTGTTGGAAACTTGAAGTCAAGCGGGTTTGAGTTGATGAATTTCATTTGTGAAATATGTACTGCCCGGAAGCAAAAATGAATTTGTGATTACAGAGACAACAGAATTCTCGTTTCAACTACATTACATCGCGCTCGACATCATCGACAGCAAAGCCAAGTTTCTCCAAGCCCTCCTCCAAATAGTCAGCGAGAAGAGGTACCCCCAATAGATACGCACTTGTTTTGTTGACACGCTCAGTAGCAGCGGTGTCTATCGCGTCTTTGAATTCTTCAACCTCAAATGTGCCACGTCCAATCCACATCAGCGCAACAAGTGAGATCTGTTCATCAATGTTGAGCCCATCAATAAACGAAACTAACTCCGCAACAATTGGATCATTGCGCATATCTTCAAGTATCGCGTCAGAATCTTCATCATTAGATTTTCTTCTCGGGTCTTCATCCCAAGCTGACACCTTCACATCAAACTCGCGTGCCCGGACGATAACGTGGGCGACCTTCTCAGGAGCAATTTGCAACATTGTCATAGGTACCTCCTAGTCATGACCGAATCTCATGCTTCAATAAAAAAAAGTACTCTACACTATTGATCCTAGGACTTTTCAAGTCAGAATTAGATGTGTAAATGGCGTCGGATCTATTTAAACACCAACTGAGAACGAATTCTTTTTGATATTTGTATGCTGATCGAAGCATGCTGCGATTGAACGCAAAAAGGGCCTTCCCTTTTCGGTCACACAAAATCCACGGCCATCGGCCTCGACCAGACCATCTTTGTCGGCTTCAACCAAATCGTTGGCAAATTCGAGTAAATGCATCGCATCAGCGCCAAAACGATCAATCAACGCGTGGGACGGAAATCTGAGGTCACACATCAGACGCTCAATGACAAAGGCTCGTATGCGGTCTTCGTTTGTAAGCTCATAGCCTTTTCTGGTCGCGAGCTCTCCATTGAAAACGCTGCGTTCATAGTCTCCGACTGCAATTGCATTCTGCACGTACCCGTTCGGCGTTTGACCAATTGCAGTTGCACCCATTCCAATTAATGCACTGGATGCATCGGTTGTGTACCCTTGAAAGTTGCGCCGGATCGGTCCGACGGACAGCGGGTCATCAGGACGTGCGAAATGATCGAGGCCAATTCGGACATAACCTGCAGTTGCTAGGCGGCTCGCCATCCGATTGGCAAGCGCAAATCGTTGTTCTGAGCCTGGCAGATTCGTTTCGTCAACGAGGCGTTGACGCTTTATTTTTGCTGGCAGGTGCGCATACCCAAATAGCGCAATACGTTCTGGATTGAGCGCCAAGACACAATCCATAGTCTTTTCTGCACTTTCCCGGGTCTGATTGGGCAAACCGTAGACAAGATCGATATTGATGGATGTAATGCCGCTCTGACGTAGGTGGTCCGCCGCAGTTTGCGTAACCTCATAGGACTGAATGCGGCCAATGGCTGTCTGCACATCCCTGTCAAAATCTTGCACGCCAAGACTTGCCCGGTTGACGCCAGCTTTTGCAAAAGCGCGCGCTTGCGCCTCTGTAAGAGATCTTGGATCAATTTCCACGGCAAAGGTTGCATCGCTGGAAATTTCAAAGTGGGTGTTAAGCGTGTTTGCTAAGCGTTCAATCTCATCTGGTTCAAGACTGTTTGGTGAGCCTCCGCCCCAATGCACGTGATCCACACGCACGCCTTTCGGAATGCGCGCAGACACCAGAGAAATTTCAGTTTCAAGGGCTTTCAAATAGCGTTGAACGGGTTCTTTCCGGCGCGTTCCCTTAGCGTGACAGCCACAATACCAGCAAATTGATTTGCAGAACGGAATATGAAGGTAAAGGGATATTGTGTCCTTGGGAGACAATTGCGCCAACCAAGAAGCATACGTCTCGCTGTCGATTTGATCGTTAAAACTAAGGGCCGTTGGGTAACTTGTATACCTAGGTATTGGTGCTGCATGCTTCCGTATGAGATCGACCATCATGGCTCTAATGTTCCGCCCCATGTCTGCCTATACGCCCTGCTGGGCCAAGAAAATACGGGCTTAGTCATCCATTGTTTTGGAGCATGCGAATATGATTTCGATCAAGTTTTGACGGCGGATCTAAAATGCCTTGGTCGGTAGGACAAGTTGTCAGCCCGTCAAATTTCTCAGCGTTTTGAGCGGTTTCGACTGTGTTAGCTGCACGTCGGCCGCTAAACGATACCAGTAGCATGACGGCAGCCAAGATTTTCGACGTGACCCTTTTTCGTTCTGGGTCACCATTTATTGTAATGCGACAAAAAAGATAACTACGTTCCTGGGCGGTGGCACGGCCCGGCCTCACACCTAGTTTGGTGAAAAAATGTTCATTTTCGCGAGAGTCTAATTTGGCTTCATATGGCCGTAGAAATGCGAGAGCAGGTCACACTTGATCTTACCGAGATAAAGAAAAAGTACACGTCTAATTTGCACACCACCACAACCCAATTTCAGATCGTGGCATTCATTGGCTCATGATTTGTTTTGGAAATATTTTGCTATGAGAACGGATACGATAATCGCGCCGACAACATAGATACCGACAGCGTACCAAATTGGATCTATCGCCAACATTGGGATCATGAGTCTTTCTCCTATGGAACCAACGGGCTCCTATGGAACCAACGGGAAATCAGTTGGTTCAAGGAGCGACTATAGGCCCCTAAAACCGATAGCTCAAATTCAGACAAACAAATTCCATCCAAATCCCTCTTTCTGCCATCGAAGGTATCACGGGATTCGGCGCCTGCGCATCAATAGTTAGACAGGCTCGACGAGCTAATTTGGCTCTGATAACCTAACGCACGTGTGAACGCCCCGCCGTCAAACGACACACATCCCAAACGGATGACAAAATGCGTACGATTATCATTATGTCTCTAGCCGTTCTTTGCAGTCTAGCAACAAATGGTCTGGCCCAAGACAGTATCGAGATCGAGGAAATTGAGACCGCTCCTCTTGACACTGATCTTATACTGGAACCCTCAGAAAAGGTGTCCGATCCAGACTTAAAAATGGACGGCAAGTATTCATCCGAAGCTGTTGGTAAGCGTAAGCGCTGGCAGCTTGATAGTGGTGAATTTGATCTAGATTCAACGACGCCAAAACCTCGCAGGAACAGTGGCGACGGGGATGGGTACTCGGGCTTCAGATTGCGTTTGCCCACTAAGCCAAAATGAATAGCTGGCTAACGCAACAATTTCAGCGGTGAATTCACTTAAGCAATCAGCTTATTTGGAAATCAATTTGTCGGTCCTGTATCTCCCGAACGATTGCTGTCGATTTTTTGAAAACAAAATAACATCGTACGTCTCAGGTGTGCCACCTTCCATGCCCGGAGATCCGATCGGCATTCCAGGAACAGCAAGACCTGTCGCCTCGGGCCGCTCCGCCAAAAGGCGTTTAATAGCGTCGGCAGGGACGTGACCTTCTATGACATAGCCGTCAATCTGAGCCGTATGACAAGCTGCCAAGTCCGTGGGCACACCAAGTCGAGCTCTAATTGATCTCAATTGACCCGACTCCTTAACATTCGTCTTGAAGCCATTGCTCTGAAGATGCTCAACCCAGCGCGTACAGCATCCACAGCTTGGACGCTTTATCACGGCAATCTCAAATTGAGACTCCGCATTTGCAGTAAGACCTTGCAACGTTATTGCCGATGCAATCATCATGAGCCCGGCTACAGAAATTGAAAATGTTCGTCGCATCACAGCACCTCTAAAACAAAAAACTGTTTTAGCATACGTAACATCATCAAATGCGGACACCTTGAGAATTTGGGATTTAGTCCACGAGCGGGCTAAAACAGAAGTCAGCATAGGTCTTCTGAGAGCGAAAATATCACTCTGCCGTCAAACTAATGCTGGCTTTGCTAGGAGCTGGCCTTGCTAGGACAAGGCTCTCCCCTCTTCAGGCAATGTTGTTGTTTGTTTCAGAAACAAGACCTGGCTTAAGGTTGCTCCAATTTGGTCTTTTGTGAACGGTTTTTCAATCAGGAATGTAGGTTCTGGTCGCAAACCCGTCAGCAAACGTTCTGCGTATGCCGTAATAAAAATCACAGCCACGTTTTCTTGTACTTTCAGCAATTCATTGACGGCATCAATTCCACTGCTGCCGTCGGCAAGACTAATATCGGACATTATAATGTCAGCGGGAAGGCTGCGAAGCTTGTTGACGGCCTCGTCTTTGGTCCGCGCCTTGCCAATCACCACATGACCTAGCTGAGTAACTGTATTTTCCAGATCTGCAGCTATCAATAGTTCGTCTTCTATAATAAAGACGGTTGCAGAGAGCTGCTCCGCAACTTCACGATTTGCAAATTTTTTTAGATCTAAAAAATCAGGCAAGTTATAGTCCAGGATCTCGGCTGCTGCTTCGTCGGAAAACTGCTCCATCGTTGTGAGCAGGAACGCCTGCCGAGTCTCAGGTGAAAGGGCAGATAGTGTGGAATCACATCCAAGAAGGAAGTTATCAGCATCAAGCTTTTCAATGCTTTTTTGACCAATCGGACCATTGAAAATTGAAATAAAAGATTTGTAGAGCCC
>JAJFHG010000039.1 GCA_021775735.1 Hyphomicrobiaceae bacterium
ACAAGCGTTTTGAATTCTGGATCGTTTTCCGCACGCTCCAGAAGTGCATTGGATTGATCTGTCACGATTGGATGTCTCCCCATTTCTGCGTTTTCCGCAGTTCATGGCTTATCTGTTGCCGACGATGGGGAAAATGTCAAAGCCGCATCGGCGGGTCTCAACTCAGTTTTGGCGGCAAAACTGAGTAAACTGGCAAACGAATGCGAAATGAGCGTGCGTTCTATTTTTTGGCTGCGGATGTCTTGGAGGATAATCCAAACTCTTCGCCGAATTTCTTACGGCACTTAACGTGGGCAAACTTGTTGATACCCTTGATCATATTTCTATGGAAAAGTCCCAGACTGTCTGCCAACCCTGCCGCTGTCCAAACCGTGCCCTTGATGTCAGCAGGACCATCAAGTTCTTTGAGATTAATCCAAAGCTTTTTCGCTTTGCCCCACTTGGTTTTGAGTTTGGGCGAGAGTACCGCGCGTACGGTTTTGATTTTCCCTCCACGTTCGACTTTGCAGATTGCCGTTTGCCGCCTGAGTACAAGGGTGGCCTTTTTCTGAGTCATTGCTGCAATAATTGTTCTGCGTGGAATACTAATTTTGGTGGTGCATTGCGCATCACCAAACCCCCAGGAGATTTTACGTTTGCCGCCCTTTTTAATGTCTGACTTCAGCCAAGTTTTAGTCAGATCGCATTTTAGATCTTTGCCTGCGGGTTTTTTGAGCAGGATCATCTTGCATATTGCCCGTTCACACGACTTCAGGCGCTCCTTTTCTCCAGGCGCTTTCTCAATGGCGAGCGCCGGGTAAGCGGCGCTTGAGAAAATCATGATGCCCAAGGCGATCTGGAGATACGAGATACGTTGCTGCATTGTATTTATTTTTTCCGCGTGCAGATATAGAGGTTGAGGGGTGTGTGGGGTGCGCCAGGTTCTCATTTTATGGGCGCTATGCGGTTTTGATTCTGATCAGCCCGTCTGATGCGCTGCGTTCGGTATAAAACCCGCCAAAGTGACTTTCACGTTGCCCCGTTGATGCCTGACTGGCAAGCCAGATGTTTCAACATCAGTCGTTGTTAGCCAGGAATGCGGCTGTTTTTGGAGTTTCTGGTGCGCGCACGACTGTACAAAAACAGGTCTCAAAGTCGTTAGAACCTGTGTTCGGGCCTTGAAGCGGGCTATTGCTTGCGCTACCAAGGGGATTACAGAATTAAAAATACTTCAATCTCGGGGAGATGATGAACGTGAGCATTGATACCACCGGTGGCCATCAGGCCATGGACTATCCACAGCATGTTTCCACCTACAAGTTGTTCTTGCGTTTGGCTACGATCACGACTATTTCGTGCGTCATATTGCTTGCTGGAATGTACTTTTTTCTCGTCTAAAGTCATTCTTATCATGAAGGAGCGCTCACGTAGTGCTCGAGAGTTTTTGCGCGCCGTTCCTGTGTTTGATTGAATGCAGGATTGTTGAAAGTGTCGGCTGGATCAGCTTGTTACTGCAGAATACTTTGTTCACGCACTATTTTGGCATCTTTTATTGAATGCCCGTTTGATCAAAGTTCGAGTACCATGGCGCAGACACACTAGGTTCTGATCCTCCACTCGCAGTTGGGGTGGTGGCATTGAGGGTTGAATACGTCCATGGTCGTAATTGCAGTTACCAAAGAACCTGAGGCTGAACCACGTGTTGCAGTTTCTCCTGAGACTGTGAAGAAATTTGTAAAGCTCGGCGCGACGGTTAAGGTCGAGGCCGGTGCTGGCACCCGTTCCGGGTTCAGTGATGATGAGTTAAAGGCACAAGGTGCTGAAATCGCAGCGAGTGTGCAAGATACACTCAATGGTGCAGACATTCTGCTCACAGTGCGACGTCCAAGTTCTGAGCACGTTTCAAGTTTGAAAAAGGGTGCCGTTGTTGCTGCGATCATGTCGCCGCACGACGAAAAGGAAGACCTCAAATCTCTTGCTGGCACGGGTGCGTCCTTGTTTTCGATGGAATTCATGCCGCGTATTACGCGTGCGCAATCCATGGACGTGCTGTCCAGCCAAGCTAATCTCGCAGGATATAAGGCCGTTATCGACGGTGCCGCTCAATTTGGCCGCGCGCTGCCGATGATGATGACAGCGGCAGGTACGGTTCCGGCTGCAAAAGTATTCATCATGGGTGTCGGTGTTGCAGGCCTCCAGGCGATTGCAACTGCGCGCCGGATGGGTGCAATCGTGACAGCGACAGATGTCCGTCCAGACACCAAAGAGCAAGTGCAATCACTGGGCGCCAAGTTCATTGCCGTTGAGGATGAAGAGTTTCTTGAAGCGCAAACGGCGGGCGGGTACGCAAAGCAGATGTCTGCGTCCTATCAGGCGAAACAAGCCGAACTCGTTGCTGACCACATCAAGGCCCAGGATATTGTCATCACAACAGCTCTCATTCCAGGCCGTCCGGCACCAAAGTTGATCTCATCGGCGATGGTGGCTTCTATGAAGCCCGGCTCAGTCATCGTTGACTTGGCGGCAGAACGCGGCGGGAACTGTGAAGCGACAACAGCGGGTGAAACCACCTTGGTTGATGGCGTGCACGTAATGGGCCCTGTTAATTTGTCAGGCAAATTAGCGTTTAACGCATCAAGCCTCTACGCCAAAAATATTTACACCTTCCTCGAGACCATGTTCGACAAAGACGATAAGTCGTTGGCGATTGCATGGGATGACGAAATCATCACCGGAACATTGATCGCTAAAGACGGCGCCATTGTTCATTCCAGTTTGACAGCAAACTCTTAAGTCCTAGGCCCACCAAAATGCATACTCTTCTGTCACGACTAGGTTTCATCGCACTGTTCAGTGTTCTTTTAGCACCGGCGGCTTTCGCCGCGCCTAGCGGCGACTCAGGCGTTGATCCTGCGATTTATCGCTTGATGGTTTTCGTTATGGCGATCTTCGTTGGCTACTACGTGGTTTGGAGTGTCACACCGGCACTGCACACGCCTTTGATGAGTGTTACCAACGCAATTTCTTCCGTGATTGTTGTCGGCGCGCTGTTGGCTGTTGGCATTGAGACCATGCTGGACGGTGGCACGCTTGCAAAAATCTTTGGTTTTTTGGCTTTGGTTATGGCGTCGGTCAATATCTTCGGCGGCTTCCTCGTCACGCAGCGAATGTTGGCGATGTACAAGAAGAAGGAGCCTAAATGATGAGCTCTGTGACGTGCAAATTTGTAAAGCCGAACCTCATTCAAACTCTGTCCCAGGCCGGGAGCGCCTAAAGTATGTCAGCGAACGTTGCCGCCCTTCTCTATCTCGCAGCTGGTGTTTTGTTCATCTTAGCCTTGCGTGGTCTTTCCAGTCCTGCCTCATCGCGCCAAGGGAACTTGTTTGGCATGATCGGTATGGGCATCGCCATCGCGACGACTCTTGCCCTTGCCAAACCTGAAAATCTGAATACCTGGTTATTGATTTTTGCAGGCATTGGTCTTGGTGGTGCCATCGGCGCTGTTACGGCACGCCGCATTCCAATGACGTCAATGCCAGAGCTTGTCGCTGCGTTCCACTCTCTGGTGGGCTTGGCGGCCGTATTTGTGGCAGCCGCAGCGCTTTATGCACCAGATCAATTCGGCATTGGTTCGCCAGGTAATATTGGTAGTGTCAGTCTGCTTGAAATGTCTCTTGGAGTTGCGATCGGTGCGATCACTTTCACTGGATCGATCATCGCGTTTGCTAAACTGGCAGGCAAAATGTCGGGTGCGCCGATCATGCTGCCGGCGCGTCATGTCATTAATCTAGCCCTGTTCTTGGGGCTTATTTGGCTGATTTATCAATTCTGCGTGTCGGGTGGCGATGAATGGTGTTTCTGGGGCATCGTTGCAGCATCGCTGGTTCTTGGCGTGTTGATCATTATTCCTATCGGCGGTGCAGACATGCCGGTGGTGGTGTCGATGCTCAACTCCTACTCAGGTTGGGCCGCTGCAGGCATTGGCTTTACGCTTGGTAATATTGCCTTGATCATCACAGGTGCCCTTGTTGGCTCGTCTGGTGCAATCCTGTCCTACATCATGTGTAAGGGCATGAACCGCTCATTTATTTCTGTGATTCTGGGTGGCTTCGGTGGCGAGACGGCGGCTCCTGCAGGTGGTGATGGTAAACAAAAGCCGGTCAAGCTTGGTTCAGCAGAAGACGCCGCTTACATGATGAAAAATGCGTCCAGTGTGATCATCGTTCCAGGCTATGGCATGGCGGTGGCACAGGCCCAACACGCTTTGCGTGAAATGGCCGATAAGCTCAAAAAGGAAGGCATCGAGGTCAAGTATGCCATCCATCCCGTGGCTGGACGCATGCCAGGCCACATGAACGTGCTCCTGGCCGAAGCCAATGTGCCGTATGATGAAGTGTTCGAGCTTGAAGACATCAACTCTGATTTCTCGCAAACTGATGTTGTCTATGTGATTGGCGCCAACGATGTCACCAATCCAGCGGCAGAAGATGATCCAACGTCTCCGATCTATGGCATGCCGGTGCTGCAGGTTTGGAAGTCAGCAACAGTGTTGTTTAACAAACGCTCACTTGCTTCGGGTTACGCTGGCATCGACAATCCGCTGTTCTACCGTGAGAACACGGTGATGGTGCTTGGCGATGCTAAAAAGATGACTGAAGAAATCGGTAAGTCCTTGTCTGACTAAATAGGTGTTAGGCAGATCTCATCACACGAAGAGAGACGCCTGAGCGCATGACCTTCAAGCTTGATCCCCGTCTTGAAGCAGACACACGCGAAGTCATCGACATCGACCTCTCGACCGTTCGGCTCATGAACGATCAACGGTTCCCGTGGCTGATCCTTGTGCCACGCTTTGCTGACCTTGTTGAAGTGACCGACCTAAGTCACAGTGACCGCTATCGCTTGATGGACAACGTGGCGTGCTGTTGCAGTGTGCTGCAGTCCGTTTTTCCAGACACGCATAAGATAAACGTCGGCGCGCTGGGTAACATGGTGTCTCAACTTCATGTGCATGTGATTGCGCGGCGTACCACTGACGCTGCTTGGCCAAATCCGGTGTGGGGTGTTGGCAAGTCAGAGCCTTACGAGGCCAACGCACTCGGCGTTGTGCAGGGGCGTTTGCGGGCCGCTTTTTCTGAAGAGCAATAAAACTGATTGTTATTATATGGCTGACTTCAACCACTTGTTCTAGAAGAGTGCTGTGGTTTTCGGTATGAGAGTCCATACTAGGCAACATAAGTAGACGTCTGCCGTTGTGCGCAGAACCCGCCCTAGCAAATTATGCATTAAATTTTATGCCCGCTCCTTGGCAGGGCCGTAGAGTCAGTGCATCCTGACGTGTCGAGGATTTAGGGCGTAGGCTGTAGGCCAGATGTCTTTGCCTCAATAACAGGCGAGGATGATCTGTATGCGCTTGTGGGTGATGATGACGCTGGCTTTTTGTCTTGTTGGGGCAGTGCCCTCTCAAGGCGCGGAGGTGATGCGCTCAAGTTTCCCTGTCCGAACGGATAGTCATCAATGCCATGATGTCCGTGGTGCCCAGGTTTCAAGCATCCGGTTTGATAATCTTCGTGATGTGGCTCATGCCGTAATCATGAATCACACGCCCTACATCGTGCTTAACCCAACACGTCTCAAGACGTTGCCGCCCAAGTTACAAGCTTTTTTCTATGAGCATGAATGCGCACATCATATTTTGGGGCACAACTATAACCCGACATTATCAAGTGAGCCGGAAGCAGACTGCCTGGCGATCAAGGTTGGGCGTGACAAGGGTTTGTTTGCCCGCGCTGACGTGCTGGCGTTTCGGCCCTGGATTGAACCGCTAAGAGGCAGCTTGCGCGGCCACTTGCCGGGAAGACAGCGCCATCGACTGATGACGCTTTGCTACGATGATGACGAGCCCGATCCATTGATGGCGGAGCGGATGGATGTTGCAGCGGCCGCTGCAACCCGCTTTCGGAAAGCCGCACGACGTCGGGCTTCGGAGTAAGGTCATTGTGGAGGCTATTGTTGCCAGATCTCTTTCGTCGTGACCGCGACGTCATCTCCGTTTTTAAAGTCCGCGTCTTGATCTAGACTTATCACACGGTTTGCTGTGCTTGGTTGCGCGACGATTTTGGCATGATGGACAGGGTTCATCTGCGCGTTGGAGGGATGACATGTCGGTTGTCTTGAAGATCGTTCTCACACTCGGTTTGCTCTATGCCCTCTTGCTTTTAGGGGCGTGGTTGCTGCAGCGCCAACTCATGTATTTTCCCGACACAGTGCGCACACCGCCTGAGTTATTTGGCCTTAGAGACGTTGAAGAGGTCACCTTCAAGACGCCAGGTGGGGAAACCATTGTGTCGTGGTGGACGAAGGCTCAGCCCGGCAAGCCAACGCTTCTTTATTTCCATGGCAATGCCGGAGCGCTGGTAACGCGTGGCGAGCGGGTTCGGAAATATCAGGACAAGGGATTTGGCCTGTTTATGATGACCTATCGCGGGTTTGGCGGTTCAACAGGACGACCGTCAGAGCGGGCGAATGTTCGCGATGCCAACCAGGCTTACGATGTGCTGATCAACGCTGGTGTGTCGCCATCTGATATTGTGCTCTACGGCGAGTCCTTGGGGTCTGGTATTGCAACGCAAGTGGCAGCAGCAAAGGAGTGTGCTGGGGTGATATTGGATGCGCCCTACACTTCGATGACGGACGTTGCAGCATTGCATTATCCTTACCTGCCAGCACGCTGGTTAATGACGGATCGCTATCTCACTAAGACATATATCGCGCGTATTAATGCGCCGCTTCTCATTGTTCATGGTGAGGAGGATGAGGTGATACCTGTTGCAATGGGGCGTGCGCTTTTTGAGATAGCAAAAGAGCCGAAACAAATCGCGATTTTTAAAGGTGCGGGCCATGCAGACCATAATGCTTTTGGCTCTTATGATGTGATCTGGCAGTGGTTAGAGCGCTTGCCTGGTGCGGGCAAAGCAAAAGCCGCTGAGTAGCAAAAAAATGCGCGCATGGCCTCATGCGCACACTGAAAGCTTATGATTGAGTTCAACGGTCAGCAAGTTGTTGGCAAGGCACAGCCTGATCTAGCGACCACGGCCGCCAGCTTTGGCAGGCTTGCCAGGCAACATGCCTTCGCGTTGTAAGCGCTTGCGCGCCAGTTTGCGTGCGCGGCGAATAGCTTCTGCTTTTTCGCGGGCGCGTTTTTCAGATGGCTTTTCAAAATAATTCCGGAGTTTCATTTCCCGGAAAATGCCCTCGCGCTGCATCTTCTTTTTAAGCGCTTTCAGAGCCTGATCGACATTGTTGTCGCGAACGAGTACCTGCACCCGGACACATCCTTACATTTTGTTTCGGAACGAAAACGACCAGCCGCAGCCACCGATACCCGGCAAGACCACGTCCTGGCGTCAAATCTTAGGTGTTTCTATCAAGAATCCCGGCCATTGTCTATGTTTTGGCCTTGGTTTGCGGTGTCCTGGGGAAGATTTCTGTGATGTGTCCCATCTTGCGACCTGGACGGGCTTGCCTCTTGCCATAGAGGTGCAGCGAAGCCCCTGGCTGTGCCGCCAAACGGGCCCAATCGTTTGCGTCCTGGCCAATCAAATTGGTCATTACAGCGGCGCTGTGGCGGTCTGTCGCGCCAAGGGGCCAGCCTGCCACTGCACGTATGTGGTTCTCGAACTGTGAAACCTGGCAGGCATCCTGGGTCCAGTGGCCGGAGTTATGGACGCGGGGTGCAATCTCATTGACCAACAAACGATTGGCAGCTCCTTCGGGCATCACAAAAAGCTCGACGGCGAGCAGCCCGACATAGTTCAAAGCGTCTGCAATCTTGTGCGCGATGTCGTGGGCGCCAGGGATGACATCGGCAGGTACGGTTGAGGGCACCCTTGATGTGTTGAGAATACCGTTCTTGTGTGTGTTTTGAGGCAGATCATAAAAAGCAACCGCGCCATCACTGCCACGAACGGCGAGTACCGACACTTCTTGTTCGAAGTGCATGTGCCCTTCAAGCACCGCTGCAGGTTCTCCAAGCTCGACATAGGCGTGTTGCAGGTCTTGGGGTGTCGTCACGCGCGCTTGGCCTTTCCCGTCGTAGCCCAAGCGGCGTGTTTTCAGAAAAGCAGGAAATCCAGTGATCTTTTCAGCTACGGCTAGATCGCTCTTGCTCTCGATGTTGGCAAAGGGGGCAACGGGAATACCGAGCTCTGCCATAAACGACTTCTCGATGAAGCGATCCTGCGCCACCTCCAGAGCTCTGACATCTGGGGAAAGACGCGCATAGTCGGCAGCAACTTTCACGGCATCTAATGGAACGTTTTCAAATTCAAACGTGATGACATCAACGCTTTTTGCAAAGCTCTTGATCGCCTCGAAGTCGGTGTAACTCGCGATGGTGTTTTCCGCTGCGACATCACAGGCTGGGCCGGTTACGTCTGAATATATATGCGTTTTAAGGCCTAGTTCGGCGGCAGACGTCGTCAGCATTCGGCCCAGTTGACCGCTACCAAATATACCAATGGTCGAACCTGGTTTCAGCGCTGACACGTCAGTCATCCTTTGGTGTTTCCGGCACACCATCTGTTTGTGCTTGGCGCAGTTTTGCGATGCGTGTTGCCAAATCCTTGTCACTGAGGGCGAGGATTTGTGCTGCCAGAAGGGCTGCGTTGTGCGCCCCCGGTTCGCCAATTGCCAACGTACCAACAGGAACTCCGGCCGGCATTTGTACAATTGAGTGCAAGCTATCAACACCGCTAAGAGCTTTGCTTGTAACGGGTACGCCGAGCACCGGAAGGGTGGTCATCGCTGCGGCCATGCCCGGCAAATGAGCTGCGCCTCCAGCACCTGCGATGATGACTTGAAGACCGCGGTCGGTTGCAGATTTAGCATAGTCGTAAAGGCGATCTGGTGTGCGGTGAGCGGAGACAATGCGGGTTTCATAGGAAACGCCAAGTTGGTCAAGGATCCTTGCGCTGTGGGCCAGGGTTGGCCAGTCTGACTGGCTTCCCATAATGATGCCAACATCAGGAGTTTTGTCTGCCATGGTCTTAAGGTGATCGAGGTTTCTCGATCCTCCTCCGGTTGTGGGGCGCAAACTCGCCACGCCCGTTTGGTGACCACCCGCCAGTCCCGACGGCCGGTGAATTGAAAAGAAGCGGGTTTATCGGATTGGAGGTGCCTCTGACAAGGTGTTTTCGGCACTGAGGTGTGGGTTTATAGCCGATGGGAAGCAACTTCGGGCGAGAGGCCACCAAATAGCTGGTTCTGGCGAGTTGCAGTGCTTGGGGATTGCGCGTTCCCTGACGGTCGTTAAGCGATGATGTCGGGTAGTAATTGGTCTTCGATTTTCTGGATCTGCTCTTTCAGCATTAACTTTTGTTTCTTGAGGCGGCGGATCGTCAGCTGATCAGCGTTGACGCTTTCCTCAAGTGTAATGATGTCGTGATCAAGATGGCGATGATCCGTCTTCAGGGCAGATAGTTTTTCGCGAAGTTCTTGTTCGCTATCACTTGTCATCGATAATGCTCGCCGAGACCTTTTTAATTGTGATCTGCAAAATGCGACCCCACCCGCGTTAACGGACATGAAATTATCAACTGAATCCCCGATTTGAGCAAGCGCTGCAGGCACAACTTACGCAAAACTTTACCAAAACTTGTACGAATTACGGGCGTTTAGCTGTCCAAATAGAAGATTGTAGAATGTTGGTAAAAAGTGTTTACCGCTTGCGCACCTTTTTGCGTCAACAGCAATGGACAAGATTCCTAATTTCTGCGACGATATTGCGTCTTTCAACTCTCGAAAGGAGGCCACGATGGCATTATCTGGACATCTCCAGGAGCTTTCACAGCGGCACAGCGCTTTACAGCGGCGGATTGAAGAGGAGATGGCAAGGCCAGGATCTGATGATCTAGAAATTCGGCGAATGAAACAGGAAAAACTAAAATTGAAAGATGAAATTGCGCGGCTCGAATCTGAGACGCGACATTAGAAATAGATGTAATCAGGCGGGTACGATGTGCCCGCCAATTTTGTTTCGCAACCCAAAGACTCAGGCACCGGCTGTTATCGGTTGGGGCCTGAGGGGTTCGTTTTACGTATGTGTGTGATCTAGGACTGTGCGAACGTCCTGGAAGCCCTGTTACGCATTACCTAAAACGCTGCGTTTGCGATGAGTGCTACACGGTGGCGCTCTAAATGTCGTTGACTTGATCGCGCAGTTTGAATTTCTGAATTTTACCAGTTGATGTTTTTGGCACTTCGGCGAACACGACGAAGCGTGGTGCCTTGTAGTTCGCAAGGTTATCGCGACACCATTGAATGAGTTCTTCCTGGGTTGCCTCGGCGCCTGGCTTTAACTCGACAAAGGCACACGGCGTTTCACCCCACTTCTCATCAGGTTTGGCAACGACTGCGCAGGCAGATACCGCTGGGTGTTTGTAGAGGATGTCTTCGACCTCAATTGATGAGATGTTCTCGCCGCCCGATATGATAATATCTTTGGAGCGATCCTTTAATTGCACGTATCCATCGGGATGGAGCACACCAAGATCGCCTGAATGGAACCAACCATCCTCAAATGCTTGGTCCGTGGCCTTTGGGTTTTTGAGATAACCCTTCATAACGATATTTCCTCGAAACATGACCTCGCCCAAGGTCTCGCCATCGCTTGGGACGGGTCTCATTGTTTCAGGATTCATGACCGTAAGATCTTCTAGGGCAACATAACGCACGCCTTGGCGGGATCGTTTGGCAATTTGCTCATCGACGGGGAGATCATCCCAGTCTGATTTCCATTCATTGATGACTGCTGGCCCGTAGGTTTCTGTCAGTCCATAAAGGTGTGTCAGCACAAAACCAGCTTCCGTCATGCGCTTGAGAACTGATTGTGGTGGTGGCGCCGCTGCGTGATTAAAGGCAACGCGATGGCTGATTTCACGCTTTTCGCTTTCAGGCGCATCAAGCAATGTTGCCATCACAACCGGAGCGCCTGACAAATTGGTGACCTTGTGGTCAACGATAGCGTCGTAGATCGCTTTTGCGCGCACCCATCTGAGACAAACATGGGTTCCTGCGACGACCGACACCGACCACGGGAAGCACCAACCATTGCAGTGGAACATCGGCAATGTCCACAGATAGGTCGCATGCTGCCCCATACCGGTTGCGATGGTGTTGGAGTAACACATTAGCGCTGCGCCACGGTGATGGTAGACCACTCCTTTGGGGTTGCCTGTTGTGCCAGAGGTGTAATTGAGGGAGATGGATTCCCACTCATTTTCCGGCATGCGCCAGGCAAAGTCGGGGTCGCCGGCCGATACAAACTCTTCATAGTCCAGAAAAGACAGTGGCTCATTGTCCTGCGGAAATTCAGCGTCGTTGTAGTCGATCAGGAGTGGTTTGACTTTGGCAATTTCCAAAGCCTGTTTGATCACTGGCGCAAATTCGCGATCGACAATCAGGACTTTCGTTCCCGCGTGGTCCAACTGAAAAGCAATGATCGCAGCGTCAAGACGGGTATTGATCGAATGGATAACAGCGCCGGTCATTGGCACACCGTAGTGAGCTTCGAGCATTGCCGGTGTGTTGGGCAGCATCACTGAAACACAATCACCTGGGCCGATGTAGGTGTTGGCGAGCTGAGATGCCAACTGACGGCAGCGGCGATAGAACGTTTGATAATCTAGGCGTGATTGACCGTGGATCACAGCGGTTTGCGTCGGGAAGGTACTCGCAGCGCGGGACAACAACGTAAGTGGTGTCAGGGGCTGATAGTTGGCAGGATTGGGGCTGAGGTTTTGTTCAAATGGATTGTGCGTCATGGGTGCTGTCTTGGACCATTTATCTAAAAAGCTGGATTTCATCATCTCAGTGGGCATATTTTGGGGGACGCTAGCCAATTGCTTGTCAATGGGCAATTGTCAGAATTACCTTGGATCGACATAATCTTGGTTCAAGTTGAGCAAAAACCTGTTTGAGGTGATCTAAACCGCACACGTTCTGTGTCCCGAATTGAAGATTTAGGAGGGGCAATGCCACACTCAAAATTCGATACTATCGCGCTCTGGCTCCTGTTCATGCTGATCTTTGCTGCCCTTTTGGCCGTTGAACTCGCGTTGAAGTAACGGCGTTTCAAGGTCAGGGCTTGCCCTAAAGTCGAATGCTGGCTAGACGCCTCCTGAGTGAAGTGAATCTCAGGGAAGGCATGCGAGTTATGAGCGAGGCGGTTCGACGCGAAAATAAGCAACTGCTACATTTGGTTTTTGGTGGTGAATTAGACTCTCTATCCAACCTTGAGTTTCGTGATATTGAGACGCTGGATATTGTTGGTATTTATCCAAACTATGCAGAAGCGGAAGTGGCTTGGCGGGGTGCAGCGCAACGTACCGTCGACAACGCTTTGATGCGGTATTTTATCGTACACATCCATCGGTTGATGGACCCGGTTGACGTCGCGCCGGACAATTAGGTCGCGCAGAACTGTATGTATTGATTGCGTCGATCTCAAAACACCTGTGCGCAAATTTACTCGCGCGATAACACATCATCGACAATGCGATTGGCCCAGCCTTTAGATCGAAAGCTTGCTTGCACTTCCTCAGCGTTATAGCGGGTTTCGACCCAGTCGAAAAATTCCATAGGTTTGTTTTCTGTATCTGACAGATAGCGTTCGAAAAAGTAGCTTAATACGCCTGGATTAGCATGGCGGATATGTCCAAAGCGTAACGACAGTTGTTTGGCTGCTTCTTTGATTGGTACACCCTGTTTCAAGTGAAGATAGAGTACGCTCATGAGACCAGCGCGATCTGCGCCAGATCTGCAATGCATAAGCGCTGGGTATTTGATTTCATCAAACAATGCACGAATGCGGTTGAGTTCTTCGCGTGTAGGTGCCGCCCGCGAGCGTACTTCAAAGTCGATCATTTCGATGCCATGTGCGCGGCACGCTTCGCGTTCTATGCGATAGGCAGATGAGGTATGGACACCACGCAAATTAACAATCGTGCGCACACCTTGCTTGGCGAGGCGCGCAATGTGGTGGGGAAGCGGTTGCGCGGAACGCCACATGTCGGGCCTAATCCGGTGTCGATTTGGGTATACAAGGCGAAGGGCGCCAATATCTAACAGCAGCATTTGCAGATAGCGGTACGGGGGCCCTAGAGTTCGTTTGACCGGCTCTGGGATATGCACACCAATGCGACCACTGACCGCCGAAGCTGCTTTGCGTACGCTGCGCTTTGCCTGCTTATACGAGCTGCGCACTTTACCGGTGGAATGGGGCATCAGGGGTGTGATAGGTCTCAGTAATTTCGCCATCTGGAAAACACGGGCACGGTGACGATAAGATGACGCAGCCAGTGTTTGTCATTGTTTGCCACGGTTAGATATTCGCTATAGGACACTCGGGCAAGCGCTTCGGGTCATTTCCCATTGGGAAATCGGGCGCATTCGCATGAGGCCGCTGATAAAAATGGCACTTTCGCCGCGTCGAAAAAAACAGATTGCGCGGGCTACAGGCCGCCTCCTGGCGCGCTTTACCCGGTTTGTTCATCATTCCTCGCACGTCGTAATGGATCCGGCCGACGGGCAAGCACGCGTGCTTGAGGATTACCCGCCGATTGTTGCGGTCTGGCATGGCCAGTTCATGATGGTGGCCGCCCTTCAGCCCGAGGGCTTTGAAGCTGATGCGATTGTTGCCCGCCACGGCGACGCGGAGGTGATCGCAGAAGCGTTGTTACCCTTCAATGTGAGGCTCGTGCGTGGTGCGGGTTCACAGGGCCGAAAATTTAAAAAGGAACGTGGTGGCGTTAGTGCGTTGCGCCAAGCTGTCCGTGCGCTCCAAAAAAACCGTGCTGTTGTCATAACAGCTGATGTGCCGCCAGGACCAGCACGCATTGCAGGCACTGGTGTTGTCACTCTGGCAAAATTATCAGGACGCCCGATCATTCCAGTCGCGGTTGCAACATCGCGTTATACTGCGCTCAACAATTGGAGTCGGATGACAATTAATTTGCCTTACTCAAAAATGTCCTGCGTTGTTGGTGACAAAATCTGGGTGCCAAACGATGCAGCTCCAGATCTGATTGAGCAAAAAAGGCAAGACGTTGAAACATCCCTCAACGAGGCAACGCAACGCGCTTACGCAACAGCCGGGGCGGATGCGATGCGGGCAACGCCAGTTTCAGCGGTTCCTATTGATGCGCCACTGCCACCGACAGGCGCCAAGCTCAAGCTTTATCGCGGTTTCACCCGCCTCATACGTCCTTTAGCTCCCGTCCTTTATGGTCAGCGTGCCCGGCGCGGTAAGGAAGATCCTGTGCGGCGTGACGAACGTTATGGTATCGCCTCGAAGGGACGCACCGGCGAGGGATCATTAGTCTGGGTACATGCAGCAAGTGTCGGTGAGACCAATGCTGTGCTGCCGGTGGTTGACGGATTGTTGGCTGAGCGGAATGATCTCCATGTCGTGTTGACGACAGGTACAGTGACGTCGGCAGCGATGGCCAAATCCCGACTTGGGTCGCGCGCGGTCCATCAGTATGTGCCATTTGACTCACCTGCATTTGCGCGCCGGTTTTTGGACCATTGGAAGCCGGACTTGGCTATTTTTACCGAAAGTGAAATTTGGCCGAATCTTATTTTGGAAACAGCTGAAAAGAAGATTCCGTTGGCGCTTGTGAATGCGCGTATGTCAAAGAAAAGCCATTCCAAATGGCGCAAAAACCGCGGTCTGTCGTTGCCGCTGTTCGCCCGTTTTAATGCAGTGTTGGCACAAAATGCACAAATGGCGCGTCGGTTTGCAGACCTTGGTGCGCGTTGCGTGATCAACGCCGGAAATCTAAAGGTTGATTCGCCGCCACCGCCTGTGAACGCAGAAGACCTCACAGTATTTCAAAACGCCTTGCTGGGTCGTCACGTATTTGTGGCCGCCAGTACCCATCATGGGGAAGACAGTGAAATCATCAAAACGCATCGCCTTTTGCGCCAAAAGTTCCCAACATTGTGCACGATTATTGCGCCGCGCCATCCCGAACGTGGTTCTGCTATCTCAGAACAAATAAAAAGCATGGGATTGCGGGTTGCTCAGCGCTCGCTTGGCGAAATTCCGTCCGACACAACAGATATCTATGTGGCCGATTCGATTGGAGAGCTAGGTCTCTATTATACGTTGACTGATATCGCTTTTGTTGGCGGATCGCTTATCAACCACGGTGGGCAAAATCCGCTGGAGGCAGCGCGCCTGTCGACGGCCGTGATTACCGGGCCCTCGCAACACAATTTTGCGGATGTTTATCGAGCGCTACGTAATGCAGGTGCGGCGCGTGAGGTAACAAGTTCTGAGACCCTTGCTGAAACGGTCAGTGAACTCTTATCTGACCGGGTGGTGTTGGAGCAAATGATCAGGGCTGGGCATGACTGTCTTGAGGAACTGGGTGGTGCACTGACACTGACAACATCGACACTGTTGAATTTAATACCTGCATCTTCAGAGAGGGCATCGCGTGCCGCTGAATGAGCCAGGTTGGTGGTATGGAACGGGCGCGCTGAATACCTGGACGGCACGCGCGTTGTCACCTGTGTCATCTGTCTATGATTGGATTGCCAACTGGAGAATGGCGCGGACCGGTGGGCTCGCGGTTGGGCTGCCAGTGATTTGTGTTGGCAACTTCACAGCCGGTGGTACGGGTAAGACACCGTTCGTATGCTGGTTAGTGGATGCAACGAAACAACGCGATCTAAAGCCTGTGATTTTAACGCGCGGTTTTGGTGGTTGTCTGCCCGGTCCAGTTTGGGTGGATCAAGATAGCCACACCGCGGAGGAGGTTGGTGATGAACCATTGCTACTTGCCAAACACGCCCCCGTCATGGTGGCGCGCGACCGCGCCGAAGGGCTTCAAGCGATCGCGCAGGATAGCAAAAAATTTGACGTCGTCATTATGGACGACGGATTACAAAATCCCTCAGTGAACAAAGATCTCAGCATTGCCGTTGTTGATGGTAAACGCGGCTTCGGCAATGGACGGGTCATTCCAGCAGGCCCTCTGCGCGCTTCATTGAGCCACCAAGCGCCGCGTGTTTCGGCAATTGTGATCAATAACGGGCCGGCGCCAGATGCCCGCTCACCGATGACGGCACCCATTACATCAAAACTTCGCGGAAATGGGTTTGATGGACCGGTTATTGAAGCCACCATGTCTGTGCCTGCCGGGGCTAAGACGCTGAAAAGCAAACGCGTCCTTGCCTATGCTGGTATTGGGTCCCCGGAGCGATTCTTTGAGACCGTTCGGCTGCAGGGAGCGGACCTGGTTGAACAACGCGTGTTTGCAGATCACCATCAGTTGACAACAGTGGAAGCGCGATCGCTGTTGCAGTCAGCTGCGGATCAAAGCTTGACACTGGTGACCACAGAGAAGGACTGGGTAAGACTATCGGACCACGATACGGTTTTAAAAGAATTGAAAACAGCATCACGTCTGGTGCCGATTGTGATGGATATTTCCGAGGGTGACAGCGAGGAGATTGCAGCGCTTTTAGATGTGTGCTGTGTCAAACATGACGATTAACGATGCTAGCTTTGCCTCGAATTTCGTTCTTTGTGGCGGTGCAGGGAAGCTTCTGCTGACACATAGGCTTCTTGCAACTCAACACTCCAATATTTCAGCGAAGCCAATTCAATTTTTTCACTCGTTACCGCGCATCGTACATGGTCGCCGGGTTTGATGATTTGAAACTCGCCATCAAGGTAGCGCAGGTCAGCTTCGCCTGTGGTTGTGAAAATTTTTTCAAGTCGGTTCATATCGCCTCTTTCAACCTAGAACATTGTGCGGCGTACTGAAGTTTTACCACAATGTAGGTATGCGCTGGCTGTCTTGCCAGCACCTAAACTCAAAAGCAACACCTCAGCCACAACGCAATGAATTTTTTCATCATTACGTGTCATCAAAATAATGAGCCCTGGCTGCCGCCGCCCTTTGTCTTAGTCGCTTTTGTCCGCTTTTTTGCGGGTCTAGCTGTGGGTGCTGTATCATTTTTTGGCGGGTTTGTGGTGTTTCCCGCCGCTGTGCCTGCTGTTCCTTCATCTGCTGATGCTGCCAGGTGCCCATCGGCAAATTCAATATCCAAACGTGTGCCAATTGCGACGTTGTTTGCAAGACGCACCATTGCGCCGTTCTGATCTCGTACAATCGCATACCCGCGTCCAAGCACATTACGATAGCCCAGTGAGTGCAGCAGCTTGCCGTTGGCATTGAGTGCCTTGCGCTGTGTGACGATGCTGCTTTTCAACGCATGATCAAGGCGCGATGCGGATGTATTCAGACGCTGACTGGCGTGTGCCACGCGCTGACGGAGGTTTGTCGGGTTGAGGCGCGAGGAGGCTCGTGTTGCGCGCGTGTGTAGGGCACGGGTGTTGGCATCCAGCGCCTGCGCTAGGCGACGCTCCAGCATATCAAAACGCTGTCGTGGTAATGTTACGAGGTCATCAAGGCGTGGCAGGCCGCGGGCCGCTGCTTTCAAATGTGTGCGCTCGCCTTCGAGACGACGGCGGATGGCAACCCGCAACCGTGCTTGTCGGTCCGCAAGATCAGCAATCAGGTCAGCGTATTTTGGCACCGTCCATTCAGCAGCTTTGGTTGGTGTTGGCGCGCGCGCATCAGCAACCAGATCAATCAACGTCCAGTCGGTTTCGTGACCAACCGCAGCGATCAATGGGATGTTGCTTTGCGCCGCCGCGCGCACCACGGCTTCATCATTGAAGCTCCACAAGTCCTCCAGACTGCCACCACCACGCGCGACAATGATAATGTCTGGCTTGGGAAATCCTTTTTGTGTGCCAAGCGCATTCATGCCTTGAATGGCCCGTGCGATCTGCTGCGCGCTGCCTTCACCTTGCACTTTGGCGGGCCACAATAAAACGTGAGTTGGAAAGCGCTCGGTGAAGCCTGCTAAGATATCGCGGATGACAGCGCCCGTAGGGGAAGTAATGACACCCACCGTCGTCGGCAAGAACGGGATCGATTTTTTGCGCGCCTCGTCAAACAAACCTTCCGCTGTGAGACGTTTTTTCCGTTCTTCAAGCTCGGCCATCATAGCGCCAAGGCCGGCAGGCTCTAACGCATCGACAACAATCTGATATTTAGATGAGCCTGGGTAAGATGACACCTTCCCCGTGGCGATCACCTCCATGCCTTCTTCTGGCTTAATCCTGAGGCGTGAAAACACGCCGCGCCAGATGACGGCATCAATGCGGGCGCGTTGGTCTTTGAGGGTGAAGTAGCAATGGCCGGAGGCATGGGGTCCGCGATAGCCAGAGATTTCACCGCGCAGGCGGATATAACCAAATCCATCCTCCAATGCGCGTTTGATGGCGCCGGATAACTCCGACACCGTAAATTCGGCGGCATTTGCGCCCTTGCCTGCGGGTTTGGTTTGAGTATCAGCCACGAATCGTCCGAAGTTGCCCAATCACTGAGCCATGATACATCATCATGGAGGCAGATCACGCCTTTCGAGCAGGTGACAAGCAAAACCTTAGGGCTCTTCCCCATGAATGTTCTGTTGATTGGTTCGGGTGGGCGCGAACACGCGTTGGCCTGGGCGCTGGCCAAATCTCCCAAAATTGAAAAGTTGTTCTGCGCGCCGGGCAATGGCGGCATCGCGGCTGTGGCAACCTGTACAGATTTGGCAGTGGCCGACCATGCCGCGGTGATTGCGTTTTGCAATGACAATGCAATCGGTCTGGTTGTCGTTGGGCCGGAAGCACCATTGGTCGACGGTTTGGTTGATAGCCTGCAAGCTGCAGGCATACTGGCTTTTGGACCAACCAAGGCTGCATCTGCTCTGGAAGGATCCAAAGGGTTCACCAAAGATTTGTGTCGTGACTATGCGATCCCGACGGCGGCATATGTACGGTGTACAAATGTTGAAGCCGCACTGCTGGAACTTCAAACGCGTTCGGTTCCAATTGTTATTAAAGCCGATGGGTTGGCGGCAGGCAAAGGCGTTGTGATTGCGCAAACGATGGCCGACGCTGAGGCAGCCATTAAAGACTGTTTTGACGGCGCCTTTGGCGGTGCAGGGGCAGAAGTTGTCATTGAGGACTTTTTAGTTGGCGAAGAAGCAAGCTTCTTTGTGTTGGTAGATGGCCGCAAAGTTTTGCCGCTTGCAACCGCGCAAGACCATAAGCGTGTTGGTGATGGCGATGTCGGCCCTAATACCGGTGGTATGGGCGCTTATTCTCCGGCACCTGTCATGACGCCGGACCTGATCCAAAGCACGCTTGATGAGATCATTGAGCCTACCGTCAAAGGTATGGCGGAACGTGGTACGCCTTATCAAGGCGTGCTGTACGCCGGCCTGATGATCACCGATAAAGGTCCGGAATTGATCGAATACAACGTACGATTTGGAGATCCGGAATGCCAAGTCCTGATGGCGCGCTTACAGTCTGATGTTTTGGATCTATTGTTGGCCACTGCACAGGGAACGCTGAATGATGTGTCCGCCAAATGGGACGCAGCACCAGCTCTGTGTGTTGTAATGGCGGGTGAGGGGTATCCGGGGACACCGAAAAAAGGCGCAGAAATCAAAGGGCTCGATGCGGCGTCGGAAACGGATGGCGTTACGATCTTTCATGCTGGCACAAAATTAGATGACAACAAAGTTGTTGCAAATGGTGGGCGTGTGCTGGGTGTGACGGCATCAGGCGCAACAGTGAAGCAAGCTCAGGAGCGCGCATATCAGGCAATCGCTAAAATTGATTGGCCGGATGGGTTTTGCAGATCAGATATTGGCTGGCGTGCTGTTGAGCGTGAACAGGCCTGACCACGTGTAACGTAGCGCCCTAGGCAGCTTTGCTGATCTTATTGGACCAAGCAACCCACTCTTTAACGCGCGCACCGGGGTCGGGGGCGGTGAAAAAGTCTGTGATCACAGCCGCAGAATCTGCACCAGCATCAATGGCCTGGCTTGCACGTCCGGGCGTCAGACCGCCAATGGCAACCAGCGGACATGCACCAATCTTTTGCTTCCACGTTGTCACACACTCTAAGCCCTGCGGTGCCCACGGCATCTGTTTCAGTTTGGTTTCAAAGATGGGACCGAGCGCCACATAATCTGGCTCTGCTGTAAGCGCTACGCTGAGCTCTTCCTCACTGTGTGTAGATAGGCCGATTGCAATTCCAGCACCTTTGAGGGCGACAATATCTGCCGTTGCTAAGTCCTCTTGACCGAGGTGAACAGCTTTCGCTCCGAGCTCAAGGGCGGCTTGCCAATGATCATTGATGATCAGGGTTAGGCCCTCAACGCCTTCTGCGAGACAGAGGCTTGCTGCAACCTCGCGTTTTGCAGTGCTTGGGTTGTCACTCTTAAAACGCAACTGCATGGTGGTCACACCAAGTGATGTCAAATGCGCCACCCAACTCGCGTCAGGCACAATCGGATAAAATGGATTGAGCTTCAGTGAGGTGTGTTCGGTCACGATGTGGGATCCTCATCGACAAATGGCGTTCCAAACACAGGCGTTGATGGTGTTGCCATGTCGCGTGGCGCCATCAGTCCCGATTCATAAGCCGCTCTGGCGGCATGAATGGCTTCTGCGAACGAGCGTGCCATGGTCACCGGGTCGCCAGCCTTGGCAATCGCCGTGTTCAACAACACGGCGTCAAAGCCAAGTTCCATTGCAGCAGCGGCATGTGAAGGGGCACCAATACCGGCATCGACCACCAACGGGGTGTCGGGGAAATAGGCGCGCATGGCTTTCAAGGCCGCGCGATTGTTGAGGCCTTGGCCTGTTCCGATGGGTGCACCCCACGGCATCAAGACTTCACAGCCTGCTGCAACCAGTCGTTCAGCGGCACCGAGATCTTCTGTGGTGTATGGGAAGACCTTAAAGCCATCTCTGGCAAGGACTTCGGCCGCCTCGACAAGACCAAACAAATCCGGCTGCAGCGTGTCATCGTTGGCGATAACTTCGAGCTTGATCCAATCACTGTCAAACAGCTCCCGTGCCATTTGCGCTGTCGTGATCGCGTCACGCGCCGTGTTGCAGCCAGCAGTGTTTGGCAGAACCCGCACGTCCAAGTCCATGATCAATTCAAGGAAGCGATTGCCAACCTGCCCGCGCGCTTGTTCGCGTCGCAAAGATACGGTCACCAGTTCACATTTGGCAGCAGCAACAGCATCAGCCATAATTTGTGGTGACGGATAGCGCGCAGTACCAAGCAGCATTCGTGAAGAAAGCTCAACGCCATACAGCGTCAGTGGATTGAGCCCCGGTTTAGAGCCTGTCAGATCGGAGTGTCTTATGGTCATGGCAGAAGCGTTTATCCGCCTTGGCGCGCCGACACAACCTCAATGCTGTCGCCGGGTTTTAGGGTGGTTTCTTCGCGGACGCGCGAGGGCACAAAAGTGCCATTTCTGGCTGTGGCGACGCGCGTATCCCCATAGCCTTGTTCAGCCAAAAGTGCCTGCAACGTACTGGCCGTGGTTTCGGTCATCATGCCGTTGACGAGGATCTTAAACGCTGAATGTATACTTTGTCCCATGTCGCGCCAAGCTCAGTTTGAATGCGTACGGCATCAGACTGCGACTGGCGCAAAAATACAAGCGCGAAATTTCAATTTCAATTTTGATGTTGCAATGCATACCAATCAGCGCAGTTGGGTGCAGGTGCTGAATTTGCGATAAGACTACCGTCTCAGCCTTAGTCCAAAGCGGAATTCGTCGTCTACGAAGGAGCTGCCGGGCGAATTGGAGTCAAAGTCGGTATGCTCATAGTTGCCAAAAAGAACCATGTTGCGGTTCATGAAGTACTCAAGGCCAGTGCCCATGCGCCATTCGCTTTCTTCCAGGGTCGTATTATCAAATTCGCGTGTTGATATACTGCCACCTACCGTGCCGATGAGGTGGCGGCGGAACGCATGGCGCGCTTCCAACCCAACGAAGTGTGTCACCACACCGGCGCTGCCAGCGTTTGTTGTTTCTTCAATGTCTGAGCGCGCATTAAGTAAAAAGGTTGTCAGTTCGCTAAACCGATAGGACGCATTTGCGTCAAACAAGAACGCCTCGACATTGCTCAGCGCGCTCACATCAGGACGTTCAATGCCATATCCAATGCTTATTTCGCCGCGCAAGTAAGCACTTGTGTCGCCAAAGTCCAAGCCAACGCGATAGCGTTCGCCCGTTGTGTCGCGTTGGATGTTGTCAGATTGTGCGGGTGCGCCAAATTCCCTCTGAACAAAACCAACTTCGGCGAAAGCGGAAAGTGTTGGTTTGAACTCCCAAGTCGCACGAACAGCTTGTTCCCAGTCATCACTATCGCGATCATCATTGCTATTTGTAACGCCACCAAATGTGTCATCACCAAAATCACGTGTTTCAAGTGACCCGCGAAGTTGAACCGTGAGGCGGTTAAAACGATGGTTGAAGGTGAGGGCGGCGCGCTGAGTTTCAACGTTTGTGCGATCAGGAGCATTTGAGGCATCAATTGCTGACCGACTTTCCTGTACCACGCTATGGGAGATCAAACCTTGCAGATTGCTGCGCCGTGTAAAATCGAGACGCCCCCGAGCCTCAAGGTCGTAGCCGCGGTCATCTTCAGAATCAAATTCGTTGAAAAAGCTGAGTGTTGCGCGTGCATTAAATTCCAGCGCGTGGCGCGACCAAGCTGATACCAGGCGCGCAGATGGATTCAGCGTGTACGCGACATCAGAGTCCGCATTGGGAGAACTAAGAACGTTACTGTTCCAACGCAAGCCGGTTTCAACCTCGGGAAAGAGGACAAAACTTCCCATTTTGATGCCAACGGGATCATAGGGTTCGAAGCGGAACAGGCGGCGTGGGCGTCGGTCATCACGTACCGGTTCAATATCTTCGATTTGAAACAGCAGCGGATCGGTGTCTTCGGGTTGACGGTCGCGTGGATCCGGGTCTTCGGTCTGAAACAGCGAAGGATCAAAGCCAGCAGGTGGACTTTCAAACAGGTCAATGTCGCGGCGCGCGCGCGTGTCGGTTGTCGTTGGATCGGTGCCGTCCAAAATCGGTGTGGGCGCGCCAACGTCAATGACACCATCGCGAGGTTGAGATCGCGGGCGTGGGTAAGATAAGTCACCATCTTGAATGATAGGACGTGAACCAGGGCGCTCGCGCGTTTGCGGCACGATTTCAAGCGGCCGGTCATCAGCTTCAAAGCTTGAATCTTGGTTTTGGATAGCTGGCGATTGTTCTGTGGCGAGCGCGTCCCCGGTATCTGGCGTCACGGTACTACCAGGACGGCTCGGCTGGCTGGGCCGGGTTGGCCCAAATATACCGCCCGGATCCGGGTTCTGGGTGCGCTGGGCGCTTGCAGGTGAACTAAGTGCCCCGAACAGGAGGGGCAGAGCGCACAGGCCAGCAAGGACGCCCGAGAAGCAGGTGTCGGCAGCCATGTCGAGATGAGGGCTGAATTTGTGCGATAAGGCGCTCACGCCAGCGTTCCATCGGTTTAATTTCTGATCGGAGAACGCACACGTCAGTGCCGAACCCTAGGCAGCGTCGGTTAACGAGACTTTAAGAACTGACCAATTGTGGGCTTGAGAGCCCAAATTTGGTGCTAATTGGTGCCTCTGGTAGATAGGCGGGCAGGGCTCGAGTCGCACGCGCCCGGACTAATCCCAATTCTCTGGCGCTTGCGCCGCGGCAGGGCTGAAAATCGCGTCTATGACAAATCTCAAATCAATTGATGGCGGTAAGACCGTCAAAAACAATACGGTTACCTCCGTTCTGCGGACCTTGGATGTCGAGGCTGATGGCTTGGCTGCACTACGCGCTAGCGTGCTCGAGGATCTTGGGCCAGCACTGGCAGATGCAGTTCAACTCATCAAGAAAGCGGACGGTCGGGTGATTGTCGCCGGTATCGGCAAAAGTGGTCACGTTGGCCAGAAGGTCGCGGCAACGTTTGCTTCAACCGGAACACCAGCCTTTTTCGTCCACCCAACAGAAGCGGCCCACGGTGATCTTGGCATGATCACCAAGGAAGATGTGATCCTTGCCCTGTCATGGTCGGGGGAGACGGCTGAGCTGAAAGGTATCATTACCTACGCCCGGCGTTTTGCGGTGCCGTTGATTTCGATCACATCCAATCGCGAGTCGGCACTGGGAACCCAGTCGGATGTGGTTTTAGAATTACCAAAAGCAGATGAAGCCTGTCCGCATGGTCTTGCGCCAACGACATCAACGACCATGCAGTTGGCGCTCGGTGATTGCTTGGCGGTCGCGCTGCTTGAAGCCAAAGGATTTACCGCACACGACTTCAAAGCCTTTCACCCAGGTGGTTCACTCGGTGCCAGCTTGAAGTACGTCACAGACGTGATGCACGATGGTGACGCGTTGCCTCTGGTGCATGCGGATGAGGCGATGAGTAAAGCGCTTGTGGTGATGACATCCAAGAGTTTTGGGTGTGCGGGTATTGTTGATGATGCAGGTAAGTTGATTGGCGTTGTGACCGATGGCGATCTGCGCCGCCACATGGGTGATAACCTTCTGGTGGCTAAAACGCGGGACATCATGACGGTCAATCCAAAAACAGCACCGTCAACCATGCTGGCCTCTGCGGCGCTTGAGTTGCTCAACGCATCGCGCATTACAGCGCTGTTTGTCGTCAAAGAGGACAAGCCTGTGGGTATTGTCCACGTCCATGATCTGCTGCGATCCGGCGTGGTTTAGGCAAGCGAGAGATCTGGTTCTGTGCTGACTACAAAAAAAGGCCGGTCGCAAGACCGGCCTTTCTGATTTTTTATTCAGATCATGCTCACTGATTAAAGAGGCTCGACCTTGAAGACCGTACCGTCAACGGCTGTGATCTTGACGCGTGCCCCGGCGGGTGCATCCGGGCCTTCCGCGGCCCAAATCGTATCACCGACACGCACGCGACCACGTCCACCTGAGATAGAATTTTCGACGCTGACTTCGCGACCGATGTACTGGTCTCCACGGACATTCAGTGAAGGCTCATCAGTATCTTGTGCATAAGGGTCTGCAAATTGGCGAACCCCAAACACGGCGATGAGGGCCAACACACCAAAGACGAGAACTTCCCATTGCCATGACAAATCCGTGGCAAAAGCGACGATGGCCGTGAGGGCCGCAGCAAGGCCAAACCACAGGAAGTGAACGCCTGGCAATACGGTTTCCAGAACGAACAGGACGATCGCAAGGATCAGCCAGTTCCAATCACCAAAATCAGAAAAGTATTCAGCAAGTGCTGAGGACATTGAAGGGACCTCCCGTTTGGGTTCAAATTTTAGATTTTGAACGTTAAGGGCCAAGGCCGTGATGTTCACGGCCTCGGTTGACATGTGTAATTTAGCTGCGTGGCACTGATGGGCGTCCACCCGTTGGATTATTGTCGCCACCAAAGGCATCGCCAGCAATCTGGGCAAGGCCGCCCAGTGAGCCGATGACGCTTGAAGCTTCAAGCGGCATCATGATGACCTTCTGGTTGGGGGCTGAGGCCAAAGCTTCCAGCGCCTTCATATAATTGTTGGCAACAAAGTAGTTGATGGCTTGCACGTTGCCTTCAGAAATCGCGGTCGACACCACTTCGGTGGCCTTGGCTTCTGCTTCGGCTTGACGTTCGCGGGCTTCAGCATCGCGGAAGGCCGCTTCTCTGCGGCCTTCAGCTTCCAGGACTTGGGCTTGCTTTTCACCTTCTGCTTTCAGAATGGAGGCAGCACGCAGGCCTTCAGATTCCAGGATCTGAGCACGTTTTTCACGTTCTGCTTTCATCTGACGAGCCATCGAGTCCACCAGATCGCGTGGTGGTTCAATGTCCTTGATCTCGATGCGGGTGACTTTCACGCCCCACGATTCTGTAGCTGAATCGACCACGTTCAAAAGTTGGGCGTTGATGACATCGCGATTGGACAGAAGTTCATCAAGGTCCATCGAACCCATAACGGTTCTGATGTTGGTCATTGTCAGATTGACGATAGCGTGTTCAAGCATCTCAACTTCATAGGCCGATTTGGCTGCGTTGAGCACTTGATAAAAAGCAACGCCATCGACAGAGACCATGGCGTTGTCTTTGGTGATGACATCCTGACTTGGAATATCCATCACTTGTTCTTTCATGTTGATGTGATGACCAACACGTTCCATCACCGGAATAAGTATGTGTAGTCCAGGCGTGAGGGTGCGTGTGTAACGGCCAAACTTTTCAACCGTATAGTTATAGCCCTGTGGGACAACTTTAACGGTTGACCAAAGCGTGGCGGCTGCTAACACAACAAAAAGAATTAGGGCGACTTCTGAGCCGAACATGAGATCTTCTCCAATCTTAAGCGCACTTAAGCGCAAGTTACATGTGAGATATGGGAATGGTTCGGGTTAATTTCTAGAGGAAAGTCGCGAAAATTAGGTTAAGTAAGTGTTTTAAAACAATGAAGATTTAACGCTTCTCGTTAAGAGGCGCTTAATCATGATGACCAGAGATTTGATGGCGCGTGTTGGGTGTTTTAGGAAATCCAGCCCATTAATTCACGACGCACCACGGCTTCAATAACATCAATACCTTCTTTACTGTCATTGAGAGCGGGCAGGTAGGCAAAGTGTTCGCCACCATGTTCTTCAAAAATTTCACGGTTCTCCCCGTCAAGTTCTTCCAGGGTTTCCAGGCAGTCGGCTGAGAAGCCTGGTGCAACAAGCGCCAGCTTTTTGATGCCGTCCTTGGCGAGACGTTCAACCGTTTTGTCGGTGTAGGGTTGTAACCACGGATCATTGCCAAAACGCGATTGAAATGTTGTCAGCCATTTATCGGGTTCAATGCCGAGCTTCTCACGCACCAGCCGTGAAGTCTTCTGGCAATGACAATGATACGGGTCGCCTTTGTCAAAATACTTTTGTGGCATGCCGTGGAAGGTTGCGATGATCTTTTCTGGTTCAAAATCAAGATTTGCAAGGCCATAGCGAACGCTTTTCGCGATCGCTTTTATATAGGCAGGCTCATCGTGATAGGCTGGTGCAACACGTACAGACGGTTGCCAGC
The DNA here is from genome assembly GCA_021775735.1 of Hyphomicrobiaceae bacterium. GTDB lineage: Bacteria > Pseudomonadota > Alphaproteobacteria > Rhizobiales > Hyphomicrobiaceae > JAHZKN01. The sequence goes on from JAJFHG010000039.1 coordinate 27,002, forward strand.
GCATTTTCATCAACGCTTTGAACGCATCATCACAAGCTGTGGCTGACGTGGCGGCTGCATACTGTGGATAGAGCGGCATCAGCAAAATGCGATCGCAGCCTTGTTTGAACAGCGCATCAATGCGGCTCTCGGTTGATGGGTTGGCGTACCGCATCGCCCAATCGACAATGACCTCCGGTTGGCGTTCAAAGCGCTCTTGAAGCGCGTTGGCCTGCCCACGTGTGATTGTTTTGAGAGGCCCTTCGTCTTTTTCCGTATTCCATATCGTTTGATAGTCGCGGCCTTTGGGGCCAGGACGCTTTGTGAGAATGATCAGATTGAGGATCGGCCACCACTTCCAGGTTGGCTCTTCAATGACACGTTTATCTGACAAGAATTGCTTGAGATAGCGGCGCATTGACCAATAGTCTGTACCATCCGGCGTACCAAGATTGAGCAGCAGTACGCCGATCTTTCCATGCGCAACTGCGGGATGGTCTTTTGGCCAGTTGGCCGGTGTATTGGTCATGGGGTGCTCGTGTCGTTCTCTGTACGCATTGTGGTCAAAGGATCTCGACCCAGGTTCTATCTTATTATCAGCCAATCTGGGATGGATTATGCGGCGTCTGTCGTCGCAGGGGTGTTTGAATGTTAGGTAAGGTTCACGTCCATGGTCGGCTAATCTTCAGCGCATGACCTGTGGGGCGATGTTATGCCGTAGACGAGCAAACTACTCAAGAATTGCAAAAATGAGCCTAGAAATCTGGTGGAGACAGGGGGCGTTGTAGCGGCAGGGCGCGCGGAAGGTTTACGGTGGTTAATACAATACAGCCCAGTTTTTTGCGGGTCAGACTTTTTTGTTCTCCAAGACACTTGTCTTTGCCGCAATTCTCTGTGAGCGGCGCAAGGGTGCCGCATTGCGCGATCTTGGGGTGTTCGCGTCCCTCATCAGCTTTTGGTGTGTGTGCTGCACCCGCGATGGCTGGAAGCTGATAGGAGGTTTGCAGAAGTTTGTACCAGTTCTGAGTTGCCTGCCACGTTGGGCAGGGTGCACCGCCATCTGTGCAACCGTGTATCAACGCAAGCGACATCAGCCAAATGTCCGATCCGAAATGGTTGATACGAACCGCAGTGACTGAGGGTACATTTTCTAATTTCACTTCCGGCAAATCAGCATTTGAATTTTCAACGTGGTCTTCAATTCGGATATGTCTGATGGCCCGCACGCGCAAGCGGCGCTGATAACGCACTGCAATTGCTGTGACAGGGTGCTCTACAGTGCGTCCGGTTACTGAGATTTCGTAGGCTTGGAGGTCGGCTGGCAACCGACTTAGTGGCGGTGCGTAGCGCATATAGTCGCGTGAAAGGATAAGCTTCCAATGGCGAGTTGGAAATACGCGCCTCAGTGCTCTGACATTGCGTACGCCTTGGAGCAACACAACATCGACATCAAGATTAAAGATACCCAGGCGTGTTTTTTTTGCATCGCGGCGCTCCGATCCAAAGGTGTGCCGCCAGGACGACTTTTTTTCGTTCTTTTTGCGCGCAAAGATACTCTTTTCAGCCTGTGAGACATCCCAGGTTGCGATGCGCAGCGAGGCGGCGGACGCGTGAGGTGATGTTATAAGGGTTGCGACCAAGACTGCCGACATCATCTGTAGCCAGGTTTTGGGATTACATTGCCCGTTTGGCCACACCCGTTTGGTCTTTGCCAGTTTCATCAAAACCTCAAAGCGATGCTTATGGTTGGCATTTGGCGCATCGTGGTGGTCGCCGCCAGTCCGGGCCAAACGACATAATACACGGTCTGATCTAAGGTGATTTGATGCGCGCTGCCTATCTTAATTTCATCGCTTGGGTGCGTTAAAGCCCGGAATAGTGGCATGTGGCAGAAGGATGTCCGGTGAACCTGTGCCCCGCAGGGACGTTGGTTGGTGCACAGGCCTATGGTAAGAGGGGCGCAATGCAACTTCGAGATTGTAAAAAAAATCGACTATGAGACGTGTCCTCACATCCCCATCGCTCGCCATTAGCCGCTGGACCCGCTCCGTGGCAGGCTTCGCTTTGTTGTTACTCATCGCAGCTTTTTTTCTGCATCGCGTTTTTGGCATGCCGACACTGGTCGCTTTAAACTTGGCCAAACTTGCTTATCTCATCGCAGCTATTGCCCTCCTGCTTGCGTGTGCAGGTGGTTATGCCATTTGGCGGACAGGAGCTGCGGGGACCGGTAATATTGCTGTTGGCCTTGTGGTGAGCCTGGGAATTTTAATGGCACCGCCGTTGGTGCTTCAGGCGGCTTCAAAGATGCCGCAAATTAATGACCTGACGACAGATTTCCAAACCCCGCCGCCTTTTCAGAGCATTTCCGGCATCAGACCACTTGGTGCTAATCCGGTGGCTTACCCTGGCAGCACGTTTGCCAACCAACAGCGCGTTCACTACCCGGATTTAAAGCCGTTGGTCGTGAACCGTACAGCGGCTGAAACCTATGCGCTCGTTGTTGATGCTCTGAAGCGTGAAAATCTTGCGATTGTGCGCGAGGATCCGCCCAGTGAGGATGGTTCTGATGCTGGGTATCTCGAAGCAACAGATCGCACGTTGCTGTTTGGGTTTTACGATGATGTTGCCATCCGCGTTTCAGATATTGGTGACAGTGCGCGCATCGATATGCGCTCTGCATCTCGTTATGGTCGCCACGATTTGGGGCGCAATGCCAGGCGGTTGCGCACATTGATGCGTCAGGTTGTCGTGCGTTTGGAGGAAACCGTAACGGCTATTGAAGCTGTTGAGGCGAAGAAGAAGAAATCCAAAAAAGCTAAGACGGATGAAACTCAGCGTCGATCGCGAGTTTCGGCGCGCAGGTCACGAGCCCGCGCGCGTGCAAAAGCTCGACGTGCGCGAGAACGGAGAGCGCGGCGGCGCCAACGACGGATTGAGGTGCCCCGCTATATATCTCCGATACCAGGCTATTGATTGTGGACCTGCCGTTTCGGATCGCATTGAGGATTGCTTGTTCGCGCATTTTTCGATGCAGCAGGTAGGCACGTACAGCGCGACGTGGTTTTTCAAGTCTGCCGCCATGGCCAGGCAGGAACAACTCGTCGGTGCGCTCCAATAGTTTTTCTAACGATTTGATATAGTCTGCCATACTGCCTTCAGGCGGTGCAATCACAGACGTGTTCCACGACATGACATGGTCGCCTGAAAAAAGAATTTTCTGGGCATTAAGCGCTAAGCAGAGGTGGTCTGGTGCATGGCCAGGTGTGTGCACGGCGTCTAATTGCCAATCCTCTCCCTCAATCTGATCCCCATCTTTGATGTCCTCGTCGGGAACAAAATCAAGATCAATAAATGCGCGGCCTGTTGGCGTGTTAGCGGTCATGCCGCGCAGCGAGCGTGTACCGTCAAAGGCACATGTTATAGCCCCTGTTGCCCGCTTCAGCGCCAGCGTGCCGTCTACATGATCGCGGTGGCGGTGTGTAATGAAAATATGGGTGATCGGTTTGCCGCCTGCCGCCTGCACAATCGCTTCGCGATGAGCCACATCGTCTGGACCTGGATCAATAACAGCCAGGGCGTTGGTGCCTATAAGGTATGTATTTGTGCCGTGAAAGGTCAGAGGTCCGCCATTATTCGCAACAACTCGTCTGACGCCCGGCGCCATATTGCTTGGTTTGCCATGGGTGAACGCCATATCCGTTTTGAAAGTCAGCGTATCGGCCATTGTGAGGCGTTGCCTTTGTTAGGACTTCTCGTGTGTCGTTTAGTGAAGGGACAAGCCGAACACAGCACTTGCAAGCCAATAGCCTGCACTGAAACATACAGCAATCGAGATGATGTTAAGCCAGATGCCGGTGCTGACCATATCGGTGATGTGGACATCCTTATGGGAAAATACAATGGCGTTGGGGGCTGTTGCAACGGGCATCATGAAGGCCATGGAGGCACCAAGAGTAACCGGGATCATCAAGGATCTGGGGTCATGCCCCATGCCAACAGCGATCGCACCAAGAATAGGAAGAAATGTTGCAGCCGATGCTGTGTTCGATGTGATCTCCGTGAGAAACACAATCAAGGCTGTCGCAAGGAGCACGAATATCCAAAGGCTGTATTGGCTTAAACCTGACATTGATGCGCCAATGGCTTGAGCGAGGCCGCTTGAGGCAAACGCGGATGCAATTGCAAGTCCACCACCAAGCATCAATAGGACGCCCCACGGGATGTCACGCGTACTTTCCCAATTCATCAAAAACTCCAGTTTATCGAGCCGGTGCGGCAAAGCGAAGAGCAACAGCGCTGCAATGATGGCCACGGATGTGTCGCTGAAGGGTACGCCAAATGATTTTGCGATTGCTTTGCCGAAAATCCAGCCAAAAGCAGCGAGCAGAAAAATGCAGAGCACCATTTTTTCGTTGCGGCGCATTATGCCCAGTTCAGACAGTGATGACACGACGGTGGCGCTTCCAGTGGAGTTATTAGAATCTGCAACCGGATAGAGAAATTTTGTCAGCACAGTCCATGTAATCGGGAGCATCACTAGGATGACTGGCACGCCAAAGGTCATCCAGGTTCCGAAGTCAATTTCGATGTTGTAGGTGTCTTGCAGAATGGAGGCGAGCAGGGCGTTGGGAGGAGTGCCAATCGGTGTCCCAACGCCACCGATGGAGGCGGAATATGCGATTGCCAGCATCAGAGCGACACTGAAGTTGCGCTGGGGTAGGCCATCGCTTGCTGTCTCCTTGTGCAATTGAATGACGGGGAGAGCAACAGAGAACATCATGATCGTTGTTGCAGTGTTGGAGATCCACATCGACAAGAATGCGGTTGCTAACATGAACCCTGCGATGATCATCGCAGGGCTGGTGCCAACAAAATTGATGATGTTGAGCGCAATACGTCGGTGTAGGCCTGAGCGCTGCATGGCAGCGGCCAATATGAAACCTCCAAGAAACATTAAAAGAAGCGGATGAGCGTAACTGGCAGCGATGGTTTTTAGATCGCCAATACCAAGTGCCGGGAAAAATGGGATCGGAATGAGCGCCGTTGCTGGAATGGGGATGGCTTCAGTGAGCCACCAAATGACAATCCATAGCGTGATGGCGACAACGTTCCAAGCTGGCACCGAGAGGCTGCCAGGCGGCGGCAGCATGAGCAGCACGACTGCAATAAGAGGCCCAGCCATGATGGAGAGCAGGTGCCAACGTGTTTTTGTGCTGTCCGATGTTGGGGATGTTTCATCATCCATGGTGCGCGCTCATCCCCCTAGGCCGCAGGTTTCGTGATATCGGCCTCTGCCAATATCTTCTCGTTTTTATCTATCAGGTTGCGCGCGGTTGGCGAACCGTCAATTTCTGTTGAGCCAGTGGAAAGGTCATCGGTCTATGCTGCGTTAAGTGTGCATGGATTGGCAAGATATGATTCGATGGGCTATCAGAGGCCGACTATGGTTAAAACCCTTCGAGAAACAGAACTGTATGCGCCGATTAAGCAGTTGCTTGATGAGCAAGGCTATACGGTCAAAAGCGAGATCGGTTCGGCCGATGTTGTGGCGTGCCGAGATGAAGAAGATCCCATTATTGTGGAGATGAAAACCGGTTTTTCATTGTCTCTCTTTCATCAGGCGATTGCGCGTCAGGCCATTACCGAAAGCGTATATATAGCGGTACCACGCGGTCGTGGTCAGGCTTTTCAAAAAGCACTGAAGAGCAATCTGGGTTTGTGTAAGCGACTTGGTATCGGTCTGATGACGGTTCGGCTTAAAGATGGTCTCGTCGAAGTTCATTCTGATCCAGCACCGTTCCGCCCTCGGCTTTCCAAGCCAAAGCGTGCGCGCCTCCTGCGCGAGTTTGCCAAGCGTGTTGGAGATCCGAACACGGGAGGTGCAACCCGGAGCGGATTGATGACGGCGTATCGTCAGGACGCCCTCAAATGTTTGCATTTTCTCAACACCAATGGAGCAACGAAAGCATCAAAGGTTGCCGCGGCTTGTAATGTGGAAAACGCGCGCCGTCTCATGGCGGATGATCACTATGGATGGTTTGAGCGGGTTGAGACCGGGATTTATGGTTTGACGCCGAACGGACTTCAGGCGTTGAGGGACTATGCTAAAGAGCTGAAGAAACTTGTGAAGAGATAGACGCTCACGCGTTTTGTTTTAACAGACTATGCGCCATCGAAACCCCGGATATGGCCTGGAATTCGTCATATTGTGCCAAGGTAACGGTCCAGAGCAGTGCGGCCCTGTGTTCTATTCGTGTTCATCCCGCGACACCCGGTCTAAGCCCCTTGAAACCCGGCGAAAACCCTGTAGAAGACCTTTTCCAGCGATGGGGTGTAGCCAAGTGGTAAGGCACCGGTTTTTGGTATCGGCATGCGGAGGTTCGAATCCTCCCACCCCAGCCAGTTTTTTGAAACGGCTCCGCCCACGCTTTCCCCTGACACCTTCGCCGATCATAGCGATACCAGCTCTAGTGGTCGCCGCGCCCCCCCGGTCTTTGGCTCGCTGCTCCTGCAACTCATCAATCGCAGTTACCTCGCGTCGACACTTTGGTATAGATCATTCTATCCGCCTCGCATCGACATTGTGTTGAGACGGATCTTTTGATCTAGGGACCTGATCGTGATGCAAAGGCTTCTTCGCCACATGCAACAGCCCCACCTTATGGTGATGGGTGCCATTTTGGCTGCTGCGCTGCTGTTTCGGATTTGGGATCCGCAAGCCATCGCCGGATTGCGCTATGTGGTATTTGATACCTACCAGCGCCTAGCACCGCGCACTGTTGACCCTGACTATCCCGTTCGCATTGTTGATATTGATGAGGCATCTCTGGCAAAGATTGGTCAGTGGCCATGGCCGCGCACCAAAATGGCTGAGATTATTGCGCGTCTTAAATCCGATGGCGCACAGGTCGTGGCTCTTGACCTTATTCTGGCGGAGCCTGACAGGTTGTCACCATCGGCATTTGCGGATTTGTTTTCAGACAATAGTGAGCTTGCGCCGTTGGCCGAAAAAGCGCGCGCGTTGCCGTCGAATGATCAACGCTTAGGGGATGTTCTCAAGGGTGCGCCCGTCGTTCTTGGTGTTTCCGGTCTTGGTATTGGAAAGCCGGTTACCGAGAAGCCCAAAGCGAGCTTTGTGGCCGCCGGCGACGATCCCAAGTTGTTCGTTCCCGGTTTTCCCAATGCAACACCTCTGCTCGCCGTTCTTGCTCAAGACGCTGCGGGTCTTGGTGGCGTCAACTGGTTGCCGGCCCATGACCAGGTCGTGCGCAGTGTGCCAACGTTGGTGCGTCTAGGAGATGAGCTTTACCCGGGCTTGGCGCTGGAAGCATTGAGGGTTGCGGGGGGCCACTCCACGATCACCATCAAATCCTCAGGTGGCAGCGGTGTTTCAGCATTCGGCCAAAAGACCGGGGTCGAGCGGGTCAAGGTCGGTTCCACTATTCTTGAAACGCGTGGCAACGGTGAACTTTATTTGCGGTTCTCGAACTCTGATCCAGGCCGCTATCTTCCCGCCCATAGGATCTTATCGGGCGCGTATGATCCAGTTGAGGTCAAAGATCGGTTGATCTTTATTGGTTCCAGCGCAACCGGTTTGATGGATTTGCGGGCAACGCCGCTTGAAGCATCCGTGCCAGGCGTTGAAGTGCACGCCCAAGCACTGGAGCAAATGCTGGCCGGGTCTTATTTGCGCCGCCCTGCCTACGCAACAGGTCTGGAGCTTAGCTTTTTACTTTTGGTGGGCTTGCTGGTTGCGTGGCTCATTCGTCGCCATGGCCCGTTGACCGCAGCGCTCATCGGTGCTGGTGCGATCTTAGCAATCGCTGGGCTGTCATGGACCGCTTACGCCAACTCAGGTGTTCTGTTTGATCCTGTATATCCAAGCTTGTCGGTACTTGCCGTTTATCTCGCAGGCTCACTCTTTAGTTATGTCAAATCTGAGGCTGACAAAAATCGGGTGCGCTCGGCGTTTGGCCACTACGTTGCACCCCAACTCGTCGAGGAATTGGCGGAAAACCACGACAAGCTTAAGCTTGGCGGTGAGATGCGAGAAGTCACGCTTTTGTTTTCAGACGTGCGTGGTTTTTCAAAAATTTCAGAACGCCTTGATGCCGAAGAACTCATCCAATTCGTCAATGCACTATTCACGCCCCTCTCTGACATTATCCTGGAGGAGAAAGGCACCATTGATAAATTCATGGGTGATGCGGTGATGGCTTTTTGGAATGCCCCGGTGCGTGATGAAGCCCATGCACGTCAAGCCTGTATCACGGCACTTCGAATGACTGAGGAATTAGATCGCCTGAATACAATTTGGCGCAAAGAGGCAAAGGTATCAGGTGAGGCGTTTCAGCCGGTGCGCATTGGCATTGGTCTGAACACAGGTGACTGTTGTGTTGGTAATGTCGGTTCGCCACAGCGTTTTGACTATTCGTTGCTCGGAGATCCGGTGAACACCGCGTCGCGCTTGGAAAGCGAAACTAAGGGATATGGTGTTTCGATCATTGTGGGCGAACGTACAGCAGAGTTGGCGGGGGAGTTTGCATTCTTGCCGATTGGCGCGATCAAGCTGAAGGGCAAAGACAACCCCGAATCTGTTTTTGCTCTGTTGGGTGATGAGGCTGTGAAGGGCCGCAGCACGTTCCAGGAATTGGTGAAACACCAAGCGGCATTGTTACAGGCGCTGGATAACAAGAATGTATCGGGAGCGCAAAAGCACTTTAAGACCTGCAAAGACATCAATTGGCCAGGCCTTGTCGGCCTCTACGATCACTATGAAGCCCAGGTCACTGCGTTGAAGTCTGCTGCACAATAGCAAACGGCCCGCAGATGTGAGGCTGCGAGCCGTGTGGAATTTAGGGTAAGGCGTACGCGCCTTAGTCGTTAGTAGGGGTGCTTGTGGCCACCGCCGCCGCAGCCGCCGCTACTACGGCAACCACCGCCGCCACCTTTGTTCTTGCCCTTGCTGAGGGCTATGCCAATGCCGATTGCAATCGCTGCAGCGGCGGCTGCATTTGCAGCGTCATTATTTTTCGCTGTTTTTCTCTTTTTCTTCGGTCTGCGTTTTTTCGTGACACGCTTCTTCTTAGGCGTTTTTTTCTTGGCTTTCCGTTTCGGTTTCTTTTTGTAAGTTTTCTTGGGCAGCGCTGCGTTGACAATCTCACCTTTGGAGAAGACTGGCGAGGGGTCAATCAAAGGCGGGTTGATGACAAACGGAAATGCGAGATCAAACGGAATGCCATCCTTGCCTTCTAGAACAGACCAGACTGTTGGATTATCAATCTTGCCATTTTTCGAGATGCGAACCAACTGACTCGGCTTATTGTTGTTGCGGCAGGTCTTTTTCTTTCTGCTACAAACCTTCACGCCACCTTCGTGCAGCAGTAGATAGGTCGGGCCACCTTTTGGCGGTGTGTAGACGTCAAAAATGGTGCCACGTACGGTGATCGACGCATTCGGCGTACGAATGACGTAAGTCGGCTTCTGCGCAACGCCTGTGATGAATCGCAAGGTGCCGGACACGAAGTCCATCACAATCGATCCGGAATTCTTGTTTGAGTCATAGACGAATTTGTCGAGCATCAATTCAGAGCCCGGGCCAAGCGCGATTTTGGTTTGGTCAGCAAATTGCAATTCGCTGCGCCCATCGCTGCCAACGGCGATCCTTTCGTCCTGGCGCACGTCGTCACCAGGCTGAAGTGTGCGGGTGTCCCGCGAATAATCCGCCGTCACCAGATTGATAACTTCAATGGCTTCGCCAATCGTATCGCCAGAGGCGGCAAAGGCGGAAGGGGTCGATGCTGCCACAATGGCAACAGCGAGAAACGGGATTTGAAGCAGTTTGAGCCGGTTTTTCATTTCACGAGGCTCCAAAAGGGCTATGGCGATCACATAATAGGTGTCGCAGCGACATCAAAGAAGGTTCAAAGGACTCAGGCTTTGTTCCGTTATAGTAACAGCTTAGGGCCTGTGAATACAGTATGAATGGGAGGTGTTACGAAGCCGTCGCCAATCAAAGCTCCGTGATGGGAAAGAGCTGATATGGTTAGTGAATATTACCCATTAACCGTTTTACCCATGGGCTCAAGGCAAATAAAACACAAGCGCAAACGAGCACCAGTAGGGCTTGCTCGGTAAAGAACTGGGCCAGAGCATCGGGATCAGTTGCATCAAAGTTACGCCCCAGGATGCCCGCCAGTTTATTGCCAAAGGCAGCTGCCAGGAACCAAATGCCAAGAACGAGGCCGGTGATCCGTGCGGGTGCCAGCTTGGTCATTGTTGACAGACCAACCGGGCTTAAAAATAATTCTCCTACGGTTTGTAGGAAGAACAGACCCACCAGCCAGAGTGGGCTGACTTTGCCAGCCGCCGTAAGGTAGGCCGCTGGTATCATCAAAACAAACGAAAGCGCGAGGAAGACGAGCCCGATCGAGAATTTGACCGGGCTTGAAGGTTGTCGGGCACCGAACTTCAGCCAGGCAAACGCAAATAATGGTGCGAGCGTGATGACAAACAGCGAGTTCAACGATTGATACCAGGACGAGGGGATAGAAAATCCCATCACGTTGTTATTCGTCAGCTTGTCAGCAAAAAGCGCAATTGATAGTCCGGTTTGCTCAAAGATCGACCAGAACACCATGGCAGCTATAAACAAGACGAAGATGGCTCCGATTTGTTTGAAGCCCTTCTCTTTCGAAAACCCAAAGAGGAGTGCGGCTGTGACGGGAAGCGCGATGATCAGATAGCGCAGCCACGTCCAGCCCTCACTGTCAGATAGAATAAGCAGGCCCATCAATAAGCCTGTGCCGACAATCACCAAAAATGCATTGCGCCAGAAATTCTCCGGTAGTGAGGCGTTGTGACCTTGATCTGGTAACACCCGTGCATTGTGCATGAACACCAACAGCCCCGCCACCATGCCAACACCTGCCGCCCCAAAGCCCCAATGCCAACTGGTTGTTGGATCAAAGCCGTTGGCAGAAAGCCAGGACTTAAAGGTTTCACTTTGAGCGAGAAACCCGGTCACCAGAGGTGCAATAAATGCTCCGATATTGATGCCCATATAGAATAGAGAAAAACCAGCATCACGGCGCGTGTCGCCTTCACGATAGAGTGCGCCAACAAGTGCGCTGATACTTGGCTTTAGCAGACCCGTGCCAAGCGCTACCAGAATGAGTCCAACGTAAAAGCTTGCCGCCCACGTTGTCGCCAACGTGAAATGCCCAAGGGCAATGATCCAGCCGCCAATGAGCACTGCGCGTTTAGCCCCGAACACACTATCGGCAAGATAGCCGCCTGGGATCGACAGCATATAAACGGCCATCGTGTAGTTGCCGTAGATACGGGCAGCTTCTTGGACCGGCATGTCAAGTCCACCACCTGCGATGGGTGCAACCATAAACAACGTCAACAAGGCGCGCATGCCGTAGTAGGAAAAGCGTTCCCAAAGTTCAGCAAAAAAAAGCGTGCGCAGACCTCTTGGATGGTGTGAGAACCCAAGTGAGGTGTGGGGGGCAGCGGTGTTTGGAGAGTCGTTGATCATAAGCGGAGTTGTAACTGGTTTTTCTCCAGCATTGAAGCCGATGTCGGCCCAGCCTCATTTTAATATGCCATTTTCAAATAGTGTTTCTGGCACAGGGGGGAGGAAGGTTTGATGGCTCGGAAGCACTACTCAATACAGTTCTCTCGTCGTTAAACTGGCTTGTGCAATTTGCGTGTCTGCAAGAACAACTGTTTTGGGCGATATCGAAAGAGATAACCCTAAATTAGTTATTTGTTTCGCAATTGCACGTCCAATTTTTCTAAAAATTAACTAAGCCTTTCAACACGAGAGCGCGGGATGGAACAAAACCCTTCGAGCGGCGTCATATATCTACACATCTTAGCGGGGATCCTAGTGGGAAGCGTCATGTACCAATCAAAAGCAAACGATATTTGTCCAGCGTATTATCATTCAAAACGTAAAGTGGCGTTTTTTGCCCCTTTTACGGCAGCGTTTCTATATGGAGCGCTGGTCGTTCAGGTAACCGTCATTATTACCTATCTATTAATGCGCATTAGTGTGTGGGACTCGCTTTTCCTAATCGGTTCCGGATTGTCATTGTTTGCAGCCCTCACCCTGTGGCCACTTCTTGTTCAATTTGGAAAGGGTAAGACTATCGCCGAACTGCGCATGCAACTAAATCAAAGCCACGCAGCGATACGGTCACTAAAAAGCAGCGAAGCCAAGTTAAATAGCGATTTGAAAGGCTATCAAGTTGAACTTACTCGTTCTCACCGTCATTTCCGCCACGTTCTTAAAACCTTCAACATGGCTACGTTCTACTGCGATCTAAATCATCGCTTCGAGTGGGCCCATAATTTTAGTTTCAAGAGTAAAGATATCATTGGTAAGTCAGTTACTGAGGTTATTTCTGCGGACACCGGTAAAGCTGTCGCCCAACTTATGCAAAATGCTATTGACGACGGTCAGATCCACGAAGGAGAATTTCAGATTCCCGTCGGAGATGAGATGAGAAGCTATGTTCTCCAAATCGCGCCACGGTATAACCGAGACGGTGCGATCATCGGATCGCTCTGTGTATCAAATGACATCACTGAGAAAGCCAAGTGGCATCAACACTTGGCCTCAATGACATTAGAAGTTAATCATCGAGCCCGCAATCTTCTGGCGATTGTTGTTGCGCTCCTTGGTCAATTAGAAAAAACAGCAACCTCCAATTCACAATACAAGTCAGCGTTACTTACTCGTGTAATGTCGCTAGCAAAGAGTATTGACTTAATTACTCAAGATAGCTGGACAGCAAGCTCTCTTAAAAAATTAATTGATAGTCAGATCGCTCTTGTTGAACCCGAATATAATGAAAGAATTAAATTTGATAGTGCCGATATCCGCCTAAAATCGAAGGCCATTCAAAACATCGGTTTAGCAATACATGAGCTTGCCACGTTTTCAAAAAGCATTGGTGCTTTCGCCTCAGATGATGGTTGCGTGACGGTATCTTGGTCAATTGACCAGGAAAAACCAGAGCCATCACTTACTTTGACATGGCAAGAACAATGTCCAGACGGAAATGCTAAGCAACTTCCAGAGGGATTTGGACAGAAGGTCCTAAAGCGCATTGCAGCCCAAGATCTCGGTGGTGATTCAAAACTTTCTTATGAGCCAACTGGCCTACAATTTCAGATGGTTCTTCCTGGTAAATGGTTGGAAATGCAGGATTCGGCTAATGCAAAGCTCGTTTCTGAAAGCGTCGGAAGTTGAAAATAGTTTGCAATAATCATTTCTGATGAAACCCGAAGTTGTGGTGTTCTCGGGCTACATGAGTCATTAGGGTGCCAGATTTGCAAGGGAACGTAGATGACGACAATTGAAAAAACTTGAACATCTTCTGAGCACAGAAACCAATTTTTGAAATGGGGTGTGCTGATTGAATAGAAATGATATCTATAACTCAAACAACCAGTCGAGACTGGTTTCCAGTACAAAATTCTGTTGCCAGGAGTAGAAAGATATCTCAATCAATCCAATCTTATCGAGAGCGCCTAAAACACAAACGCATCCTTGTGGTCGAAGATGAGCTATTGATTTCAATGGAGTTGGCATCAGAGTTAGAGGATTGTGATGCGATTGTCGTCGGCCCATTTCGTTGTGTCGAAGACGTGTTGGGTCTGTCCGATAAATTAAAAGCTGATGCGGCCATTCTCGATGTTAATCTGAATGGAGTGATGGTTTATCCAATCGCTGATCTATTACAAACACTCAGTATGCCGTTTGTGTTCCAGACGGGAAATCCAAATAGTGAAATTCTATCTAGTTTATATCCCGGAGTTCCAGTGGTAGAAAAACCAGTGGATCCCCG